>JAHHGR010000017.1 GCA_019359725.1 Aphanocapsa lilacina HA4352-LM1 | reverse complement strand
CATCGCAGCGAAGTGAACTTTCTGGTGAACCTGGTGTGTGGATTGATTGCCTATTGCCACAAGCCGAACAAGCCGTCGGTGGCCTCGGATGTGGAGCGGCTCAGCGCTTAACCCGAACTGACGTTAATCAACGGCAGCGTCCAACCCGGCGTCGCCCGCGGGGTGTCCCTCGGTGTGCCGGTGGAGGGTCTTGAGGACGGGGAAGTTCCCGGGGTGATGGTGTTCGACTTTTTGAACATTCACCTTGCGCCCGGTGTCGTGATGAGTGTCGAGGGCGATGGGGTACTGATTCTCACCTCGGGCGCCTCGGCCTATCTTGGGGCCACCGTCGATCTCAAAGGAGGCACCGGCGAGGCGGGGGCTGTCGATGCAGGCGGCGGCGGCGGCGGTGGTGGCGGCTTCCACGTCTTCGCCACTGGCGATCTGCAGTTTGTCGGCAGCATCGATGTGGGCGGCGGCGACGGCGGAGCCGGAGCCCAGGTGGCAGGAATTCCTTTCGGCGGCGGCGGCGGCCTCGCCCGAGGCGGCGGCAGCCGGGGCGGCAAGGGCAGCTATGCCTTCGCGGGCGGCAACGGCGGGGCCGGCGGGGCCGGCAATGTGGTCCGCAACGGCCGGGGCCGCATTATCGGTAACTTTGGCGGCGGTGGCGGCGACCGGTGCGTGCGGCTCCCGTTCTTCGGTCCCATCCCGATCCCTACCCGCGGTGGCCAGGGCGGGGCGGGCGGCGGCGGCGCGGACCGGGGAGGACCCGGCGCTCCTCAGCCAAGACCTGCGGCCAAGGCCCAGGCCCGCGCGGTGCTCTCGTTCGATGAGCTTCCTTCGATGGTTGGCGGTGGTGGCGGGGGCGGTTCAGTCGTCCTCGGCTCGCAAACCGGACTGCTCACCGTGGGCGGCAGCATCAACACCGTGGGCGGCGCCGGCGTGGAGGAAACAGGGGATAGCGGTGCGCTAACCCTGATTGCCGCCGAGGGCAGCCTCCTGGTCGAACCCGGCGCCAGCTTCAACGGCTCGGATCCCCTGGCAGGCGGCGCCGAAGTGACCGCCCAGTTCCCCTACGCCGAGTATCTCCCCCGGGGTGGCGGTGGCGGCGGTGGAGCGGGCGGCCCCGGCCAGGTCATTTACTACGAAGAGGAGCCCTGCCCTCCGGGAACTGCGACCGACGGCCTCATCCCCATTTGCATCATCGAGGAACCTGTGCAGTTCTAGAGCAGGTGTAAGGGGAGACCAGAGCCTGCTTCGGTTTTCAGACTTACTACCCGGCGCCTTGCGTACTCGAATCTGTGCCGCAGTCGACACGCATCGTGCAGGCCCTGGAAGAATAAACAGATCCCACCCACCAAGCCTCGCTCCTAACCATGCCGCTAAGTCCGGGGGGGTGTCGGGGGGGTGGCACGCCCCTCGACGCGGGGAGGAGGAGAGCGCGAGAGGGGAACCCGAAGGGGGTTCCACCTCTCGCCCCACAGATCGTCGTGCTGCACCAACTGCCAAAACTACCGCACCGAAAACCCGCCAGCCCCCAGGCGCTCGACAGGATCGTTTCAAAAGGTGTATTTAATTTAAGTACAAGTAATAAACCGGTTGGCGGCGTTGTCGACCGGGGGAGTCGACTTGAGAAATAATTAATGAATCCAACTATGGAGCTGCGGGATATCGAAGCGCTGGTGACCAATTTGCACGCCGATCCGTTTGCCATTCTCGGTCCGCACCGAGCAGAGGACGGTGGGGGCTGGGTGGTGCGGACTTACCAGCCGGGTGCTTCCCGGGTGGTTCTGCTCGGCGAATCGGGCGAGCTTGCTATGGAGAATCGTCGGCACCCGGATCTGTTCGAGTGCGCCGTGCCCACAGCTCCAGCGGCCTACCGGCTGCGGGTGGAGGACGCTTGGGGCGAGCGCGTGATCGAGGACGCCTACCGCTTTCGCAGCTCGCTCTTGAGGGATCTGGACAGCCATCTGTTTGCCGAGGGCAACCACCACCGCATCTACGAGAAATTGGGCGCCCATCCGGCCGTCTTCGAGGGGGTGGCAGGTGTTTACTTCGCGGTGTGGGCGCCCAGTGCCCGCAACGTCAGCGTACTGGGCGATTTCAATCGCTGGGACGGCCGCTTCCACCAGATGCGCAGAGTCGAGCGCTCTACCGGCATCTGGGAGCTGTTTATCCCCGAACTGGGCGTGGGGACGGTCTACAAATTCGAGATTAAAAACGGCTTCGGCCACATCTACGAAAAATCCGACCCCTACGCCTTCCAGCAGGAGTTGCGCCCCAAAAGCGGTTCGGTGGTGGCCGATCTCGACGCTTACCAATGGAACGACGGCGAATGGCTCAAGCGGCGCGCACTCTCCAACCCGCTCAAGCAGCCGCTTGCCATCTACGAGGTGCACCTGGGCTCCTGGATGCGCGTGCCCGAGCAAGGCGATCGCTTTTTGAGCTATACCGAACTGGCGGACAAGCTCATTCCTTACATCAAGGATCTGGGCTTTACCCACATCGAACTGCTGCCGATCCTGGAGCACCCCTTCGACGGCAGTTGGGGCTATCAGGTGCTGGGCTACTACGCTCCCACTTCGCGCTTCGGAAACCCGACGGAGTTCATGGCCTTTGTCGATCGCTGTCACCAGGCAGGGATCGGCGTCATCCTCGACTGGGTACCGGCCCACTTTCCCAAAGACGGCCACGGCCTCGCCCTTTTCGACGGCACCCATCTGTATGAGCACGCCGACTCGCGCCAGGGCGAACACAAAGAGTGGGGCACCCTCGTGTTCAACTACGGGCGCAACGAGGTGCGCAACTTCTTGATTGCCAACGCCCTATTTTGGTTCGAGCGCTACCACATCGACGGCATCCGGGTGGACGCGGTGGCGGCGATGCTCTATCTCGATTACTCGCGCCACGACGGCGAGTGGGTGGCCAACCGCTACGGCGGGCGCGAGAACCTCGAAGCGATCGGCTTTTTGCGCCAGCTCAATGAACTGATTTTTCTTTACTACCCCGGGGCACTCTCGATCGCCGAGGAGTCGACCGCCTGGCCCCTGGTCACGCGACCCCCCTATCTTGGGGGCCTGGGCTTCAACCTCAAGTGGCACATGGGCTGGATGCACGATACCCTCGCCTACTTCCGGACCGATCCGCTCTTTCGCCGCTACCGGCACAACGACATCACCTTCTCGATCACTTACACGTTCTACGAGAACTTTGTGCTGGCCCTTTCCCACGACGAAGTCGTGCACATGAAAGGCTCGATCATCGGCAAGATGCCCGGGGACGGCTGGCAAAAATTCGCCAATTTGCGGGCGCTCTTCACCTTTATGTACGGGCATCCGGGCAAGAAGACGCTGTTTATGGGCATGGAGTTTGCCCACGGCCGCGAGTGGAACGCTCACCAATCCCTCGATTGGCACCTGCTCGATCACCCCCAGCACCGCCAGACCCAGCAGTTCTTCCGCGACCTCAACCAGCTTTACGGCAGTGAACCCGCACTGTACGAAGAAGATTGCAACCCGGCGGGATTTTTCTGGGTCGACTGCCATGACGTGCTCAACAGCGTCTTCACCTTCGTGCGCCGCGGCAAAGACCCGACCGAACAACTGCTGTTCGTCTGCAACTTCACCCCCACTTACCATCCCCACTACCGGGTGGGCGTGCCGGAGGCCGGTTTCTGGCAGGAAATATTCAACAGCGACTCCGGTCTCTACGGGGGCAGCAACAAAGGCAACCTCGGCGGCCTGTGGAGCGAGCACTGGGCCATCCACGGCCAGCCTCACTTGCTGGGCCTGCAACTGCCTCCTCTGGGCTGCCTGGTCTTCAAGCGGCGCCAGGAACAGGGCAGCTAACGGTCGCGGGGCTTGTCCTCGCCGGACATGGCGCGGGCACCCGAAAAGACCATCGCCAGGCCGCCCACCACGATCCCGGCGGCCAAGAGCACCATCACCACACTCAACCAGTCCACGCGCCACACCCGAAAGCCACCCCCGCATCATAGCGGAGCTTTAGCTTCCCGGCCGCCGCAGCACCCTCCCCGGCCGCCGGCCGGTGACTTTGCCCGCTTCGACCACCCATTCGCCGTTGACCATCACCGCTTCGATTCCCACCGGCGGAGCGAGCGGTGCCTCGACGGTGGCTCGATCGGCGACGCGCGCCGGGTCGAAGACCACCAGATCCGCGTGAAAGCCCGGGGCGATGCGGCCGCGGTCGGTAAGTTTCAACTGGCTTGCCGGCAGGCCCGTCATCTTGTAAATCGCCGTTGTTAGGGGCAACACTTTTTCTTCGCGCACGTATTTGCCTAGAATGCGAGCGAAGGAACCGGCCCCGCGCGGGTGGGCGCCGTCAAGTTCCCCATCGGTGCAGAACATCGACCAGGGAGCGGCAAGGAACCAGCGCAGGTCGTCCTCGCTCACCGAGGTGCCAATCACCCCCTCCTCCGGCCGCCGGTCACCCACCGGTTCGGTCTCGCGCACGATGCGCATAAAGGCCTGGGTGGGTGTCACCTTCCACAGTTGGGCAATCTCGCCGAGGGTCTTGCCGGCGAGGCCCGCATCCGGCTCGTAGCGGACGATGCGCAGCCGCGCCGGTCCGCCGTTGTCGGCGATTGCCCTGTCGACTTTGGCGGCGTTGAAGTAATCGCGATCGGGCACGATCACCCGCAGCGTCGATTGCCAGAAGGTGTAAGGGTACACGTCCGCTTTAAGATCGACGCCCCGCAGGCGGGCCGTCGCCACCAGCGGCGGCACCCGCAGCGGCGCCTGGTGCCAGACGGGGGTGGTGGCAAGCTTGATATGGCTGACCTGCACCGGCAACTTTGCGCGCGCGCCGATTTCGACAAGTTCGGCCAACGCTTCGAAGACTGCGTTGCCCTCGTCGCGCATGTGACTGATATAAAAGCCCCCCGAGCGTGCCGCCACCCTGGATAGTTCCACCACCTCCTCGGTGGTGGCTGAAAAACCATCCGGGTACTCCAGGCCGGTCGAAAGCCCGAAGGCCCCCGCAGCCATTTCCCGCTCCAAAAGGACGCGCATGCGCTCCAATTCCGCCGCTGTCGAAGCGCGCAGCGCGTCGGGCTGCATCGCTTCGCGGCGCAAGGTGGCATGGCCGACCATGCTCGCCACGTTCAAGGCGGCGGGCTGCTTCTCCAGACGGTCAAAAAAATCGGCGAGCGGATAATTCGACCCGCCGTCCTGGCCGACAAAAACCGTCGCAATCCCCTGACGGATGGCCACATCGGCGGTCGGGTTCGCAAAGATGGCCGCATCGGCATGGCTGTGCATATCGATGAATCCGGGGGCAAGGGCCATTCCACCTAGATCCCGCGTCCGCTCCCCCGGCCGGGTGGCCAAAGTTGTTGCCACCGCCGCGATCCGGCCGTCTTTGACCCGCACGCTGCCCGCGTAGGGCACCCCACCGCCGCCGTCGTAGATGAAGGCGTTGGTGATGAGCACATCCTGCGCCCCGGCCGTTGCACTCAACATCAGGAGCAACAACGCACCCCCACCGGCAATTTTTCCCATCTTGAGCACTACCGCATCCCGCACGCGCCGCAATCGCTTTATCCTACGTGCGGCGCCGGTTGAGCGGATGTGACAGGTGGTACTGACTTTAACTTTGCCCGATGCTCTCGCTGTAGGGGCAGAAAGTCGGGCAGCTGTCTTCGTAGCGGGGATTGTACTTGCCGCAGATATAGCAGCGGGTGACTTCGCTGCTGCGCTCAGCGGCGCTCTGGTAGATGCGCTTTGCCAGGTCGTGCAGAGGCAGGTTCTGGGTATCTACCGCCTTTGAGCGCTCGATAGCGTCCACGGCAGTGTAAATTTCATCGAGGCTTTTACCTTCGGCGTAACCGGCGATCACCACCTGACGGAACTTGACCCGAAAATCGCGCTCGTCCTCGTCCTCTTGGTCGCTTAGAAAATCGAGGGGCAAAAATTCGAGATCCGGAGCCTGGGTATCGGCGTACTTGGCAATCACTTTTTCTTCTTTTGCCTCCTCGCGGGCCATGATCTCAGCGGATACGTTCGGCTGGGCGGTTTCGACGCCGCTGAGGTCGAGGTCAATCTTGTTGAGATCCGGGGTGTACTTTTCGGGATTTTCCGGCGGTTTGGCACTCATGGGTTCTCTCCTCGTCTTTGTACGCACAATAGACCCCGACCGCCGCGGGCGCCTCTACCCACAGAAGGACAGGCCAATACACCACGTAGCTTCCAGGTGGGCAAACTCCCCTTGCCGAGCTAAGAAGTTCACGGGCGGCTCTGCGCGTCGCCGGGAGCGGCGTATACGTCGTAATTCTCGATGCCGCCGCTGTGGAGCACCAGGTCAGCCCTCTTGATCTGCTCGCGATCCCCATCGACGATCACCAGATAGCCCCCCTGCTCGATTACGGGTAAAAATGCCTCGGCGCGATCTTTAGGAACCCCCCAACCGGCGAGCGCCCCGACCAGCCCGCCCGCAGCCGCTCCCACCGCCCCGCCGCCCAGCGCGGCAGCCAGGGCCGCCCCGACTGTACCCGCCGTCACCACCGGACCGATCCCCGGGATGGTGAGCGCTCCCACACCGACCAACAAACCGGCCAGCCCGCCGGCCAGCCCGCCGGCCCCCGCCCCGGCGGCTCCTCCCTCCGCCGCCCGCGTACCGAGGGCGTCCTTCACCTCGGCGTCGGCCAGTTTCTCGCCCTCGCTGTGCTGGCGGGTAAGCACCGAGACCCGTTCCATCGCAAATCCGCTCGCCCGCAGCCGTTCGAGGGCCTGCAGCGCCTGGGCGCGATTGGGAAAGGTACCTACTGCCCTTTGGATATCTTCACGCATTTCCATGGCAATCCCGCCATCGACTGAACACACCAGTTCAAGCTCGCGCCCCAGGGACACCAATGGCATCCATCCCAGGAAAGACCAGGCCGGATCTAGCGACTGGAGCGTCGGGCCAGAGTCAATTAATATATTTTTTTATTGCCTAAATTCTCAAGCCATCTTCTAAGGAATACGACTTTCAGGGTTTTGAACTTGTGGACACAGGACAGTACTGGACCGGTGCTCCAGCGATGGGTCTGAACTGGGCACGTTGATCGCAACCGCAAAATGAGAGCGAATTACCGCAGCTTGCTAAGGGCGCATCGGCAGCGGGCACGGTTTCCCGTCGACGACCCGCCGGAAAAGGTGCGTCTCACCGAATGGGAGTGCCAGGAGAACCTGAGCAGCCCACTGATGCACGACGCGCTCGAACACGGCACCGACCAATGCGACGACGATGTCCTCGATGCCGTTGGAAGCACTGCTCGACGCCGATGCCCGGCTCGACCGTGCCGTCGATTCATCGGAGGAATACCAGCACTTGCGATACACCGAGTCTGGGGAGCTAAAGTACACGTCCAAAGGAGGAACGGTCCTGCGATGTGCACGGCCCCCCTCCGTCAAACGCCCGCGGGGCCGTCCGCGAAAAAATCGAGGTTAGCTGCGTTTCGGCTGTGGAGCGGTTCCGCCCACGTCGATCTTAGATGTCGTAGGACTGCTTTCAAACAGGTGATCCAGTTGTTGGAGGCGGACCGACTACAGAACGATATCGCCCAGGCCCTCGAGAAGTACCGCATCGGTACCCTCCACAAAGAAACTTTCGTTTTGATCCGCCTCAAGCGGGTCGTGGGAGCGTAGGATGCCGAAATCGAGCTTTGTTATCGCTTCGAGATCCCGGATTTTGACCTGGAAGGTTTTGTAAGGGCCTTCCTCAAACTCCTCCTCGGGTAGGTTCTTGAGCAATCCCTCCTGGCTGAGGACGAAGGCGAGTGCCCTCGGTCGGCCTCCGTCGGTCTCGAAGGCGACCACTTTCCAATACGCCTTGGGCAGCAGAAAGTCCTCGCGATAAACGCGATCGTCGGGCCGAAATATCGGCCCGTTGGAGATGGACAGCTTTTTGCCGTCGGCGCTCCCTTGAGCGGCGATATGGTTCTCTAGGTTGCCCCAAAGCTTGACGCCCTGTTTGTCTGCTTTGGTCGATTGGTTAAAGATCTCGTGCTGGGGCGAGCAGTTCGTGAAATGGAACGTGTCGTCGTTGGCGAGCTTTGCCTCTTTCGGGGTGCCGCCCCAGGCGGCGTCCGCCCGCCGCACCAGGTGACCGCGATCTAGGGGATTGTCCTTGTAGTATTTTTCGCCCGCCTGCTCTTTTTTGTCCACCCGGGGGTCAAAGAACCACCTGTCATTGCCTTCGCGACTGTGCTTGTAGGGTGCCCCGGCATCGTAGTTCACCGCCGCCGCGAACGCCAAACGCCGTTCGCGGTTGAACAGAACGCTGTAGTGGTGGTACTTCAGCTCGAATCTGCCTGTGCCGTTCGCCCCCGGCAGTTCGAAGGCTTTTGAGCGCAACGCATTGGGGAGCTTGGGCAAGGGCACTGAGAAGCCCAAAAAGTCCGGATCGTATCCCGGGCGGCGGTCGTAGTCTCCTTCGGGTTCGACCGCCTCCAGACCGCCTTGATCTTCTGGCTCCTCATCTTCGATCGGTTGCCCAAAGCTCAGCGTGATGCGCAGCGGGACGGTGAGGGTGACGCTTGGCTTTGCAGCGGTGCGATCGAATTTCTGTTTCACCGAAAACCCGATCTCCGACGGCTCCGGTTCGTTGGCTTCCAATAGCTCCGCCAGCAGTTCCTTCTCGTGCGGCTGCACCCGTGCCTTGGATATCGCGTCGACCAGGCGCGAGACGCGCACACCCTCGTTGGCCACCCAGGCCAAACAAGTGGGGTCGTCGCCTTTTTTCCAGACACTGCCGTCTTCGGTTAGAAATTCGCCCCGAGCGTTCGTTTTCGGCACGCCCATATGGTGCAAGGCAATCACTTCCCATTGGTCGTTGAATACCGGTGAACCGGAAGAACCTGGTTCGGTGTCCGCCTCGTAGTGGGCGAACAGGTCCAGCAGAGCCAACAGCTTATTGGAGCGGATGACGATCTGCTTCATCTCCCCGCGGGGGTGCTGGATGATATTGATCGCTTCGTGAAGCCGGATTTTCCCTTCCTCTTTGATGAGCGGGCACCAGCCGTAATCGGATAGGGGACGACCTGTTTTGGAAATCGGTTTGACCGCGACCAGAGCATAGTCAAGGTCTTCGTCGTTGAGGAAAAACACACCCGGATCCAGTTCGAACTTTTCTACGGAAATCGGTCGGCCGTACCCGTCGCTTTGGTAGTCGAATTCGACCAAGCTGTCTAGGGCACGTTTGGGGGCCTTCAAGACGTGCTGGTTGGTCAGCAGCAGCTTCGGCGAAACCAGAAAACCGGTTCCGTAGCTCACACGACCACCGCCCAACCGTGTGACAATCCGGCCGACAGGCCGGTTCACACGCAACGCTTTTTCGACGAACTCCAACGACAAAAAGTCGCGCGTCTCGCCGATCACCCGTTCCACCAAGGCGTTGTCGACTTCGTCGGGCTCGAAATGTTTGTGTTCCAGCGCTTCTGCGAGGAACCCGGGCAAGGATTCTTCTTTGGCGGGGAGGCGCTGTTTGACTATGTTCAAAAGGCGGTTGACCCGCTTGGCAAGCCGTTCTTTCGATTCCACTGCGTCGTAACGGCCTTCGCCGAGGAGTTTGGTGTCGTATTCGCGTTTTTCTTCGTGCTCGCGCCAATGGCTGGCGGCCCGCTGCATCTGGTCGTAGTCGAAGGAATACTCGTTTGGTGGCGCACCCATAGTCGGCTCCGGAAGGGTTAATCGAAAGGAACATCGGACTTTCCTTTCGCTCAAAAGACTATCAATCATTAGCTGTGCATTTTTCAATAAGAAAGACCATTTGGGCGGCTCGCGGGTCACAAGCCCTGGTTCAGATTATGCGTTGGTTAAGGGTCTGGAAAATCCCGCGCGCACTATGGATCGATCCACAGAAGGTTACCAATGTATATGTTCGACCCGAGGAACTTATGCAATGGAGAGTCCTGAGCCAGCGGAGCTAATTCAACACCAGAATCGCGGCAGAGGCCAAAAAGCCCTGGGACTGGAGCTTAGCCGCAGAACCGCGTGTTTATATTGCTTCGGCAATTTAGCGGCCCGGCGCTGCGAGGCTGACGGTTTTTTGCAGCTGTTCGGTGAGCAGCGAGGCCGCCCGGCGGTACTGCTCGTCGGCCTCGCCGCCCCACTTGCCGGTGGCGGTGAGCTGCTGGCGAATGCCCTCCGCCATACTCACCAGAACATCCGGGCGGAGCCCTTTTTTGTGGATTTCCCGGCCGCAGGGGGTGCGGTAGCGGGCGATCGTGACGTTGAGCGCCGAGCCGTCCGAAAGTGCGTGGATCTGCTGGATTGCCCCTTTGCCGAAGGTCGGCATCCCCACCAGCACCGCGCGGCGGTGGTCCTGCAAAGCGCCTGCGACAATTTCGCTGGCGGAGGCGGAGCCGCGGTCCACCAGCACCACCAGCGGCAGTTGGGTGATAGACGGACCGGTAGTGCGGATCGTCTCGCGCTCGCCGGTGCGCTCGACCGCCGAGACGATTGCACCTTCGGCCATCAGCAGGCTGGTCACCTCAGCGGCGGCGTCCACCCGGCCGCCGGGGTTGTTGCGCAGATCCAAAATCCAGCCCTGGGCTCCCGCGCGGGCGAGCGCGCCCAGGGCGGTGCGCATTTCCCGCCCGGCCCTGGTGTTGAATGCTTGCAGTTGGATATAACCCAGCTTGAAGACGCCCTCCTGCTGCAGCCGGGCGCTGAGCACCGGCAATTCGACGGCAGCGCGCGTCAGGGTCACAGTAAATGGCTCGTCTCTGCCGCGCTGCAAGGTCAGGGTGAGGGCGGCGCCCTCTTCGCCGCCCATAGCCTGGGTGACGGCGTCGAAATTCAGCCGCGCCGCCGGTTGGCGATCGACTGCGACGATCTGGTCTTTGACCTGCAGTCCGGCCCGGGCCGCCGGGCCATCTGGAAACACCCGGACGATCACCGGCACCCCGGTCGCTTCGTCGGTGCCCAGGTGCAGGCCCACCCCGATCGACTCGCCGCGGGTCTGCTCCAACAGGTTCTGGTACTCGCGGGGGGTCAAAAAGCGGGTGTAGGGATCGCCGAGCTTTTTGAGCGCCGTGCGGATGGCCCGATAGGCATCGTCTTTGGAGGCGTACTCGCGCCCCAACAGTTCACTGCGCACCTGCGGCCAGTTGAGCCGATTGAAGCCCGGGTCATAAAATTTGCGCCCGACCGTCTGCCAGACTTCATCTACCAGAGCCTTAGGCGAATCCGCCAGGCGCAACATAATAGGTGTCTCAGCAGCAGCCTGTTGGGTAAGGATAGCCGGCATACCCGTCCCCCGGAGCACCCCCAGCCAGATCAAAAGCGGTAGCGCCCGGTAAAGCCGCTGCGCCATGGTTTTTCCTCCCGTCTGCAAGACCGACAACCGGTGCGAGTCGCTGCCGGCTCGGTTGTAAACGCGACGCAGTTATCATCGCCCGACCCGTTCGCGCGCTTTGAGATAGACCGAGCGGATCGCCGCCACGACCGCCTCGGGCCGCTCCAGCGAAATATAGTTGCCGCAGTCGGGCAGAACGCTCTGGTGGCTCTCGCTGGAAAGAGCCACCAGTTCTGCCTGCAGCTCCAACCAGATGCGCCGGCTCGCTTCGATCGGAAAATCTTGGCAGTACTCGGCCGGATCGAGGTGATTGGCGGCAGTGAGCACCGCGAGGGGTAGATCCCCCAGGGAGCCCGCCGCCCGCACTTGATCGGCACTCTCCTCAAAATGCCGGTACTCACTGTAGAGGGTGCTGCAGTAGAGCGAGCGGAAAATCCCCGCCCGGGCGGCACTCTGGTGCTCCGCAGGCAGCTTTTCGATCGTCCCTAGCCTGGGGAGAATTTCCCACCACCCGGCAAAACGGATGAGCCCGACCGGGGCGAGTAGACGCAGCCAGCTCAGCCAGTACAAATTGCGCTCACCCGCGGCGCGCAACTGCGGCAGGATGCGGCTATCTTCGTCCTCGTGGCTGGCGTCTACCAGCACGACCCCAGCCACCTCCCGTGGATACAGATGGGCGAACATGTGCACGTGCAGTCCACCTAGAGAGCGGCCTACCAGGATATAGGGTCCGGCGATCCCCGCCTTTTCAAGCAAAGCGTGCAGCTCCTCGGCCACCTGGCGGCTGGTCGGATTTTTAAGACCCACATCGCTCCAGCCATAACCGGCCCGGTCATAACTGACGGTGCGGGTGAATTTGCCCACCTCCGCCTGTACCCGGCACCACTCCAGCGACCAGGCACCACCGCCCGCCTCCAAAATCACCGTCGGCCCGCCCGAGCCGACTTCGAGCAAATGCAGCCGGTGGCCTCCCACGTCCACCAGCCGACCCGGCGGCGGCCATTTGCGGCGATCGGCGATCGAAGCGACGGCCTGGTAGATAGCCCCAACATCGATCGCCACAAAAATGAACAGGGCCAGATTGCCCAGCGCTTCGACAAACCCCATCGACGACATCGGCGGCAAGGTGCTGCTGCTGATCGTAGAAGGCTTTTGCGTCCGTGACCAGGAACTGGTGCACCCGGGCGCCGGACGGTACCCTGGAAGCAGGAAGTGATGCACGATGAGCCACCGGCCTTTTTTCAACCGCCGCGACGCGGGCCGGCAACTGGCGACACACCTGTGGGACTACCGCGAAGTGCCTGGCCTGCTCGTCCTTGGGCTGGCGCGCGGTGGCGTACCAGTTGCCTATGAGGTGGCCGCCGCCCTGCGGGCCGACCTCGACGTGCTCGTCGTGCGCAAACTCGGCGTGCCGGGCCAGGAAGAACTGGCCATGGGGGCGATCGCTCCTGGCGGAGTGCGGGTGCTCAACGAGCCTATCGTCCGCTCCTGCGGCGTCAGCGAAGCGCAAATCGCCGCGGTGGTTGCAGTCGAGGAGCGCGAACTGCAAAGGCGCGAGGTGCTCTACCGCGGCGAGCGCCCTCGCACGGCTGTCGGCCGTCGGCCGGTGATCCTCATCGATGACGGTTTGGCCACGGGCGCCACGATGCGCGCCGCCGTCGAGTCGGTGCGCACCCAACAACCCGCCCGGTTGATTGTCGCGGTACCCGTGGCTGCTCCCTCCGCCCTGATTGCCCTACAACCCCTGGTCGACAGACTGATCTGCTCCCTTGCACCGGGAAACTTTACTTCGGTCGGAGTCTGGTACGCAGATTTTTCGCAGACCTCCGACAGCGAGGTGCAGCAACTGCTCGCCAACGCTGTCCGATACCCCTCAAATTCCTCGGGACCGCCCCGGTAAGCTGCATGAATACGTAGATCTACTTCACTAATATGGGGGGGCTGACCGATAAGCGTGCACCTGCTTCTTCGAACCGCAAAAGAGAAGGTTCAAAAGATCGTTCTTTTCACGCAATTTCTTTGAGACTATCAGCAGATATTCTTATCAATGAGGTGAACATGTCCTCTGCTGTCTTAGGAGGTGGTATGCGGAGCAGGTTTTTCCGTTTGCCGTTTGAAGGAAAGCAGATGACCTGCAGGTGCATCCTGACAACGCTTTATGAACACTCAGACTTGGATGTCGTATTGCCATGGCACTGATAAGACGCACCCGCGACCTGATTATACGAGAAATTAATACTTTACCGTCAGCTCGTCTATCCTCTCAGTTTGCCCAGGCCCTGGCGGTGGAGATCCACCGCAAGGAACTGCCGCAATTGTCTGAAAGGCAGCGCGACTGCGTCTACGCCCTGGAGCGCGAAGGTGTCTATGTGACCCACCTCGAGGACCTTGCACTTGCTTCGACAGCGGCCATGCTGCAAGCCGCCCGGCGATGGATTCCCACCCTTAACGACACCCAGCCCGAGATCACCGCCAAGCAAGATCTCAAGCTTGACGACGCAGCGATCTTGCATTCACCGGTGCTCTATCGGTGGGGCCTGGAGGAATCTTTGCTCAATATTGTCGAAACTTATCTTGGCTTGCCTGCGCGGTATATGGGAACGGCCCTCAGGCGCTCGACCCTGCATAGCGCCCAGGTCAAAACGCGCGACTGGCATACCGACCACGAGGATCTGCGCATGGTCAAAGTGATCGTCTACTTGAGCGACGTGGACGCCCACTCCGGCCCTTTTCAGTACATCTCCAAACGCCTGAGCGCCTACCTGCGCGATAAACTCAGCTATCGACACGGCAGGATCCCCCTCAAGACTGTGGCGTCCCTTGTGCCTGAAAGCTTCTGGCAGACATGTCTGGGCCGCGCCGGCACCGTGGTTCTCGCCGACACGGCAACCATCTTTCACCGTGGGAAGATGCCAACCCAACGCGAGCGCCTGGCGATTTTTTATACCTACACCTCTTGCCAGCCACTCAATTCCCATATCTGCAACGGCAGCTTCAAACCGTGGGAGCTTGAATATTTAACAGCGTCCCTCAGCCACCGACAGCAGCAGTGCTCGCTGCGGCGCTTCACCTTGCCGGAGTTGGTGGGCTGAGGGTCGGCTACCGGTCGGCCCACCGTTTTTTCCAGTGCGAACTCGGCTCGAGGTCACTGCACTGCTGCTCCTCGCGCCGCCGCCGGTACAGGGTCGAGGCATCGTCTGTGAGGGTGGGATCGCGGTAGGGAATCGCGGCGCGTGTTTGGAGGTGTTCGAGTTCTTGAGCGGCTAGCGGCGGTAGCCCCCCGTGCCAGTTGGCGATCGTCCCTGGGCTGCGGCGGCCCACCGGCGGCGTCGAACCGACCGCAAGCCCCGCCAGGAGCAATGCCTTGCGCACCGCCGCGCCGCAGGCGTAGGTCACCAGCGCTCCGTCCGCCTGTAGTTTCTGGGCAAGCAGGCTCAAAAATTCCACTGTCCAAAGCAGCGGATCGTGTTCCGGGGCAAATGGGTCTAAGTAGATGCCGTCCGCCCAGGCGGACGGCACGGCCTGAAGGGTGCGACGGGCGTCACCCTCCAGGACTTGGGCCTGCAGTTGCTCGGTTTGCACTGTTCCTTGGACCGCCAGCCTCCCCAGGAGCGGCTCGGCAAGCGGCCACAGGGCCAACCCTCCCAGGGCGTGGGCAGTGCGGGCGGTGCCGAAATCGAGATCGAGGGCCACCAGCTCGACGCGGGCTGTGGGGCGGACCCGCCACAATGTATCGAGCAGCGCGGCGCTGTTATAGCCAAGGCCGTAGCAGACATCGAGCACCCGTATGGGTTCGGGCCGGTTCAACAGGCCGCTGGGGCGGACGAACTTGCCCAGCGCTTCGCGGCACGCTCCTGTGCGGCTGTGAAACGCCCGCCCAGTCCTCGTACAGGCGAAGGTGAACGAGCCGTCCGCCGTCGGTTGAATCGACCAGTTGCTTTCCATAACCACTCGCGGGTGCACTCGTGCTGCTTGGCGCGGACCAGTTTCGGGTGACAGCATCAGTGCAAACTGCCCTTTCCCAATACTCGTATTTGCGCCCAGACCCAGCGCTGCTGCTAGCTGCTGCCGCTACCGCCAGCAAAGAACTCCAACCGGCCAAAGCCGAGAAAGTAGGTAAACGGGTTGGTGCCGACGGGTTGGGCGTTGATTTCAAACAAGTACGTGCCGCCGCCGCGAGGGTTGCGCATCGTCGAAAGTTCGATAGTAACCGCCTGACCCGGGCTCACCGGCTTCTGCAGGTTCAATCGCAGGCGCCGGCCGCTCAGGCTCTCGACTTGCAGCGGTACCGAAGTGCCCCCGCTCAACACCCGGATCTGATTCGGGTCAGGAACGCGCACGCGCCTGGGAATGCCCACGACTAGACCACCGAGGGGTTCGCCGCTGTCGGAGGGGACAGTGACGTCGAACGTGTAGGTCGCGGTGTTGTACGAGGCGCTGACGTTGGTCGTCATGGCGCGGGTGAGCTTGGGCACGACGCTGAAGAAAGTCTCCCCGTTGGCGACAATGGCGCTCAACGGAGCGGCGGACAACAGCAGTAGGGCGCACGTACTCAAGGCCAAAGACAGTTTCATGCAGAAAGCTCCCTGGATCCAGCACACTTACACGTATATCCAAAGCTCGCCGCTGTCCATCCCTGCGCATGATTTGTAACACTAGATACAATGATCCGGCAGCCAAGATCCGCTCTCCAGTCGGATCTTGGCCAGGTGCCCATCCCACGGGCAGTCTGCACAGTGCACAAACAAGCATCTATGCCAAAAAGATTATCTATAGATAGGCAATCAGGCGACCGCAGACGAGGACCGCACCCCAAAGCAGCAAAGAGAGGACGGCCATCGAGCGTGCCGCCGGAGGCACCTTGGTCCACTGCTCGACGGTGCGCAAGGGTCCTGCGCGCAGGAGTGCCGCGTTGGCTCCGGCCAGAGCAATCAGGGCAAGCTTGACTCGAAAGGCCGGATTGGCGGCGAGGGCCGCGGCATCGGTTGCAAACAGCATCAAGCCGGAAAGGGCGGCGGCGGCAAAACTTCTGTGTACCACCGGCAGCAGGAAACGGGCGAGGGGAGCCACCGGCAGCGCCCGGGCCAGCCCCACCAGCCGCAGATCAAAAAGGGCGACAGCGCCCACCGCCAGCACAAAAGCAGCGATGTGGACGATCTCCACCGCCGGGTAGAGCCACACCCCCTGGCGCAGAGCGACGGCCGGGGCGGTCTGCTCCAGTTGCCGCAGCCAGTTTTCCGGGAGCATCAGCGCAACTCGATGGTTTTCTCGCCCACGACAATCCGCTCGGCGCGCAGTTCGTTCGGTTCGCTGCGGTGCACGTAGCCTTCGACACGCACGCCCATGCCCGGCTGCAGATCCGCCTTCGGTAGTCCCCGGTTTTCCATGCGGGCGGGCGGAGCGAGGACCGCGAGCCAGACTTTTTCGGCGGTCTGCAGTTGGATGGTCACGTGGGGCGATTCGTAGCGCACCGACTGCACCTTACCGCTTACATTGAGCGTCTCGGCACTGTTGTAGTTGCTCCAGCCGTGGTGGGCAAATGCGCCCGGCGTTCCGGCCAGGGCCGCTAGGGCCGCTAATATCACAACCGTTCGCCTGGTCATGGTTTTCTCCCGGGTTGAACCGACACCGTCATTGTGACGGCCCCCGGTCTCCGGAGGTGCCCGGCGGTGGGTAGCAGGTGGTCGGAGCGTCGTACACTGAGAAGACTATGACTGCGTCCAGCTTTCAGATTGCCCTGCTTAAGGTGTTGATTGCCGTCGGTTGGTCGGACGGTGTGTTGACCGATGCAGAGCGCCGGCTCATCGGCCGGTGGATGAGCGAATTTTATGTCAGCGAACAGCAGCGCAATTACTTGCAGTACTACCTGGAGCAGCCCACCACCCGCCAGCAGGCGGAGGATTTTAGTAAGGGGCTCATCGAGGCGGTCCACAGCGGGCGTGAGCGCGAGGAAGCGCTGAGCAGGCTTCAGCAACTCGCCGCTGCCGACGAGCACCTTGACGAGGCGGAGCGCTTGTTTTTGGGGCGCGTGCGGGATCTTTTCGAGAGTACCGGCGATCTGGGTTTATTTGCCAACCGCCTGCGCGGCTTTTTCTCGGCACGGCCCTTCGTCAGCAGCCGTTCGAGCGACGCGCTTCTGGCTGCGCTGGAGGCGGAACTGGTGAAACTTTGGCGCGAGCGCGACTACCCGAGCGACCCCTACGTGGCTGCCTTCAAAGCCGGCGAACCGCCCACCCCCGAGCAGCGCTCACTTTTGTTCGTCGGTGCTCTGGCTGGGTGCACCTGGGGGGAACTCCAGCGCGAGTTGCCCGACCCGCTCCCGTGCATCCGCCGCTGCCTGCGTCTGGGCGAGCCGCAGACGCGCTTTGTCGCCCAGACGCTGGTGGACCCTTACGTGCGAAGCCTCGATCGCTCGCGGCTGGTGCGTGGGGTCGAAAACTACGCCGAGCGCCCGCTGGCGCTGGGATTGGTGGACATGCTTTTTTGCCTGGCGGCGGCCGACGGGTTCATCAGCGACGCCGAAACAGAAACCATCCGGGGGGTGGCCCTCGGGCTCAAAGTCACCCACCGCATGTTCATCGGCAGCAAACTGCGCTTCAGCGGCGAGCAATCTGGATAGGTCTGAGGTGCCAGGACGCACTGACTGACACCTGGCACCTCAGACCTTGTCACACGGGACTGAGCGTCTTCTCGTAGACCACCTCGCCGGTGATCTTGTAGATACGGGCGGTCAAGGCGCCGCGCGCGTCGATGTCGATGGCGCCGAAGTACTGGTTGTTCGGGGGCGGCAGGTTGGCCTCCACTGGAAAGACATTGAATTCGTAGCGCGGGCCGAAGCTCCCGTCGAGGGGAAAGCCGCTGGCAGGACCGAAGGCCCCGGCATGGATAGGACCGATCACAAATTCCCAGAAAGGATTGAAGTCCTGGTAGACCGCCCGGGTGGGATCGTAGTGGATGGCGGCCGGAAAGTGCACATCGGCGGTGATCCACACGACGTTACGGATGTCCTCGTCTTTGATGAACTTGAGCAAGTCGGCCAGTTCCTGTTCGCGGCCGAGCACCTGGCTGTTGTTTTGCGACCAGGCGTCGTAGTCGCCCTCGCCGCCGGTGACGATCGACAGCGGGTCGTGGGTGGCGATCACCTTCCAGGTAGAGCGCGAGGCTTTCAGACGCTCCTTGAGCCACTGCAATTGCTCAGGACCCAACATTGCCAGCAACTCCGGCTGGGTGTTCCTGTCGTTGCCACCCCGGAAGGAGCGCTCGTCGAGCAAGAACATCTCCATCAGCTTGCCCCAGCCGTAGGCGCGGTAGATGCGCTCGCCCCGGATCGGGTTGTACTCAAAGAATGCCTGGCGCGCACGCTCTGCCAACGCATCCGCGCCGATGCCGTTGTACGGCTCGGCGGTAAGCACCTCGCCCGGATACCAGTTGTTGGTGACTTCGTGGTCGTCCCACTGCACATAGATGGGCGTCTGGGCCAAAAAGGCCCGAAATTTCTCGTCACTCAGGTTGTACTTCCAGTTCTCGCGGAACTCCTCGAGGCTGACCGCCACAAAGTCCTTGGGCGGGTCGTTGATCCAGGTGCCGCCCCCAACGACGGCGGGGATCTCCTGGGTGGGCGGGCAGGCGTTGTCGGAGTAGACCATGTCGCCGCAGAAGATGGCAAAGTCGGGCTTGAGGGGACGAATCACATCGAAGATCACGTAGCCGCCTTTGATGGTGCGGCCGTCCACAGTCGTAATCTCAAGCTCGGGGTTGCGGCCCCAGCCCTGGCCACACATGTCGGCCACCCAGACAAAGCGCAAAGGGGCGGCATTCTCGGCGCGCGGCGCAGTCCGGAAGCGCCCCGTGACCCGCGGCCGGGCAGGCGGCAGGACCGGTTTGCCCACCGGCACGAAGCGCACCTGATAGTAGTACTCGGTCCCAGGTTGCAATCCCGCCAGATCGAGGCTGCCGGTATAGTCGGTGGCAGCATTCACCAGCGGGCCGCGGCGGGTCTGTACCCGCTCGAAGCGCGGCGAGGTCGAATAATCGACCACCAGACGCGCACCGCTCTGGCCGCGCGCCCAGACCACCGCGCGCGTCGGGGTGACATCGCCCACCTGGGCGCCGTAGGAGGGCGCTTCCGCCGCCACCGTGGCGGTGCCACGCCAGGAGCCCATCAGTACGGCCGATGCGCTCAAGGTGGTGCTGAGGGCCAAAAAGGTTCGTCTTGAAAGTAACTTTGCCATTCGCCATGTGCTCCGATCCACAGCGTGCCGAGTGTAAAGGTTCGACGTAAACCTTTTGCTAAGACCAGCTTGTCGGGACTTTAATCCGCACTGCCCAGCTAGTTACATCAAGATAATTTTTGCAAGATCGTGCCGGAGCAGGGCAGGGGGCGGGGGGCGCCCCCATACGGGATCACTGGGCCGGTCCGAGGCCGGGATCCGACCGGTAGATGACGTTCGGCCGGAGGGCCGAGTAATAGATATAGGGGCCGTTGGCGGTAAAGAAAACTTCAGGATCCTTGCGCACCTTCACAGACGGATCGCTGACTTGCTTATAAAACGGCGCCTCCGGGTCGATGCCCGCCATCCAGACGTCGGTCGGGACGGTCGTACTTTTTTGGTCGTCGCTGGTCGAGGTGGTCATGATCAGATAGGACTTGCCGTTGTGCACAAAGGGTTCGGGCGACCAGAGGTAATTGCCCACCGAAGGCGGCTTGACGGTGTTGATCCGGGTCCAGGCTCCGTCTACTTTGCGGTATACGCCAATGCTTGTTTCGTCGACGAGGGCAAGAAAGATGTACTCATTGTTATACTCCGGAGCTTTCCACATAAAGACGTGGGCCTTGTCTCCAGTGTCGAAGGTCAGTTGCTCCAGTTCGCCAGTCTCGACGTTGTAGAAAAAGGCCTGCCGGTTGGTGCTTTTGGCGCGCTGGGGCAGGACGATGGCGGGCAATCCCTCCACCCAACGCCCCCCCGGCGGGATCGAACCGGGAATCTCCGCTTCGCTGTCCGGTTGATCGAGATAGCGCCATTCGACGACCTGCTTGCCTGCGGCGTCGCGACCGACGTAGGAAATGCGCGGCTTCGGGTCGAAGCGGTCGAGGCTGCCGTAGGGACCGTAGCGGGCACTCGCTTTTTGCAGCAGTGCCCCCCCCCAAGTATCGCCGGTCTGGCGGCCCCGGGCGATGGCAAAACGCCCGTTGTTGTCGTATTTAGTATAGACAATCTGGGGCCCGGAGCTGGTGTAGACCCACTCCGGGCCATTGCCCACTTCCAGGAGGGAGACTGCACCAGTATCGACCAGGATGGCTTTGCCGTTGGGGGGCAAAAAGTCTCCGGTCTGCGGATCGACGTTTCCGAGCCAGACGTTGCCCTGGCCGTCGACCCAGGTAAAGCGTCCAAAGTACTGATCAAACTCCGGATCGGCTATCCCTTCGCTCGGATCGGAGACCAGGACATCCTCAGGTGCCGTCTGGGCGGCGGCCTGCGGTGGAAGCTGGGTGCTTCCGGCAATTGTCACCGCAAATGCTAGCAACGTTGCAAATTTAAGAGCGTTTTGCATCTTGAATACTCACCAACATGGAAGGGCCTCAAGGCATGGAATCGCAACGAAGGGTGCCCGTTCAGCGTACACACGTTCTTGGTCTACAAAGCCGACCCAAGGAACCTATCACAACCGCTATTCTTCTGACTAGACCGGCTGGACAGAGGCAACGGACTGGTGGCTGCATCTGCGCAAACACTCACACGATGCCTTACGTGGCTTCAAAGCTGCTAGCGAGATTCGAACTCGCGACCTTCCCCTTACCAAGGGGATGCGCTACCACTGCGCCATAGCAGCGTGGATAAATGTGGGCCGGGTTGGATTTGAACCAACGTAGGCAGAGCCAACGGATTTACAGTCCGTCTCCTTTAACCACTCGGACACCGACCCATCTTTCGGCTTCAACAGGCTAACATACGCCCCCCGGTGGGTTGCCAGGGGGTAAGCCAAGAAAATTGCTCAAACGCCTTCATTGCCTTGCCGTTGCTCAAGGCTGCGCAGGAGATCTGCCATGAACTGCTCCTCCTCGCCGTCACGGTACCACCGGCTCCAAGTGTGCTCTTTGCGGGACCGGGCCATGTAGATGTGAAAGGCATCGTCGTCATCGCGATGAGCGAGTATGTACCGTTTGAATTCGTCGAGAGGCAAGGTGTCGAAGTCCGGTATGCTCATGGTAAAAGCCTCCAGGCGCCGTTGTGGGCTATTTCTATCTCGGTTTCTGCTCCGGCCAGGATCACGACAAAGCCGGTTCGCTCGTCCAGTCTAACGAGCTCGACTGAACGATAGAACCGGGTAAGGTTGCAAGCGAGGATGTAAGTTTTCAGAAGCTGCGCGAAGGTTGGTTCCATCGTTTTGCTATCTGACGGCCGGTTTAAAGATCCGTGGAGATATCGTCCCACTCCTGATCGAGGTGACAGGTGAGCCAGTTGAGGGCATAGTACCGCTCGTAGACGACGCTGGCATCGAGGTTGCCGGGCGGGTCTTCGCCTTTGAGCCGCGCATTGGCAGCCGCCCAATGGCACCGATAGGTGAGATCCACCGCATCGAGGATTTCGCCTGCGGGTCGCAGTACAGTCATCGTGACCAAGGCTTCGACCGATGTGCGCAGGGCGATCAACGTGATGCGCTCGATATCGCAGATGTTTCCCGGCCAACCGAGAGGGTCGATGTATCCGAGCGCCCAGAGCAATACCCACAGACTCTCGTAGCGCCAGACGAACTGCAGTCGGTCCTGCTCGTCGGGTTCGGGATCCAACAAAAAAGTCTGCTCCTCGCAGGTGGCGGCCATCCAGAGGCCGCGCTCCTCGAGAAACTGGATGGCGGCTGCCTGATCCAACCCCTCGGCGCGGGCGGCTATAGCAAACAGTGCCAGGGCGCGTTCGGCCACCTCCCGAGCCGGGCGCAGACGCACCGTCTGCTCGTCGGGCAGGGGGGGCAACTCGGCATCGACAGCGATCCCCCGCCGATGGAGCAGCTGCTCCGAACGGGTTTTGCGGGCCTGGGCGGGCTGGAAGATCATCATGGCGGCTGGGCGCGACGGGCTGTACGGTTCCAGCCTCTGCGGTTAGCCTGAGGGAAGGCAAAAGGAGGCGGCCGATGGAGCGGTTTTTGGATATCGCCTGTGTGGCGGCGCGGACGGCGGGGGCGGTGCTGTTGGGCTATCTGGGCAAGCTCGCGGATTTCGACGAGAAGACCCCCGGCAATCTGGTCACCGAGGCCGATCGCGCCGCGGAGGCGGTGATCCTCGCTACCCTCAAGCGCCACTACCCCGACCACGGCATCCTCGCGGAGGAATCGGGGCTGGCCGGTATCGAGGACAGCCCCTTTTTGTGGGCCGTGGATCCGTTGGATGGCACGACAAACTTTGCCCACCGCTATCCGGTTTTTTGCGTGTCGATCGGTCTGCTCATCGACGGCACCCCGGTGGTGGGGGCGGTCTACGACCCGGTGGCGGGGGAACTGTTCTCGGCCGCGCGGGGATTGGGAGCCTTTTGCAACCACCGGCCGATCGCCATCTCGACTACCGAAAGGCTGGATCGCAGCCTGCTGGCTACCGGGTTTGCCTACGACCGGCGCGAGACGCCCGACAACAACTACGCCGAATTTTGTCAGTTCACCCACCTCACCCAGGGGGTGCGCCGGGGCGGTTCAGCGGCGCTGGATCTGGCCTACGTGGCGGCAGGACGCTTCGACGGCTTCTGGGAGCGGGGCCTCTCGCCCTGGGACATGGTGGCCGGGATCGTGCTGGTGAGGGAGGCGGGCGGCACGGTGAGCGCCTACGACGGCGCGCCGCTGGATCTGCGCTCGGGCCGGGTGCTCGCCACCAACGGCGCGCTGCACCCGGCGATGGTCGAGCAACTCGGCCGAGTCCAGCCGCTGACTACCGTATTTCCCGTGTAAAGAGCGCCGCAATATTGGCGATAAGCCGGTCGTTCTGCTCGGGGGTACCCACGGTGATGCGCAGACCACCGGCCGCGCCGCGCACCAGCGAGCCGCGCCCGGCCAGGGCAACCCGCACCGCCTCGGGATCGGCGGTGTGGGGCCGGACAAACAGAAAATTGGCGTCGCTCGCAAATCGCTCGATCTCTTCGAAATCGGCCAGAAAGCGCTCGATACGCCGGCGCTCCGCCAGGATCTCAGGAATGGCCGCAAGGAGGACATCGCGATGTTCGAGGGCAGCAAAAGCGGCCAGCTGCGACAGACCCGGCAGATTGTAGGGCAGGCGCACCTTTTCGAGGACTGCGGCAATCTCGGGGTTGGCGAGGGCGTAGCCCACCCGGAAATTGGCGAGGCGAAAGGCTTTGGAAAACGTGCGCAAGATAACCAGGTTCGGCCGCTCCCACAGCAAAGGTACGGCGCTAAAGCGGCTGAATTCGTAGTAGGCCTCGTCGAGAACCACCAGCACCGGCAGGGATCCGAGGCGCTCGATAATCTCGTCAGAAAGTAGGTTGCCGGTCGGGCTGTTGGGATTGGCCAGAAACAGCACCCGCACGCCGTTTGCCTGGATGACGGCCTCCAGGGCGTCCGCATCGACGCCGTAATCGGCTGTACGCGCGACGCCGACGTAGGGTACCGCCAGGGTCTCAGCCAGGATGCGGTACATCGAGAAGGTAGGTTCGGCGCTTGCCACCGTCCCCCGGCCACCCAGGCAAGTCGCTGTGATGAGCGAGCGAATCAACTCGTCCGAGCCGTTGCCGACGCAGACCATGTCCGAGGTGACCCCGCAGTACTCGGCGATGGCCGCCTTGAGGGCCAACGGATCGCCCTCGGGATAGCGGTTCGTTCGCACGCCCTGCTCCAGCAAAAAGGCGAGCTTGTTTTTGAGCCACTCGGGCAGATCGTGGGGCAGTTCGTTGGCGTCGAGCTTGTCGGCCTCCGGAAAGTGGGGCGTATGGTAAGCCTGCAACCGGTCCAGATCGGGGCGTAGATAGGGTTGCATCACTCCTCCTGTTGCTGCTGTTGAGTTGGGGAGTGCGGGTTTTCGTACTGCTGCAACCGCAGGCGCACCGAATCGCCGTGGGAAGGCAATCCCTCGGCGGCAGTCAACGCGTCGATCGCTTCTCCCACCTCGGCCAGGGCCTGGGGGGTGTACTGCACCAGGCTGGAGCACTTCTGGAACGTCTCGACCCCGACTCCCGAGGCGTAGCGCGCCGTGCCGGAGGTGGGCAGAATGTGGCTGGGTCCGGCCAGATAGTCGCCCACCGCCTCCGGGGTGGCGTGGCCTAAAAAGATTGCCCCGGCGTGGCGCACCTTTTCGAGCAACTCCCAGGGATCTTCGACCTCCAGTTCGAGATGTTCGGGGGCAAACAGGTTCGACAGGGCCGCCGCCTCGGCCAGATCGGCGGTGACGATCACCAGACCGTAGTTGGCGAGGGATTTTTCGGTGAGCGTGCGGCGTGGGTGGTTTTCGAGTTGGCGGTCGACCGCCTCGATGGTGCGCTCGGCCAGGCGGCCGTCGGGGGTGATCAAAATGGCCGAGGCGAGGGAGTCGTGCTCGGCCTGGGCGAGCATGTCCGCCGCCAGAAACACCGGATTGGCGGTGCTGTCGGCGATGATGAGCACCTCGGACGGGCCGGCCAGCGAGTCGATGCCCACCTCGCCGTAAACCAGTTTTTTGGCCAGGGTGACGTAGATATTGCCGGGGCCGGAGATGACACTCACCGGGGCGATCGTGCGCGTACCGTAGGTGAGGGCTCCGATCGCCTGGGCGCCGCCGATGCGGTAAATTTCGTGCACCCCTGATTCTTGGGCGGCCACCAGCACGGCCGGGTTGATCTTGCCCTCGGGGTTGGGCGGGGTGACCAGCACGATGCGGGAAACTCCCGCCACCACGGCCGGGATAGCGCTCATCAGCACCGAACTGGGATAACTCGCCCGCCCGCCCGGAATGTAGAGCCCGGCCGCATCGACGGGCGTGTAGCGCCGACCCAGCACAATCCCGCGATCTTGAAATTGTACCCAGGATTTGCAGATGCGCTCGCGGTGAAACTGCTCGATGCGCTGCTTGGCGAGGCGAATCGCCTTGAGCAGACTGGTGGAGACCCGCTGATAGGCGGCGTCCAGTTCGGCGGCGCCCACCACCAGATCCCCTGGGGCAAGGCGCACCTGATCAAATTCGAGGGTGTAGCGCAACAGCGCTTCGTCCCCCTGGCGGCGAACGTTCTGCAGGATTTCGCGGACGGTCGCTTCTTGGTGTTGCACCTGCTCGGAGTGCGTTCGCGCGGCAATCCGCTTGATTTCGGTTTGCGCTTCGGACAACTGGGTGATCAGTCGCAACATACGCTTTGCTTCAGGGGTGCGCTGCCAACCAGTCTCGCTGATCTGCCCGGCATCATCAAGGCCAGATACCGGCAGGTTCCAGTTGCTGCGCCTGCTCCAGCCTTCGAGGATCCGGATCTGGCACAATGGTCGCGTACCCCTGGGACCCGCCATGAAATTCGCCGTCATCGTCTTTCCCGGTTCCAACTGCGACCGCGACGTGGTCACTGTCACCCGCGGCCTGCTGGACCAGCCGACCCGCCTGGTCTGGCACACCGAGGACGACCTGGACGGCTGCGATGTGGCTGTAATCCCCGGCGGCTTCAGTTACGGCGACTACCTGCGCTGCGGCGCCATCGCCCGCTTCTCGCCCGTCATGCAGGCCGTGCGCCGCCACGCCGAGCGCGGCGGTCTGGTGATCGGCATCTGCAACGGTTTTCAGGTTCTCACCGAGGCGGGATTGCTCCCGGGTGCCCTGATGCGCAACCGCGCTCTGCAGTTCGTCTGCGATCGGGTGGCCCTCAAAGTCGAGCGCACCGATCTGCCGTGGGTGCACTCCTACCAGCCGGACGAGGTGATTACCCTGCCCATCGCCCACGGCGAGGGCTGCTACTACGCCGAGGAAGCGACCCTGGCCGAGCTGGAAGAAAATCGCCAGATCGTCTTTCGTTACTGCCGTCCGGATGGCACCATCGACGCCGTCGGCAACCCGAACGGTTCGCTCCACAACATCGCCGGCCTCTGCAACCGGCACGGCAACGTGCTGGGCATGATGCCCCATCCCGAGCGGGCGAGCGACCCGAGCCTCGGGGGCAGTGACGGGCGAAGGCTTTTTGAGGGCCTGGTGGCAAGCGCCCTGGCTGTTGTTTGAGCGGTGCCAGGCGTCAGGGGCTTACTGACGCCTGATCTATGGCACCTGCACTTCGAGGGTTTCCCCTTCGGGAATCGCCGTCTCAAAACGGCCGTCGCGGGCAAGCACGACGATAAATTGCGGCTGAATCCCCGAACTCATCTCCAGATCTTCCCAGGGCACGGCCAATTCCAGGCACTCCTGCACAGCGAAGCGGGTGGAGGTGGGCACATCGTGCCAACGGTCATACTCGCCCGCCGCCTTCAATTGGCAGTGGCGGTGCTGCAGGTGCAACTCCAGGCCGTGGCGAAACTGGTAGCTGGCCGTTCCCTGCGCCGGGCGTTCCCTGAGCGGCACGGCACTGTTGTGATGGACCTGGTGGGGATAGTACCAGTAGAGGTGCACCGCCTGGGGCCGCTCGCCGCCGAAGTCGAGGCGCAGATAAAAATGGCGGTGATCGGTGCCGTACCAAACGCGCTGGACACTGGCCGACCGGTGCATCGTACCGCGCGCCCCGCCCACCTCGTAACAACCGGCCTCGCTCCACTCCTGCTCGAAGCCGTAGCCGGTAATCTGCGGTTGGATGAAGGCCCTGGGCACTCGGCTTCCGGGCGAATCGTGGCGCTCCAGGGGCGAACGGAGGGCCTTGGGGATCGCTTCGCCGAGCGAGACGTACAGCGCCTGCAGATGCTCGCGAAAGAGTTGATCGAACAAAGCGTCCTGGGCGGAGCTGTGGCCGTAGCCGAACCACCAGAACCAGTCGGACCCCTCCGCCGCCCAAAGCGCCTCCCAGGAGGCGTCGGTGGCGCGCGGGTGGACTTCGATCACCTGGCGGGCCTGGGCGAGCAGTTCCCAGGCGCGGTTTTTGACCGGATCGCCTATCCAGGTGGTGAAATCGGCGTTGATCCACGAGCCGCTGTGGAGGCGCTCGAGCGGGATCGAACGCTCCGCACCGAAGCGGTCGAGGTATTCGCTGACGGTGACGAGTTTGATCGAGCGGTGGCGCGAGAGGCGGGAGTAGAGCGCTTCTAGGAAGGGTTTGCCGTCCTGGTTGTAGTACTCCCAGCAGTTCTCGCCGTCGAGGGCCACCGTCACCAGGTGCGGCCCGGGGGCTTTCTGGGCCTTGATGAGACGGCCGATGGCCTCCAGTTGTTCGATAAAGTCGCGGGCAGCCTCCTCAGCTGGGCGCGAGGCGTACTCGAAGCCGATCAAATCCGACAGGCGGTTGTCGCGAAAGACCATCGAGACCGGCCCGGCGGGCGTCTCCACCAGATAGGGCCGGTAGAGCAAGTCCGGCGCCTGGACATGGCCGTAGTTGTCGCGGTTGAAAAAGTGGTCGATCGAACAGCCGAGCACGCCCTCGTCGGAGACCAGCCACTTGAAACCCGCCTTCACCACCTCAGGCAAGACCGCCGGGCTCACCGACTCTTCCGAAGGCCACAAACCGCGCGGGTCGCAATCGAAGCGGGTCTGGTAGTTTTCTTTGCCTTTAAGAAGCTGTGTGCGCACATCCTGGGGCCAATGGAAGCGCGAGCGCGGCAGCGCCATCTGGGGCCTGGCCACCCGGCCGCTGTCGGTGTTGGCGAGCAAGGGCAAGATCGGGTGGGTGTAGGGGGTGGTGGTTACCTCGATTTGCCCGCGCTCCTGCATCAATTTGTGCTGGGAGACGATGCGGCTCATGATCTGGCGCTGTTTGGCGTAGATGGCTTCGCGATCAGCCAGGGTAAAGCCGCTATCCTGGGCTATCCAGGAGCGCACCTGCGGGTCTTCCTCTTGAAAGATCGGATCGAACCAGCAGAGGTTATGCCAGGCGAGCAAATCCTCGTACTCCGCCGCCTGCCAGTGCTCCAGGCACCAGTTGATGCCGCGCTGCTGGCGGATCTCCAACAGTTGGCTATAGCGCGGATACGGGTGGATGAGATTTTCCCAGTTGGCGTCGAAGAACCGCTCGATGATGAAGCGTCGGTCGTTGGGGGTGAGTTGCTCCACCGGCTTGAGCAGCACCTCCAGCCACGGATCCATGGCGGTTCCGGCGATATAGTCCTCGATCTGCATCAACAGCGACGGCACCAGGTTAAAGGTCTGGTGCAGCTTCGGATAGCGCTCCAAAATCAGCGCCAGGTCCAGATAATCTTTGGTGCCGTGCAGCCGCACCCACGGCATCAGGTAGCGGCCCGAGAGGGCACTTCTATAGAGCGGTTGGTGCTGGTGCCAGATAAAGGCCACGTAAAGAGGATGGCTTGTCACAAAGACCCCTGCCCAAAATTTCTTTCAGGGTATCAAGGGGATCACAAAAAAGGTGTCGGCGGACAAGCCGAAACGCCCTCAGGCTTCCTCCGCTTCAGGCGGCAGTTCCTCTTCGTATTGCTCTTCGGGCAGCGGCGCTTCGGCAGCTTCCATACCGGGCTCCGCCTGGGCTACTGCCTCCTCGGAGACCTCCGACTCCACTTCGCCCTGGGCTAGTTCGGAGGCGTCCGGCTCCACTTCGCTGTCGGTGAGGTTGCCCCAGAGATCCTGCACCCCTTCCACCATGTTCGAGCCGACTTCGCCGAAGAAACCGGTGAACTCGTTTAAGGTTTCGCCGGGATTTTCGACCCACTCGGCGGCCCCTTCGCCGATGGCCGAGCCGATGGCGACGGTCGTATCGACGGCAAAATCGGCAGCGCGCGCCCAGGTTTCCCCGGTAAATAGCCCAGTGACATTGCCGCCGATGTTGTCGATGCCCTCGGACAGATCCGTCGTCACCTCGCCCCAACCCTGTGCCAGTTCTTCGCCGGCATTGCCTAGTCCTTTGCCGATATCTGCAAACCCACCGCCAAAATCGCCCTGCAAAAAGTTGTCCGCCGAAGCGAATGCACCATCGGCCGCGTCGTAGGCACTCTCCAGCAGGCCGCCGCCGGTGTGCACCACCGCCTCGGTCAGTTCCCCCTCGGCAAAACCGTCCGCCACTGCGTAGGCGAGCATGGCGTTGGAGGCCAGACTGGCACCGCCCGAGGCCGTCTCGGCCGCCACCACCCTACCGGCAAGATCGTCGGCCTGGGCAGTCATCGACGCGATTTTCTCCTGGGCAAAGGCAATCCCTTCGTCGTAGATCTGCGCGGTCGATTGTGCAGCCTCGTCGCTAAATTCGGCGGCCTTGTAGGCGACTTGCTGAGGGCCTTCGATATTCAGCCGATCGAGAAAGGCCTCTTGACTGCCTCTTTCCCACAAAATATTTTCCGCTTGATCTGCAAGATCTGCGCTGTAAGCCCCCAGTTGTTCGGAGGCGGCGCCCAGCCCTTTGGCTCCCGCCACCGCCGCAGGAACCGTTGCTCCTGCCGACACATTCTCGTCTTCGCGCTCCGTCTGCTGGCTTGTCATGGCCGGTCAATCTCCGTGCTTCCACTCCTCTGTAGGGAGGAAAGCCCACCGACAAATCGCCCTACGGCTGGTACGGAGTGCCCAGCGTTTCGCTGAACACGTTGTGCTCAAATGGCAACCTGCCGGGATTTGGACGCGGTTCAGCGGCGTAGCCTACCGGCACCAACACGGCAATCGCGATATTCGAGTCGTCCGCCGCGCCGATCACCGCCTTGACTTGATCTTCGACCCAGCCGTTCATAAAGCAGGTGGAAAGCCCCAGGCTCTCGGCGGCCAGCACCAGGTGGGTGGCGGCGATCATCGCGTCTTTGACGGCGTACTCGCGGTTTTTGTCGCCCAAGGTTTCTTGAAACTGAGGAACGGCTCCGCGCAGGTAATCGGCGAAGCCCTCGCTCCAGCCGTTGGCCTGCCCCTGCTCGAGGATGGGCTCGATGCCTTCGCGCCAGGCGTAGGGGCTCGCGGCGAACACAAAGGTCACAGGTGCCTCGATAATCTGCTTCTGGTTGAAGGCGGCGGCGCTGAGGGCCGCTTTTTGGGCCTCCGACTGCACCAGCACGATGCGCCAATCCTGCAAATTCCAACTGCTTGGAGCGGCAACGGTAAGAGTGACCAGTTCCTGGAGCAGTTCCGGGGCAATCGGATCGCTTTTGAAGTTTTTGATCGACCGGCGCCGGCGGATGGCGGCGGGTACGTCGAGCGGCTTGACGGCGGTCTCCACAGGCTGGCTCCCTCAGGTGTCATTGATCGAAATTGTCCCACGCATACAAGCGCGGAGCCTCTGGCGGGAGTTCAATTTCTAGCTATGCCGAAGCTGAAATGCACATCGGCAAGACCGCAGGCGGTGCTTGCTCTATAGCCGTTGCCAACCGTGCGGGGCGTAGCTGAAGGCGAACAAGCCAGGGTGCAAGATTTCAGCCAGGATTTCAAGCGAATCAACCAGGCGCGGTCCCGGCCGGTTGAAGTACTGATTGCCGTCCACGATAAAAACTTCGCCTTCGCGCACAGCGCTGAGCGATGTCCATTCCGGTTGGCTTCGGGCCAGGGCTAGAGTCGCTTCGCGAGTAGCGTCCAGATCGTAGCCGCAGGGCATCAAGATGATTACCTCCGGGTCGGCGGCTGCCAGATCCGTCCACTCCAACCAGGGGGAGTGCTTGGCGGTGGTACCGAAAAGATTCACCCCGCCCGCCATCTCCACCAGTTCCGGTACCCAGTTGCCCGCCGCCATCAGCGGATCGGTCCACTCGATGCAGGCTATCCGGCGACCGGTGCCCGCCGATTGTGCCTTCTCACAGCAAGCTTTTACCCGCGCCCGGAGTGCCTGGATGACGTGTTCGGACGGCACACCTAGAGCCGTTCCTACCCGCGCAATGTCCTCCCAAAGATCGCTGAGCACATTCGGCTGCAGCGAGAGGATATGGGGCTGCCCACCCGTCAGGCCCGCCACCGCCGCCTCGACTTCAGACAGACTCACCGCACAGACTTCGCACTGGGCCTGGGTGAGGATGTGGGTAGGCGCCAGTTGCTCAAGCATGGCCAGATCCACTTCGTAAACACTCAGGGCGGTGGCGAGCAGCTTGCTCACCCGCTCGTGCACCTCGCGGCTGGTGCCTATCGGATCAAATTTGGGCCTGGTGCAGACGGGAAGCGAACGTACCGATTCGGGATAGTCGCACTCGTGGGATCGGCCTACTAGCCGGGAAGCAAGCCCCAGTACCGCGACGATCTCAGTGGCGCTGGGTATCAATGTTACAATCCGGTGTTCAAGGTCAGGTGATGGAGAGCCCAGAGGCGATGCTGCAGTCATCGGAGCGCGCTCCTTCCTTTGCGGATGTTCTTACCAGCTTAGGCCTGATGGTCTACACCGCGCCGCTGCTGCTGCTGCACGCCGGCCGCCAGAGTCTCATCGGCACCGACGAGGGCTACTACGCCCAGATGGCGCGCGAGATGATCCGCAGCGGCCAGTGGCTCGCCCCGAGCTTTCTGGGCGAACCCTGGTTCGAGAAGCCCCCCCTCAACCCCTGGCTGATTGCCGTCAGCTTTCAGACGTTCGGCATTAGCGAATGGAGCGCCAGGCTGCCGAGCGTGATTGCCGGGGTGGCGGGAGTCTTGCTCACCTACTGGATTGGCCGGAAGCTGGTGGGGCCGCGCCGGGCGCTACTCGGGGCACTGGTGCTGCCCACGATGTACCTGTGGTTGTTCTACGGGCGTGTGGCCGTCACCGACGTCATCCTCACCACCCTCGAACTGGCGGGCCTGGGCTGTCTGCTGCCGGCCGTCCGGCCGAGATGGAGAGCGCTCGCCGCCGGGTGGGGAATCGCTATCGGCCTTGGATTGCTCCTCAAGACAACGATGATTCTGCTTTCGGCCGTCGCCACCTTGGCCTGGCTCATCTGGCGCAACCGCGAGCACCGTTTGCTCACCAACCCGTATCTTTATGCCGGACTCGCGGCCGGGGTGGGTCTGTTCGGCTTCTGGTACGCGACGGCCACGAACGTCTACGGTGCGCTCGTCTACGAACAGCTGTTCGGGCATCTGTTTAAGCTCGGAAACAAAGAATTCCACCCGGTGGGGCCGTTCTACTATTTCTGGAACTTACCGGCCAATACTTTCCCGTGGACCTTTCCGGCCCTGGGCGGAGTCTGGGCGCTTCAGCGGGAAAAAAAGGCGCCGTTGCTGCTCTGGAGCTATCCGCTGGTGCTGCTGTCGCTGTTGCAGCTTTTTTCAACCAAAGAACCCTACTATTTGATCCAGGCTTGTCCGTTTATTGCCCTGCTGGCCGGGGTGTGGATCGACCATTGTTGGCAGCGCAGACGCGGACGCTCCCTGGCCGCCACCAGCTTCTTGGTGGGACTAGTGGGTCTGTTGCTGGTCATCGCGACCCCACTGCTTGCCTTCAATCCCACCTGGGTGGACGGGGTGCAGCTTTATTTGCCCCTGGGCCTGGCTCTCGGGATTCTCTGGCTGGGGGTGCCGGTCTTCTTCCGGATTCGGCGCAGTCTGCCCGCCGCCCAGACGCTCTGGACGGTTTCGCTCATCGGCGGTCCGTACTTCGCCCTGCTGCTCGCGGTCCTCACCACCTTCCTGGGCGACTTCTATCCCGACTTCAAAGCCTTTTCCCAGCAGCGCCTCGCAGGCTACGTCGATCCGAACGCTCCGATTGCCATGGTCTACGAAAAGAACGGCGAGCGAGTTTCAGAATTTATCGCCCTGACGTACTACACTCCCAAACCAAGCTTGCAACTCGACGCGGCCGGGGTGCGCGCGGACGATACCCAGCACTCCTGGTGGCTTGCCCCCGAATCGCGCCAATTGCTCGACAAGTCTGGTTTTGCCTACAAGCCGCTGGCGGAAGTCTTCGGCTGGACCCTTGCTCGGCGCGTTGATGCCGACAACTCCAATTCCTTTGGTGTAAGTCTTCATGCAATGGCTGCAAAACGGGGAACCGAACCGCGCCTCAATAAGTAATGGTCATGTTGTTGGTGTTGGCCGCCTCCAGGATGTGCGGGCGCAGTCTGGGATCGTTCAGGCCGAAGGAGCGCTCATGAACCAAAGCGTTTGCAGCCCGCTCGTATAACGCGATAGATTCCTCGTCGTTGTGAGCGTTGTAGCAAATGGATCGAAAATACGCCAAAGGGACGTACCCGCCGGCAGAGCATAGAACAGGGGATCAACCGGCCGCCCAGTAAATTACGTATTCTCGATACCTTCGAGATACTCGCGCACGCGCTGGAGCCGTTGGGGATGGCGCAGTTTGCGCAGCGCCCGCGCTTCAATCTGGCGGATGCGCTCGCGGGTGAGGCCAAATTGCTGGCCGACTTCGTCCAGCGTGCGCGAGCGGCCGTCGATAAGCCCGTAGCGTAACCGCAGCACGTCGCGCTCGCGGGGTGTGAGAGTCTGCAGCAGCGATTCGAGATCCTGGTTCATCAAATCGCGCACCACGCCGTGCTCGGGCTCGTTGCCCTTCGCCTGAATCAGATCGCCCAGGGCGGTGTCTTCCTCGCGCCCGACGGGAGTCTCCAGCGACACCGGCAACTGGATGGCCTTGCGCACGAAGCGCAGTTGATCCGCGTCCATCTCCACCGCCTCGGCGATCTCGTCCTCCGAGGGCGAGCGGCCCAATTGCTGTGAGAGTTGGCGGGTGGCTTTTTTGATGCGGTTGACCTTCTCGACGATGTGGACCGGCAAGCGGATCGTGCGCGCCTGCATGGCGATGGCGCGGGTAATGCCCTGGCGGATCCACCAGGTTGCGTAGGTCGAAAACTTGAAGCCGCGGGTGTAATCGAACTTTTCGGCGGCACGGATCAAGCCGAGCGTGCCTTCCTGGATGAGATCGAGCAGGTGCAGGCCGCGCCCCTGGTATTTTTTGGCCACCGAGACCACCAGACGCAAATTGGCCTTGACCAGATGGGCCTTGGCGCGCTCGCCCTCGCGGACGATCGTGGCCCACTGCTGGGGGGTGAGATTGGCGGCGTCAAGCCACGATTCGGCAGCGACAGCCTGAAATTTGCTGCGCTTTTCTTCGAGTGAAAGCCAGGTGGCGATGCGGCGGGCCAGTTCGATTTCTTCGGCAGGCTTCAGGAGCGGCACCCGGCCGATTTCCTGCAGATACAGCCGCACCAGATCGTCGGTGCTGCCGCGGACGACGGCAAATTCCTCGGGAGCGAGGACCTCGGCCTCCGCTTCCGCCTCTACCTGCACTTCGTCGGACCAGATGTCGTCGCTCGGCATCGGCTGTCTCATCCCCTTTCACACTGCAAGAAGTGCGATTACACCCCAGTATGGGGTAGAGAGGATCGGGGCCAGGTTTGTTTAACGTTTTCTTTAGCTGGTGACTCCACCGCACGGTAGGCATCCGCGCAGCGGTGGAGTTGTCCCGACGGTGTAAACGATCTAGCTGAGCGGTGTCTGGCTTAATTCCACGGTGCGCACATCAAAAGTCGAGAGCTTGCTGTTGCGCTGGACTCTGACTGAGACGGTATCGCCCACCTTGCGCGCTCCAATCAGTTCCTGCACCTGCCTGGCCTCGAAAACCACTTTGCCGTCGACTTCGACAATAATGTCGTCGGCGCGCAACCCGGCTGTGGCGGCGGGGGAGCCTTTGATCACCTCGCGGATCCAGACGCCTTTTTCGGCCTGGGGCAGCTTGGCGACGTCGGGGTTCTCTTTGAGTTCGCGCAGCAGTTCGGGAGTAATGCTCACCATCGAGATGCCGATGTACGGGCGAATCACCCGGCCGTCCCTCAGCAAACTCGCCGTGATCTCTTTGACTTTGTTGATCGGGATGGCGAAGCCGATGCCCTGGCCGTCGGCGCGAATGGCCGTGTTGATGCCCACCACCTGACCGTAGATATTGACTAGCGGGCCGCCGGAGTTGCCCGGATTGATGGCGGCGTCGGTCTGGATAAAGTCGAGCCGCCGGTCCTCGCGCACCCCGACTTCGTTGCTGGAGCGCTTGAGGGCACTGATGATGCCGGCGGTGACGGTGTGATTGAGGCCGAGCGGATTACCCACGGCAATCACCCACTCGCCGGCGCGCAACCTGTCCGAGTCGCCCAACGGGGCGGTGGGCAAGTCGATGCCCGCGTCGATTTTGATCACGGCAATGTCGGTGAGCGGGTCGGCGCCGATCACCTTGCCGGTGGTTTTGCGGCCGTCGCCCAGGGTGACGTAGACTTTGTCGGCCTTTTCGACGACGTGGGCGTTGGTGACCACGGTGCCGTCGCCACTGAGGATAAAGCCCGAACCCGCCCCCTGCTCCAGGCGGGGCATGCCGCCCCGGCGTGGCGTGAATTCAGGAAAAAATTGCTCCAGCGGCGTGCGGCCACCCACCTCGCGCACCCGCTCGGTGTTGATGCGCACTACGGCTGGAGAAGCCTTCTCGGCCGCATCGGCGATGAAGTTGGGACCCAAGAAAGTCGTGGCCGCCGATGCCCGCTCCGGGCCTTCGGCGCTCGATAGAGCCGGAGGCGGCACCGCATCGTTGCTGGTCAGGCTCGCCTGCGGGGCTGGAGCCGCCGCTAGGGGAACACCCGCCACCTGGCGCACCGCAAAAGTACCCAGCGTAAAGCTGCCGCCCGCCACCGCTCCGACAACAGCAAGCTGTACAAGTCTTTTTTTCCAATGGCTCAGCATACTTCCAGCAATCCTCGTAAGTTCGCAGACAAACTCGCCTAACGGCCATCCTAGCATCGCGCCCGGCGGCCACTGGCACTCACGATTCCAGACGTCAATGGCGTGGGCGCTGTTCCAGCTGCAGATGCTGCACCACCCGCCGCAGGACGCCGTTGATGAAGCGAACGGCGGTGTCTGTGCTGTATTTTTTGGCCAGCTCGACGGCCTCGTCGATGGCGACGCGCAAGGGGACACTCTTCAATTCCACCATCTCCACCAGCGCCAGACGCAGAATGTCGCGGTCGATGCGCGTGAGCCGTTCGACTTGCCAACCTTCCATACAGGTATCCAACAGCTTGTCGAGATTGTCCCCCTGGCGCACAAAGGCACCGAGCAGTTCGAAGGCGTAGGCGCGCACCTGCAACTCGTCCGCCAGGCGCACGAACTCCGGCAACTCCAGCGAAGCGCCCACCCGGTTGATTGCCTGCTCGGCCAGTGCAATCGCCGCCGCCACCTCCCGGCGGGCCGCCTCGACGGTGGGCGCCGTCAGTTCGCTCGCCTCCAGGCGGTTGTGGCCCTGTCGCAGCTCGGTACAGGCTCTCTGGAGGCTCTCGTTGGCCTCCTCGCGCAGCGTGCGCACCGAGGCGAGCACCAGTTCTTCGAGGTTTTTTGCCTGCAGTCGCGAACGATCGGCGGGCATCTGACCGATGCTCATCAAGGCGAGTTCACGGGCGATGCGGCGGGCTTGCATGGCGACAGGGGTAACGGCCTATCTATCTTAGCCATGGTGGTAAGGGTGCCCAGCCAGGATGGTGGCGGCGCGGTAGAGCTGCTCCAGCACGATCACCCGCGCCAGCTCGTGGGGAAAGGTCAGCTTCGAGAGCGACCAGACCGTCTGTGCCCGCTCCCGAACGATCGGAGCGACGCCGTGGCTTGAGCCGACGATGAAGACCGGCGCTTGCACGGCATGGTTTTCGAGCCAATCGGCCAATTCGACGCTGGTAAACTGCTTGCCGCCGCTATCGAGCAAGACTGCGTGCTCGCCGGGGCGCAGCAGGGCAAGCAGAGCCTGGCCCTCCTTGAGTAGGCCCGCCTGGCTGTCGGCGATGCGGGCGTCGCGCACTTCCACCAGTTCCAGGCGGGCATAGGCCGCCAGCCGCCGGGCGTATTCGGCGCAGGCCCACTCGTAAGCCTCCTCGCGCAGCCGCCCGACCGCGATCAGCTTGATCCTCACAGTGCATAGCCCAGCCGCAATTCGCTAGGCATGACCAGCGTCTCGCCGCCGTCTAAAAACAACACCCGCAGCGCCCCACGCTCGTCGATGCCGATGATCCGACCCTGGCCGTCGTGGCCGGGCACCTCCACCGCCTGACCCAGATTGACCAGATAGCGTTCGTAGCCGCTCACGATGCGCTCGATACCGCGCCGGCGCCAGAGCTGATAGCTCTCTTCCAGCCCCAAAAGCACCGCCGCCGCCACCGGCGCCAGGTCGAGATCCCGCCGCGAGAGCGGCTTGAGGCGGGCCGCCTCGGCGGGCACCGGGTTGTCCCAGTTGATGCCCATACCCACCACCGCCCCCGCAAGCCGGTCGCCCTGGATACGGGTTTCGGTGAGGATGCCGCCGACTTTGGCAAGGCGCCCACCCTGCTCGATAACCAGGTCGTTAGGCCACTTGAGGCGCACATCGGCCCCGGTGAGGCGGGCGAGGCTCTGGGCAACGCCAAAGGCTGCCACCAACGTCAATTGAAAGATATCGGCGAGCATCAGTTGCGGCCTGAGGATCACCGACAGGTACAGCCCTCCGGGGAGTGATTCCCACTGGCGACCGTTGCTGCCGCGCCCGCCGGTCTGCTGCTCGGCGAGGATGGTCGTACCCTCGGGAGCGCCCTCGCGCAAAAACTCCATCGCCAGGCGATTGGTCGAATCGATCCGCTCGTACAGATGAAACCCGTGGCCGAGAGTTTCTGTCTTTAAGTGCAGCTGAAATTTGCGCTTATCCAGGATCATTGAGCTAGGGGTAAATCTTATTTTTGGGGCGTAGCAATGCTGTTTACCGAAGCAGCCAAGACAGGAATAGCGTTCATTTTAGCAGCGACTTTGATGGGCGGCGGTTTTGCCAACCCGGCCCGGGCACAAGGTCTGGAGGGTCTGCTCAACGGCGCCTTTCAGTATTTTGCCCTCGACAACCTCTCCGATACCCAGGAGGGCGCCTACGGCCGGCGCATCCACGAACAGCTGGTGCGCCAGGGCAAAGTGCGCCTTTCGCACGACCGGCGCCTTGTGGCTCGGGTTACCAACATGGGCCGCCGACTGGCCCGCACCAGCGGGCGGCCGCAGCTGCCCTATCGCTTTTTTGTGGTGAACGACCGCAGTATCAACGCCTTCACAACCATGGGCGGCTACGTCTATGTGAATGCCGGTCTGGCAAAAGGCGTGCGCAGCGACGCCGAACTGGCCGGGGTGATGGCCCACGAAATCGGTCATCTGGTGGCCCGCCATGCCATCAACCAGATGCGCCAGGCAGCCGTCACCCAGGGCATCGCCGGTGCCCTGGGTCAAAACGACAATCTGCTGGTCGGTCTGGGTGTGAGCCTCTACCAGCGCGGCTACTCGCGCGACGACGAGTACGAAGCGGACGCCCTCGGCGTGCGCAACCTCGCCCGGGCAGGCTATCCCGCCAACGGACTGCCGGATTTTTTAAGGCGTCTGCAGGGCGGTGGCGGCAGTGCCGAGTTTTTGAGCACCCATCCTGCTTCGGCCAACCGCGTGCAGCGGCTCGAAGAGATCATCCGCACCGAGGGGTTGCCCACGCGCCGCCGCTGATCCCCGATTTCGGAGCGGTCGTAGCGACGGAGGCGGTTTCGCTGCACAATGAATGATGGCCTGGACAGCGGTTCATCCCTCGCGCTGCTCCCTGCCGCCTGCCGCTCGATGTCCGATATTTCTGTTTGATGAACAACTTCAGCCTGGACCAAATACGCATCTTCCGGGCAATCGCCCAGCACGGCAGCTTCAAAAGGGCGGCAGAATCGCTCTATATCTCCCAGCCGGCGGTCTCACTGCAGGTCCAAAACCTCGAAGCCGCCCTCGGGATGCCGCTGTTCGACCGATCCGGCCGCAAAGCGGAACTCACCGAAGCGGGACGGATTTTTCTCGATTACGCCCACCGTATCCTGGCACTGTGCGACGAATCGCGGCGGGCGATTACCGATTTGCAAAACCTCAAAGGCGGCACACTGGTGATCGGGGCCTCGCAGACCACCGGCACCTACTTGATTCCGCGGCTTATCGGCGAGTTTCATCGCCGCTATCCCGAAGTGGGCGTGCAGCTCCATGTAATGTCCACCCGGCGGACCGCCTACGGGGTTGCCGAGGGCCGCTTCGATCTGGGGATCATCGGCGGCGAGGTGCCCTTGGAGTTGCAGGGCAGGCTCGCTGTCGAAGTGTACGCCGAGGACGAACTGGCCCTGGTGGTGCCGGGTTTCCACCCGCTCGCGGGCGCGGAGGTGATCCGCCGCGAAGATCTCTACGGACTCAAGTTCATCGCCCTCGATCCTGAATCGACGACCCGGCGCGTACTCGACGGCGTGCTGCGCCGCTTCGACATCGACGTCGAAAGCCTCAGCATCGAGATGGAACTGAGCAGCATCGAGGCCATCAAAGCGGCAGTCCAGGCGGGATTGGGCGTGGCGTTCCTCTCGGCGACAGCGATCGAAAAAGAGCTGCAATTGGGTGTGTTGCATCGACTGACCGTCGAAGGGCTGGTATTGCGCCGCCCCCTGACCCTGCTGACCCATCCCCAGCGCTACGAATCGCGCGCCAGCCGCGTCTTTCGCGAGCAGATCCTCACCAACTTCGCCCGCAGCGAGGCGCTCGCCCCATCGTAAGTTGCCCAAAAAGGGGCGGGATGAACGAACATCCCGCCCCTTTTTGGTGATATCGGTTTGGATGGGACTAACCCTGATTAGTGGCAGACCTCGGTCGCCAGGACAGCGGCAGTGGCCGCGTAGGGCGTGGAATCGCTGTAGTTTTCGGTGGCGCGGGGGCCGTTGCCGTCGTTGGCCGGGTAGAATTTCGGATTTTCGATGCACCCTAGGGCATCTTCAGAAACAGCGTTTCCAGAAAGCAACTCCGCTTTCGGGGAGGAGCCGGCAAAAGTGATGCTGCCGGGGATGCGGTCAGATTGGGCCTGGAGCACTTCTTTTTCGACGGCAAGGACGGGGACGGACAGGGCCACAAGGGCGAGGGCGGCGAGAACGGCGGTAGGACGAATCATGGCGGTCATCTCCTGTGCTGAAAGGCTGTTTGCGTTTGCGCTTTGGAAGTGAGCACTCATCGCTCACACCTTCAGAATCCAGGAGGGCGATGAGGGACATGTGAAGTTTTGATGAGATGATTCTCACAAGACTTTATATTTCGGGGTGTGCGGCGGGTGCCTCTGGCGCTTTTTTTTGGCCGTCGCGGCCCTGGGCATAGGCGAGCGATTGCTCCACCTCGAACTTGGGTATCACCACAACATCGACGGTGCGCCGAGCCGCTGGTGGTGCCAATCGATTGAAGCTTGCGGGCGAAAATCTGAGGACAACGGCTAGACTTTGCTCAGGCCCGTTGCCCAGGGCTTATGAGGCACTACCTATGGCGCGTTCCCATCGGATCTTGATTTTATTTGCCCACCCGGCGCTAGAAAAGTCACGGGTCAATCGACGGCTGATCCAGGCCGTTACCGGATTGGCAGGGGTCACCATCCACGACCTGTACGAGGCCTATCCTGATTTTTACATCAACGTCAAACGCGAGCAGGAGCTGCTTGTGACCCATGACATCGTTGTCTTCCAACATCCTTTTTACTGGTACAGCAGCCCGGCCATCCTCAAAGAATGGCAGGATCTGGTGTTGGAGTACGGCTTCGCCTATGGGCACGAAGGTACCGCTTTGCGGGGCAAGAAGTTTTTGAGCGCCATCACCACCGGTGGCAGCGAGCAGGCCTACAGCCGCGAGGGGCACAACTACTTCACCGTCCGGGAACTGCTGGTGCCCTTCGAGCAGACGGCCCGGCTGTGCGGCATGGAGTATCTGCCCCCGTTCGTTATCCAGAGCACCCATCAGTTGGGCGAAAAGCAGGAACTAACCCGCCACATCGAAAATTACTACAAGGCGATCGTCGCTCTGCGCGACGATGCCGTCGACTGGGAGCGCCTCAGGCAAAGCCGCTACTTCAACCACGACCTTGCCCAGCAACTCCCGGCCCAGGAGGCTACCCACCATGGCTAACGAAAACTTCTTCTTTCAAGCATTCATTTATCTGGCTGCCGCCGTGATCTCGGTGCCGATTGCCAAGCGCCTCGGGCTCGGCTCGGTGTTGGGCTACCTGCTCGCCGGGGTGGTTATCGGCCCGTTCGTCCTTGGCCTGGTCGGCCAGGAGGGAGAAGACGTCATGCACTTCGCCGAATTCGGCGTCGTGATGATGCTCTTTCTGGTCGGTCTGGAGTTGCAGCCCTCACTGCTGTGGCGTTTGCGGGTGCCGATCCTGGGCATGGGCGGGCTGCAGGTGATCGGGACGGCTCTGGTGGCGGGGGCGATTGCCCTGGCGGTCGGCTTGTCCTGGCAAATGTCCCTGGCGGTCGGCCTTATCCTGGCGATGTCCTCGACGGCCATTGTACTGCAGACGCTCAACGAAAAAGGGGTAATGAAGAGCGAGGCTGGACAGTCGGCCTTTTCGGTCCTGCTGTTTCAAGACATTGCCGTGATCCCGATCCTGGCCCTGCTGCCGCTGCTGGCCACCGGCAAGGCCACCGAGGTAAGCCTGCAGGCCGCCGCAGGGGATCTGATTTTGGTCGCCGCCGAGGGCGCCTCCGGCCCCACAGCCAGTCTGCCCGCCTGGCAGCAGGCGCTGTTGGTGATTGCTTTGTTGGGCGGCATCGTGCTGGTGGGTAGATTTTTGATGCAGCCGGTCTTTCGCTTCATCGCTTCGACCCGCCTGCGCGAAATTTTTACCGCCACGGCGCTCCTGCTGGTGGTGGGTGTGGCCCTCGCGGTGCAGGCGGTCGGTCTCTCGCCCGCCCTCGGTACCTTTGTGGCCGGGGTGGTGCTCGCCGAAAACGAGTACCGCCACGAACTGGAAACCGACATCGAACCATTTAAGGGTCTGCTGCTTGGCCTGTTCTTTATCGCGGTGGGGGCGAGCATCAACTTCAACTTGCTCTTCGAACAGCCGCTGCTCATCCTTGGTCTGGTCATCGGCCTCGCGGTCGTCAAGTTTTCGGTACTGTTGGCCCTTGGCCAGTTCTTTCGTTTGCAGCTGAGCCAGAGTTTTTTGTTCGCCTTTGCCCTGGCGCAGGGGGGTGAATTTGCCTTCGTGCTCTTTTCTTTTGCCACCCAGAACCGGGTGCTCACCCCGGAAGTCGCCGAACCGCTCGTGGCGGTGGTGGCGCTGTCGATGGTGATGACGCCGCTGTTGATGATCCTGCACGACCGGTTGGTGCAGCCGCGCTTTATTTCGACGGAGCCCGAGCGCGAACCGGACGCCATCGACGAGAACGAAAACCCGGTGATCATTGCCGGGTTCGGCCGCTTCGGACAGATTGTCGGCCGCATGTTGATGGCCAACGGCTGCAAAGTGACTATCCTCGAAGTCGATCCGAGCCAGATAGACATGCTGCGCCGCTTCGGCTTCAAGCTCTTCTACGGCGACGCCACCCGCATCGACCTGCTGCACGCGGCCGGGGCGGAGCAGGCGAAGCTGCTGGTCATCGCCATCGACGATCGCGAAAAGTCGGTGGAGATGGTCGACCTGGTGCGCAAGCACTTTCCCCACCTGAAGATCCTGGCTCGGGCGATCGACCGCCGCCACGCCTACGAATTGATTCGCCGCAAAGTCGACGTAGTCGAGCGCGAGACCTTCGGCTCCGCCGTGGAGATGGGCGTCGGGGCTTTGAAATTGTTGGGCGAGCGCTCCTACCGGGCGCAACGGATCGCAAGCACCTTCAAAGCCAACGACGAAAAGATGCTCTACGAGATGGCCGAACTGGAGGAAGAAGAAAGGCTCGTGGCGGTCCGCTCGCGCCGGCAGGCCGAGGAACTGGAGCGGGTACTGCAGGCGGAGGATCGCGAACTGACCCGCGACGTCGAGCGCGCCTGGGATGTGTCGGACTTGCGCAAAGAAGCTTAGACCCGACCGCAAATTTAGGCTTCGCTCGGGGTACTTTAGCTTTGCAAGCGCCCGCAAGCCGCCGTTGGACAAACCCTGGCAGTTGTGTCATAGTTTGAGCGAAATTTCCCTGCCGACGGTGGCCAGCTTCCAAGGACGGCGAGATCCTCTGTTGGGCCGCACGGTCGGCCGCTACCGCCTGGTGGAGAAGATCGGCGTCGGCGGGATGGGTTCGGTCTACAGAGCCGTTCACGTCGAGATCGACGATCTGACGGCGGCGGTGAAGCTGCTTTCCCAGAGCCTCAACACCAACGACCTGCGCCAGCGCTTCCGCAACGAGGCGGCCATCTGCGCCCGCCTGAGCGAGCGTAGCCCCTACATTGTGCAGATCTACGACTACGGCATCCTCGACGATCTCGATTTACCGTACTTCACGATGGAGTTTCTCAAGGGGCACGCCCTCGACGACCTGGCCGGTTCGCCTTTGCCGCTCGAGCAGGTGGTGGCGATTGGGGTGCAGCTTTGCGAAGGTTTGCAGGTTGCCCACGATCTGGGAGTCGTCCACCGCGACCTCAAACCGGGCAATATCTATCTTTCCGGCGACCCCCAGTCGGGCTGGCGGGTGAAGATTCTCGATTTTGGGATTGCCAAACTGGTCAGCGAGGCGATGGTCTATGGCGAGCGGAGGCAACTCACCCACGGCTATCTGGGTACACCGCGCTACTCGGCACCGGAGCAGTTGCGCGGAGAGGCGGTGACAGTCCTGTCCGACGTCTACGGCCTCGGAATGATTCTGTACGAGCTATTTTCCGGCACCGACCCGTTCGTCCTCGCCGACCAGAGCTTCAACTGCTGGTATCACGCCCATACCGAACGGCTCCCCCGCTCAATAGCCCAGGCCAGTCCCTACCGGGCCGTACCGCCCGCTGTCGAGCGGGTCGTACTCGCCTGTCTGCAAAAAGATCCCCGCTCCCGTCCGGCAGGCATGCGCGAAATCGGCCAACTGTTGCGCAGCGCCGTCCAGGGCGAGCCTTCCCGGCCCTTGCGCCGCGACGAGACTCGCCTGGCTTTTCCGTTGGAGTTGAACGCAAACCAGCTCGACCGACTGCAGAAGCACCTTGCCTCGCTGATTGGACCGATCGCCCCGATTCTGGTGCGCCAGGCCCAGGCGCTGGCCCAGGACGCCCAGGATCTGGTGGAAAGGCTTGCGGAGCAATTGCCCGAAAAGCAGCGGCCAAGTTTTAGCCAAAAGGCGATGGATCTGCTGGGGGCCACACCGACCCGGCCACCGGCCACCAACCCCGGCGCTGCCCCATCTCCGGTGCTCGATCCCAATTTTGTGCAGCGCTGCGAGCGGGAGCTGGCGCACTTTGTAGGACCGATTGCCGCGCGGCTGGTGCAGGTGGCTTCCCAATCGAGCCACCTCACCCAGGCGGATCTAGTCGACAGGCTGGCAGACCAGATTGGTGATCCGACCAAAGCGGCCCAATTCCGGCGGCGGTTTTTGTCTTAGTTTTCAACGGCTGTGCTCGCCCAGCATCTTGAAGGCGATCTCAAGACTCGCCTTCATGCGGTTGAAGGCTTTGGCGAGCATGCCGATTTCATCGGCGGCGTCTTCGGGAAAGTTGTCGCTCGATTGGCCCGTGCTCACCTGCTCGGCGGTCTGGGCCATGCGCACAATCGGGAGGGTGACCGTTTGCCTGAGCAGCACCGTGATCACCCCGGCAAAAATTACAAAAAAGCCCGCTAGGATGCTCACCACCAGCACCCAGGAGCGCACCGCACTCGCGTAGACTGCTTCGACCGGCACCGAGATGAGCTGGATGGCGATGATTTCGCCCAGTTTCCACCCGAAGCCGTTTCGATCGCCGTAGACATTCAGCATGCTCTTGGGGGCAACCTCCGGGGTGCTGTGGCACTGCAGGCAACTGGGCTCGGACGCTTTTAAAGGCCGGGCGACGTAGAACACTTCACCGCCCGGCTGTTCGCGAAAACCGCTGATTTCTTTGGTGGCCGGCTCCCTGCGAAAGCGGCCGACCAGGGCTTCTTCAAAAGCGTCCGCCTTGTCGCGCAGGTTGGTGGGGTTGGGGGCGGCCTCTTTATAGAAAAAACTCCGATACTCCTCGTTGCCGCGCAGGTTCTCAAAGACGGTGGTGGCCGAAAAAGACGGGATGCGCTCCGGATGAAAGTCGGTCTCGTCGCTCACCTGACCTGAAAGAATGGCAGGCTCGACGTTCAAGTCGGTGTACTGGCGAATGGCGAGCATCGTCTGCATGAGCATCCCCGCCTTCGAGGCGATTTCGCGCTCGGCGTTCTGCTGCAGGACAAACGAGAGCATCGCGCCGCTGCCCACGATCGTGCAGGCGGAAGCGAGCAACAGGATGAGGCCGAACTTGGCTCCGAGTCTGAGGTTCTTGAACATCGGCTCGTAAAAAGTAGAGTGTATTTCGGTGCTCACTTGGCTGCCTGTGGGGTGCAGTGGATGTGCACCCCGAGTTTAAACCGCCTTGCGGGCGAGATCGCCGGTCTGCGTCACCAGCGCTGCCGGTCGGTGTGCTCTAGGGCAAGAATGGCTTCGAGGGGCGAAAGGCTACCCCTTCGTGCAGGCGCTGCGGCGGAGAAGCCGCAGTGATACGCTGAGGAAAATCCCTCAACACCCCTATGGCCTTGCGCTTCATCATTGTCGAAGATCATCCCGAGGTGGCCAAGCACAACTGCGAGTGGTTGCAGAAGCTCGAAGCCGACGCCTATTGTGAGACTTTGAGCGACCCGGTCGCCGCTATCAAACGCCTCAAAGAATTCCAGCCGGATTTGTTGGTGGTCGACTTGCTCTACGGCCAGACTAGCGGACAGCAGTCGGCCGAACCGGGCCTCAATTTGTTGCGCGACGTCTTCAAGCACTTTCCGCACCAGTGCGTCATGGTCTACTCGAGTGAGCCCCTGTTGCTCACCCCCCTAGGCGAGGCGATCGGTCGCCATGAGGGCGGTTTTGCCGCCGTCAACAAGATGGACCGGCGCACCCAGTTTCTCGAAGGGGCCAAAAGTGCCCTGAGCGGCGAGCTGAAGATCCCCCGCGAGCTGCGCGGTCTGCTGCAGCTGACCGAGCGGGAGGTCGAGGTGCTCGGCCTCATCTGCAAAGAAGCCCTCACCGATCAGGCGGTGGCCGATCGCATCTATACCAGCAAAAAAACGGTGCAGAACCACGTCCAGCGCCTCAAAGAAAAGCTGGGGATCGCTCTGGAGGATACTAACGAAACCAACGGTCGGGTGGCGCTATGTATCGAGGCGGTGCGGCGCAAACTGGTGCAGTTTTAGAATGCGGGCCGTTCTGTGCGGCTACTACGGCTTCGGCAACGGCGGCGACGAAGCGCTGCTGTCCGCTCTGCTGCAGATGCTGCCCGGCCACCTCGAGCCGGTAGTGCTCGCGGCCAACCCCCAGCAGATGCAAAAACGCTACGGCGTCGAGTGCCGGGATCGGTGGAACTGGTTTGCAGTCAGCAGCACCATTGCCCGCGCCGATGCGTTCATCTGGGGCGGCGGCAGTCTGATGCAGGATGTCACCGGCCGCAAAAGCGTGCTCTACTACGGTTCACTGATGCAGCTGGCCCAGAGTTTCGGCAAGCGCACCGTCGCCTGGGCACAGGGCATCGGGCCATTGCGTGATCCCTGGTGCCGCGACTATACCCGCAGAGTGCTGGCGGGTTGTCAGGCGGTGAGCGTGCGCGATGCGGCTTCTGCCCAGCTACTTGACGCCTGGAGTATTCCCCACGAACAGACCTGCGATCCGGTCTGGGCACTGGAACCGGCTTCTAACCCGACGGCCGGAGCGCTCGCGCCGCCGCGCGTGGCGGTGGTCCTCAGACCCCACCCGGACCTCGGCGCGCACCAGCAGGCGGTGATCATCGCGGCACTCGGCCAACTGCAGCGGGACATCGGTGCAAGCGTTCTGTGTGTTCCTTTTCAGATTCCCGGGGATGAACCCCTTGCCCGCGCCGTCGCCGAAAGCCTCGAAAAACCTGGACTGGTGGTAAGCGAGGACGATCCCCGCCGATTGATGGGTCTGTTCGCCTCGGTGCAGCTCACTGTCGCCATGCGCCTGCACGGTGTGCTGATGGCCGCCGCCGGGGGTAACCCGGTCTGGGGCCTCAGCTACGATCCGAAAGTGGCTCAACTGCTCAGCCAGATCCAGGCTCCCGGCTGTGCACTTGACCGGCTTCCCGACGACCCGGCGGTGCTCGCCCGCGCCTGGGGCGAAGCTTTCAGGCAGGGCAGCGGTCTCAATGCCGAGGTGCGCCAAGGCTGGGCGCACAGAGCACGCGCCAATGCTCGGGTACTTACCCGGGTACTTGGCCCGGCTTAGCAGTCAGGTTCGTAGGTGCTGGTCAAGTTGTGGCGGTTGAGGCTTTCGCTATAAAATTCGGCGTGTTCAAGGGCACAGACAATCACCACAGCCACCCCGCTGTTGTGGGCTTCGAGCATGATCTTGCACGCCTTGGAAGGCTGCATTTTTGGAATGGTCTTCATCAGCACCTCGATCACGTAGTTCATCGGCGTGTGATCGTCGTTGTGGAGCAGAACCTTGTACAGCGGCATGGGTTTGCGCTGTACACTTTTTTTCTCAAGGGTCTCAGTGCTCATAAAATATTCGGATGGATGCGCAAAAATACTCAATTACTCATTCTGCCTGCCGGTAGTGGCGTTGGCAATACCAAATATATCCACTGGCTGAGCAATTGAAAGGAGCGGACATGAAACTGACCCTGGTAAGCGGCGGCGCCCGCAGCGGCAAGAGCCAACTGGCTGAGCAACTGGCGGCGCGCGCTACCCAGGTTACTTACGTTGCCACAGGCTGGAGTGCCCCTGATGATGCAGACTGGCAGGTGCGCCTCGCGCGCCACCGCGAGCGCCGTCCCTCCTGCTGGGGTCTGGTTGAGACCGGTGTGCCCGGTGGCCCGGCCCTCGAAGCGGTGCTCGCAGAAGCCGAAGCGGACGAATGCTTGCTGATCGATTCGCTCGGGGGCTGGCTGGGTGCGAGGCTGCTGACAGATTTTGAGGAGGAATCACTCGCCCGGGCGGTGGCGGCTTTGCCCGGCCAGCTGCACCGGTGTGCGGCACGGGTGATCGCCGTGAGCGAGGAGGTCGGGTGGGGTGTGATCCCCGCCTCTCCCCTGGGTCGGTGTTTCCGAGACTTGCTCGGTGCACTCAACCGCAATGTGGCCCGCGAGGCCGACGCCGCTTACCTGGTCGCCAACGGCTATGCCCTGGACCTGAAGGTGGTGGGGCGGGCGATCGATCAATTTTGAACCACTATCCTCGGGCGGATGGATTCGAACCACCGAGTGCCTGGACCAAAACCAGGTGCCTTACCGCTTGGCGACGCCCGAACGCTTCGCCAATCGTAACCCACGCGCTCGCAGGCCTGTCAAGGCGAGGCCCGCTCGGGCCTCGCCCGCAAGCTGCGTTACACTGAAGGCTACAACCATTACTTCACAAAACGCAGTGTTTGTTCTTTCCGGTTACGACGCCCTGCTCATCTTTTTGATGTTAAGCGCCCTGGTCCCGGTACTGGCCCTCACCATCTCCTCTCTCCTTCGCCCTAAAGGTTCGGGCGCCTTCCGCACCACCACCTATGAATCAGGGGTCGATCCGCGCGGCGACAGCTGGATCCAGTTCAACATCCGCTATTACATGTTCGCCCTGGTTTTTGTCGTCTTCGACGTGGAGACGGTGTTTCTCTATCCCTGGGCCGCGGCGTTCAACCAGCTGGGACTGCTCGCGTTTATCGAAGCACTGATTTTTATCGCTATTCTGGTGGTCGCCCTGGTCTACGCCTGGCGCAAGGGCGCCCTCGAGTGGACCTGATTCGACCCGACTGTATCTCTGCACCCACCCCGCACGGGCACAAGCCCTGAGATGCCATGGACACCAAGAATCTGCTCAACCCGATCGAGCGCCCGGAAGTCACGAGCGAACTGACCAACAACGTGGTGCTCACGACGCTCAACGATCTGTACAACTGGGCGCGGCTTTCGAGCGTCTGGCCTTTGATGTACGGCACAAGTTGCTGCTTTATCGAATTTGCCGGGCTCATCGGCTCGCGCTTCGACTTCGACCGCTTTGGGCTGGTGCCTCGGGCCTCACCGCGCCAGGCGGACCTAATCATCACCGCCGGTACGGTCACCATGAAGATGGCCCCAGCACTGGTGACACTCTACGAACAGATGCCCGAGCCCAAGTACGTGATCGCCATGGGAGCCTGCACGATCACCGGCGGCATGTTCTCCACCGACTCCTACACCACCGTGCGGGGTGTCGACAAGCTCGTACCGGTGGACGTGTACATCCCGGGTTGCCCGCCCAGGCCCGAGGCGATCTTCGATGCGATCGTCAAGTTGCGCAAGAAAATGGCCACCGAGGATCTGCGCGACCGCTACGAGCAAATCCGCCAGACCCACCGCTACTACTCCACCGCCCACACGCTCAAAGCGGTCCCGGAGTCGCTCTCGAGCAAGTATCTCGAAAGCCCGACCCGCCAGGCGCCCCCACCGGAGCTGGCGGCGGCCCTGGAGATGCCCCTGGTGCTGCCCGCAGTCGTCAAGCAAAACGAACAGGCCTGACCGATGGAAGAGCAAACCACCCAATCCGCGGCCGAAGAGCAGATTGCCATCGAGCTTGTCACCGGCCCTGTTTCCGACGCGCTCAAGGCGCGCGGCTTGCCCCACGAATTGACGGGTCTCGACAACCGCAAAATCGAGATTATCAAAGTGGAGCCCGAGCACCTGGTTGCAGTAGCCAGGGCTCTCTACGACGACGGCTTCAACTATCTGGCCTGCCAGTGCGGCTTCGACGAAGGCCCCGGTGCTCCACTCGGGAGCATGTACCACCTCACCAAACTGAGCGACAGTGCCGATCGGCCGCAGGAAGTGCGCATTAAAGTCTTTCTGCCCCGCGATAATCCGCGCGTCCCTTCTCTCTACTGGATCTGGAAGACGGCGGACTGGCAGGAGCGCGAGTCATTCGACATGTACGGAATCATCTACGAAGGCCATCCCAACCTCATCCGTATCCTGATGCCGGAGGACTGGGTAGGCTGGCCGATGCGCAAAGATTACGTCACGCCCGATTTTTACGAGTTGCAGGACGCCTACTGAGCCCCTCAGGCGAGATTATCCCGCCATCTCCAGCGACGGCAACTGTACCTTGTCGAGCCACTGCACCAGATTTTCGAGTTGCTGGGCGCTGGGGAGGGTGCCCAGGTTGCGCACGGTGACTTTGCCGGGCTGGAAGAAAAAGCGTCCGCGCACCTCCGCCGGCAGCGCCTGGTGGATCTGCTCCCAGGCGGGGGCCTCCATGGGGGTCTCCAGCACAATGTTGGTGCCTTCGGGGCGGATGCGGGCAAAGCCCAGGGCGCGGGCCACCTGCTTCAGTTCCATGACGCGCAGGAGCTGCTGGGCAGCAGGCGGGACCGGACCGTAGCGCTCGGTCCACTCGAGGGCGGCGGCCTGCAGTTGGGTGCGGTCGGGGGCGGCAGCCACCTGGCGGTAGGCGCGCATCTTCTGTTCGAGATCCGGGATGTAGTCGGCCGGGATAAAGGCGGTGACGCGCAGGTCGATCTGGGTGTCTTCGACCTTGGGCAGTTTGCGGCCGCGGATTTCCTGAATCGCCTCTTCCAGCAGTTCCATGTACAGATCGAAGCCGATGGCGTTGAGCTGGCCCGACTGCTCGGCACCCAGCAAATTGCCGACGCCGCGGATTTCCATGTCGCGCATGGCGAGTTGATAGCCCGAGCCCAGCTGCGTAAATTCTTGAATGGCCCGCAGGCGCTTGCGCGCCTCGTCGGTGAGGCCGTCCTCCTGCTTGTAGAACATCCAGGCGTGGGCCTGTACCCCCGAGCGGCCCACCCGGCCGCGCAACTGGTAGAGTTGGGAAAGACCGAACTGGTGAGCGTTCTCGACCAGAATCGTGTTGACGCGGGGAATATCGAGGCCCGATTCGATGATCGTCGTGCACACCAGAATGTCGTACTCGCCGCCGCTAAACGCAAGCATCGTCGATTCGAGTTCGCCCTCCTCCATCTGGCCGTGGCCGACGCCGATGCGGGCGGTGGGGATCATCGCCTGCAGACGGGCGGCGACATCCTGGATATCTTCGATGCGGTTGTAGACATAAAAAATCTGGCCACCCCGGCCCAACTCCTGCAAGATCGCCGTGCGCACGTGCTCGGGGTCGTAGGGAGCCAGGTGGGTCTTGATCGGGCGGCGGCTCGGGGGTGGGGTGGTAATCAGGCTCATCTCGCGCACCCCGGAAAGCGACATATAGAGCGTGCGGGGGATGGGAGTGGCCGTGAGGGTGAGCACGTCCACCTGGGTCTTGAGGGTCTTGATTTTTTCTTTTTGGGCGACGCCGAAGCGCTGCTCCTCGTCGATAATCAATAGCCCAAGATTCTGGAAGCGCACCCCGGCACCCAACAGCTGGTGGGTGCCGATCACCAAGTCCAGTTCGCCGGTGGCGAGGCGGGCGAGCAGGTCTTTTTTCTCGCTCGCGGTGCGAAAGCGGTTGAGCAGACCGATCGAAATCGGGTAGGGGGCGAAGCGCTCTTTAAATGTGTGGTAGTGCTGCGAGGCGAGCACCGTGGTGGGGACCAGCACGGCGCACTGGACACCTGAGGTGAGGGCTTTGAAGGCGGCACGGATCGCCACCTCGGTTTTGCCGAAGCCGACATCGCCGCAGACTAGTCGGTCCATGGGCCGTTCTGACTCCATGTCGATTTTCACTTCCTGGATGGCGCGGGCTTGATCCGGGGTAAGCGGATAGGGAAAAGACTCTTCCATCTCCCGCTGCCAGGGCTGGTCGGGCGGAAAGGGAATGCGGCTTTCCTGGGCGCGGCGGGCATAGAGATCGAGCAGGTCGAAGGCAATTTTCTGGATCGCTTTTTTGACTTTTTGCTTGGTCTTCTCCCAGCTCTTGCTCCCCATGCGCGAAAGCTGCACCGTCCCGCCAGTGGAGCGATAGCGCGAGAGCGAATTCATCTGGTCGGCCGCCACCCGCAGGATGCCGTCGGCGTACTCGATGACCAGGTACTCGCGCGCCGAGCCGCTCACGGTCAGCTTTTCGAGCTTCGCGAAGCGACCAATCCCATGGTTGCGGTGGACAACAAAATCGCCGGGGTTGAGCTTGTCGAGGTCGATTTGCTTGGAGGCGGCCCGGCGGCGCTTGCGCACGAAGTTGGGCGTGGCGAGCACCCGCTGCCCAAAAAATTCGCGATCGGTCACCAGCACGACGCGCAGGGTGGCAAGGATGCTCCCCTCCATCTCGGCAAGGCCCGAGTACTTGAGGGCAATGGGCGTGCGGGTGGAGCGCGCCTTTTCGATGGCGGGCAGATCCTGCGGGTTGGGGATGAACTGGGCGGGGCAGTCGTGATCGCCCAACAGGGCCACTGCCCGGCTCGGCTGGGCCGAGAGCATCCAGATTTGCAGCCCCTGGGTGCGGTACTGCCGCAGGTGCTCCGCCAGGTTGCCGAACTGGTGGGGCACACTCGGCAGCGGCCGGCCGCCCAGACCGAACGCCTCGCCCTCGGTGGCCAGTTCGCGCATCTCGATGCGCGCGTAGCGCCCGAGGGACGCTTCGATCGCCGCAAAATCGGTGTGTAGCGGCCCCGGTCCCACCGGCTGGTGGCACCACTGCTCCTCGGCCTGCTCGCACCAGCGGTGCTCGGCGGAGCGCACCTGCTCGGGTTCATCGACACAGACAGTCAGCGCGTCCGGCAGATAGCCCACCAGCGAGGCCGGTTGGTCAAACGTCAGCCCCAGCCAGCGGCGCAGCCCCTCGGGAGCCTGACCCTGTTGGATCTGGGTGCGCACGACTTCCTGCCAGCTATCGGGTAACTCGGCCACCCGCGCCGGGGTGAGGCGCAACTGCAGCTCCGGCAGCACCACCGGCCCGAAGCCCACCGGGGTAATCGCCACCTGCTCCACCGCATCGAGCGAGCGCTGGGTGGCCGGGTCAAATTCGCGCAGGCGCTCCAACTCGGCGCCGAACCACTCGGCGCGCACGGGTATCTCGGCAGAAACCGGAAAGAAGTCCAGAATATCGCCGCGGCGGGAGAATTGGCCCTCCGCCTCGACCTGTGGCACCCGCAGATAGCCCAGCCGGACCAGTTCGCCGGTCAACTTCTCAATCGACAGACCCGCACCCGCCTCCAGCGACAGGCAATATTCCGCCAGGTACTCCGGCGGCGGCAGGTGGGGATGCAGCGCCCGGCTGGTGCAGACGATCGCCCAGTGGGCGCTGCTGCGTCCGGTCAGCTCGGCGAGCACCTGCAGTTGTCCCCAGGTGACTTCTTCTTCTGGATCAAAAGGCTCGTAGGGGGTCGCTTCTGAGGACGGATACAGGTACACCGAACCCCAGCCCATCGCTTCGAGCTGAGCGCTCCAGCGCGCCGCTTCCTCAAGATTGGCGGTGATGACCAGAAGTGGCGTGCCCTGGCGGCGGGCCAGGGCCGAGGCGGCAATGCCGCGGGCGACCCGGTTGCCACCCTGCAGCCGGACAGGCAGGGCTTTGCCGAGACGTTGGGCCATCTCCTCAAGAAACGGAGAACCCTTGAGACTCTGGACGAGGGCGGTGAGCGGCATGAACGACAGGCAGCGTCAGCAATCTATTGTAACGTTGAGCCCACCGGCCACGACACCCGTGCGGCGAGCCCTGCAGGTGTGTAATAATTGGCGACTGTGTCCAAAATCCGGAGTGCGGACGATGTCTCGCAAGTGCATGCTCACCGGCAAAAAAGCCAATAACGCCTACAGCGTCTCTTTTTCCCACCGCCGCAACAAGCGTCTGCAGATGGCCAACCTGCAATGGAAACGAATCTGGGATGACCAGCAGGGTTGCTTCGTGCGCTTGAAGCTTTCGACCAAAGCGATCAAGACCCTTGAGCACCGCAGCCTGCAGGCCTTAGCCAAAGAAGCGGGTCTGGATCTGAGCAAATACGTGGTGAGATAAATCGATGGTGCGCCGCGCCGTTCAGATGAGCTGCCAGTGGCGCAAGCCTTCGGCAATGCCTTCAGCACAGCGGGCCTTCGCAGCGTAGATAGGTAGCTTCGGTTGCCCCGCCATCCACGCGACCAATTCGCTGCGGGCGTTGCCGACGGCGATCCCCAGGTTGCCGGTCTCAAAGAGGCTTTGATCGTTGCCGGAATCACCGCAGACCACTGTACTTCGGTTGTCAAAATTCCAGCGCTCCTGCAGATAGCGCACCGCCGAGCCCTTGGTACCCTTAGCAGGCAGAATATCGAGATCGCGGAAGCTGGAGTAAACCACGCGCGTCTGCAATTGTGCCTTTTGTAGCTGTTCTTCGAGTTCACCGATGCGGTGGCTGTGGATGGCATCAAGAAAGTAACTACGCTTGAATGGGCCTTGCTCAGCTGCAGGTTGGGGCCGCAGTTCGGGGAAGAGTCCGGCGACAGCTTCGATGGCCTCCGTTTGCCACCCGTCTTTTAGATGCTCCCACCACTGATAATCCGGCCTATCGGGATCTTCAAAATAGTAGATAGCCGTCCCGACACTGGTCACCAGGGCATCAGGAATTAACAATTCAGCTTCGGCGATCAGGGTCAAAGCCGAAGCCGGGGAGCGCCCGGTGGCATAGACCATGGTGATCTTCGGCTCGGCGAGGATCGCGTTGAGCGCCCGCAGCGCCTCGCGGTCCTCAGGATGCGAACCGACCAGGGTATCGTCGAGATCGCTGACGAACAGAAAAGGCAAGTTTGCCATCGGCTAGGCCACCGACTGCTGCTTTGACAGGCACTGGGAAGTCTGACGGGCGGCCAGATTCGCGTAGAGGCGTCCCAGTTGGCGGCTTACCCCGGCCCAGGTGAAATGGTCGTGGATGCGGCGAATACCGGCGGCTGAGAATCGCTCGCGCAACCCGGCGTCGGTGATCACCCGGCGAATGGCCCCGGCAAAGCCTTCGGCATCGCGCGGCGGTACCAGCAAACCCGTCTCGTCGTTGACGACGCTGTAGCACAGGCCACCCACCGCACTGGCGATCACCGGCGTTCCGCAGGCCATCGCTTCGATGGCCACCAGGCCGAACGGCTCGTAGTGGCTCGGTACCACGCACACATCCGCCGCTGTATAAAAATTGGGCAAATCCGCCTGATCGATCCGGCCCGTGAACTGGGTCCGACTGGTTAGACCCACCTCCTCGACTATGCCCCGGATGCGCTCGAACTCTACACCGTCGCCGCGGTCGGGCGTATAGCCGCCGCCGATGACCAGACGCACCGGCTCCTCAATCTGTGCTACTGCGCGCACTAGGGTCTCGATACCCTTGCGCTTGTCGAAGCGGCCCACATAAAGTACCACCTTCTCCTGTTCGGCCCAGCCGAGCACCCGGCGCGCCGCCGCCCGATCGGTCCCCATGAAGTGACGGGCATCTACGCCGCAGGGAATAATATCCACCGAGCCCTTGCGCGAGACATAGGTGCGCATATGCTCCGCTTCCTGGGGGCTGGTGGCCACGATACGGTCCGCCTGCTCGAGGATGCGGCGCTCGCCACTCAGGCGCAACTGTGCCGAAGCGGGAATCTCCGCTACGTTCATATACTTGATGGCGCCCAAAGAGTGATAGGTGTGCACCACGGGTATACCCAGCTTCTCGCGCGAAGCCAGACCCACCATGCCCGAGTGCCAGTAGTGGGTATGTACCGCGTCGTAGGAGTGGCGCCGGGCGTAGGCCGTCAAGCTGTCGACAAAATCGGGAATATAGCTGTGCAAATTGTCGCGCTTCACAAACTCCAGCGGCCCGGCCGCAAGGCGGATTGTGCGGCAGTTGGGGGCTTCTTCGACCACCTCGGCTTGCGACGGATCGATGCGACGCGTGAACATGTCTATCTGATAACCGAGGCTTGCCAGATGCTTGCCGACTTCGCGAACATAGACATTCTGTCCACCTGCTTCCTCTGCGCCGATGACCGCCGAGGGATCACCATTTACAGAGATCAGTGCAATCCGTCCGTACATATATAATCTCCGAAACGCTTGTCGTTGCTTTGTTAATTGGTAGCCTGACCATAGGATGCCTCACGCGATGCATGCAATTCTTCTGTCCCAGGGCTGAAATGCTCGAACTGCTCCCTCCCCTAGGCCGTTCTGGGTTTGGGTGGGGTTGAACCTGATCCATCTCTCTTTAGGGGGAAGCAGCGGCGCCGCACTCCCATCAAGATTAAGAATAGGTAAAGAAAATAGCGCTCGTCCTGCCGGAGGCGAGCTTCCCGGGCGGGCCAACTTCGAGCCGATTCAAGGAGCGTTCCTATGATGTATCGCGCACTTGTTCCTGCCGCCGCCCTCGGGGTGCTGGTCGCCGTTCCGGCCGGTGCTATACAGTTTGCCGACGGCGAGACCGCCTTTGACCACATTCCGCGTCTGGTCGGCCAGGATCTGGTCGACCGCGGATTCAATACCCGTGGTACCTACAACGTCCGCATCCAGGTTCCACAGCAAAGCAATACTGCCCTGGGACGGGTCGTCATCGGTCTTGCCAATCCCCTTAACTGCGACACCATTGCGCCGGTGCCCGGCAGTGGCGATGTGTCAGTGGCGCAGATGACCTCCAGCCGGACGACGCCGGTGCGGGTGCGCGTCGGGGACGGCACCGGTTTGCGCTACGGCGACGCCGTCTCCTCTGTGGCCCGCATCGAGGGGTCGCAGTTGGCGGTCACCTTTGACGAGCCGGTTGCCCCCGGCAGCACCGTCAATATCGAGTGGATGGCCTCCAACCCGCAGGTCGAGGCCACCTATCTGTTCGACGTGGTTGCCTATCCGGCCGGGGACGCGCCGCGCGGCCAGTTTCTGGGCTTTGCCCGCCTCAACGTCGGGACAAACTTCTAAAGCAATCCAGGCGGCCTTGCAATGAACCGATTTGTTCCTTCGGGAACCCTACCGCCGCACTTTTGTCTGGCTACACTATCAGTCAGGTAGTGCACGGATAGTAAGCCATGAAACGCAACTGGGTTGTACATGTGGGTTTGTGGCTGGGGTTGTGCGGGAGCATCTCCCAGGCGCTTGCCCAGGAGCCTCCTGGGACCTCCCCAAAAACCGACAGCGCCCCGCCGCCGGAGTTGCCCTCCCTCGCTCCGGCCCCATCGGCCCCTGCGAGCGACGAGCTGGACGTGCGCTGGACGAAGCCTTACGCCGAGGCGGTGCAGAGCAAAAGCGATCTCATCATCCTGGGGGAATCCCTCGATGCGACGATGAGCCGCATCGAGCTGGCCCGTTGGCTTACGAACGTTTTTGAAATCCGGCCCGTCGCCAAGAAGAAGGACACACCGATCAAAGATGTGCCCAAAAATAGCCCCGATTATCTCAACGTCCAGGCGCTACTGCAGGCCGGGGTGATGTCCACCTATCCGGGCAGTCTGTTTAAGCCCCAGGGCGATCTCACCCGCCTGGAGGCACTCGCCATCTTCGGGCGCGCCCTCAAGCTGGCTGCACCTTCTAAACCGGCGGTCGAAAGCTGGCTGGGTCTGTACAGCGACACCGCTTCTGTACCGCAGGCGGGGCGCGAATTTATCGCCGCCGCCGCCCAGGCGGGATTGGTGGTCAACGTGCCCGACGCCAAAAAGCTCGGCCCCGACGATGTCCTCACCCGCGGCGAAGTGGCGGTGCTGATGCACCAGTCGCTCGTCTACCAGAAGAAGCTGGCGGCGGTGGAGGCCCCGGTCGCCCAGATCAAGATCGAGCGGCCGACGATCGCCTCGATTCAGGTGCAGCCGGACGCCAAGGTCACCCCCGGCCAGGCGGTGACGGTGACGGCCAAGGGCACCCCCGGCGCCCAGGCCAAGTTCGATCTGGCGGATCTGGCAACCGACGTGGCGATGCAGGAGAGTAGCCCCGGTGAATACACCGGTACTTACAAAGTCACCGACAAAGACGCCATTATCAACCCGACGGTAACGGTACGCCTCGACCGGGGTGGCCTCGCCACCCAGGCCCAGCGCATCGCCAAGCTGGAGGTGGGCAACACCCGCACCGCCCAGGCTCCGAGGGATACCTACCCCGACGACGAGCTGCCTCCGATGCCCTCGCAGTCGGGGCGGCGGGCCGGCGGCTTCGACAACAGCTACGGCTCGCGTTCAGCCGCCGCCCCAAGCAGCAGCCCCCGCTCCGCCTACGACGACGACGGCTTCCCGGCCGTCCCGCCCCCGAACAACAGTGCGGGTGTCTCGGGCAGTTTCGACAGCTACAGCACCCGCGGCGGCTACGGCTACGGCAATCCGAACCCCTACGGCACCCGTCCCGGCAGCCTGGGCGGCAGCTTTGGTACCAGTCCCTACGGCACCCGTCCCGGCAGCCTGGGCGGCAGCTTTGGTACCAGTCCCTACGGCACCCGCCCTCCCGGCTCCAGTACCTTCGGCACCCCTGGCTACGGCAACCCGCCCATCATCACCCGCCGCAGCAGCGGCGATTTGTTCAGTCCGCCTTCGCCCTTCGACCCGGTGCAGCGTCCCAATCGCCTGCGCATCCGCCAGGTGAGCGTCGATCCGGCCAACCGGGTGCTCCACAGCGGCGATGTGCTCACCGTCTCGCTCGAAGGCGACGGCGGCGGCAAGGCCACCTTCCGTATCCTGGGTTATACCGGCCCGATCACCATGAAGGAAATCACCCCCGGTTTCTACGAAGCGACCGTGCAGATCGGCAAAAACATCAACGTCCCGGGCGGCACGATCGAGGTGGCCCTCGAACGCGAAGGCCAGCGCACCATCCGCAACATCAACGAATCGATCAACATCTCCTCAAACCGCTAGTCAGCGACACAGACGTCTAAAGCTTGCCGGTTTGCCTGTCCAGTGCACACCGGTCCACATCGGCAGTCAAAGAAAGCCCAGCTCCTGCAAACGGGTCTTCGGGGCGCTATGGCGTATCGCAGCGTTCCTGTAGCTGTCGGTGCATAAATTTTTTCAATCGACTCTAGTGTCTTTGTGCAGTTGGCAGGCGCGAACAGGCAACCGGGCGTCGTGGCGCTTCGGCTCAAGGGACGATCAAAAATCAACACAACATGTCAATCTTTCCATACCAGTACTCGTTGAGAGACCCTCGGTGAAACCTTGCGACAACGATGTGACCCTGCTACTTCAGCAGTGGAGCAGCGGCGACCGGCAAGCCCTCGACAGGCTCTATCCGCTCATTTACGAGCAATTGCATGTACTCGCCAATCGCTGCACAAGCTACAGACGGACCCATCTCACCTTGCAGGCGACTGCCCTGCTCAATGAAGCGTACCTGAGGCTGGTCGATCAAAAGCGCGTTCCGGCCTGGCAGGGTCGCCACCATTTTTATGCGGTCGCGGCCCGGGCCATGCGCCACGCCCTGGTGGACTACGCCCGCAAACGCCAGGCGGAAAAACGCGGAGGCGGTTTTGTGCATATTCCCCTGGATACAGCGGGAGAAATCGCTGCGAACGGTTCTGAGGAGGGGTTGATGGCGCTCGAAAACGACGAGGAGTTGCTCGCCCTGCACGCGGCGTTGCAAAGGTTAACGGCGCTCGACGAGCAGCTGGGCCGGATCGTTGAGCTGCGCTACTTCGGAGGGTTCACCATCGAAATGGTTGCCCAGGAATTGGGCATCTCCGTTGCGACGGTAAAACGGCGCTGGATGCTCGCAAAGGCATGGCTGGCGCGGGAACTGCAAGGGTGAATACCTTCGAAAAATGGCAGCGGGTCGGTGCCCTATTCGACCGGGCGGTCGAGCTGGATTCTACCGAGCGTTCGGCCTTTCTCCACAACCTGGCTCCCGAAGATGCGGCGCTGCGGGCGGAGGTCGAGTCGTTGCTTGCCTGGCACGAGCGGGCCGAAAACTTTTTGGAGGCGCCCGTCTTTTCGGTGGTCGGTGCGCGGCTCGGGGCCTACCGGGTGCTGCGCGAAATTGGCCGGGGTGGGATGAGCGTGGTGTATCTGGCCGATCGGGCCGACGAGCAATTTCGCAAGCAGGTGGCCATCAAGTTGATCCGGCCCGGTGGGGAATCCGCCCATCTGGTGGAACGTTTTCAGATCGAAAGGCAGCTGTTGGCCAACCTCGAACACCCCAACATTGCCCGGTTGCTCGACGGCGGTACGACGCGGGAGGGGCTGCCCTACCTGGTGATGGAATATGTCGAGGGCGTGCCCATCGACGAGTACTGCCGCAGGCGCAATCTCCCGCTTAGCGAGCGGCTCAAGCTCTTCTGCCGCGTGGGCGCCGCGCTCCAGTACGCCCACCAGAACCTGATCGTCCACCGCGATATCAAGCCCGGCAATATCCTGGTGACAACTGCGGGTGAACCGAAGCTGCTGGATTTTGGCATCGCCAAGCTGCTCGACGTACCCGCGGGTGGATCCGTGCCGCAGCCGACGGCGACGCTCGCCCGCATGCTCACCCCCACCCACGCAAGCCCCGAACAGTTGCGCGGCGGGACTGTCACCACGGCAAGCGACGTCTACTCGCTGGGGGTGCTGTTGTACGAACTGCTCACCGGGCGGTCCCCCTACCGGGTGAGCGCAGAGGAGGATCCCCAGGCTTTTTTGCAGGCGATCCACTACGAAGAACCGCAAAAGCCCAGCGCCACCGGGGCACTTTGGCGGCGGGCTTTGCAAGGCGACCTCGACAACATCGTCCTGATGGCGCTGCGCAAGGAACCGGCCCGGCGCTACGGTTCGGTGGATCAATTGGTCCGGGACATCGAGCGCCACCTGGAGGGGTTGCCCGTCGCAGCTCGGGAGGACACCTGGCGCTACCGCACGGGCAAGTTCGTGGGCAGGAACAAAGCGGCCGTGGCGGCGGCGGGTTTGGTAGTCCTTTCGCTGGCGGGGGGGATGGCGGCGGCCGGGTGGCAGGCGCGCTCCGCCCAAATCCAGCGGGACCTGGCGGTGCGGGCCGCCAATTCGATGGTGCACGAGATGGCTGGGGGGCTTGGCCAAATGCTCGGTCCGACGCAAAGCCGCCTGGGACTGTTGGTCCGCGCCGGCGAGATTTTCGACGAGGTGAATGTCCAGGGAGGAACCACCGCCGAGCTGCAGCGGCAGAGCGCCGAGGCGAATCGGGTGCTCTCCCAGGCTTACCGCCAACTCGGCGATTATCGCCGCGCTTCTAAGCGGGCCACCCTTGCCGTGCGCCAGGCCCGGGCCTTGGCGGGCGACGCGGGTTCGACCCCCCAGGACAAGGCGGTGCTGGCCGCAGCGCTGGTGGAACTGGGGGATGTCCTGCGGGACACCGGACAGGCGGAGCAGGCGGAGCGCCTCTACCGGTGGGCCCGGCCGTTCGCCGAAGCGGCAGCCGGTGCCCCCGGTGCCCCGGCAACGCACCGCCGCAATCTGGCCAACCTCCTGCAGCGCCAGGGGGATATTTTTTATAACGGCGGCAAGCTGGCGGAGGCTAAAACCCTCTATCTGCGCAGCGCCGGCATCTACCAAGACTCGCTTGCCCACGGTGAAGGTACGGCGGAGGCCTACTCCGCCCACGCCATCGGCCTTGAACGACTGGCGGACATGCACTACGCCGCGGGTCAAGTCGACCGCGGCTGCGAGCGCTATCGCGAAGCTCTGCAGATGCACCGCCGCGCGCGTCAGGGAGCAGCCGGACATCCTTTGCTGTGGCGTCGCCAGGCTATCGGGCTGCAGAACGCCGGTTGGTGCGCCGAGCAGCAGGGCCAGCAAAAAGCCGCCCTGGAGCTGTATCGCGAAGGGGTGCAATGGCAACGGCAGCTCCTCGCAGCTGACCCCGCCGACGTCGGTGTGCGGCAAAACCTGATGGGCGGGCTAGGTGCGCTCGCTAATCTGCACACGGCCCGCCGCGAGACTGCCCTGGCGATTTCCCAGTATCGCGAAGCCTTGGCCCTCGGCAAAATGTTGCAGCAACAGAAAATCGACAATGCGGAGGTGAACACCCTCTGTGCCGATCTCGCCTGGATGCTGGCCCAGGTGCTGATCAAGCAGGGCAAAACGGCCGAGGCCGAAGGGTCGCTGGTATACGCTTTCCAGACCTTGCGCCGCCTTGGTGAGATTGACGGCGCCAACATCGAACATCTCAGCAGGTTCGCCTCGGTCCTGGGAGCGCAGGCGGAGTTGGCTGCCACCCGCGCTCAGGCGGCCGAGAGTTTGCGGTTGTCCGCACAAGCCGCCGATCTATGTGCTCGTGTCTGGGGATTGACCGGGTCTTCGCTCCATGGCCAGGCTCACGCCCACGCGCTCTACAACCTCGCTATGGCCCAGCGGCGGGTGCGGATACCAGAGCGCCGCAACCTTCTGATGGGGAGGGAGGTACTGTTGCGGTTGCGCAGTCAGGGACGGCTCAGCGACGAAACGGAAGGCTACAGGTTGTCCCTGCCGGCGATCGAGAAAGCCTTAAAAAGCGCCCAATAACATCAACCCTACAGCCCGCTTCCCTGGCAAGAGTGCACGTTTATTTTAACGTCAGTTCGGGTTAGGGCTTGAGCATGTCCGCATCTCCAGTCAACCCGTTTTGCAGATTTTGTTGCGATATGCCATCTCAAAAAAAGGGGTGCGACGAAGCGCACCCCTGCATCCACCCGATACCTCTTGTCCGGTTCAGCGGTCGACCGAGCCCATGATGATGTCGATCGAACCGAGCACCACGACCAAATCTGCGACCTTCGTGCCCTGCAAAATCATCGGCAAGATGGCCAGGTTGGCAAAATCCGGCGTGCGGATCTTCCAGCGCCAGGGCGTCGTGTCGTCGCGGCCGACGACGTAGATGCCCAGTTCGCCCTTCGCTTCTTCCGAGCGGGCATAATATTCGCCCGTGGGAATCTTGAACGTCGGCGAAGACTTTTTGCCGATGAACTGGTAGTCGAAACTGTTCCACTCCGACTTCGGTCCCTCGGTAAGACGGCGCGCCTCCAGCTGCTCGTAAGGGCCACCGGGCAACTGATCGAGGGCCTGACGAATAATTTTGACCGACTCGCGCATCTCCTGGATGCGCACGACATAGCGCGCCAGACAGTCGCCACCGGTGTCCCAGGCGATGTCCCAGTCCAGTTCGTCGTAAATTTCGTAGTGATCAACCTTGCGCAGATCCCACTTGACGCCCGAGGCGCGCAGCATCGGCCCGGACAGTCCCCAGTTGATCGCATCCTCGCGGCTGATGTAGCCCAAGTTTTCGATGCGGCGGCGGAAGATCGGGTTGTTGGTGATTAGCCGTTCGTACTCGTCGATCTTTCCGGGTATCACGTCGCAAAGATCACGGGCCTTGTCGACCCAGCCGTAGGGCAAATCCACCGTTACCCCACCGACGCGAAAATAATTGTTGCCCACCATGCGCAGCCCCGTGGCCGCCTCGAACAGGTCGAGAATCAATTCGCGCTCGCGCAAGATATAGAAAAATGGCGACTGCGCTCCCATGTCAAGCAAGAACGGCCCCACCCACAGCAGGTGGTTAGCAATGCGCGACAGCTCAAGCATGATCACACGGATGTAACTCGCCCGGCGCGGTACCTTCACCCTGGCCATCGCCTCCGGAGCGTTGACTACAGGCGCTTCGTTCATCATCGCCGCTGCATAATCCCAGCGCGAACAGTAGGGCAAATACTGGATGATCGTGCGGTTCTCGCCGATTTTTTCCATGCCACGGTGCAAGTAACCCAGCACCGGCCGACAGTCGACGACATTTTCGCCGTCGAGAGTGACGACAAGCCGTAGTACGCCGTGGGTGGAAGGGTGGTGCGGCCCTAGATTTAGGACCATCTGGTCGGCGCGGGTTTCAATACTAACCATCGGGCGGGGTCTCGGAGTACCCACAAGACTAGTCGTATTCCCCAGGCCGTGGAATACACCCTAAGACAGAGTTTGAGCGGGCAGCGAAAGACCCGCGAGCGGCAGATCCAGACCGGCGTTTTTGCCCTGGATCAGCACGCCGAAATCGCCCATACTGCTGGGCTCGACCAGGGTGCGCAGCGCCTCCCGCCGCCGCAACGCTTCGTTGAGTTGGGCGTAATTCTCGATAGCCCCGGAGGCGCCCAAGGCCGCGAGCCGCTCCCCAAGGCCCAGAGCGAGCAAAAAGAAGCTCTGGCGGGTAAAACCCAGAGTTTGAAGACCGCAGGCGGTACCGTGGGTTTCGAGGGCGGTGAAGTTGACGTGGGCGGTGATGTCCTGGTTGCCGATGTGCAGGTACGGATTGTCGTGGACCCGGTGGCGGTGGTAGCAGGCGAGCGTGCCGCCCTGGCGCTGGGGAGCGTAGTACTGGCGGGCGGTGTAACCGTAATCGACGGTGATCACATAGCCATGTGCCAGCCGCCGGGCCACCGCCTCGATCCAGTCGAGGGCCGCCAAGTTCACCTCGCTGCGGTAACCCCCACCCAGTAACGCTGTCGATATGCCGCAGCGATCGAGAAAAGCTGCGAGGCGAGGGGTGGAAGGGGCCGCCGCCACCTCGACAAAATCGCGCTCCCCTTCGAGGGCGACATAAATCTCGAGCAATTCCCCCCGGTGAACAACGAACTGATGCACCGGCAGGGCGTCCACCAGCTCGTTGGCAAAAAAACAGCCTGCCACCGAGTCGGGGGCAATTTGCTCCAAATCGCACCAGTGCACCGCCAGACCGGCAAGCACCCGGCGTTGCTCGGCGATCTGCACTACGGAGCGCTCGACAATCCGGTAGTTGAGGGCAGTGGCAAAATCCGGCAGGTTTGCGTGGGCGTGGCGCAAAAAATCGGCGGCAAATAGCCCCTGTCCTGCCCCCATCTCCACGAAGTCGAAACGCTCGGGCTTTCCCAGATGCCGCCACAGCTGGGCGGCCTGAACGGCCAACAGTTCGCCGAAGTCGCTTCCCAGGTGCGCAGCTGTGATGTAATCGCCCCGCCCGCCGATGCGCCCCGGGTGCGTGGCGTAGTAGCCGAGTTCGGGATGGTAGAGCGCCAGTTCCATAAATTCGGCAAAATTCAGCCGCCCGCCCGGGCCGGCTGAGACCCGCCGTGCGATGAGCGCGCGCAGCTGCGCATTGGAATCGTCTACGAATGTTTGCATGTCTACAATGAACTCCGAACCCTTACGAAACCCCAGCCGATGGAGAAGACCATCAGCCTTCGTCCCACAACCGAAGCCGACCTCGATTTCGTCCTAGCACAGGAGCAAAGCCCCGACAACCGGCCCTACATCCGCCAATGGTCGGCAGACGAGCACCGCGCCCGCCTGCTGGCTCCGGACTGGGCGCACCTGGTGATTGAGTCGGAGGACGCGGTGGTAGGCTATTTGATCTTGCACGGCCTGCGCAATCCCGACGACAGTTTGTGTTTGAAGCGCATCGTCATTGCCCGCAAAGGCGAAGGCTTCGGTCGGCAGGCGGTGCAACAGGTCAAGCGCTTCGCTTTCGAGCAGGTGGGCTTCCATCGGTTGTGGCTGGAGGTCAAAGATTTTAATGCCGCCGCCAGACACCTCTACACGTCGGAAGGTTTCTTGGCGGAGGGAACATTGCGCGAGAGCGCCAGAAGCGGTAAGCGGTACGATTCGCTGATTGTGATGTCTATTCTGGAGCAGGAATATCGTCCGCCAGCAATGTAGTCCAGCAGCAGGTCAATCGCCTGCGCCTGGGGCATCTGCAGCAACTGGTCACGACTGGGCAGCGGCGGGAGCGCACTCAGGCCGTAAGCTACAGCCCATAGTTGTTTCGTCAACCCAACCACCTGAATAGTTACCTTTTTTGTACAGGAATGTGACGGCCTACCCCATAGGAGGTAGTACCGGCGGAGGATTTTGGGATCGATGGCTTAAAACTCCCAATGAATGGGGGAGCTTCACTGCAATAGATATGTTCATCTAGAGGGGAGCCCGTTCGAACCAGTGGTTCGATAACCGCTTTCCTCCTGTCGCCGTTGCCCGCGTGTGGGGCGCCTTGAGGTAGACCGTGCCCATGCATAGCGGAAGAACATTCGGGACGCATGGCATTCGACACCAAAGAGCGATGGTACCCACACTACAAGCGAGAACGGCGGCTGCAAAGCCGATTCCAACTGAGACCAATTCCCTCTTTTTACCGCGTACAGCACCACGACGCGCGCACCCTTCGCGAAGGGCTATTGTGCGATCCTCAGCTTCGGGCAGCAACCACTGTCTGCGCCGTTTGCTCGACAACTTCAGTCGACAAGGCTGGCGATGCGCGCTCATCGAAGGTTCTGTTTACACCGATTCTCTACTTACCCGGATAGGACCGGCGCAGACGCTGCGGCTGGTGCATCGCTTGCTGAAAGTCGACAGCGTCTGCGCCGGTCTGCTGGACCTGGAGATGTTGCTCTCAAGCCGTCAGTTCGATCTGGTTATCTTGCACGAACTGCCCTGCTCTCTAGCTCGGGTGCGCGCCCATCTTGCCCAGACTCCCGGTTACGGCAAGGTGCTCTGGATTCGGCAAAATCAAGCCGTTTTGCTCGACGAGGAGCAGACCCGACCTTCGCTATGGACGATACTGGCGGAGCGCTTTGGTCCCAAGCTCGAAAAATGGTTGAAATTTCTGGACCGCTGGGAAGCTTGATTGCCGTTCTTATCTCCTCGAAATAACCTCCAGAAGTCGATAAGAATCTCCACCCAAAGAGGCAAGGCGCAGTGTAGCCTGTCTGTGAAGATATATGGCAGCAAAGCCTGGAGGAAACATGACCGAAGAATTCAAAGTTGGGGATCGGGTGGAGTGGCATAGTTCCAGCGGCAAATCTGTTGGAAAAATCAAGAAAAAGTTGATTGATCCCATAGAAATTAAAGGTCACAAGGTAGCGGCTTCCAAAGAGAACCCTCAATTTCTTGTCGTTAGCGACAAAACCGGCGAAGAGGCTGCCCACAAGCCTGAGTCTCTTAAAAAAATAAGCGAGAAATCCAAGTCATGACCACTGACCAAAAGACCATCGTTGCCGACTTTCAGCAAGTCGTGAACATGTCGTCCAAGGAAATTGAGCGCTGGCTCGCCACGAAAGAATCGCAGTCCGTCGGTCAAAAGCAAGACGAAAACGGATCAATCGGTCATCAATCAGGCAAGAAGATCATTCAAATTCTAGATAAGAAAAAATCTGATTACACCGACAATGATATGCAACATATGCAGCGCGTGGTGAGCTATGTGCGGCGTCACAGCGCTCAAAAGCCCGAAGGAGACATCGAGCACAGCCGCTGGCGCTACTCGCTAATGAACTGGGGCCATGACCCGCTCAACTCCTGAACGTCAACTTGCCAACCGCTTGGCAATGGCACCGGCGATCGCCTGCTGGTTTTCGAGGGTCTCCAAATTGCGCTCGGCATGAGCCCGGACATCGGCATCGGTGGCCTGCGCGGAGGCCGCACGGTACTCGCGCAGCCCCTCTGTCTGGTTGGAGCAGGCCAGGTTGAGGTACTCCCGGTCGAAGTGCTCCCCGGACCAGATGGTCATGCGGCAGGGTAAGCGCATCTTCGATGCTATTGACAAGTAGGCTCAGGTTTGCCCTCGCCGATAGCTAGAAAAGCCTGAAGTACTTTCTGCATATATTCATCATTCATCGCTGCCAGGTTCTGCTTCTGGC
>JAHHGR010000062.1 GCA_019359725.1 Aphanocapsa lilacina HA4352-LM1 | reverse complement strand
GCGTCGGCAGAAGTCATCGACATGGCAAAAGAGGGCTTCTAGACTGGGCATAGCGAGCGGTCCGTGGCTTGTGATGTGCTAATCCCAGCCTAGGCGGACCGCATTTCCTTATCCCGAACTGACGTTTTGATTAGATTTGGATTTGCCGAGACTTTGCCCAGGTGGTTACCTGTATGCTCCCCGACAGAGACCGCCCCTTTCCAGGCCGGATGCTGCCCGAAGGCCGTCCAATTTTTGCTCGAAATCCAGTTGCTTTATTCGGATTCTTGTTTCCGTTGCGTTGATCCCAAAGCCTCAGATGCGGTTTTGTGGGGAGCCGCGCCGACGGCGAACACGCGCACAGGTTTGGCGCCGTAGCGCTCGCTCCAGTGGCGCGCCTGGAAGACAAGTCGCCAGCCTGCGGGAACGGTGCCGCCGACCAGTTGGGGATAGTTACGCAGCAGTGGATAGATTTTCCGGTAGCGCCCATCGACGATGGCTGCAACGTAGCGCGTTGCGGCGGGCAGAGGCACTTTGCCCCCTGCGATCCGCTTGGGAGGGAGGCGGCTGAAATAGGCGACCACGGGACTGTCGGTGACCAGGATTCCCGAGGTCGAGTGCCGGGCAAGCCATCGCCCGGCCAGTTCGGACGGTCGGTTGAGCACCACCCAGCGCGGCCAAAGTTGCAGGTACTGAATACTAAAAACCAGGAGCAGCGCTGCGGCAGGCAGTTGAAGCAGGCGCAGCAAGGGACGGCTCGAAGCGAGCGCTGCAAGCAAGGCCACCAGTACTAGATAGTAGCGGCTGCTGCCGGTGAGCGCTCCCCCGCCCACCAGGACGAGCAGCGCAGCAAGGTAACCGAAGGCCGGCAGCGAAAGCCCCAGGGCTTCGTGGCGGGCGGCCAGTACCCCGGCTGCGGCGAGCAGCAGCGGCAGGGCCAGGGGCTTCCAGGAATACTCAACCAGTGCGCCCAACCGCTCGCCCACGCTCGTAAGACCCGCCTGATCCACTACGGCCCATTCGGCGGTGCGCCCCGTCTGCGCCAGCGTGAGCCACACTCCTAGTCCGACGGCCGACACCGGAAGCAAGATCCATAACCACCGCAATCGCCCCGATGGTTGCAGCTGAAATCCTTGCCAGCCCACCGCCAGGAGGACGAGCGGCCAACAGCTCCGGTCGGTGAGGGCCGCGAGACTCCAAAAAAAAGCTCCTGGGGCCAGGTATCCTTTCTCCCAAGCGACAACCCCCAAGATCACCAGCAATGCGGCCAGCGGCTCAGCGCAGCTGAGGCTTCCGCTCAGCACCGTGACGGGATTGAACAGAAACAAGCAGACGGCCCCGATGCCCCACCGCCAGGCGAGCACTCCGGCGGCGGCAATTGAAAACAAGGCGCTCAGTGCCTGGAGCGCCGCCAGATTGTGCCAGCCAAAGAGCCAGAGCCAGCCGCCGGCCAGTCCATGGTAAACCGGCAGCCAGCCGTTGCTGGTGCCGGTGAGCGGGTCGGCAAGCAGGCCCGTGCGCGCCAGGTGGGCGGCGATGAGCCAGTGGTGATAACTGTCCTCCCAGGCAATCCCCAAGGTCTGGCGATGGTGCTGCACAGCGAGCCAGAACCCGGCGGCGCCGACAAATGCAAACGCTTGGACCAAACGTGCGGCGGGCACAGCAGCGTACGCTCTGAACGGACTTTCAGCCTACTTGCCGCTTCTGGCGGCGCGCACCTGGCGATCGAGACGGCCTTCGGCGTAGCGCAGCAGGGTATCGAGCGAATCGATGCGGTTCTCCCAGGTCTGCAGGCGATAGGGTCTGAGGATTTTTTCTTGTCCCAGCCAGGTGCCCAGACCCTGGCGAATTGCCAGAAGCTGCTCGCGGGCAGTGCGCAGCCAACCGGCCGAAGGCTGCTTGCTCAAAGTTTCGAGGGCGGCCTGGGTGCGCTTGCTCTGGGCGCGCCATTCGCTGAGGCTGTACTCGGCCACCCAGATCTGTTTGCGGTCAAGCAGAAAATCCCACTCGCGCTTGAGGGCATTGAAGCGCTCCAGGGCGGTCAAAAGCGGATCGCGATAAGGGAGCAGATTGGAGGCTGAGGAAGCCTGGGCGAGCATTTGCTGGTGGTTCTCCGCCAGGTGGGCGGCGGCAAAAAGCGAGTAGCCGCCGGAGGGCAAATCGCGCACCGCCTGCAGCTGATCGCGCAGTTGCACCTGCGGCAGCGACATCAGGTTGAGGCTCGGCAAAATCAGCACGGGCGCCTCTTTGACCCCGCCCAGGGTGGGTTCGACCAGTTGCTGGAGCCTGCGGGTGTTGAGGGCGTAGGTCATCGGCACCAGCAGGTCGATACTGCCCTGGGCCGCCCACGCCTCCCAGTCCTGCTGCAGCAGGCGCAGCCGCTCGTTCGGCGGATTTGGAAAGACCGCGGCGGAGACGATGATGCGCGGCTTGAGCCGACGCAGCTTCTCAGCGGATTCGGCGACGAAGCTTGTGACCTGCTCGGCTTTGAAGCGGGTCCACAGTGCCCAGAGCGAACTTTCATCAGGCGAGATGTCGATGGGATCGACGCCGCTCAACTGGGCAAAGCTGCGCCGCGCTGCCGGGGAGTAGCCGAACAACTGGCCGGCGTTCTTTTGCAGCGGGTAGCGGATGTAATCGAACTGCAGGCCGTCGACGTCGTAGTTGGTGAGAATCTCTTCGTAAAGGCTCAGCAAATAGGCGCGCACTTCCGGATTGGCCGGGTCCATCCAGTATTCGGGTTGGCCCGCCGGGCGCAGATTGCCCTTGCGGCCGCTTTGCGCCCAACCGGGGTGGGCGGCGAGGACCGGTCCGGGAAAGTCCTGGGATTTGCCGATGAGCGCATTGTGGCGCGTGTTGCCCGCTGCGAACGTCCACGTCCAGGCGTGCAGTTCCATCTTGCGCTCGTGGGCAAGGCGCACCGCCGCCGCGAGCGGATCCCAGCCCCGAATGAGCGGATTTTGTGCAGGAGCGACGGCACTCGGGTAAATTGTGTAGCCCGCGTTGACGGTTTCAAAGAAGACCGTGTTGATCCCCGATTGGGCCAGGCGGTCGAAGATGCGGGTCAGTCCTTCTTCTGATCCGGCTTTGACGATCGTGCCCCGGTCGAGCCAGATGGCGCGCACCTCCGGCAAGGCCGCCAGTTGCGAAGTCGGATAGTGTGCCCACAGATCTTCGATGGCATCTTCCCAGGCGGCGCGCGCCTGGGTGTCGAGGCCGTCTTTGAGCATGGCGGGCAATTCTTTGAGCGTGCGCTGGGCGCGGGCGATGGCGTCGCGGTAGGCAGGCGGGAACTGCTCAGGGGCCGTCGAGCGCGCGTCGCTGGTGAGCAGTGCACTCTCGACCCTCCCCAGCACCCCCTCCAGTTCTTTGAACATGGCGGTTGCTTCGACCGGCGCGACTTTGAACTGGTTGCCCACCGCCCCCGGCAAGAAGCGCTCGATCGCCGCCGCCAGCCAGTCGCGGTCAAAAGTCGGTGAAGTTGTCCCCCACTGCCAGCCCAGATAGGTCACATCCTCGTTGACGAGCACCGCCGGATTGCCCAGGCCGCCGATCCAGGTAGCCGCGATGTTGGCGGTGCTGCCTACGGGGCGCACCAGGCTGCCGCCGCGCACGGCGCTGGTCGAGTTGCCGAGCTTCGTCCAGGGCTGAACCAGCTGCACCTCGGCGCGCGAGATGATATTGAGCGGTTCGATCCAGTAGGCACCCACCAGGTTGGTGAGCGCTTCGCGCACCGCGGGGGGCGATTCGGTGCCGAGCGGTCCACTGACGATGAGCTTGCCGCCCCGGTCCACCCACTGCTGGATGGCGTTTGCCTGGTCGAGGGTGAGATTGGTCAGATTCGGCAAAAACAGCACCTTGGCCTCGGCGAGCCGCTCCAGGCTCAAATCGGCGAGGGCCAGGGGGCGATAGCGCAGATTCAACCGCTCGATGCGCCCGCGCAGCGTATCCCAGGCTCCTGCCTCAGGGGGCTGGACGACCACGATCGGATAGGCCTGGGCGGCCAGGACCAGCGGTGCCGACGCCAACCACAGCACAAGGGCGAGCACTATTCCTTTCCAGCGGCGGACTCCACACACCATCGCGATCCCCAGTACGTAGGAAGTTTAACAAAGTATCAAACGGGTTTGATAGGCAAAATTGCCGCTTCAAGATTGTATCGAGAATCAGAACGGCAATTGAAAGCCGAGGGCCACCGAGACCTGGTTGTCGGCGCGCACCCGCAGGCTCTGGTAGGGGGAAAAGCCCAGAGCGTTGGTGGCGAACAAATCTACCGACAACGCCGCAAGGCCCGGCAAAAAGCGCACCCCGGCCTGCCAGGGCAACAGTTGGGCGAGGCTGTTGCCCACGAAAGCATTCTCCCCCCGCACCATCGGCGTCACCTGGGCAATCAGGTCGAAGCCCGGCCACAGCCTGAAGGAACCGCCGAGGCTCGCACCAATCAAGGGGGAGCGCTCGTCGCTTCTTTGGATGTAGGCGAGTTTGGGATTGATCCAGAAGCTGTGGCCCTCTTTGAGGGTGAATTGGGCCGGAAACGACAAAGTAAAGACGAACAGTTCGCCGATATTCTCGGTGACCAGACCGATCAAATTGGGTGGGATCGGGCCGCGGTCCCCCGCCGGGGTAACGCCCGGCACCCCCGGACAGGCGGTCGGCAAGCCGTCCAGGGCCCGCTGCAACCCGTCGCGGGTACCGTCGACGAAGTTGCAGGCGCGGCTGGAGGTGCGTCCGAGGGTGAACACGCCGCTCAGGGTGAACGGGTCGCCGCTCGGTTGGTGCAAAAAGCGCAATTTGGTGTGCAGACCGCCGTCGGATTCGTCCGGCCCAGCCGGGGCAAAGTTGCCGAATACCCCTGTTTCAAAATCGTTGAGGGTGCCTGCTCTGTAGGCGAACGAAAACGTGCCGGTGCTCGCGATAAAGCTTATCTGGTTGCGTCCGGAGCCGATCGTGCTGCCGTCCAGCAAATCGAAGCTTGCAGGCACATAGATAGCGCGGACTTCCGGCGGCACCTGGGTGTCGAAGGTGTCGGCAAACTGGCGATTGACCGGCAGGTCAAATACATAGAACAGCCGGTCCTGCATAAAAGTGAGGCCGACGCCCACGCCGGTGTTGTTGTCGACGGCCACCATCGCCGGCCCGCCGGTATTGCCGTAGGTATTGCTCACGAACACATCGAGAGCGAGGCGGGGATTGACCAGATAGCGCACCCCGGCGTTGTAGGGGATCACCTTGGTCGGCAGGCCGCTGGTGCGGTCGACCGTGTTGGAACCGGCCAGGATGGCCGTGGCGTCGCCGCGGATGTGAAAGCGGTTGGAAATCTTGAACGTGCCGCCGATGCCCAGGCCGAGGGTGAGGCCAAAGCTCTGGTTGACCCCCGGGTTGATGGGGGTGTAGATGGCGTTGTCGCCCGGAAAGTAGGCCAGCCGCGGCGAGACGGTGAAGGCGTAGCGCTCGTCATAGGCGGTAAAGGTGAGGGGCAATTCGAGGGCGGGTGTGAAGACCAGCCCGTCCTGACGCCGTTCGACGGTGGGCAGATTCGATCCGGCTATACCCCGGAAGGTAAATTGCGGGCGGCTGGTGGTGATACTTGCCACTGCACTGGTCTTGCCCCCCAGGATCTCGCCCAGGCGGACTTTGCCCTGGACGGTGACATCTTGAAAGATGTTGCCGTTGTTGACCCCGACGCGCCGCTCTACCAGATAATCGCCCTGAAAGCCCGGCACCGAGCCGTTCGCTCCTTGCAGATCCACCGTCATCTCGACGTTGTCGCTGAGGCCCCAGATGTACTGGCTGGACTGGTTGGTAAAGAGATCGTCGTTGACCCCGGCTTCCGGCTGAAATAACCGCACGATCTGCGTCTGCTGCAGTTCGCCGTCGCGCAGGTGGCTGGCGGTCACCAGGCCGTAGCTGCGGCCATCCACCTTTTCGATGGGCGATCGCACGAACACTGGTTTTTCAAGTTGAACTTTGCGTTGTTGGAGTACCGATTCGAGGGTGAGGCTGGTGTTGTCGTTGAGTAATAACGAACTGTCGGTGCTCGGTTTTTCGAGATCTTTGAGATCGCTTGCCCCAGTGGGCTGGTCGGTAAGCACCTGCGAGCCGGTCTGGGGAAATTGTGCCCGGGCGGCCGCCGGCAAAAGTGATCCGAGCGATAGGCCGAGCGCCAACCCCAATAGCCAACGGTTCAAAGCTTCACCAGTGCCAGGTCAGAGGCATTATACCCGAGCCTGTGGGCGCACTCTGAACAGACACCCTTCGCACCTAGATCGTATCGGGATCGATTCCTAGTTGCCTCAGCCGCTCGGCCAATGCCTCAGCCCGCCGCCGCTCCTGGTCGACTTCTTGCTCGGCCCGCTCGGCGCGTTGCCGCTGCTGCTCGGCGCGCTGCCGCTCCTGCTCGGCCCGCTGCCGCTGCTGCTCGGCGCGCTCGGCTCCGGTCGCAATCACCTGCCTATCCCGGTCGCACCAGCGCAGCCAGGTATCCTCTCTGCCTTCGAACGTTCCTTGCCAGAGGGTCAATCCCAGGCCGACCTCCTCGAACCAGGCACTTTGTCGGCTCTCGTAGCGCAACCCGGACAGCTCAAAAACTTCCAGCACCGGTCCGCCCAACTGCTGCAACGGGTCATAGATTGCGTAGAACTGCACGCGCATCTGGGCATAGGTTAGCAACTTGATACCGCGCTCGTTGCCCACGGTGTTGGAGACTATGTCGATCACCACTTCCGGGGGCTTGCCGAACTCCCAGAAAAAATAGGAACGGTTTTGCTTCTGCCACCAGTCCTCGGCAATTTCGACATTCAGGCTCAAAAAGACATCGGGGACCAGGGGCGGGCGGCGTACCCCATAGAACAAACCGACGTTGGCGGCGGCAAGAAACGGGGACTGTGGATACCAGGAGCTGTAAAGCGGTTCGGTAAGCAAGCGCTGCTGCTTCTCGGACGGAAGATTGTCCACGGGGGCATCGTCCTCGGTCACCAGGCCATCGATGTCAACAGCCAGTTCTTCTGCGGAAGCTTCCATAGGCAAATCTCTCGGCCGCGGAATATGGACATATTAACACAATTTCTGGGATCTGCTCAGGCCATGCGGGCGATAGCGAGGCTGGCGCCGCGGGTGATGGCCGGTCCCAGGGTTTTGCCCAGCCAGCCCAGATGCTTTTCGGCCAGAAAGCGGGCGCGGGCGGCGTAGATGGCCGAGCGCAATTTCAGTTGGGAGTGATCGGCTTTGTAGGTGAGCATGTTGTGACCGGCGCGCTTCCACTCGGCCTGCTCCTCGGGGCTGAGCCGTCCCTCCGAGACCACCCGGTCAAATAACTTCGTGCCCGGCAGCGGATAGGTGATCGTGAAGCTCAAGTAATCGAGGGGCAGGGTCGGGATGAATTGGAGTGTGGCAAGGATGTCCTCTGTGCGCTCGCCCGGGTAGCCTACTTGAAAAAAAGCCGCCGCCCGGATGCCGACGCTGTTGGCATCCTGAATGGCTTGGCGAACATCCTGGGGGCTGAAGCGCTTGCCCATCTGTCTCAGCACTCGGGGGCTCCCAGACTCAATACCAAAAAAGATCCGCTCGCAGCCGGCCTCGGCCATGCGGGCGAAGACTTTGCGCTGCACGTCCACCCGACCCAGGCAGTCCCACTTGAATTGGAGGCCGCGCCGATGGATCTCGTCGCAAATTTTGAGCGCCCGCTGCCAGTTGAGCATGAAGATATCGTCGGAGAACCAGATGTGGCTGTAGCCGGCCGCCAGGGCATTTTCGATGTCTTCCATGACCTGCTCGACGGTGTGCTCGCGGTAGGTCGCCCCAAAAATGGGCTGATCGCAGTACTCGCAGCCGTAGGGACAGCCTCGGGCGGTGAAGACCGGCGTCTGGGTGTAGCCGAACGTGGAGCGCCAGTACGCCTGGTAATGCTCGTGGTCAAATAGATCCCGCGCGGGCATCGGCAGACGGGTGAGCGCCTCCTTGGGGATCAAAGGCGCTTTGGTGTTGCCCGTCAGAGCGCCGGCCGGATCGAGGGTGCAGATTCCTTCGAGCTGCTCGTAAGGGCGCCCGTCCTTGAGGCGGGCCACCAGCGCTTCCCACACCAGTTCCCCTTCACCGCGCATCACTGCGTCGAAGGCGGGCAAAAACGTCTGGGGTTTACCGGAGGGCATCGGTCCTCCAGCCACCAATAGGGCGCGGTGATCCAATTGCGAGCGCAGCCCCCGGACGATGGCGAGAGTGTCCTCGTGCATCGTCACCATACAGTAGACTCCCACCACCAGCGGTTGCTCGGCCGCCGCTTCGGCAATGGCCCAGTCGATACCCCGAAATGTGCAGTCAAGAAAACGGACGCTGTGGCCCAGTGCGCGCAGATGGGCGGCGATGAAACCCTGGCCCAAGGGCGGAAAGAGCCAGAGTTTGCGGCCGGCGGCCTCGCGGTGAACATAGGGGTAGATGAGCACCACATCGGCCATCGCTCACATCCTTTGCGCTTCGGAACCTGTTTATTTTACGTGGCTGCGCCCTCAGCGCAGCCGCTCACCGCTTTCGGGATCAAAGAGCACCGCCCCCGCGAGGTCGAGACCAACGGGGAGCGTATCGCCGCTACGCCAATCGACGGAGCCTGGGGTGCGCAGACTCGCCTGGGTACCGCCCAAAGATCCGAACACGATCGTCTCGTTTCCGAGAGGCTCGATCAGTTCGACGGTGAATTGTCCCTGGGGCATCGCCGCACCAGGACGGGGATGGATGGCCTCCGGCCGGACCCCAAGCCGGACCCGTTCATTGGGGCAGTGCTCCAGCACGGCCTGGGCGGCTTCGGGGAGGACGAAGCCCTCGTCCTGCCACAGCCAGCCCCGCTCGGAGCGCACCAGTTCGAACAGGTTCATGGGCGGGTGGCCCAAAAACTGGGCGACCATGACGTTTTCGGGCTCGGCGTAGATCCGCTCGGGGGTGCCCACCTGCCGCAGATGGCCCTTTTCCATCACCGCGATGCGGTCCGCCAGGGTCATCGCCTCCACCTGGTCGTGGGTAACGTAGATCATCGTCGTCGAAAGGCGCTGGTGCAAGCGCTTCAGTTCGCTGCGCGTCTGGTTTCGCAGTTCGGTGTCCAGGTTCGAGAGCGGTTCGTCCAGCAAGAACACCTGCGGGGCGCGCACCAGGGCGCGACCGACCGCGACGCGCTGCTGCTGACCGCCCGACAACTGGGCGGGCTTGCGCTCCAGGAGTGCTTCAAGACCCAGCAACTTGGCCATCTCCTGCACTTTGTGGCGGCGCTCTTTGGAGGCTACCCCGCGCATGCGCAGACCGAAGGCGAGGTTGTCGGCGACGCTCATGTGCGGGTAGAGCGCATAATTTTGAAACACCATGGCCACGTCGCGCTCGCGGGCAGGCACAAAGGCTTTTGCCCCGGCCACCAGACGGCCGCCGATGCGCATCTCGCCTGCGTCGATGGTCTCCAGTCCCGCGATCGTGCGCAGCAGGGTCGATTTGCCGCAGCCGCTCGGTCCCACCAGCACCAGCAATTCGCCGGGGGCAATGTCAAGATCGATCCGTTGCAGTGCTGTGTACTGCTCGAAGCGCTTGCCGACGCCGGACAGCTCCACCTGACCCATCTGGCCCTCCGAATTTTCTGGAAATGTTCGGCCAATTCAAACAGCATAGATCCCAGAAAGTCCAAAGAAACGGCCCGCCATGCACCCGTCCGCCACCCAGAAACTGCAATTTGAGTTGCGCGCCCGGCGCGAGCGCGGCGAGGCGACCGCCCTGCCGCCGCGCTCGCGCTGGCGCGAAGGGGTGCTGCTGTGGGCGGAGATCGTCTATTGCTCGCCCGCCGAGGCACAGCAGCTGCGCGACGGCGCCGAAAGGCTCCATGTGCTGAGCGAGCAGCCCCCATCGATTGGGCTGGTGATCACGCCCGAGTTCGATGAACACGGCCGCAGGCTCGCGATGGACATCGACCAGCACGGCTACGGTGGCCTGGTGCGCTTCGAGAATCTGCTTGCTGAGGACAACTACCTGCAGGTGGTGGTCGGAGAAGGGCTCTACCCGCTCATCGTGCGCGAAGAAGAACTGAGGCACTTCTGGATGCAGCTCACTTTGCAGTGCGAGCGCCATTTTCTGGCTGTCGCGAGCGAGAAAGGCTGCTTCGGCTACTGGGAATCAGACCTTGCCCTCAGCCGCGCCGTCGAGGAGGCGTAGTTTGACCGATTCCTTTGTTCTATACGCCGAGGCGAACCGGCGGCTCGAATCGCTGCTGACGGACACTTCCCACCTCCAGCCGGCGGCGGTGGGCGGCGGCGAACTGGTGGCGGCGACCCGCGCCCTGCTCGACAGAGTCGGCGCCCCGGATCGGGCAATGGAGTGCGTGCTGGTGGGGGGGACCAGCGGCAAGGGTTCGGTGGCGGCCAGGCTCGCCGCTCACTTCGAGCGGGCGGGGGTGCGCGTCGGCCTGCACACCTCGCCCTACCTGCAGGTGGCCACCGAAAAGATCTGCCTGGATGGCCAATATATCGGCGGGGCGGAATATGCCGAACTGGTGGAATGGATCTGGCCCCATCTGGAAGCGTGGCGCGATCCGGCCCGCCTGCGGCGGCGCTATGGGGCGGTCTCGCTGGTGCTGGCGGCCGAGGCGATGCGGCGTTACGGAGCACAAGTAGGTGTCTTTGAGGTGGGTTGCGGCGGTCGCTTCGACCCGGTCAATGCTCTTCAAGCCCGGGCAGTCGGAATTACGACCGTGGGCTTGGACCATGTCGCGCTACTCGGACCGACCCTCGCAGACATCGCCTGGCATAAAGCGGGTCTTATCAAGAGCGCAGCAGCGGTGGTGACCGCCGCCCGCGGTTTGCCTCTGGAGGTCATTCACCGAGAAGCGGCCTGCCATGGAGCACCAGTGCGCTGTACACCAGTCGACAACGCCACACTGGCCGGGGCGCTTTTTGAAGTTTGTCGGGGGACGCCTGCCCCACGCCTGCCTCCGCAGGCCGCTCGCCTGCCCGGCAGGCTGGAGCCGATGGGGGGGCAGCGCTTGGTTTGGCTGGATAGTGCCCACAACCCCGAGAAGCTGGCCTATCTGGTTCGCGAGCTACACGACAGACCGGCGGTCGTCCTGTTCAGCGCCCTCGCAGGCAAGTTGCACCGCCCGATGCTGAAGATTCTCTCGCGGCTGGCCCGCACGCTGGTCCTGTGCCCGCTCGAGGTACCCGGCAAACTCCCTGCGGATCTCGATGCAATGGCCCGACAGACCCAGGGGTTGTTCGAGCACGTTGAACCGGCCCCGAGCCCGGACGCCGCCCTCGCCCTCGCTCTGCACCGGCGGCAACCCGGGCAGATCGTTGTGGTCACCGGCTCGCTGTACCTGGTGGGTCGGTTGCGCTCGCGCTGGTATCCGCCTGAGTGGGTTGTCGAAGCGCGCAGCAGCTGGCCTCCCCGACTCGATGGGCCTTAGAAATTGTTCACAACCGGTTGCCGCCGGTGCCGCTTGGTGCAACGATCGTCGTGAGCGGCATCTTCTGGAATCACCATGTTGCAAGACCCGAAAACCATTCGCTACTACCAGCGGCTGTCCGACACCCTGGTAGAATTGTGGCGCCGTCGCTACCGCAGCGAGGAGTTGCGCCTGTTTTCCGAGGGCTTCATCACTGCTCTGCGCTACGGTCAAGAACTCGACCCCACACAGATTATGCGGCTGGAGCAGGAGATAGCCGGTTTCCTGGCCAACCCCGACAATCTTGAGCCGCCGGAACTGCGGCCCCAGCCTGAGGAGGAGCGCTCCTAAACCGGCTCCAGGCGCATCAGCTTCTGGCCGTATTCGATCGGTTCGCCGTTTTCGACTAGAATCTCGACCACACGGCCGGAGGCCTCGCTGTCGATAGTGTTCATCAGCTTCATCGCCTCGATGATGCAGACGGTCTGACCGACGCGCACGACATCGCCCACCTCCACGAAGTTGGCGGTGTCCGGCGATGGAGCGCGGTAGAACGTGCCGACCATCGGAGACACCACGTCGATGGTCGGTCGAGCGGGCGTTGCGGGGGGCGCCGGGGGTGGGGCAGGTGCCTCGCTCACCACGGGTGCCGCCGGGGCGACCGGGGCCGGCGGGCTGCCCACCCCGGTCTGAACGACGGTCTTGCCGCTCTCCTTGCGGATGGACAGGCGAAAGCCCTCCGCTTCGATGGTCAGTTCGGTCACATCCGTCTGGTTGAGGATGGCGAGCAGCTCGCGGATTTCGGAAAGATCGATATTCACAGGCGGTCTCAGTTTTCCCGGCCGAGGTAGGAGTTGTCGCGGGTGTCAATTTTGATTTTCTCGCCAATGGTGATAAACAGAGGCACCATGACCTCAGCGCCGGTCTCGACTTTGGCGGGCTTGGTGCCGCCCTGGGCGGTGTCGCCCTTGACGCCCGGGTCGGTCTGGACCACTTGGAGGACGACCGTGTTGGGCAAATCGACGCCGATCACCCGCTCCTGCCACTTGAGAATCGAGACGCTCATGCCCTCTTTGAGATACTTGGCGCCGTCGCCGATCGCCTCGCGGGTGAGCGCTTCTTGCTCATAGGATTCCATGTCCATGAAGACGTACTCGTTGTCGCCTTGAGGGTAGACAAACTGCATGTCGCGCTTTTCGACCACCGCCTGGGGCAGCGACTCGCCGGCTCTGAAGGTCCGTTCGTTGACGTTGCCGGTCATGACATTTTTGAGCTTGGTGCGTACGAAGGCCGATCCCTTGCCCGGTTTGACGTGCAAAAATTCGATCACGCGCCAGACCTGACCATCGAGTTCGATGGTGGTGCCGGTTCGAAAATCGTTGCTTGAAATCATGAATACGTCGGGGTAAAAGGGCCGTTCTTATTAAACTTGAGCCTCCGGTCCCCGTCAACGTGTACACGCACGATGAACAAAGCACCGCGGCAATCTCCCCGGGCGGTTTCGAGGCAACCTTTTTCGCTTCGCGCACCGTCCAAAGTTCTGACAAATTCAGCTATGCGTTTTGCAATATTTACGCGATCTGCTCGCGCACCCACTGGCGAAAGGCTTTGAGGGTCCGCCGCGGCCCTGCGCGTTGGGCCATGGCCAGAAACTCGGGCAAGTGTTCTTTGAGCGGCAGGTCCGGGAAGGTGGGGCTTTGTGCGACTTCGACATAGTCGCCCTCCCGCAGCACATCGATGCGCAAGCGTCCATCTTCCAGCCGCCACAGCTCGGGCACCCCCATTGCCCAGTACACCTCCAGTTGAGTCCGGGAGGTGACATCGACTTCGATCGAAAGCTCGGGGGGCGGATCGCACCTGAGATCAAGGCGCTGCTTACCGACCATCGCAGCAAAGTTGCGGATGTAAAAACAATCGTCCGGCTCGAAGCCCTTGGCAAGATCCCGCCGCTTGAACGTGGTGGAGCCGAAGGAGACGTAATCGATTTCCAGTTCGTCCAACAGCACTTTGACCAGATCGCCCAGGATAACTTTGTTTTTTTCGTGTTCCGGCAACGGCATCCGAATCTCCAACGTCCCGTCGCTATAGGTCAGCCTGGAACCCCGGTGATCTCCCAGTTCTTCGAGAATGTCCTCGAACTGCTGCCAGCTCACCTCTTCGAGCACCAGCCGCTGTCCCGGTTGCACCTGCACCTGCTTTAGCTGCAGCGTCACGCTCATCGATCGCATCCTTGCTATGGCGTCGTAGCCCAATCCTAGCGGGTCCAGGCGCTCGCACAGGTAAGTATGGAGTCTGGGCGCAAGCCGTGCAGACGGGTTTGGCTACTGCCCCCGAAACGCCGAACGCATTGCTGCCGGAGTCACACCCAGGACGCGCCGAAACCCGTGGGCAATGCACCGCAGAGGGCCTGCCTTTGCCTCTATGGGCGATGCTCATCGCAGAAGCGACGGATGAAATATTCCCGCCAGCTTTCAGGCAGAGCATCGATTTGCAGCAGGCGCTCCAACAGATGCGCTTCCGATTCACCTTTGGCATAGAGCCGCACAAAATCGGCAATGCTGACCTGCCGCTCGTCCGTGTACAGGCGTTCGACGGCATCGCCCGTGCCTACCTCACCTGCTTTTTCGACTGCGAAGTAAAAGCCTGTTCGGCCGCTCGCCAGAAATTTCGCGATGATCCCCGGATCCGCGAAGCGGATGCCGAGCTTGTAGCAGGGCAGGCGTGGCTGAGTTGCTACTACTTCGGTGGTACCCAAGCGAAATCGATCGCCAACGTGCACATCCTGCTCAGATAGCCCCGTGGTGGTCAAGTTTTCGCCAAACATTCCCCAGGGCAACTCCTGTCCCGCCCGCTCGCGACGCCAGTAGTCGTAGTGCTCCGCCGGGTAGGCGTACACCGCCTTGTCCACGCCCCCGTGCACACTCAGATCCGCCTGGGCATCCCCGTCGAGGTTGAGGGGCCGCACCGCCACGCGGCCGGTCACGGGCTCTTTGAAGATACCGGTCAGCACCTGTCTGCCCCGCCATTCGACTTCGCGCGGCAGTCCGACGTTGACCGAAACTACTTGCATGCTCATCTCCAAACCCAATCACAGCGCTCTACCACATCTACACTGTGCGGGCTCGATAAGTCTCAACCGGGATTCAGAAACGTCCAGGAGAGCGCACTCAATCTGCCTGCCGGGCAGTCTCCTGGCAGGTACGCGGTCGATGGATCCCGGTGAATAGGTGCCTGCACCCGGCGACCGGTCGGCTTGCCGGAGCAAGTGTTGCGCACCGCCGTTGCAGGACGTATGGTGGCACCAGCGTTCCGTCACCGATGCTTAGCGCCCACAATCTTCGCTCGATTGCTTTTGTTCTCGTGCTTGCCGCGGTGAGCCTGGACGTGTCGATAGCCTGGCTGGCCCTTCAAGGAAGTCTCGAAGGAGATTCGGCCTTTGCAGACATCGTCTTTGTGACGGTGGTGGCCTGGAAGCTTTGCTGGCCGATATTTTCAAAGTCTTTGCGCCTGGAAAAAAAGGCGGCACTTCAGCGACTCGAAAAAGCGTACAGGGGTTTTTGAGCGCTCAAGAACCGCAGATGTGCCAGCGTCTGCGAAAGAAACGGGCCAGTTCCCCGTCGGTGAGGGGCATATAGATAGGACGACCGTGGGGGCAGGTGTGGGGATTGGCGGTGCGCTGCCAGCGATCGAGCAACTGCTGCATCTGGAGAGGCGAGAGCGAAGTGCCGTTGCGAACGGCCGCGCGGCAGGCGAGAGCGGCGCGCATCTGAGCCGCGTCCTCCTGCTCGGCCAGTTCCAGCAATCCTTCCACACAGTCCTCCCGCCCGCTCAGAGCAGCCGGTACCAAGCGCACCAGCCAGCTGCGCTCACCGAACGCCTCGATCTCCATACCGTGCTCCGCAAGATTGTGCGCCTGACGCGCCGACAATTCCAGCGCCACAGGCGGCTCCACAGGCACCACCTGCCAATCGGATTCCAGTTGCTCGAACAGTACCCGCTCGTGGGCGACGTGCTGTTCGACCAGGCAAACACCGCCGGGATACTCAGCCAAGATATAGGTCTGGTGCAGTTGGGCGAGGGCTTTGAGCAACAACTCGCCGCCGGTGCTTGCTTCTGCATAAGGCAGGTGCGCCTCCGCCAGACGCAACAGCACAGCGGCGGGCTTCGGGGCAAAGTGGCGCAGCCCCTCGCCGATGGCCGCTAACACCAGTTCGCAGGCAGGAGCGGTCCCGGCCAGTTGCACTTCGAGCTTGGCCGGGTGACGGTTCCAGTCCACTTCGTCCGGGGGAAGGGTCAGTTGCACAATGCACACCGGCTGGCGGCCGGGACGCAGCGTGCGTTCGAATCCGGCGCGCACCGCCTGCTCCAGTGCGCCGTGGCGTACGAAGCGACCATTGACGTAGATCTGCAGCCAATCGGCGCGCGCACGCGAGCAGCGATCAGGTAAACCGATCGCCAGGCGAACGCGGCGGCCGTCGCGCTCCAGGTGCACCTCGCGCAGGTCGTGCTCGTCGTAGGAATTCAACAGTTGGAGCACGCGCTGCTTGAGGCCGGGGGCGGGCCACAGTTGCAACTGCAATTTGCCGTCCACCGCCAGTTCAAATAGATGCCCCGGATGGGCCAGGGCGCAGCGCTGCACAAGCTGAGTGACGGCGCGCACTTGGGCTTTGACGTCCGCCAGAAAGCGGCGCCGCACCGGCTGCAACTCGAACAGTTCGCCGACCGTCACCACCGTCCCAGGAGCAGCGGCGGCGGGCTGCGCATCGACCAGTTCGCCCTCGTGGTCGTAGCGGGCGCGGGTGGCGGTGCGGGCAACAGCCGTGCAGGTGAGAATTTCCAGCCGCGCCACCACGGCGATGCTGTGCAGCCCCTCGCCGCGAAAGCCCAGGGTGCGCAACCGCCAGAGATCTTCGATGGCGCTGAGCTTGCTGGTGGCATGGGAACGGGCCGCCATCGGCAATTCCGCCGCCTCGAAGCCCAGGCCGTTGTCCTGGACTTGAATCCGCCACGATTCGGGCCAGAAGCTCACCCGGATGCGATCCGCCCCGGCATCCAGACTGTTATCCACCAGTTCGCGCACCACCGCCGCGGGCGAATCGATCACTTCTCCCGCGGCGAGCAATCGCACGGTCTGGTCGGTGAGCGGCCGGATCGCTCCCAAAGGCGAAATTCTCCTTGCCATTGTGCTCATCAAGGCTAGGCGATGGCGACTTTGGTCGCAAACGAACCGCCGGAAGAAGCGATACGATTTAGGCGCCTGCCGCTTCATCCGGATTTGCTATCGCCAGCCACCCTCCTCGGCGCAGTCGCCACGCAAAGCGTGCCTACTCTAGAAACATCTATCCATCCCACCCACAAGTCTCGTTCCCAATCATGCCCCCAAGTCCGGGGGGGTGTCGGGGGGGTGGCACGCCCCCGGACGCGGGGAGGTTGGAGAGCGCGAGAGGGGAACCCGAAGGGGGTTCCGCCTCTCGCCCACAAACTATCGTGCCAAGCGAATCCACCAAGACCCAGATAAAGAGCGGTCAAAAGAACCGTGTCTGATTTGAACCCTGCTGCTTCAACCGGATTCGATATGACCAAGTGCGCCGGCCGAAGTCCCTGCCGTCGGCTTCGGTAATCGGGCCTGACCAGGATTGCCGCTGTTCACGTCAAGTCCGCCTGCCCATAGGCCGCTTGCACTACATCTAGCGCCCCACAGGCAAATCCCGGCGGGGGGCCTACAATGGCAGCTGTGCCGCAAACCGAAGCGCTCGCCGAACTGCTCCAGCGTCTCCACCGCGCCCTGGCCGCGGAGGCCGATCGCGGTTTTGTCAATCTCAAAGGCTCCCGCCAGTACTTTGCGGAATTCTTGAACGAAACGCTCGCCACCGTACCGGGCGGCCTGGAGGACAAAGACACGGCCCGCCGCTGGCAGGAACTGGGGGTGCGGTACGCTCGCTATGACGACCTGGAAAATGCCGCGCGCGCCCATCTGGTGGCGGAGACCCGGCGGTTTTTGCACCGGGTGCGCCGCGCTCTGGAGACCCCCGCCCCAGAGCGCCCCAACGGCCGGCCCACCCCACCACCGGAAGCGGCCATCCTCGATCAGCCGGTAACCAAATTGGCGGGCATCGGGCCGAAACTGGCAACCCAGCTCGAAAAATTGGGTCTTGCCACCGTCGGCCAGGTGCTGCGCTACTATCCGCGCGACTACCTCGATTACAGCAACCGCACGACGATCAAAGTCTGCCAACCGGGCGAAATGGTCACTTTGCTCGGTCAGGTGCGCCGCTGCCGCTGCTTTACGAGCCCCCGCAACCACAAGCTGTCGATTTTTACCCTCACCCTGGGCGACGGCACCGGCCAGATGCAGCTGTCGCAGTTTTTTGCCGGGACGCGCTTTACCCACCGCGGCTGGCAGGAAGCCCAGATGAAGCAGTACCCGCGCGGGGCGACGGTAGCCGCAAGCGGCCTGGTCAAACGCTCCACCACCGGACTGACCTTGCAGGAGCCGCAGCTGGAGGTACTGGACGAAGGCGAGGATCTGCAAAATCTCACCAAGATCGTGCCGGTCTATCCGCTCGCCGAAGGGGTGGGGGCGGGGGTGGTGCGCCGGGCGGTCAAGGCTGCTTTGCCCTACGCCACCGCCTTCACAGACCCGCTGCTGGCCCCGATCCGCGCTTCGCTGGGTCTATTGGATCTGCCGGAAGCGATCCGGCAAGTCCATTACCCCGAGACTACCGAACTCAAGCTTCAGGCCCGGCGACGGCTGGTTTTCGACGAATTTTTCTTTTTGCAGTTGGGCCTGCTGCAGCGCCGTCACCGCCAGAAGCGCCAGAGTGCGGGGATCGCCTTTCGCACCCGCGGCGAACTGATCGAGCAGTTTTATAAGCTTTTGCCCTTTGCCTTTACCGGCGCCCAGAAACGGGTGGTCGAGGAGGTGCTGGCCGATCTTGAATCTCCCGAGCCGATGAATCGGCTGATCCAGGGGGACGTCGGTTCCGGCAAGACGGTGGTGGCGGTGGTCGCCATGCTTACCGCCCTGCAATCGGGCTACCAGACCGCCCTGATGGCCCCCACCGAAGTCCTGGCCGAGCAGCACTATCAAAAACTCGTGCAGTGGCTTTCGCAGATGAACCTGCCGGTGGAGCTCGTCACCGGCTCGGTGCGCACCGCCCGCCGCCGCGATGTGCTCAGGCAACTGGCCTCGGGCGAATTGAACGTGGTGGTGGGTACCCACGCCCTGATTCAAGACGGGGTGCAGTTCGCCAACCTGGGCCTGGTGGTGATCGACGAGCAGCACCGCTTTGGGGTCGGCCAGCGCGCCCGCTTGCAAAACAAAGGCCGCAACCCGGACCTGCTCACCATGACCGCGACACCGATCCCGCGCACCCTGGCGCTCACGCTGCACGGCGATCTAGACGTCTCGCAAATCGACGAGTTGCCGCCGGGGCGCAAACCCGTGCGTACCACCGTCGTCACCCCCTCCGAGCGCACCCAGGTGAACGAACTGATCCACCGCCAGATCCTCGAAGGCCGTCAAGTCTACATCGTGCTGCCGCTTATCGAAGAGTCCGAAAAAGTTGACTTGCGATCGGCCATCGAAGAGCACGAACGCCTCAAAGAAAAAATCTTTGCCGAATTTCGCCTGGGACTGTTGCACGGACGGCTCAAATCTGAGGAAAAAGAAGCGGTGATCGGGGCCTTTCGGCGGCACGAACTCGACCTCCTCGTCTCGACGACCGTCGTCGAAGTCGGTGTCGATGTGCCCAACGCCACGGTGATGCTCATCGAGCACGCCGAGCGGTTCGGGCTTGCCCAGTTGCACCAGTTGCGCGGCCGGGTGGGCCGGGGGGCGAACCAGAGCTTTTGCCTGTTGATGAGCGCCACCAAGACCGAATCGGCTCTGCAGCGGCTGCGGGTGCTCGAACAATCGAACGACGGCTTTTTGATCGCCGAGATGGACCTGCGCCTGCGCGGCCCCGGCGAGGTGATGGGTACGCGCCAATCGGGGCTGCCGGACATGGTGCTCTCGTCGCTGGTCGAAGACCAGGACAGCCTTGAACTCGCCCGCCGCGAGGCCCAATCGCTCATCGAGCGCGATCCGGAACTGACCGCCCACCCGCTGTTGCGCGCCGAGCTTGCCGGCCGGCTCGACCGGCTGATGGACGGCGCCATCCTCAATTAAGATCCGCTCCGCGGTGACTTAATTTTTGGTACCCACCAGCCCATACAAAAGTGTCAACCCAGTTCTAATCACTTTATTGGGTGCTGGTGGGCTCTATCCACCAACGGATCATCGATGGTACCGTGCTTATCGCCGCTGCGCCCGGTGCAGGGGCATCACGCCAAAAATCCCTACTTCGAGTGGGTTCGTCGACTGCCTTGTTGTTTTCCCTATTGATTGCTCACAGGAAATTTCCAATGGCAAAACATTCCGTGACCCGACGCTACGGCGGCATTGTGCGCCGCCTGATTTCGACAACTTTGTGTCTGCAGGCGCTGATCGGCGCCGCTATCCCGGCGATGGCCGCTCCGGCCGGTGAGATCAAAATCGGCGAAAACGCCAAACGCCAGATCGAAGCGCTGATGCGCGAGAAGGCCCGCCGCACCCCCACCCAGCGCAAGATCGATTCGCAGTTGCTCTACGCCCTCAAGCAGCAGCGGGGCGAATCTTTTGCCCAGGGGGTGGGTCCGCTGCGGCTCAATATCGAGCGCGACGGCAGCGGGCGGGCGTTGGTGGACATCAAAGCGCAAGTCACCCCCGCCCTGCTTGCCAAGATCGCATCCTCGGGCGGCACCGTTCGTAGCAGTGTGCCGCGCTACAGCGCCGTGCGGGCCTGGGTGCCCGTGGCCCGGTTGGAGGAATTGGCCGCCCTCAGCGAAGTCACCTTCATCCGCCGCGCCGCCAAAGCCCAGTTGAACAAGGGCAATCCCGGCTCCCTGCAAGACGCCACTTCCCTGGCTCGACGCATCGAGCGGGTCAAGCAATATTTGCCCGAGCAGATTCGCCTGGCCGCCCAGAACCTGCCTGAAGAAGGCCCGGTGCTCAACGCCGGCTCGGTGACCTCCGAGGGAGACAAGGCCCACACGGCGGATACCGCCCGCAGCACCTACGGAGTCAACGGCACCGGGATCAAAATCGGCGTGCTTTCCGACAGCTACAACTGCCAGGGCGCGGCGGCGGCCGACATCGCCTCCGGGGATCTGCCCGCCGCCGGGGTGACCGTGCTGCAGGAGGATCCTGGATGCAGTTCCGGCTCCGACGAGGGTCGGGCGATGCTGCAAATTGTCCACGACCTTGCCCCTGGTGCGCAGCTCTACTTCGCCACCGCCTTCGAGTCTGTCGAGGGCTTTGCCGAAAATATTGTTGCCCTTAAAAACGCCGGTTGCACGGTGATCGTCGATGACGTCGAGTACTTCAACGAATCGCCCTTTCAGGACGCGCCCATCGCCCAGGCCGTCAACGAAGTGACCGCCGCCGGAGTCGCTTACTTTTCTTCTGCCGGCAACTCCGGCAACCTCACCAGCGGCACTTCGAGCGTCTGGGAAGGCAACTTCGTCGATTCCGGCGAAGAACTGATTATCGACGGCGACTCGGTCGGCGCCATCCACAGCTTCAACGGCAGCACGGCCAACCAGCAGCTCGACAGTTCCAGCGAGCCTACCTACCTGTTCTGGTCCGACGCTCTGGGCGCATCGGCCAACGATTACGACCTGTACATCATCGATTCTACGGGTAGTTTTCTGCTGGACTTTTCGACCGATCCCCAAACCGGTTCCGAGGATCCGATCGAGGCGGCCAGCGCCGGACCCGGTGATCTGCTGGTCGTCACCCTTTTCGACGGCGATCCGCGCTACTTGCACCTGAACGTCGGCCGGGGCCTACTCGCTATCGGCACCAGCGGCCGCACCAAGGGCCACAGTGCTGCGTCCAAAGCCTTCTCGGTGGCGGCGGTGCCCATTTCTTCGGCATCGGGTGGAGCCTTCACCGGCGGGGCGACCAACCCGATCGAAGATTTCAGCTCCGACGGGCCGCGCCGCGTCTTCTACAACGCCGACGGCAGTGCGATCACCCCCGGCAACGTCCTGGCTACCGGCGGGGCGGTGCGTCAAAAACCCGACATCGCCGCCGCCGACGGGGTGGTGACCACCCTGCCTCCCAACAGCGGATTGAACCCTTTCTTCGGCACCAGTGCCGCCGCCCCCCATGCCGCGGCCATCGCCGCCCTGCTCAAGTCCCTGCAGCCGACGATCACCCTCGACCAATTGCGCTCGGTCCTCACCACCACCACCCTCGACAACATGGCCGCAGGCGTCGACCGCGACTCCGGCTTCGGCATCGTCATGGCCCTGCGCGCTTTGCAGGCGCCGGTGGGCGGCGGCCTGGTGCGCGGGGACTTCTCCGGCGACGGCAAAGCGGACATTCTCTGGCGCAACGGCGCCACCGGCCAGAACACGATCTGGATCATGAACGGCACCACCTTCTCTTCCTCGGTGGCGCTCACTTCAGTGGGTGATCGCAACTGGACCATCGGCGGGGCCTCCGATTACTCGGGCGACGGCAAGCCGGACATTCTCTGGCGCAACGGCGCCACCGGCCAGAACACGATCTGGATCATGAACGGCACGGCCCTCTCTTCGACGGTGACGATCAGCCCCGTCAGTGACCCGAACTGGCAGATCGTCGGCACGGGGGATTTTTCTGGTGACGGCAAGCCGGACATTCTCTGGCGCAACAAGGCCAGCGGCGCCAACAGCGTCTGGATCATGAACGGCACCGCCTTCTCTTCGTCGG
>JAHHGR010000033.1 GCA_019359725.1 Aphanocapsa lilacina HA4352-LM1 | reverse complement strand
TGGTCCTCACCCCGGTGGCCGATCTCAACTGGGAAATCGGCGGGGCCTCCGATTACTCGGGCGACGGCAAGCCGGACATTCTCTGGCGCAACAAGGCCAGCGGCGCCAACAGCGTCTGGATCATGAACGGCACCGCCTTCTCTTCGTCGGTGGTCCTCACCCCGGTGGCCGATCTCAACTGGGAAATCGGCGGGGCCTCCGATTACTCGGGCGACGGCAAGCCGGACATTCTCTGGCGCAACAAGGCCAGCGGCGCCAACAGCGTCTGGATCATGAATGGCACCGCCTTCTCTTCGTCGGTGGTCCTCACCCCGGTGGCCGATCTCAACTGGGAAATCGGCGGACCGCGTTAAAGGCGGCTCCCCTACACTCAAGGTTCCGGGTGCGGGCGTTTACCCAGCTATGGGCAGCGCCCGCACCCGGCCGATTATTCAGTAAATGCTGACAAAGTCTCTCTGTGGTGCACGGAATGTGCATAGATCTGTACGGGCGCGACTACAGTTGAACAGCCCGCTATGCTCCTAATTCAGCCGTTGATTTCCCTCTTTGTGCTTCCGAGGTTGCGTTCATCCTGGTGGTGCAGTTGCGCCGCTACGACGGTGGCCGCGAGCTATTGGACAGGACCGCTGCTGAGTGCCGAGACCTTCCCCTTGCGGCCCAGCGGGCCTGCCCAAACATCGAACGATCGTCGCGTGCGGCGACGGGAACAGAGCAATCCGTCAAATAATTTGGTAGCCAAAACATCCAAAATTTATCGAATCCGATCCCTTGGTTACCAATTGCCGGTATTCGGTAGCAAACTTAGCTATTGTTATCAGCATTGTTGCCAGCTACCCAGGGGTGCTTCTGCAGAATCATCAGCAACTACGGTTCCACCCTTAGCTTCCCGAAGGCAGCTCAGGGCTCGAAGCTGACTGATGAATACTGGGAATTAATTGCCAAAAATCTATTCAGAGTGTTTGTCTTAAACATTCGTTAGTCAAGAATCACTGTAGAACTTTACCAAACTTGGTGTGCGAATTCGTGTCGATGCGCGAGAGTGTTTGGCACGGTTCGTGAGGAGCTTGTCATGCATAAACACGAGCAACAATGCCAGCGATTGTCGCTAAGAACCGGACGGCCCATTTGCCTGGGAGCGGTCATTCTGGTTGCGGCCGCTGCGCCGGTCGGAGCAGTCCCGGCCGAGGCGCTTGCCGGTCTGCCCCAGGCGGTGGCGCGCTCGACCCCGGCTTTGACGGTGCCATCGGCACGGGAGCTGTTGGATATGGCAGGAGGGCAGGCAGCGGATCTCAAGACCCAGCCGCCCCTGTGGAACTGGACGCAGCCGGTCGTGAGTCAAGCCGCCCCGACCCCTGCAGCCCCGGCGGCTGAGGAGCCCGCCACCGCCCAGGGTGAGACACCCGCGGACAATGAGAATTTTCTCGACGAAGTCTCGGTGACGGCCACCCGGCGGGCGGTGCGCCAGCGCGACGTCACCGCCACCGTCTACAGCGTCAAGAAAGAAGATTTTAAAGCGGTCGGCTCCACGACGGTCACCGACAGCCTGTTGCTGGTGCCGGGTTTTCAGGCGGCACCGTCCCTGGGCGGTGTGCGCGGCATCGGCGAGACCTACCTGCGCGGCTTCAACGACCAGCGCTTTCAGGCTTTGCGCGACGGTCTGTCGCTGACGCGCTCCTCCAACGGCCGCAGCGACATCTTCGGCTATCAGGGCGAAGATCTGGAGCGCATCGAGGTGCTCACCGGCGGGGCAACGCTGCGCTACGGTTCCGGTTCGGTAGGCGGTGTCATCAACTTGATCACCGAGACTCCCAAAGGACCGCCCAAATTGACGCTGCAATACGAGACCGGCAGCTACGGCTTCAACCGCTACGTGGCCAAGTACGGCGGCGGCGACGACGTATTTAGCTTCAATCTCACCTACGCCGGGGTCACTTCTCAGAACGACTACCCGTTTCGCTACACCGTCCCCAACACTGCCCAGTTCTACGGGACCACCAGCAATCCGAACGCGGCCTTGCCGACCACCTCAATTCCGGCCGACCCGTCCATTGGGCGACCGGAAGCGATCGACTTCAATCTCTTCTCAGCCAACAGCTATCCCAACGCCGGCACCAACGGTCCCAACTCCTTTAACCTCAACGGTGCGGGCACCAACGACCCGGCCAACAGCGGTCCTATCGACCTGTACGGGTTTCTCAAGCCCGAGGTCGGGCCGCCCGTCCAGATTAGCGGCCGTCTCACCCCCAACGAAGCCGGGGCCGCGAGCGACTCCTACTCGGCCAAACTCGTCTTCAAACCGGATCCGGTCAATCGGATCACCGCCCGCCTCAACCAGCAAAACCGCAAATATATCTCCTCAGGGCCAGGACTCTTTTCCGACGCGGTCTGCGCGGGCAACGCCAGCGCCGCCCTCAACCCGGTCTTCGCCGGACAACGCATCCAGCCGCTCGACAGCCAGGGCAATCCGCTGCCTTGCGATCCCCAGCGCTATATCGTCCTTACCCCCAGCAGCTGGATCGCTTCCGGCCAGCGCGTTTTTCCCTACAGCAGCAGCTTGAGCGGCATCCCCTTCACTCCAGGCAATGCCTACGGCATCGAGCGGGCCGCCTCGGTATCGGCGAGCGGCCTCACCCAGACCAACACCGCCCAGACTGAAGTGGCGGTGCTCTGGGATCACGAGGTGAACCCCACAACTTCGATCAACAGCTACGCCTACTACTACCGGCTGACGGGCAATTCCTGGGTACCCCGGCCCTACTACTACGACAGCAATCTGCAAATCGCCCTCGGACCGCGCCGCATCCCCGGCGCACCGGGGGCCTTCACGGCCGGTGCCACCAGCCAGCCGTATTTTCAGTCCGATAAAATCGAGGTGCAGACCTCCCTCAACACCAAGCTCTCGCCGGGGCAGGATCTATCCTTCGGTTTGAACTTCACCGAGGACCGCAGCTACCAGCAGCAGGTGGGTGCCATCCCCTTTTTCGATCAGGCCATCGCCCGCTACTCGGCCTTTCTCATCGACGACATCAGCTTCAGCGACCAGCTCAAGGTCAACGCCGGCTTGCGCTATACGAGCAATTCGGCGTTCGGTGAACTTCTCACCCCGGCGGCGGGGATTCGCTTTACCCCCGACCGCACGATTTCACTGCGGGCCAACTGGTCCTACGTCTTCAACGCCCCGAACCTGAGCGCCATCAACGTCGCGGGCGCGGGCAGCCTCGGCAACCCCAACTTGAGACCGGAGACGGGCGTCACTTACGATGTCGGCCTCGACTTCACCCCGGCCAACAACCTGGGGATGCGCTTCACCTACTTCAGCACTTACCTGGATGGCGTCTTCGGCACGCTGCAGGTGCTCAACGACGGCTCCTTCGGTCAGGATCCCCAGCGCTTTCCGATTCTCAGTCAGACGGTCAACCTGGACGGTCAACTCGCGACCGGCATCGAGATGACCGGCGACTGGGGGATCTCAGACCAGGTGCGCCTGCGGGTGAGTTGGACGAACACCGACGCCCGTCCCTTCGGCTCGGTGGACAGCATCAATTCCACCCAGTTTCCGTACTTCTACCAGTACCAGGTGCCGGATATCCCCTTCAACAACGTCATCTTCAACCTGCTCTACCGCAACCAGGGTATGCTCGCAAGCCTCGTCGGCCGCTACGACGGCGGCAAGCGGCGCATCAACTCCCTTGACTTTGTTCCGGCCTGGTTCACCCTCGATCTCAATACCGAGTTTCCGATTACCCCACAAGTGATCCTGACGGGCAGTGTCTTCAACATCTTCGATACCCAGTACGAGTATCAAGACGGCGCACCGGCGCCGGGGACGACCTTTCGGGTGGGGGCGCGCTTCGAGATTGGCGGCTGAGGCGGCGATCCGACCGTTATAATGCGGTCCTAGCCTGCAAATTACCAGGTAAGGACACTGTGCTGCCGGTCATCTACACCGACCGTTTTCTGGATCACCGCACCGGGGCGATGCACCCTGAGCGGCCCCAGCGGCTTGCGGCAATTGTCGAGCGCCTGCGCCGCTCGCCGCTCGCTGCGTCCCTTGCCTGGCAGGAACCGCGCCGGGCCACCCGCGAGCAATTGCTCTGGGTCCACAGCGCCGCACTGGTCGAGACGGTCGAACGAGTCTGCCGGGCTGGCGGCGGCGCCCTCGATCCCGATACGACGGTGAGTGCCGAGAGCTTCGAGGTGGCTTCGCTTGCGGCAGGCGGTTGGCTGGATGGCGTCGATGCGGTGATCCGCACGGCCGAACCCGCCTGGGTGCTCGCCCGCCCCCCCGGCCACCACGCCGAGCGCGAGCAGGCGATGGGATTTTGCATATTTGCCAACGCCGCCCTGGCTGCCCGCTACGCGGTGCGCGTGCACGGCCAGGCGCGCGTTGCGGTGCTTGACTGGGACGTGCACCACGGCAACGGCACCCAGCAACTGCTGTGGCAAGAACCGCGCCTGGCGTATATCTCACTGCACCAGTCGCCCCATTACCCGGGCACCGGCCACAGCCACGAGCGCGGCTCAGCGGGCAATGTCCTCAATGTGCCCCTACCGGCCGGGTGCGCTCGCAAAGAGTACCAGCAGGCGCTCGACACGCTGGTCTGGCCATTTATCGAACGCTTCGACCCGGAGTTACTAATCGTCAGCGCCGGTTTTGACGGCCACATCGACGATCCGCTCGCCGAGATGGCTTTGCGGGCCTTGGACTACGGCGATTTTGCCCGCCAGGCCCTGGCGCGCACTCGCCGGGTGCTCTTTGGCCTTGAAGGCGGCTACGACCTGGACGGATTGGCCGAATCGGTTTTCGCGGTCACCGAAGCCTGTTTGTCGGTGCAAACCCGTTAGGTATAGGGCGTTCAACCGACCCAGCGCCCGGTCACGTGGGCGATGCGCTCGCCAAAGCGCTCACAGGTGAGCTTGTCTCACCCGCATCGAGCAACGGTGGGTTGCCGCCCATGTCGAGGGGGCTGTGGCCCATGGCACCCAAGAAGCTGCCCACGCGGTTGAGGCCGTCGTCCTTGCCGGTCAAAAAGCTCGGCAAATCGCCGACGTTCACCCAGATCATGCAGTGCTGGGCCGCGTTGGTCGCCAGGTACAGCAGCGTACCCTGCTTGTCGCCGCTGGGCGAACTGGAGTGGGTGAAACCGGCTGCAATCTTGTCCTTCCAGCCCTGGGTGAACCAGACGGAACTGCACGCATCGATAAATGCCTTAAACTGAGCGGCCACGCCCCCCATGTAAGTGGGAGACCCAAAGACGATTGCATCGGCCTGGTTAAGCTTCTCGACAAAGGCATCGTCGCTCCAGCGGCCCTCGACAATCTGCTTACCGGTAATTCGCAACAGTTCCACTAGACGTCCCCTCAACCTTACCGGTTCCTGCAGCGACCGCCTCGGCCATCAGGTGGGTGTGACCGCCGCCGGAAAAATAGACAATTGCAACGCCTGCCATAGCATCCCCGTTTCGCAAAACCATACACATAGTAAGTGGAAATTCCCCGAGGGCAAGCGTTCGCCCTCCTCCAGCTTTACAGCTGAGATTACGATAGTCTCAACCGTCCCCTGGAGAGTCGGCGATGGGTACTGCTGGTGTCCGCTGGAATGTACGCGATCTGGAGGTCATGCCCTGCAACGAGTGGACCCGCTACAAGGTCATCGATGGAGAACTATTTGTGAGCCGGGCACCGCACCGCAGGCATCAGCAAATTTGTGTGCGCATCGCCGAGCACCTCAACCGTTGGTCCGAAGCTACCGGTTCGGGAGAATCGATTGTCAACCCTGGGATCATCCTCTCCGACGAAGACAGCGTTATCCCCGACGTTATCTGGGTCAGCCGCGAGCGGCTGATACGACTGGAAGACGAGGCAGGCCACCTGAGCGGTGCGCCGGAATTGGTGGTCGAGGCGCTTTCAGCCGGTACCGACAACGAGCGCCGCGACCGAGAGGCAAAACTAAAGCTCTATTCAATTCACGGGGTCGAGGAGTACTGGATCGTCGCTCGCTTTACTGGACAGGTGCAGGTGTTTCGCCGGCAGGGCACTCAATTGGTTTTGATAGCTACGCTTATCACCGTGGTACATCGGCAGGCGACTAGTGACGTTCCCAGCTACCCTCCAGCGCGAAGGGGGGAGGTGCCACCTCTCGCCCCACTGACTGTCGTGCCAAACCAACCGCCAGGGTCAAAGCACGGACACATCGGTAGGAACTTCCGGCAATAGCGGCATTTCTCTGGCACACTGTGTCGAGAAGCCAGCGACAGCCATGGGCGAGAGCACGTCAAAAAACCCAAAATTCCTCACCCCGCCGAGCTGGTTGCGCGAATGGCTCGCCCGCCAGACTGCCTACGGCCCAGCCATCGCCGTACTGATCGAGATCGTCGTCTTCAGCGCCATCGCCCCGGGTTTTTTTACCCTCGAGAACTTCATCAACATCTCGCTGCAAACCGCCATCTTCGGCATCCTGGCGGTGGGAATGACCCTGGTGATCCTCACCGGCGGCATCGATCTGTCGGTGGGATCGGTGGTGGCCCTGGCCGGAGTCAGCGGCGCCATGGTCGCTCAAACGGGCGGACTCGGCATGCCCGCAGCCATCCTGGTAGGCGGTGGAGTCGGACTATTCAGTGGTCTATTGGTGGCCTACTTTCGAGTGGCTCCCTTTGTGGTCACCCTGGCCGGTCTCACCATCGCCCGCGGCCTCGCCTTTTTGCTCACCAGCGGTCGGTCGATCGGCGGCCTCCCCCCTGACTTCACCTTCTGGGGCCAAAAACAGCTCGGCTTACTGCCGCTGCCGGTGCTCATCTTGATTGCGGTGGTGGCCGGAGGATACTTTCTGCTCACCCGCACAGTCTTCGGCCGTCAGATTTACGCCATCGGTGGCAACGCCGAGGCGAGCTGGCTCGCTGGAGTGCCGGTGCAGGGGGTGCTGGTGGCGGTCTACCTCATCAACGGCTTACTCGCGGGGCTCGCAGGCGGGGTACTCGCCGCCCGGCTCGGGGCCGGAATCCCCAATAGCGGCCAACTCTACGAATTAGAGGTGATCGCAGCGGTGGTAGTGGGGGGCGCCAGTTTGAGCGGCGGCCGGGGGGGAGTACTCGGCAGCCTGCTTGGAGCACTGTTTATCGGCACCCTCGGCAACGGTCTCAATTTGCTGGGCGTCGATCCGTACTTGCAAAAAATTGTGCTGGGCGTCGTGATCCTGGCAGCTGTGCTCGTCGATAGCGCCGGACGGCGAGGACAAAGATGAGCAGGATCGCCCTGCGCCGGCGGCGGGAGCAAGCCCAACGGCGGCGCTCCGTCGCGGGAGTGCTCGCGGCGGTTGGTGGGGGCACAGTCCTGGGTCTAGCCGCTCCGCCCACCGGCTGGGGGGGGCTGGTGTGGGTGGCCCTGGTGCCGTTTTTAGTGTACTTGCGCGCCGAGCACCGCCCCCGCGCTTTCTTGCTCGGAACCCTGGCGGGGATGGTCTACTACGCCATCTTGCTGCGCTGGCTGCTGGGATTTCATCCGCTCACCTGGCTGGGGATCGACTGGTGGTCCAGCCTCGGCATCGCCCTGGGGGCGTGGCTGTTCGTGAGCGCGAGCCAGGCCTGGGTGATCGGGCTTTGGGCGAGCCTGGTGGTCCGCACCCGCCTGAGCGGCCTGCGGCGGGTGCTCTTTGCCGTGGGCCTGTGGGTGGGATTGCACTGGCTTTGGGGTCGGGGGGAGACTGCCTTTCCCTGGGGGACGCTTGCCCAGAGCCTGGCAGGTGACCTGTGGGCCGTGCAAACGGTCGCGCTGGGCGGCGCGCACCTGCTGGTGGGGTTGGCCGTCGCAGTCAATGTACTGGTGGCCGAGAGCTGGAGCACGCGCCGCGTGGGCTACGCGGCCCTTGCAGCGCTCCTGGTGGCCTCGGTGCAACTGTACGGATGGTGGCAACTCACCCAACCGCTGCCGGCAGGTGAGCCGTTGCGTATCGGCGTCATCCAGGGAAATATTGCCCAGGCGCGCAAGTGGACACCCGACGGCCGGCGCGAGACCATCGAGACTTACGTGCGCGGCTACGAAGCACTGGCGGCGGCCGGGGCACAGCTGGTGCTCACCCCGGAGACGGCCTTTCCGTTTATCTGGTCGCGCGAACCGGAACCGGCGGCGCCGCTGGTCCCTGAGATCCAGAAGCGGCGGGTACCGGTGTTGCTCAGCGCCTTCGAGCGCCGCACCGACGGCCAGGTGGCCACCACCCTGTTCGCCCTCGACGGCGCCGCACGGACCATAAGCACCTTCAACAAGATCCACCTGGTGCCCTTTGGAGAGCAAATCCCCCTCAAGGCGCTCATCGGGCCGCTGGTGCGCAAACTTTCCCCCGTTCAACAAGAAGTGTTCGCCGGCTCGCTGGCTCAACGCCTGCAGACACCGGTGGGTCCTGTCGCCGCCGGAATCTGCTTTGACTCGGCCTTTGCAGGCGGCTTTCGCGCCCAGGTGGCTGCCGGGGCACGCCTGCTGGTCCAATCGACCAACGATGCCTGGTACGGTCCGGCGATGGCCCCCCAGCACCACGCCCTCGATACGCTGCGAGCGGTAGAGACCGGCCGCTATCTGGTGCGCGCCTCCAACAACGGCACCAGTGCTGTCGTCGATCCGCTGGGCCGCACCGCGCGGATCACCGGCTGGAACGTCTACGCGGCCTTCGTCGAACCGGTCCGGCTGCTTGAGGGAACGACCCTTTACGTTCGCTGGGGCGACTGGTTTGCGCTGCTCAGTGCGGCGCTGGCGCTTATGGGTCTGCTGGCCGGGCGGATCAACACCGGACGTCGAGTGCGCATTAATACTTAACGTGAGTTCGGGTTAAGCCAGGAGCAGCTCAGCATCCGCTGCCACCGAAGGCTTTTTCAGTTGGTGGCAGTAGGCGATCCGCCCACTCACCCAGTTCACCACAAAGGGCGTTGGGCTGCGATGTGACGGGTGTGCTCTATCTGAGCAAGGTAATCGTTGTCGCCGTCTGCTTCGAGCGCCCGGGTGAAAGCGGTTTGCGCCCCTCGCAGGTCACCTGCCCGCAACCTGCGGGTGCCCTCCTCCAGCATTGCCTGGGCCACTGCCCAGTGGTTTTCCTGGCGGACCCGCCACAGATGCAGACCGACCAGCACCGCCAGGCCGGCGACCACCAGCCCGATCAGGTAAGCCCGCTCCCGCATCGAGGAGAAAATATCTTTATCCGCAAATTGGCCCGCCAATTCGTTACCTTGACACAGCAAGAACGCCCACGCCTGTTATGAAGACGACAGGAAAAAAAATAACTTTCGCCAGACTGGCACAGCCAGTCCCCGAACGCCTGTTATCGAGGCGACAAGCCTGCCACCGTCTGGAAAGCACTTTGGAGCCAAACACTCAATTTTTGCGGGTCTCAGAAGTGGGCGGCGATGGCTGGGAGGGAGCCGGAGGCTGATTTTTGGGCACGATTTCGACTTGGGTGTCGGTTTTTTGACCGGCGGTTGGCGCTTGGGTCTCGGCGGTAAACGGGGCGAGGGGATTGTCCCGCTCCCAACGGTTTTTGACTTCGTCCGCCTGCTGGGTAATCTGGACGGCATAGAGCTGGTCGGCTTCCGCCTTCGACAGAGCACTGTCCTGGCGCTCGGAGCGGCCGGCCTCAGCTAGGGTGCGGATCTCAACGCGGCCGTCCTTGAGCTGCCACAGCTCGATTTGGCTGCGGGAATTGAGCTGGCTGGTGTTCCCTTCGTTGCGCGTCAGCATATCGACGCGGGCGATGGCCAGCGCCGTCACCCCGGCGTACTCAAAAAATGCTTTGACCAGGGCCGCATCCGGCCGGTCGCGATCGAGAATCTCATGGAGCGGCCGGTCGATCTTGCGCACGATGGGCATCACCTCGTCGCGCTGGAGAAACGTGAGCGGCCCCACCTTGGGAAAAGCCCCCGTGCGCACCAGCTCCTCGGCAAGCCGCTGGGCGAGAGTATCTGTGGCGGACAGCGAGCCGACCCCGAGCAAGCCGACCCGGGTAGGTTCCTGCCTGGCGACCGAGCGGGGCAGCGCAAGCGAGAGGGTGGTCTTGAGGCCCTCCACCAGCCAGATGCGCATCTGTTTCTCGGTGTAGAGCGGGTGCTGAATCTTGACCTCCCAGCGGCCGGGGGTAAGTTTTTCGATGAGATAGCTGCCGCTGGCGTCGGTGCGGGCGGAGTGCTTACCGAGGCTCACCGTCGCCTCGGCGATTGGATCACCCTGCTCGTTGCGGATTTGCCCGAGCAGCGTGGCCTGGGTGGGTACCGGGGCGGCAGCGCGGGGGGGGATCACGGGTGTCGGGTTGGGCGCCCCCGATTCAGGTTTTGGTGCGCTCTGCACGGCCGGTTTGACCGGGATCACAGTTTTTGGCGCCGGGACAGCGACGGGTTTCGGTTCGGCTTTGAGCATGGCGGGGGAAGGCTTGGCAGCCGCTCCTGGCGCTATGCCGGCAGGTGACGATTGGGGGGTCGTAGCGGCGGGTTTAGCCGGAACCAAAGCTGGCTTGGCTGTGGAGGCCGGCCTGGAAAGTGTGGGGATGGTGGGGGATTTGCCGGGTTGCGGCAGGGCGAGCGCCGGGGCGGCAAGCGGTTTGCCCTGGATAGGACCGGGTTTGGCCGGACCGGGCAAGGGTTGGGTCTGGCGAGTCCCGGATTTGGCCGCCGTCGGTACGGGTGGGCTCGGGGTGGCGGCGGGCTTTGCCGGGGATACCGACGGCGTCTGCATCGGCTTGAAGGGAGGCTGAAGCTGGATCGCTCTGACGGGGGCCGGGCGGGCCGGGGTAGTGGTGGGCTTAAAAGGGGCCGATGACTGGTCCTCGGGGGCACCCCAGGCCGGAAGGGCGGCAGTGAGCATCGCGAGCCAGAGCCACTGAGGGAGAAGGCGCATAAAAAGCCCCGATGAATCGCAAAGACTGGCACCGATGGTAACTTACCCCCCTGCTGTCCGGCTTCCCTCAGGCAAGCAGAATCGAGGCCGTACCCAGGTAGCGCACCGATTGGGGGGTGATCTCAAAGCGGCAGGGCAAGACCAGCAGACCGCGCTCGATACCGGCGCGCAGCAGTTGTCCGTAAAGCGGATCGAGGGAATCGCCCGGGCTGAAGGCCGTGCAGTCGCCGCGGTTGATGAAGTACAGCATCGCCGCCCGCGTGCCGTGCTCACAAAGGCGGATCAGTTCGCGCAAGTGTTTCTGGCCGCGGGTGGTGACCGTATCCGGAAACAGGGCGAGGGTGCCCTGGTTGAGGGTAGTGCTCTTGACCTCCAGGTACAGCGGCTCCCCCTCGCCGGTGAGCAAAAAATCGATGCGGCTGTTTTCGCTGCCGTAGGGCACCTCGCGGCGAATGGTCCGGTAAGTGCCCACCTCGGCAATCACCCGCTCCACCAGGGCCCGGTAGACGATGCGGTTGGGAAGGGCCGTATTCACCCCGACCCAGGTGCCGTCCAGATCGATCATCTCCCAGGTGTAGGCGAGCTTGCGGGCCGGATCCGGCGAGCGCGACAGATATACCGGACTTCCGAGGGTGCTGATGGCCCGCATCGGGCCGGTGTTCGGGCAGTGGGCGGTGACCAGTTGCCCGTCCTCCAGTTCGACCTCGGCAAAAAATCGCTTGTAGCGACGGCGCAGGATTCCCCGCACCAGGGGCGGGTACTCAAAAAGCACACTCATGATTCGAGGACGATGGTGCGCCGGGAGCGCAACAATCCGGTGGCCGCCCCGGGGCAGATATGGCGGTAGGAGTAGGCACCCAGCCGCTCGACGCTCGCCAGTTGCCGCGGCCAATGAAAGGTACGGCCCACCCGCACGGGCATGGCCCCCCCATCGTTCGTCGGCAGCAAATGGCGGCCGCTGAAGAGCATTCCACCGTGCGCCTGCCAAAGCAGGCAACTGGACCCGGGCGAGTGACCGGGTGTCCAGAGGGCCAACAGCCCCGCGTCCAGTTCGCAGTCGCCGCCAAAGGCGCGCACTTCGACCTCGCGGGCTTTGACCAGATAAGCCTCCTGTTCGTGGATGCGCACGGCCGCCCGAAAATGATGGCAGAACTCCTCCACCTGGCCCATGGCCCCCCGGTGGGTCAGAAAAATCGCCCCGATCCCCCCGACCCCCTCCATCAAGGTGCAATTCTCTTCGCTAAAGGCGGGACAATCGATAAGCCAGTTGCCCCGCAGACCGTTGTCGGGGGTGGCGACGATGAGATAGCTCGCCCCGCCCAACGTGTGGCGATTGGGCTTGAAGCCGAGCAAATCGGCGAATATACGGCGATCGGCGGCAAAATTTTCCATGCGCCTTATCCGCCACAGACCAGATCGACCGACAACAAACTGACCACTACGAACAAAACTTGATACAACTTTGCCCCTACAATCTCCCCAGTCCACTGTTTGCGCTCGGCCAGGCCGCTATGGGTGGTGACGCGTACCCCAACGGGTTCAAGGCTTCTCAAAGCAGTCATGCCCTTCCAGCTATGATATTCGACGGCATTCACCGATAAGTTAACAGGGTACCTGGCCCTCTCCTCTAGCATAGGTTCTCAGAACAATGACTAAAAGCACAGAAAAGTACCATCAGCGTCTGCTCGAACTGCGTCTCGACATCGAAAAGGTACAGGCTTATGTACTGACGTGCACCAGTCGTCCCTCCGGCCACCCGCCTGCAATGCTGCTGACCACCGGCCTGCATCTGCAGCGCGAGATGGAGTCAGCTCGCAACAATTGAGAGAATGTGACCGGGTCGGCAAAGGACCGGTAAAGATTTGCGCGCCGTACCGGCGGCCAGTCCGTAGCTGCAGGGCGCGAAGCCGGGGTCAAAGTGACTGCCCTGCGGCTGTTGCTGAACATCCAGTTTTTCTGAAAGTTTTCGGTGTTCGAGGAATGTGCTTTTGGGTGTGAGTGTGCGGGCGGCCTGTCGAGCAGATGTAGCGCTCGTCTTTGAACTCATCTGCGAGCTGGCTGCCTACGAAAAGCTATCCCACGCCGTGACCGGCAGTGCCGAGGAGCTGACGGCACATCTGTTTGGCGAACACCCTTTCGCCCGAGTGGCCATCGCTGAGGTCGAAGCGGAGACAGCCGGTTTTGCGCTGTATTTTTTCAACTACTCGACTTTTCTCACCCGCCCCGGGCTCTACCTCGAAGATCTCTACGTGCGCGCGCCGCTCCGCCACCGGGGCATCGGGCGGCTACTGCTGCGCCATGTTGCCCGCGAAGCGGCAGCGGCGGGTTGCGGCCGGGTGGAGTGGAGCGTGCTCGACTGGAATGCCCCGGCCATCGCTTTCTACCGCAAGATGGGGGCTGTAATCCTCGACGACTGGCGCCACTGCCGACTGAGCGGTGAGGCGCTTGCGAGGTTGGGTGCGCCTTGAATTACTTATTCGGAATTGTAGAAAACGAGGGTGAGAGGCACTCCTCGCGCCGCTGCCGCAGAATATATTCGATGGCCACTTGATCGCGCTTGGCTTTCCAGCTGATCAACTCGCTGGTCATTGTCTTGATTTGCTCTTCGGAGGCGCTCGGATCGGCGATCATTTTCTCAAGTTGCGACTGCCTGGTGCGGATGTGAGTGTTGATGGTCCGAAACTGGCGGCTGAAGCTCTGATCGAACTCGCTGCGGTTGCAGGCGTGCTGGGCGCTCACCGGTAGGGCGTGGCCCAGGAGCAACACCAGGCAGCCCAGGTAGACAAGCTCCCACCCAAATCGTCGCTCAGCGCAGTACAACAACCAGTTCATCAGTGATCGTTCGGCAGCAAGATCTCCTCGCGTTCGAGGAGAATGGCGTAGGCATCCTCGGGAGCGCGATCCTCCAACAGATAGCTGCGGGCAGCCACCTCCATCAGGGGTGGGCCAGGCTGACGAGCGACTGCGACTCCAGGAATATCGGAGTCGGCAGTGAGGATCGGTTCGCGGTCGGGACTTTGCCACCAGTACCCTACCACGGCGAAGAGTAAGGCGGCGGCGGTGGTAAGCGAGCCGCTCAGCCACCGCCGCCGGGCCTCAAGACGGTCAAACACTCTGTCGGAGAGCCGCGGCGGCAAAGCCGGAGCGGCCAATGCGCGGCTGGAGCGCTGCAGTTTGAGCAGGTCTTCGTAGAGTTTGCGGGCCGCCGGATCCGCCTGGAGCCACTGCTCGATCTGTTGTTGTTCGGCAGTGGACAGTTCGCCGTCCAGATAAGCGCTCAATTGTTCGAAGCGATGCGGGTCCATGGAATTACAGGGGGCAGAGTAGCTTACAGGTAAGCGTTCAGTTGCGACTGCAGACGGCGCCGGGCCCGGGCGATGCGGGACTTGACGGTACCGACGGAGATGCCCAGGGTCTCGGCGATTTCTTCGTAGGCCATCCCCTCGATTTCTCGAAGGACGATGGTGGTCCGAAAGGCTTCCGGCAGCTCGGCTATTGCCCGCCGCAGGTGCTCATAGAATTCACACGTTACCAGAGTCTCATCCGGCCCGGGGGACTGGGCGGCAAGCTCCCAGTCCAGCTCGCCGTCCTTGGTCTGGATGGGTGCGTCAAGCGATAGGGGCGGCCAGCCGCGCCGCCGCCGCCGCAACTCGTCGTAGAACAGATTAGTGGCGATCCGGCCTGCCCAGGAGCGAAATTTTTCGGGTTCTTTGAGGCGCTTGACATAGCGGTAGACACGAATCCAGACCTCCTGGGCAAGGTCCGAGCGGTCCTGCCAGTCAGGTGCCAGATGGTAGAGCAATCGGTCGATATGGGCCTGGTGGCGGCGCATCAGTTCGGCAAAGGCCGCCCGGTCGGGGCTGAACCCATGCTGGCAGCGCACCACCAGTTCCTGGTTGCTCAATTTGTGCAGGCAGAGGGGCTCCTTGGCGGCGGAGATGAGGGGCCAGGGCAGAGGCAGACTGTTTTCCATCGGTTCGGGAGGCCGGGTGAAGTTCGCGGACAATGCCAGAAGTGACGTGCCCTCTGCAACCCGGGTTCCTCGATTATCCGCAGAAGATTTGCAAGCCGCCTTGCGCCCAAGCGTAAGATTGAGTTGTTGCATCCACGATCGCTATGGGCAAAAAAAGCCGCACCAAGCGCGAAGCGGCCCTTTCCGGCAGCCCCGAGGCTGCTGCTAGAATCTTCCCCGCCGCCGACAACAAGCTGATTATCCCCAAGGAGATCAACGGTCGCTTCCTGGGGCGGATTGTCCTGTTTTCGGGGGTGCCTTTTGCCCTGGCCCTGGGTGTGCAGTTGATCGGCGCCACCTTGATCCGGGCGGGCTATCCGCTTCCGAGCGCCGTGGTGCTGCTGGTAAATTTATTGTTTTTGGGCATCAGCGTCTTGGGGATCACCTATGCCATCCTCTCAGCTTCGTGGAATCCTCAGGTACCCGGTAGCCTGCTGGGCATCAGAGAATTCAAAGAAAACGGTGGGCGGCTGCTTGCAGCCCTGCAACATGAAGGCCAGAAACGTCGAGTGGAGAAAAAATCTTGATTGTCGTGCTTAAGCCGGGTGCCCCCCAAGGTGTGGTGGATGCCCTCGTCGACCAGTTGCGCGGCTGGAATCTGGAAACCCAGACCATTGTCGGGCGTGAGAACGTGGTGATCGGCCTGATTGGCGACACCAGCAGTCTCTGCGACGACCGCGTGCAGGAACTGAGCCCCTTCATCGACCGGGTTCTGCGGGTCAAAAAGCGCTTCAAGCGCGCCTCGCGCGAATTTCATCCCGAGCGCACCGTGGTGAGCGTCCCGACGGCGGGCGGCACGGTCGACATCGGGGGCGAAGGGCCTCTGGTGTGCATGGCCGGTCCTTGCTCGGTAGAATCTGAAGCGATGATCCTGGAGACGGCCCACCGAGTCAAAACAGCCGGTGCAAGGATCCTGCGCGGCGGTGCCTACAAACCGCGCACCTCGCCCTACGACTTTCAGGGCCACGGCGAATCGGCGCTCGAACTGTTGGCTGCCGCCCGGACCGCGACAGGCCTGGCTATCGTCACCGAGGTGATGGACACCAGCGATCTCGAAGCCATTGCCGAGGTCGCCGATATCGTGCAAATCGGCGCGCGCAACATGCAGAATTATTCGCTGCTCAAAAAAGTTGGTCAGCAGCCCAAGCCGGTGTTGCTGAAGCGGGCTTTTTCCGCAACCATCGACGAGTGGCTGCTCGCGGCGGAGTATATTCTGGCGGCGGGCAACCCGAATGTAATTCTCTGCGAGCGGGGTATACGCACTTTCGACCGCCAGTACACCCGCAACACCCTCGATCTGGCCGCCGTGCCGGTTCTGCGCAGCATTACCCACCTGCCGGTGATTGTCGACCCGAGCCACGGCACTGGCCTATCGCAATTTGTCGAATCGTGCAGCAAGGCGGCGGTCGCTATCGGCGCCGACGGCTTGATGATCGAAGTACACCCCGATCCGGCCCGTGCCCTTTCGGATGGCCCCCAGTGCCTGACGCCGGACGAGTTCGACGCTGCAATGACGAACCTGGCCCCGATCGCCCAGGCGGTGGGACGGCCGCTACAAACGGCCGCCCCGGCCGCAGCTCGTCCTTAGAGCGCTACGCCGCACTGAATCAGGTGCAATTCCACCTGCAGTTCGTTCGCCTCGGTTGCTGCAACCTCGGGGAAAAAAGCTAAACGGGCATCGACGCCCTTGCCAAAAAAAGTTTTGAACTTCGGCAGGCGTTCTTCCCAGCGCTGGCGGTTCACTTTGAGTGAGTCAAAGCGTAAGACCAGGGCGTAGCGGCCTTCGACAATCTCCTCGCGGTAACCCAATAACTCGGGCAACTCTTCATCGCGGCGGCTAAGCCCAATGCGCTTGAGGGCGTCGGCCATGTGGCGCGACTTGAAGTAGCTGCGCTTTGAGATATCCGACAGCACCTGCTTCTGAATCTCGGTGGCCTGCGCGTCGCGTACCGCGTCAATGTTGGCCGGTGGTGCAGCCAGCACCGCTGAGGGCTTGACTTCCGAAAATCGCAGCGTGATCCCCCCGACCAGCGGAAACAGAAAATAATTGAGGCCCACAAAGCTCAAATTGGCCCCCAGATCCGCAAGCCCCGGTTGGGTCTGCAGAATGTAGCCAACCACGAATAGACCGAACAACAACAGACCGAGCCCGGTGAGCAGGGCCGGCAACGTCAAGAGGGGCGATTTTTTGGCAAGGCTCATGCGCAACTGGATGCATCTTCATCCAGAATGCCCTAGATCGGCCGCAGCGGTCCGGGATTCACAAGCGAGGTTTGCACTGGCCGCTGCGGATCAGCCCGACCCGACGGGCGATCGCATCACCACGGTCCTCAAAAGGACCCCAGGTTTTCTCAGCTGTCTCAAACTGCTGCTGCTGGGTGATCTCGCAACTGCCGTCGGGAAGCTTGTGGATAAACCAGGGCTGAGCCGATTTCATGGACTCGAGTAGGACGTAGGAAATTAGAAAATAGGACCCGGCAACTCCTGCTTTCTTCCCCCCAAGCCGAATCCTGTCTCTCTAAATACTAGCTTCCTGGCGGCAAGAAGACACCGAAAATTACACAGAATTTGGTAGGAGCGAATATTTGGCGGCGCAGGGGGCTTAACTTTTCGCTACAATCTGGATTGATAAAGCATGAAAAAGGCCGGTTGCCATGCGAGTGCGGATAGCGGGGGCGGGTCTGTTGGGATGCAGTAGTGCGGGTGGTCCGACCGACCGCCGATTTACATCTATCATGCTTGCACCTGGAGATACCCCTGAGCGGCCGTTTGCCGATTTCTCTCTAGAGGGCAGTTTTACCAAACGAATCGATATGGTCAGTATGGAAGGTGTGCTCCTCTCCGGTAAGCTATGTGCTGGTGCGCTCGCCGGATCTTTCGCCAACCGCTCTGCCACGGTCCATGCTTGCTAGAGACAAGTCCCTGGAATCTTACGAAGCCTGCCGCCAGTTAACGGCGGAGTACTCCAAGACGTTCTACTTCGCCTCGCTGCTGTTTCCCATGGAGAAGCGCCGGGCGATCTGGGCGATTTATGCCTGGTGCCGCCGCACCGACGAGTTGGTGGACAGTCTTGACTGCAAGGCGGACCCGCGGGTGCTCGACCGCTGGCAGGAGCGTTTGGATAAAATCTTTGGCGGTGGAGGCGAGGACATTTACGATCTGGCTCTTGCAGACGCGGTGCGCAACTTCCCTCTGGAGATCCAACCTTTTCTTGACATGATCGAAGGCATGCGCATGGACCTCACCCAGGCTCGCTACGAGAACTGGGAGGAGCTGCATACCTATTGCTACCGGGTGGCGGGCACGGTCGGGTTGATGTCCTGCGCGGTGATGGGACTGGTGGACGATTGTCCGGAGGCGCGCAGGCGGGCTGTCGCCCTCGGGGTCGCCAAGCAGATGACCAACATTTTGCGCGATGTCGGCGAGGACGCCCGGCGTGGCCGAATCTATCTGCCTCTGGAAGATCTGCGCAAGTTCGGCTATTCGGAGGAGGACTTGTTTGCTTATGTGGTCGACGAGCGCTGGGCAGCGCTGATGGAATTTGAAATTGCCCGTGCTGAGGCGATTTATCTAGAAGCCGAAAAAGGCATCCCGTACTTGATCCCCGATGCCCGATGGCCGGTGTGGGCCTCGCTGATTCTCTATCGACGCATCCTGGCCAAGCTGCGCTCCAATGGCTATCAAAATTTTTTGCAACGGGCCTATGTGCCCCGCGCCGAGAAATTCCTGCTGCTTCCGGTCGCCTGGGCAAAGGCTCAGACATGAAAGGGGCTGCCAAGGCGAGGCCCCTGAGCCTCAGTCCCACGGCGCTCAAGCTCTACGTGCGCTGCGCCTACGCCTACGCCCTCGACAAGATCGTCAAAGTCCCCCGATATCGACGGGCAATCGCCGCCCACCTGCACACGGGCCGGGCGGTGCATACGGTGCTGGAGCAGCTTGTCCGCCAGGAGCAAATCCGGCCCGAGGACGCGGTGAATTCTCTGGAGCGGACTTTTAGTTGGGGAGCCTACACGGACCGTCAGACCGCTGAGGCAGCCTTTCAGACGGCCCGCGAGCGCCTCGACGCCTGGGTGGGAACGCCCTACGGCTGGGGAGAAGGCGAGCAACTTGCCGTCGAGAAGATGCTGCGCACTCAATCGCGACCCCTGGGCAGTGACTCGATAGGCAGTGTAGTGCTGATTGGTAAACCCGACCTGGTACGGGTGGCCCCCGAAGGTACCCTCGAAGTGGTCGATCACAAGTCGGGCAGACCCGGCGATGGAGCTGAGACTTTAAAGCGGGACTTCCAGGCGGCAATCTACCGCATCCTGGCTGAGGAGCGTTGGCCGAATTATCCGGCTTACCGGGTTAGTTTCAGCTATTTGGCCACCGGCACTGTGATTGGCCTTACCTACACGCGCGAAGAAGTGGAGGATTGGTGGCAGATGTTGCTGACGGTGGCAGAGCGAGTTGCCCGCGCCCGTCTGGCCGTCGAAAACGACATTGCGATCGAAGAGGCCTTTGTGCCCACCCCTGGAGAGCAGTGTGCAGGCTGCACATTTCAGCGGGTCTGCGCTTTTCGGGCCAGTTAAAAACGACTAAACCGCCAGGTTCTGCTGGATTCAACTAAATTTATCTGTGCTATAAGTTTCGATTAACCGACAGTTTGCGTTAAGTGAACACTGCAGCAGTTTGGCGGCGGGGAGCAACAAACAAGGACCGTTAGAGATTTTCTCCGGTGCTGTTGTGGGGGGGCTGCAGATGGCATCTAAGCTGGAAGAATGTCCACAGTCCATGTTCGCTCGGGTGGATTGCAGTTGCTTGCAACGCGCTTCCGAAACTGCCCCCCATCGAGGCCGGTGGATTATTTAGGGTGTGCTCTTCATCCCTTCGGCCGGGGCGCTCATCGCTCCACCGGGTTCACTTGTCGACTCGGTGGTGGTTGTAGTGGTCGTTTCCGATTCGGTGGAGGGGCTTGAGCAACCGACCAACAAGGTTCCAAGGGCGAACACGATCAGGTACTTTTTCATTACGGTTTGCTCTCCGTCGTGGTCGTGGTGGTTGAAGTCTCACCCGTCGGGGTCGACTCGGTGGTGGTCGTGGTGTTTGTCTCAGTCTCGGTCTCCGGGCTGGAGCAACCGACCAACAAGGCTCCCAGTGCAAGAACAATCGCGAACTTCTTCATCGGATGTTCACCTTTAGAGTTTCCAACCGCAAAACAAAACGCTGTCAACGCGAAGAACAGCTTTTTGCTTTACGCCTCAGTCCAAAACGGATCATACCAGAAAGCTCAAACGGGACAATCCTTCAGAAGATGGGGCACCTGCGGGAATGCCCACCCGGATCCCAAGGGGAATCGGATGCGGTGAGGAGCGCTCCTCGCCGCGCTCCCGGGCGGATCGCCAACTGCCGGTGGAGCGCGCTATGATGTTGGCTACCCTTGGGCGGGTATAGTTTAGTGGTAAAACGAAAGCTTCCCAAGCTTTAGTTGCGGGTTCGATTCCCGCTACCCGCTTAAGCAGCGATTGCCGATTTTGAGTAAGACGGTTCAGCTTGAACAGTTTTGTTGTGGTGACGGACTTTTCTGAGCTGCGGGTCTTTGGCGGCTGGGATCTGCAACCCCGGCTAGGATGATCGAAAGGACGCGGGGACCGGTTGTACCTGCGTGCAGCACCGCTCAATGGCAGGACAGTCGCTTCGAGAACGCTGGAATATCTCGCGCCTGGCTCTTAAACACCCCTGGCTGACCCTCGGTTTTTGGGCAGCCTTGAGTGTGATCGGGGTGTTTGCCTTCGGTTCGCTCAAATACGCGCTTTTTCCGGACATCACCTTTCCGGTGATTGTGGTCAACAGCAGCCATGCTTCGCTGAGCGCCGAGGACACCGAGGCGAATCTCACCCGCCCCATTGAACAGCGACTCAAAAATCTCGCAGGGGTGGACAAAGTCCGCTCCCAAAGCTACCCAGGCCAGTCGGTGGTCAGTCTGGCACTGGCGGTGGGCACCGATCTGGAGGCGGCAAAGCGCGAGGCCCAGACGGCATTGGCGCAGACGGCTCTACCCGCCGATGCCACGTACCAAGTTTTTCCCGTCAACCTCAACGAGTCTGCGGCGGCCAGTTACGCCATCGAGAGCGATACCCTCGATCTGGACTCCCTGGCAAAAGTTGCCGCCGCCCGCATCGTGCCGGCCCTCCAAAAGGTGCCGGGGGTGCTCAGGGTCACACTTCTAGGTGAGCGTGGCCTGGCAGACAAGCCCACCGCCGTGCGCTTCGGCGGCAGGGACGCCCTCGCAGTGCAAATCGTCAAGCGCGAGCGGGCCAACACCCTGGAGGTGGTGCGCTCGGCGGACCAGGAAGTGGAACGGCTGCGCCGGGAACTGGCGGGGATCGATCTGCGCCTTGCCGCCACCCAGGCCGACTACATCCGGGAGGCGAGCCAGGCCACCGTCGAAGCGCTGGTCCTGGCGGTCGCCCTCTCGGTGCTGGTGATCTTTCCGTTTCTCGGAAGCTGGCGGGCTACGTTCATCTCCGCCCTCGCCATTCCCACCTCGCTTTTGGGCACGTTCATCGTGATGGCGCTTTTGGGTTTTAACCTGGAGACCATTACCCTGTTGGCGCTGGCGTTGGTGATCGGGATCATCATCGACGATGCGATCGTCGATGTCGAAAACATCGCCCGCCACCTCGACGACGGGGAGCCGCCCTACCAGGCGGCGGTCTCGGCCACCGACGAAATCGGCCTCACGGTCACGGCGGCGACCCTGACGATCGTGGCGGTCTTCTTGCCCGTGGGCCTGATGGGGGGAGTGCTTGGCCAGTTTTTTCGGCCCTTCGGCATCACGGTATCAGCGGCGGTGCTCACCTCACTATTGGTAGCGCGCACGCTATCGCCGCTGCTTGCCTCGCGCTGGCTCAAAGCGCACTCGCCTCGGGCCGCCAATATCGAGGCTGCCTGGCAGACCGGCTGGTTGCGCCGCTATCGCCGCATCCTTAGCTGGGCGCTCGATCACCGCCAGGTGGTGGTCGGTCTGGCTCTGGCAAGCTTCGTAGCTGGGCTGGCGCTCATTCCGCTGATTCCCAAAGGGTTTATTCCCCATCTCGACCGCGGCGAATTCAATGTCCGGTTTGCAGCGGCGCTTGGCACCCCGGTCGAAGATTCGCTCGCGGTGGCCAGGCAACTGGAGGGCACGGTTCGCAGCTTTCCCGATGTGGCGGTGGTCTTCACCACCGTGGGCGAGCGGGGGGCAAGCCACCGGGGCGTACTCTACGTCAAGCTGCGCGAGGAGCGCACCCTCAGGACGTTTGACCTGCAAGATCAACTGCGCGCCCGTCTACCGGCGATCGAAGCGGCGGATGTGAGCGTCGAAGATATGCCTTTTGTGGACAACGGCGCCCAGAAACCCCTGGAGGTCGCCCTTTTGGGTCCAGATCTAGAGCCATTGCAGAGCGCTGCCGCCGCCCTCAAAGAACGCCTTGCTGCGCAGCCGGGCTTCGCGGACCTGGCCGTTGGCGGAGCGGGGCAGTACGAGGGGCTCACCGTCGAAATTTCGCACCTGGGCGGCGAACGGGTGGTGTATCTAAGCAGCAACCTCAGCCGCGGGCTAACCATCGGCGAAGCGACCGATCGCGTCAACGCGGCGGCAAAGACGGTGCTTCCCGCCGGGGTGCGCCTCAGCTTTGGAGGCGATGCCGAAAATGTCTCCAACGTCTTCGGTGGCTTCGCGGTGACGCTGGTGCTCTCGGTGGTCTGCATCTTAGGGGTGCTGTTGTGGCTGTTTCGCAGCTGGACCGACCCGCTGGTGGTGCTGCTGTCGCTGCCGCTTTCGGTGGTGGGGGCGATGCTTGCGCAATTTGTCACCCGCAGCGATTTCGGCATGATCTCCGTGATCGGGATTATCTTCTTGCTGGGTCTGGTCAATAAAAACGCGATTATCCTCGTAGACTACATCAACCAACTGCGCGCGGGCGGTCTGCCGACCCGCGAAGCGATTCTCCAAGCGGGACCGATTCGCCTGAGGCCCATCTTGATGACCACGGCGGCGGCGATACTCGGCATGCTGCCCATCGCCCTGGGACTTGGGGCGGGGGCCGAACTGCGCGCGCCGATGGCTATCGCCATCATCGGTGGGCTGTTGACCTCGACGCTGCTCAGCCTTATCGTGGTCCCCGTTGCCTACAGCCTGTTTGCTCCCTTGAAAGGCTCCAAGTACTCCCTATGACCCAGCGTGTATTTGTGACGGGCGGCACCGGCTTCGTGGGAGCTAACCTCGTGCGCCTGCTGCTCACCGAAGGCTACAGCGTGCGCGCCCTGGTGCGTCAACCCGCAAAGGCACAAGATCTGGTGGCCCTCGGTGTCGAAGTAGTAGCCGGAGATCTCAGCAGCAGCCATCTGGCTATGCAGATGGCGGGCTGCCGGGCGCTCTTTCACGTCGCGGCCCACTACAGTCTGCTGCAGGCCGATCGCGAGCAACTCTGGCAATCGAATGTGCTCGGCACCCGCCATGTGCTCGCAGCCGCCCGCGAAGCAGGGGTAGAGCGGACGGTCTATACCTCATCGGTGGCGGCCATCGGCGTCAAAAGCCCGCGCGCGGACGAGTGGCACCAGAGCCCGCCGGACAAACTTATAGGCATCTACAAGCAGTCGAAGTATTGGGCAGAGCTAGAGGCGCGTCAGGCCGCCGCCCGCGGCCAGGATGTGGTGATTGTCAATCCGACCGCACCGGTCGGCCCCTTCGACAGCAAACCGACACCGACCGGCGACATCGTGCTGCGCTTCCTGCGCCGCCAAATGCCTTTTTATCTGGAAACCGGCCTCAATTTTATCCACGTGCGCGACGTGGCGCAGGGGCACCTGGCTGCTCTGGCTCGGGGCCGCTCCGGGGAGCGCTATATCCTCGGGCACCGCGATTTGTCCTTGAAAGCACTGCTCGACACCCTCGCCGAAATTACCGGCATCCCGGCTCCACAGGTGGCAGTACCCGACTGGCTGCCTCTGGGAGTGGCCTGGCTCGACGAGCAGTTGCTTTCGCCCTTGCTCGGCCGTCCCCCCGGCGTGCCCATCGATGGGGTACGCATGGCCGCCCAGCCGATGTACTACGACGCCTCGAAGGCCGTGCGCGAACTGGGACTGCCCCAGACCCCCGTTCGGGAAGCACTCGTCGATGCCGTAGACTGGTTTAGAAAGAACGGATATATCGGCAACGGGGGGGGATTCCTGCATGGCGGTTAGTCTCAAGCAAGCGTTCGAAGTCGGAAAGTATTTGATTTCCCAGCGTCTCGCGGGCCGCGAGCGCTTCCCGCTGGTGTTGATGTTGGAGCCGCTGTTTCGCTGCAACCTGGCCTGCCCCGGCTGCGGCAAGATTCAGCACCCGAACGAGATTTTGCGGCGCAACCTGACGCCTGAGGAGTGCTTTCGGGCGATGGAGGAGTGCGGCGCACCGATCGTCACCATCCCGGGAGGCGAACCGCTGTTGCACCCCCAGATCGACCAGATCGTCGAGGGGCTGGTCGACTGCGGCAAATTCGTTTACCTGTGCACCAATGCCATCTTGCTCGAAAAAAATCTCGATAAATTCACACCCTCCGATTACTTCAGCTTCAGCGTGCACCTCGACGGCTTGCGCGAGGTGCATGACAAAGCGGTGGACCGCGAGGGCGTCTTCAAGATCGCCGTGCGGGCCATCAAAGCGGCCAGGGCGCGCGGCTTCCGGGTGACCACCAATACGACCATCTTCAACAACGCCAACCCGCAGCGGGTGCGGGAATTTTTTGATTTTCTGGGCGGGCTCGACATCGACGGCATGATGGTCTCGCCCGGCTACAGCTACGAGTGGGCGCCCGATCAGGAGCATTTTTTGCAGCGCGATCAGACCCGGGCCCTCTTTCGGGAGATTCTCGCTCCCTACCGCTCCGGGGAGGCGCGCTGGAACTTCAACCACAACCCGCTGTTTCTCGATTTTCTCGAAGGACTCAAAGACTACGAGTGCACCCCCTGGGGCATGCCCAGCTACAGCGTGCTGGGCTGGCAAAAACCCTGCTACTTGCTCAACGAAGGCCACTACGCCACCTGGCAGGAGTTGCTCGACAACACCCGCTGGGAGAACTACGGTCATGCCAGCGGCAACCCCAAATGCCGCGACTGCATGGTCCACTGCGGCTACGAGCAAACCGCCGCCATTGACGCGATGGAAATCGCTAACATCCCGCGCGTGCTGACCAGCGTGCTCACCGGCCGTTAGTGTGAACTTGTGATTCGGCTTCCCCTCAATCGGAATGGTGAAGGGGACAACAGACTACTTGTCGGCTATATCTCGCGCAGCAGGCCAGCCTTTCAAGAAAATCTGGTGGGTTGAGCAAACCAATTTGGGGCATTGTTCGTATAGAGGCCGGGCAAGCATGAGTTGCCGGTGCAAAGGTACCGGCAAAAGTTTGCCTCCAACCTAGGAGAAAATACCATGAATTGCGCACGAGTCATGCAGACTTCGGGCCGGATTTGCTCTTTCATTCTGGCCTTAGCCATTGGTTTATTTTCGACGGGGCTAACAATTCCTTCCGCCCATGCCCAGACTGACTCGCTGGAGGGCATCGTTTACGTTGGCAGCAATATTGGCGACGACAACAGCAACTCGATTCTGGGGTTCCGTCGCGACGAAGCAGGCAACCTTACTCCCCTTTCCGGTTCGCCGTTTCTGACGGGAGGAGAAGGAATATTCGATCTTTCGCTGGCAGTTGGTCCTTTCGACAGCGACCAGAATATAATTGTCAACCTTCAGCGAACCCGCCTGTTTGCCGTCAACTCAGGATCGAACACTATCGCCGTGTTCGATATCCGTCCAGATGGCTTGCTTGTGCCGGTTGCGGGGTCGCCCTTTCCCTCCGGCGGCATCAATCCGGTGAGCCTTGGCCTCGCTGGGGATATTCTGACCGTGGTCAACAAAAGCCAGGATCCGGAGCAGCCGAGCGCGATCCTTCCCAATTACACCACGATGCGGGTGCTGGCCGATGGGCGGCTGGTGCCGGTAGTCGGCTCAACGGTGGCGGTGGCGGCGGGAAGTTCGCCGACCCAGGCGCTCATCTCCCCGAGCGAGCGGTTGGTGTTTGGCGCCGACTTTCAAGCTGGTTTGCTCCAGTCCTTTGTGCTCGGACCCAGTGGCCGCCTTGGCCAACGGCCGCCCGAGGCTCTGCCGGCTTCGGCATTTGCTGACCCGAGCGTTCCGCGCCTTCCCCTTGGCCTGCAGGTGCACCCCATCCAGCGCATTTTGTACGCCGGATTTGTGACCATCAACAGCGTCGGCGTCTACAAGTACGACGCCCTCGGCCGCCTGGCCTTTCAACGGAACGTGCCCAATGCCGGGGTGGCTGTCTGCTGGCTGGTGACCAACAAAGCAGGAACCTACATGTACACCACCAACACCGGCGACAACACCGTCTCGGTCTACAGCCTGAGCGATCCGCTGGTGCCGGTGGAAATTCAGACCCTCAAACTCAAGGGCAACGGTTCGCCGTTCCAGTTGGCCCTCGACTCGAAGGAGCAGTTTCTCTACGTCGTCAACCAGCGGGCCGCTGAGGATACGCCCCTCGGTGAAGGCAACTTGCTGCACGTGCTCAAGGTGAACGCCGATGGGACCGTGGGCGAGGTTCCCTCCTCCCCGCTGACCCTTGAACTGCCCGAGGGCACTCGTCCCCAGGGGGTGGCGGCACTCTAAAAGCGGCAATTTATCACCTTCGCCGCCGACATGCGGAGCCTGCCTGGTGCAGGCAGGCTCCGCCCCGCCCCGACTGCACTGGCAAGCTTTGCCCAGAAGCCCGCGATGGACCCACAACGCGTGGCGGGCTCAGGTGCGGGCGGATGTGTCCGACGGACCTTTCGGCTCCATAGGAGCAGGATTTTGAGGCCAAAACGACCAGCCGATTGGGAGACAGGAGACCACCAGCCCTTGCCCGACCGGGAGCCTGAGGCTTCGCTCGCCTGGCTGTACGACTGCCACGGACTGGATGTCTACCGGCTTGCCCTCAAGATGTTGTCCAATCCCCACGAGGCGGAGGATCTCACCCAGGAAGTGTTCCTGACTTTCTGGCAGTGCGCCGCCTTCAAGCCCGAACGGGGAACGGCAAAGAAGTATCTACTGACGCTCACCTACTCGCGCGCGGTCGATCGCCTGCGCCGCCGCGGCACTCACTGGCGAGTTCTGCAGCGCCTCAGCCGTCAGGTGCTACTGGCTACCGACAGCACCGAGCCTCTCGAACGGATGGCCATCGAGGAGCGCATCCGGGCTTTGCGTCAAGCGATGGCGCAACTGTCCCCAGTGCAGTGTGAATGTCTGAAGCTGGCCTACTTCGAGGGGCTGACCCAGGTGCAGATCGCCCACAGACTCGCAATCCCGCTAGGTACCGTTAAAACCCGCTGTCGCGACGCGCTCATCAAACTCAAGAACCTCCTCGGACCGCACTGAAACCATGGCAACCGACTCTCCCCCACCCACTCCCGAACAACGGATGGCCGATTATCTGCTGGGTGGGATGAGTCGCCAGGAGCGCCGGGACTTCGAGCGGTGGCTGACCGCTCACCCACAATGGCAGGCCGCCTTTGCCGAATTTTGCGAGGTGCTGAGCGAGCTGCCCGATGCTTTCGAAGCACCAGCCAAGCTGCCCCCACATCTGCGCGCAAACATCTTGCAAAGCTCCCGGCAAAGACCGCTCCCGGCTGGGCTGGGGCGCACCATTCTCGCCTGGCAAGCCGCGGGGGGCACAGCGCTGCTGCTGGTCGCCCTCCTCGGCGGGCACAACTATCACCTTGCAAAGCAACTGGAGCAGGTGCAGTTGGAGTTCAAGCGCTCCCAACAGGAACTTGCCTTGGTGCGCCGGCCCGACAGCCGGGTGGTGGCTTTGAAGCCGACGGGGGCTGGTCTCAAAGCTGTCGGTTTTCTGCTGGTCAATGCCGCAAGCAATGCGGCGCTGCTGCGGCTGAGCGGTCTGCCGCGGGCGGCGGCGGGAAAGGTTTACGTGCTCTGGGCGGTAGTGGGGCGCGAACACTTCGCTTGCGGTCGATTCCTATCTGCAGACGATGGCGATGTTTTTGTGCTTTTGCCACTCGATGGCTACATGGGAAGCGCTCCTCTAGAAATTAGCCTCGAGCAGGAGAACTCCTCCCGCTTCGGGGGGCAAGCGCTCCTGGCCGGTCGGTGGTAAACCGCCGCGGGCAAAGGCTCGGCAGGCAGGTTGTAGGTTAAGCTGATTGGCCGCCTTCAAGCTCGAGTGACACCCTGCTATGACCTGCACGATGCTCTGGTTTCGCAAGGGGTTGCGTATGCACGACAACCCCGCTTTGCTTGCGGCAGCCCGGGACGCCGCACGTCTTTACCCGACCTTCATCGTCGATCCGTGGTTCGTGAATCCTGAGCGGGTCGGTGTCAACCGGATGCGGTTTTTGCTCGAAAGCCTGGGGGAGCTCGATGGAAACCTCCGCCGACTTAGCTCGCGCCTGATTGTTTTGCGGGGCAACCCCCAGGAGGTGCTTGAGCGCGCACTTTCAGATTGGCAAATCGGCAGACTGTGTTTCGAGAGGGACACCGAGCCCTACGCCTGCGCTCGCGATGAAGCGATCCGCTCGATGGCCGAGCGCGCCGGGGTGCAGGTGATTTGCCCTACCGCCCATACACTCTACGACCCCGACGAAATTATCGAGTTGGGCCGTGGGAAGGTGCCCGCCTCCTACGGTGCCTTCGGGCGATTGGCAGCAAAACTGGGCGAACCGGCCGCCCCCGTTGCCGCTCCGTCGCACCTGCCGCCGCCGGGTGCGCTGGATGCGGAATATGGCATCCCGACTCTGGCGCAGTTGGGTTATCCCGATCCCGAGTGCCCGTCCGGGGGGATGATTCCACCGGGAGGCGAAGGGGAAGGGCTGCGGCGGCTGCACGTCTATCTATCCGACCGGCAGCGCTCGGCCGGATTCGCCAAACCCGACACCGACCCTACCGCTTTCGCTCCGCCCTCCACCACTGCTTTGGGAGCACACCTCAAATTCGGCTGCCTTTCGGCTAGAACCTTTTACGCCGAGGTCCAAAAAGTCTATCGGGAGGTGGGCAAGCACACCGAGCCGCCGGTGTCGCTCACTGGTCAGCTCCTCTGGCGCGAATTTTTTTATACCGTGGGCTACGCGACCCCCAACTACGACCGCATGGAAGGCAATCCCGTGTGCCGCCAGATTCCCTGGGACGACAACCCTGAGTACCTGGCTGCCTGGAGCGAGGCGCGCACGGGCTTTCCGTGGATCGACGCCGCGATGACCCAGCTGCGCGTCGAGGGCTGGCTGCACCACCTGAGCCGCCACGCGGTCGCCTGCTTTCTCACGCGCGGGGATCTGTGGGTGAGTTGGGAAAAAGGCCAGGCCGTCTTCGATCGCTTGCTGCTCGATCAAGACTGGAGCCTCAACGCGAGCAACTGGATGTGGCTTTCGGCGAGCGCTTTTTTTAACGCCTACTACCGGGTCTACAGCCCGATCAGCTTTGCTAAAAAGTACGACCCCGAAGGCCATTACGTCCGCCGCTACCTGCCGAAGCTCGCCCGGGTGCCCGCCGAATTTATCTACGAGCCCTGGAGAGCACCTGTACCGGTGCAAAGGCAGGCGGGCTGCGTCGTGGGCTGCGACTATCCGCAGCCCATCGTCGATCACGAACAAGCCAAGGCCCGCAATCTCGAACGGATGCGCCTGGCCTACGCGCAAAACGCCAGAGGCGACTGAGCGCTCAGGCAGGAAATTGCTCGGCGTAGATTTCGACGAGAATTTGCAATGCCCCCGGGCGCACCTCGAATTCGAGCAGCTTCAAGGACATGTCGTCCAGTTCGAAGTTGCCGATGTTGCCCAGCTCGTTGGCTTTGTGCAATAGCCCCTCGGTAAGTTGCGGCGAGAGCGCTTCACCCTCGGGGTACTGCACGTCCTCCAGACGGATACGGTTGGCCTGCCTATCCCCTACCAGGCGAGCGTCAAAGGCAACTTCGCGCTCTTCGCGCGTCTGGTGAATGAAAATGCGTGCCTGCATGCGGATGCGGTCATTGCCCGGCAGTTTTAGATCGACACGGCGGGTGTCGATGGTGAGCATCTGGCTATCCGCATCCACCTGCAAGTTCTGGAGCATGCCGAGGATGTATTCAGAGTTGAAGGAGCGGTTGATATCGGCCTCGGTAAGCAGGACGCGGCAGGTGGCCTCGGTGGGACGCTCCAATTCGATTTTGCCCATCGCCGCCGCCAGCGGGTTGATCGAGATGCGACCCACCTCTATCTCCATCTTCTCGACGCGCAGGTTCTTCTGCATCACCAAGCCTTCGCCCTCGACGCTGACTGAATCGACCTCGCCGGTGATCAATTTGAGCGGGTCGGTCTTGATGGAGACATCCATGTTCTCCACTTCGCGAAGTTGACTTGACAGGCCGATCTCGGCCACTTTATTGAGCGCCTGCTCCCCAAGTCCTGCTGTGTTCTCAGCCATGGTGTCGCCTGGTGGTAATCGTTTCGACGACTACTGTAAGGGCTCGCTGTGCAACGGGAGAGCAGCACCAGGATAGACAAAGGTGGTCAGGCGTCTCCCTCCTGGGGGGAAGGTTTCTCACTAACGCACCCACGCGCGCGCGCGCTCGACCGCCCGCTGCCAGACTGCATAATGCGCCTGCAGAGCCAGTTGCCGCTCGCCCGGTTTGAAGACATGGTCGAGAGGCCGCGCTGCCACCAATTCGGCGTAGTCGCGCCAAAAGCCGATCCCCAGGCCGGCGGCAAAGGCGGCGCCCTGGGCGGTGGTATCGATAAGCTGCGGCCTCTCGACCGGCACCCCCAGTACGTCCGCCTGCAACTGCATCAGCAAGTTGTTGCGCACCGCGCCGCCGTCCACTTTGAGCCGGGCGAGGGGCGTGCCCATGTCGGCGGCGAGGGCATCGGTCACCTCCCGCGTCTGAAAGGCGATCGCTTCGAGGACCGCTCTGGCTATCTGGCCCCGGCCGCTGCCGCGGGTGAGGCCAATCAGCAACCCGCGCGCCCCCATATCCCAGTGGGGAGCCCCCAGACCGCTCAGGGCGGGGACAAAGTAGACGCCGCCGCTGTCGGGCACACCCGCAGCGAGCGCCTCACTCTCCTCGGCAGTCTCGATGAGCCCGAGGCCGTCGCGCAGCCACTGCACGCTCGCGCCGGTCGTAAAGAGCGCCCCTTCCAGTGCGTAGCCGGTGGCGGTACGGTCGCTCCAGGCGACGGTGGTCAGCAGTTGGTGGCGCGAGCGGACGGGTTGATCGCCCGTGTGGGCCACCAGAAACGAACCCGTGCCGTAGGTGCATTTGACCAGGCCCGGCCGGTCGCAGCCGTGGGCGAAAAGCGCCGCCTGCTGGTCGCCCAGGATGCCCGCTATCGGCGCGCTGTAACGCAAGATCCGCGCGTCGGTCTCGGCGAGCACCCCGAGGGAAGGTTTGATCGCAGGCAAAATTTCCGCCGGGATGGCCAGCAGCTCCAAAAGTTCCGGATCCCAGTCGCGGGTGTGCAAATTGAACAGCATCGTGCGCGAGGCGTTGCTGGTGTCCGTGGCGTGCACCCGCCCGCCGGTGAGCTTCCAGATAATCCAGCTGTCGATGGTGCCCGCTTTGAGGCCGGGATAGTAAGGCTGGCGGTGGGCCAGCAACCAGGCCAGTTTGGTGGCCGAAAAATAGGCGTCGATCACCAGACCGGTGCGCTGCTGGATAGGGGCTTCCCAGCCTTCGGCGCGCAATTTCTGGCACAGTGCGGCGGTGCGGCGGTCCTGCCAGACGATCGCGTTGCCGTGGGGGGTGCCGGTGGCCGTATCCCACAACAGGCACGTCTCGCGCTGGTTGGTGAGGCCCACCGCGGCGATGCGCGCTGCACTTTGCGCCTGGACCTCGGCCACTACTTCGCAGGTAAGCTGCCAGATTATCTGCGGGTCGTGCTCGACCCAGCCCGGCTGCGGATAGATCTGCGCCAGTTCCCGGTAGGCTCCTGCCGCCACCGCCCCGGACAGGTCGAACAGCAGCGCCCGGATGCCCGTCGTACCCAGATCGAGGGCCAGAATCGCCCCGCTCACAGCAGTACCCTCGGAGGCAAAAACCACACCAGCCGCCCCTGGCCTTCGGGATGGGGCAGGTCGATGCGCACCACCCCCGCCTTTTTGATGTCGAGCCCCTGCTGGGCGCTCCCCCAAAGCAAAGTCTCCACCCACAAACCAAGATCCGGCTGGTGACCCACCAGCCCCACCGCCTGCAAGTCGGGATTGCTCTCCAGCCAAACGCGCAGACCCGACAGGGCACCGCCTGGGGCCAGAGGAGCGAAGCGCTCCAGGCGCGGCGCGACGCCTTCGTCGATCAAGATCTCAGCCGTCTGCTGCGCGCGCGCGAGGGGGCTGGTAAGCGCAACTTGAAGCTTCACATCCAGTTGGGCCAGACGCCGGGCGATGCGGCGCGTTTTTTTGCGCCCCTCGTCGGTGAGAATTCGCTCGTCGTCGTTGTCGCGTGTACCGCGCTCCTCGGCGATCCCATGCCGCAGGATAAGAAGATCCATCGAAGCCCTTCCGGTCGTACCGGCACAATGAGCTAATATATCCCCGTGCAACTGGGTTACGCCATGAATTTTTCCGGAGCTATGCCTTTCCGGTTGGTCGCCTCGGCCCTCGCCGCCCTCGCTTTTTTGTTCCAAGCGTCTTTCGCCTTTGCCCTTTCTGAAGATCAGCTTGTCGCCAAGCTCAACCTTGTCCCGGTCTTCACCATTGCCGACGCCAAGAACACCCCGCTGCTGCTGGTTCCCAAAAACGACAAGAACACGGCAGTCTTGAACTTCTACCTCGACCCGGCCCTGGCCAAACAGGCGATGCAGGTGGTCAAGACCCAGAACCCCGACAAGAACAAGACCTACCGCGTGGCGATCACCAGCCTCGGCCAGGCCTACAAAGTCGCCAAAGACGAACAAAAGAAACAGAGCGCCAAGGTGCGCTTCCAGTTTCTGAGCAGCCCCAAAAGCGTCGAGTATGCTACCGAGTTCTTTCGCAAAAAAGATCCCAATTTCAAGATGTTTCAAGGGGTACCGGTGTTCTTTCTTTCCGGTGGCTCGGGCAATGGCATTCTGACGCTCAAGCGCGAAGGCCAGGAGTACCTGCCAATGTTTTTCTCGGAGGTGGACCTGCAGCGCAACCTGCTTGAGCTGCGCAAAGTGCGCTCCGATCTGCCCAAGAATCTTTCTGTCGAAGCGACTACCCTCGATTCGATCGTCGGCACGATATTGAACGGTAAAAACGATAACGACTCGCAAAAGATCACTTTCATTCCGGCCAAAGACGCCCTCGATTATGCCAAGACCGTCCAGAAGGACAGCAAACCCAAATAGAGGAACCCCATTCCCGGTTTTGCCGTCTTGCACTACGATGACAAGGGCTGCTATCGGCTCGTCATTCAGACAACCTATACATTCCCTGGAGCATCATGCAACAACGTTCATTGCAGAGAGTCGCCGCGTTGGGCTTCGCCGCCTTCCTGACTTCGCTGATGACCTGCACGCCCGCCCGGGCGATCCCCGAGGACGAGGTGATCAAAAAGCTCGATTCCGTCCCGGTCTTTTTGATCGCCGACACCAAGGGCAACCCCCTCATCGTCACCCTCAAAGACGACAAGACCAAAAAGGACACCTCCATCCTCTGGCTGTTCCTGGACCAGAACGCTGCCAAGGAAGCCTACGGCAATCTCCAAAAGAGCAACGACAAAGCCGCCAAAGAATCACAAATCGGTGTCATTAGCCTCGGACAAGCCTTTAAAGCGGCCAAAGAAGAACAGAAGAAAAAAGAGAACAAAGTCAATTTCCAGTTCCAGTCCGATCCCAAGACGGTCACCGCCGCCCTGGATCTGGCCAAGAAAGTGGACCCCAAGACCAAGGACTTCCCGGGCATCCCGGTCTTCTACGCCATGGGTACCGACGAAAAGACCAAGGCCAAAGGTTTTGTCACCTTTGAAAAGGACAACAAGCAGTACGTGCCGCTGTTCTTCGACAAAGACGATCTCGAACGCAACGTCGATCAAATAAAGCGCTCCAAGCCGGAACTGGCCAAGCAAATGAATATCGAGGTCGCTCCCCTCGACGCGGTGGTGGGCAACATGCTCGAAGGCAAGAACGACGCCGAATTTAACAAGCTGACCTTCGTGCCTTCCTTCAAGGCGGTGGAGTACGTACAGTCGCTGAAGAAGGCCACCGCCCCGGGTACGGCCCCGGCTTCGGTGACCCCGGCTTCTTCCGCCCCGAAGCCGTAGCGCGGCGGTGGTGGGACAGCCGGCCGGCGGTTGGCGGGAGCAAGCCCTGGCCGAGGCCCGGGTCCACGACATCGATCCGGCCGAAATCGACTATCTGATCGAAGCGGTGACCGGTCTCGACCGGCTGCGGGTACGCCTTGGCGGGCCGCAAGCGCTCGAAGTGCACCGCGATCGGCTCGCCGCCTTCTGGGGGCGGCGCATTGACGAGGCGATGCCCCTGCAGTACCTGTTGGGCAACGCCCACTGGCGCGATCTGGAACTGCAGGTGAATCCTGCAGTGCTCATTCCCCGACCGGAGACCGAAGCGCTGGTGGATATTGCGGTCGATTTTTGCCGCTCCTGTGCCGGGGCGCAGGTGGTGGATTTGGGCACCGGCTCCGGGGCAATCGCCGTCGCGGTGGCCCAGGAGTTGCCCGGGGCTACAGTCTGGGCGGTGGACGCTTCGGAGGCGGCCCTCGCGGTGGCAGGGGTCAATTGCGAGCGCTATGGGCTGTCGGGTCGGGTGCATCTGCTGCGGGGAGACTGGTTTGAGCCTTTGCCCGCGGAACCTTTCGATGCCGTGTTGAGCAACCCGCCCTACATCCCGAGCGCTGAAATCGTCGCACTGATGCCCGAGGTGCGCCTGCACGAACCGCACACGGCCCTTGACGGCGGTGAAGACGGTCTGCATGCCGTTCGCCAAATCATCGAGGGCGGCGCCCGGTATTTACGGCCCGGCGGCATTCTCGCTCTCGAAGTGATGGCGGGTCAGGCCCAGACGGTAGTGCAATTATTGGCCCGCGACAGTCGCTACGCCGGAACCCGCACGGTGCCCGACTGGGCGGGGATCGAGCGCATTGTGGTTACGTACGCTTGGGAGAGAGGATCATAATCATGTTGCGGCCCTCCACCGAGGGTTCCTGCTGCACCTCGCCAATCTCGGCGGAGTCGGCGGCAAGCTGCATGAGCAGATCCTTGGCCAGATTGGCGTGCTGGATCTCGCGGCCCCGAAACATGATGGTCGCTTTGACCTTGTCGCCGTCCTTGAGAAAGCGGATCGTATCGCGCAGACGCACCTGATAGTCGTGCTCACCAATCGTATAGCGCATCTTGACTTCTTTGACGTCGGCGGTGTGCTGTTTCTTGCGCGCTTCTTTGGCCCGTTTCTCTTGTTCGAATTTGTATTTGCCGTAATCCATAATTCGGCAGACCGGCGGCTGGGCGTCTTCGCTGACCACTACCAGATCGAGGTTGCGTTCTTCGGCGATGCGCAGGGCATCGCGCGGGTGCATGATTCCCAACTGGGTGCCATCGGCGTCGATAGCTCGGATCTTCGGAAAGCGGATCCGCTCGTTGATCATGGGGAGGTTGGCTTGACCCCGGTCTGAGCGCTTCTTAATGACCAATCTTTGAGGAGCCTCCAGGCGAGAAAATCTTCCAAAAAATAAAGCAAGCCAGAGCATTTGCCCAGGCCGCAGTTGGATTGGAAATTTGTGTGTTGATACTATTAGGGTAAGTTTTCCGACCTGCCCTGTCAAGTTGCTCAAACCAACGGAATCCAGGCCTTGAGACCCTTTGACGCCTTTGAAATCGAGATCGCCCTGGCGGACGGCACCGTGCTGGGGGGCGAATTGATCGCCCCCGATACCCCGGTGGCAGGGGTGATCTTCGCCCCGGCGACGGGCCTTGGCGATCGCAACGGCAACGACACCGACGTCGGGTTCGCTCCGCTCGCCCAGATCGCAGCCGGACTTGCCGGGCACCGGATCGCCTCGCTGCGCAGCGAGGGGCGCGGGGTGGGCCGCAGCGGCGGTGAATTTGCCGGGCCGCCTGCGGCCCTCGACGATTTTGTGGCCCTCATCGAGCATGCGGCCGGTCGCTTTGCGGAGTTGGGCGGGCGGCCCGTGCTGCTGGGCCACGCCATCGGCTGCACGCTCGCGGCGGTAGCGGCAAGCCGCCTGGGGCCGGAGCAACTGCGGGGTGTGGTGCTTATCGCCCCGCCCATCAGCCCGGTGAGCGAATTGATGGGTTTTCGAGCGGCGGCGGCCGAAGCGATGGCCGACCTTCCCCCTGCCGGCCAACGGGAGGCGCTTGCGCGAGTACAGGCCGAGTACGGTCGTCGCAAGTCGTTTTTGCCTGCCGGGATGCAGATTCGCATGCCGACGTTGGTGGTGCAGGGGGAGCACGATTGGGTTTTTCCGCCAGCCGAATCGGCGCGGCTGGCCAGCCAGGTGGATGGGGCGGTGCGTCTGTTGCTGAGCGGTCTCGATCATTGGCTGGTGCGCGCCGACGGCTGGCGATCTCCTGCCGAGAATCTCACGGCGGATCTGCCGGTGGATCCGGAGGCGATCCGGGCGATTGCCAAGTGGATTGCGGCCCTCCCGTAACATTGGCGGGGCGCGGGTACACCTCTGGCTTAAAATAGGCGAGGTTTGGCCCGATGAGGATCTATGCGTTCCGGATTGCGCTATTTGATGTGTTCGCCCACCCACTACAAGGTGGACTACATCATCAACCCCTGGATGGAGGGCAACGTGCACCGCTCCTCGCGCGAAGAGGCGGCCCGCCAGTGGGAGGGACTGCACAAGATCCTGGACGAGCTTGCCGATGTGCAGCTGGTCGAGCCCGCCCCCGGCTGGCCGGACATGGTCTTTACCGCCAACGCCGGGCTGGTGCTCGACAAGAATGTCGTGCTGAGCCGGTTCTTTCACCCGGAACGCCAGGGCGAGGAGCCCCACTTCCGCACCTGGTTTGAGGCACAGGGCTATGTGGTCTGCGAACTGCCCACCAAGATCGCCTTCGAAGGGGCAGGCGACGCGCTGCTCGACCGGGAGGGCCGCTGGCTGTGGGCGGGCTACGGGTTTCGCTCGTCGCTAGAGTCGCACCCGTACCTGGCTAAGTACCTCGACATCGAAGTGCTCTCACTGCGGTTGGTGGACGAGCGCTTTTACCACCTCGACACCTGCTTTTGTCCGCTGTCGGATGGCTATTTGCTCTACTATCCGCCCGCCTTCGACGATGCCTCCAATCGCCTGATCGAATCGCGGGTGAGCCCGGACAAGCGGTTGGTGGTAGGCGAAGTCGACGCGGTCAACTTTGCCTGTAACGCCGTCAATGTCGAGCGCACGGTGATCGTCAACCAGGTGACGCCGGGGCTTGCGGCGCGGCTGGCCAGCTGCAACTTCGAAGTGCGCGAGACGCCCCTCAGCGAATTTCTCAAGGCGGGCGGAGCGGCCAAGTGCCTGACGCTGCGACTCACAGAGCCGCGCACCGTCGAGATGCCCCAGGTGCAGGTCGCCACGCGCAATGTCGAGATGCAGGGGCACCTGCTCGATTCGGCCCTGATGACCGAGGTGATCGATCTGATTCTCAAAGGCGGCGCCAGCTTCCAGATCCTGGACTTTAAAGTCGGTCAGCGGCGTCAGGACACCTCCTATACGCGATTGCAGGTGACTGCTCCCACCGCAGAGACCCTCGAAAGTGTTCTCACCCAGCTTATCGATCGCGGTGCGGTGCTTGCCGAGGAGGCCGTTCGCGATGCCGAACTGCAGAGGGCCACCCAGGACGGCGTGGCGCCGCAGGACTTTTTTGTCACCAGTATTTATCCGACGGAAGTGCGCCTGGGGGGACGCTGGGTGGTGGTGGCCCACCAGCGCATGGACGGCGCCATCGTCGTCGAGCCGGAGACTGGAACCGCCCGTTGCGCACTGCTGCGGGACATCAAAGCCGGTGAGCGGGTGGTGACCGGTGTCGAGGGGATCCGCACCCGCCACCAGAAGGCCCTTCCTGATCGCGAGCGCGAAGAATTTTCGTTCATGGCCTCGGGTGTCTCCAGCGAGCGGCGCGTCGAACTGGTGGTCGAGCAGGTGGCCTGGCAGTTGCGCCGCCTGCGCACCCAGGGCGGCAAGGCAGTGGTGGTGGCCGGACCCGTCGTCATCCACACCGGCGGCGGTGCGCATCTGGCCAGCCTTATCCGCGAAGGCTACGTGCAGGCGCTCTTGGGCGGCAACGCCATCGCCGTCCACGACATCGAGCAAGCTTTCCACGGCACCTCGCTGGGGGTGGATTTGCAGCGGGGCGTCGTCATCCAGGGTGGCCATCGCCACCACCTGAAGACCATCAACCTCATCCGCCACTGCGGGAGCATCGCCGCCGCCGTCGAGCAGGGGGTGCTGCACTCGGGCATCTTCTACGAGTGCGTCAAAGCTAGGGTGCCCTTTTCGCTGGCAGGTTCGATCCGCGACGACGGGCCATTGCCCGACACCGAGATGGATCTGATTGAAGCCCAAACCGACTACGCCCGCCTGATCGAAGGGGCGGATCTGATCTTGATGCTCTCCTCGATGCTCCATTCGATCGGCGTCGGGAACATGACCCCTGCCGGAGTGAAGCTGGTGTGCGTCGATATCAACCCGGCGGTGGTCACCAAGCTGGCCGACCGCGGTTCGGTCGAATCGGTCGGCGTGGTCACCGACGTCGGTCTGTTCTTGAGCTTGCTGGTGCGGCAGTTGCATTACCTGGATCACTGAATCTCCAGGTCGACTGCACAAGGGTTAGACATCTTGAATTATGCGGGCTTGTCCTCGGTGCGGCGGCTGTAGAGACTCATCAACGGCGTCACTGAGATGCCATGCACGACGATCGAAATCGCCACCACCACAAGGGTGATCGCCGTCAGGGTGCGGGCGATGTCCCCGGGTAGACCGTGGGTGATCGCAAACATCAAATAGTAAATGGAGCCGATGCCGCGAATGCCGAACCAGGCCATCAACCGGCGCTGCAGTCCGGAGGTGTTGGAGCCCAACAGTCCGATCCACACCGAGATCGGCCGGATCACCAGAAACAACAGCGGCACAAACCACAGCAAAGCGGCAGGCGGCGGCAAGAAAGTAGCGAGCAATCCACCCACCAGTACCACGACCACCACCTCCCCGATGCGCTCGAGTTGTCCGTTGAATTCGAGCACCGCCTGGGCCATAAACAGCGGCGCCAAGTCGGCGCCCGGGGGTACTTCCTCCCCGGCGCCCTGGCGGGCCATCGCCTGAACGTCCTCGGGAGGCTTTTCGCCAGCGGCTTGCAGTTCAACACTGCGCAGCGCCAATCCGGCGGCGAAGACGGCAAGAAATCCATAGCCGGCTACCAACAGCGCCGCTCCGTAGGACAGGGCGATTAATCCCAGGGCCAGAAAATCGTCGAGTTGGACGGCCTCCTCGCGGCGACTGCGCAAATAGAGCACCAGTTTGCCCACCATCAGGCCGCAAAGCCATCCGACGCCCAACCCGGCAACCGTTGCCCAGAGGACATCGACCGCAACCCAGCGCCAACCTCCCTCACCCAACTCGTGCAGACCCAGCAGTCCCAACCCCAACATCACAAACGGAAAGGCGGTGCCGTCGTTGAGGCCCGCTTCGCCGGTGAGGCTGAAGCGCAATCGATCGCCGTCAAACGGATCTTCCAGTTGCACATCGGAGGCAAGCACCGGATCGGTTGGGGCAAGCACCGCCCCAAGCAAAATCGCCGCTCCCAGGGGCAGTCCCAGCCAGAACACTCCTGCACCGGCAATCAAGGCGACGGTGACTGTCATCGAGACGAAGGCAAGGCGCACGGGCAGTTGCCAGCGTTTTTGCGACAGCGGCGTGCGCAGCTTTAGCCCGGAGGTAAACAGCGAAATGATCACGGCCACCTCTGTGATTCGTTCGAGCCACCCGGCTTGCTCAATGGCATCGAGCCGTATGAACCCCAGGCCGACGGGGCCGAGCACCAGTCCCACCAGAAGATACAGCAACGAAGTGGTGAGCGGTAGACGACGCAGAATCGAGTTGGAGAGCGCCATAACGATAAATAGTGCCCCAACGATCACAAACCACCAGTTAAAGGTCATGACTCGATCGACGAAAGTTTTCTGGTGAGCGCCTGGACAGTTGGAGTCCGGCCCGCCCATCTTTGCAGACGGTATGGCGTGGTACATCTCCCCGTTGGGATAATCCACCGCCTGCGCAGGCGGAGTTTAAAATAGGGCTCGTCGCCCAAGCAAGTTTCTTTGATTTACACCACCCTCATTACCCTTGCCGCCGCTGCCATCGCCGCCTTACCGGCCGCGGCCCACGACTACTGGTTGATGCCCGAGAAGTTCACGCCCGCCGCGGGCGAGCCACTCAAGGTGCATCTTTATTACGGCGACGACTTTAAGCCAGAAAACGAGCGCCCCTTTCAGAAGGATCGCACCCCCAGCTTTGTGCTGATTTCCGCCACTGAAGCACGGGAGTTGAGCGCTACCACACCCGATCAGCAGCTGCCGCTGGCGGAGTTGACCTTTGCTGAGGCGGGCACCCATCTGCTGGCCCTCGATCGCACCGCCCAGAACATCAATCTCGAACCCAAACAGTTCAACGAGTACCTGCGCCACGAAGGGCTCACCGATATCCTGGCGGTGCGCAAAAAGACCAAAAAGCTGCAGACCCAGGGGCGCGAGCGCTACTCGCGCAACATCAAAGCGCTGGTGCAGACCGGGGATGTCCGCAACGACGAAATTGCTCTGCGCACCCTGGGTAAGCCCATCGAGATCGTCCCTGAGCAGAACCCGGTGAACCTGCAGCCTGGCCAGAGCCTGGGGGTGCGCGTGTTCTTTGAGGGCAAACCGCTTGCAAACCGGCAGATCGATGCGCTCAATACCACCGGCGGCAAACTCGTGCGCCTCTCGGCGCGCACCGACAAAGAGGGCCGCGCCGGCTTCCGGCTCGATCGCCCCGGCCCCTGGATCGTGCGGCTGGTGCACATGCGCGCCTGTGCCCGGGACTGCCGCAATGTCGATTGGGAAAGCTTCTGGAGTTCGCTGACTTTTGCCCTGGCGGACGCCCCGGCTCAAAGTGCCCGGCCGTAGCGCGACCCGGCCTGCTGCACGAGCAGTCCCCGCAGTTCGAGGGTGAGCAACGCGCTTGCGAGCCGGTCGGTAGCAAGTCCCGTCCCCAAAGCCAACTCGTCGAAGGAGCGGCCGTCGCCCTGGATCTGATCCCAGATACGCTTCTCGTCGCCGTCGAGCACCGGGGGCAGCGCGGAAGGCACCGTGGCGCGCACCAGTTGGGCGCCCAGATCAGCCAGCAGCGCTTCGAGGCCAAGGATGACCCGCGCCCCCTGGGAAATCAGCTTGAGGCACCCTTGCGCCTGGGGCGTATCGATGGCCCCGGGCAGGGCGAACAATTCCCGGTTGTAATCGCAGGCCAGATACGCCGAGATGAGCGCGCCGGAGCGCTCGGGCGCTTCGATGACGATCGTGGCGAGACTCATGCCCACGACAATCCGGTTGCGGCGGGGAAAGTTAAGGGTGAGGATTTCTTCCTCGGGGGCATATTCGCTCAGCAGCAGACCGCCGCGGGCAATCTCGGCAGCCATACCCGCGTGCTCGGGCGGATAGACGCGCGTCAGGCTAGTTGCGAGGACTGCCGCAGTCTTCCCGGTCCTAAGGGCGGCCCCGTGGGCAATACCGTCGATGCCTGCGGCCAGACCGGAAATCACCAGAAAGCCTGCCGCAGCCAAGGTTTCGGCGATTTGTGAGGCCCAGCGCTTGCCGTAGTCGCTGGGGTGACGGGTGCCCACCACAGCGACCGCGGGCGACAGTTGCCGCAGCGGCCCGCGGTAAAAAAGCAAAGGGGGCGGGTCGGGAATCTCGCGCAACAGCGGTGGATAATCCCCGTCGGCCGGCGTCCAGAAGGATGGCCAATGGTCCTCCAGTGCTTCGAGCAAAAGCCCCGGATCAGTGCGCTCGCGGTAGCGACGGCTGTCGAGACCCCTGCGGACGCTCCAGCCTTCGACCGCCGAGAACTCGGTCTCTGCCGCTTCCCAGGCCGCCTGCAACGACCCGAAATGCTCCCTGAGCCGCCGGATGGTGACAGGACCAACCCCCGGCGATTGCCGCCAGGCGACCCAATAAGCCCGCTCACTTGTCAATGCCCCGCTCCACATCCGACGATGGCAGCATCTCCCCGCATCGCCCTTACCGGCAACGGTTCGGCGCCGCCAGCCGCCCACCGGACAGGTGTGCGGTCAATCGGTGTGTCCAACCCCGGAATCGGGATCGCCCCGGCGCATGTCCATGCGCACCAGGAGCTTGATGCCTTCCTCGCGGCGCACCCCGGGCACCAGTTCAAGCGGTCCGCGCACCAGGGCGTCATTGACATTGCGGGCGGTGGCCCCCTCCAGCAGCGCCTGCTCGATGTTCGCGTCCTCGGACAGCGCCGCGTAGACCACCCTCGGGATGCCCGTCAGGGACATTGCCGATAGACACATCAGGCAGGGTTCCAGGGTGACGTACATGCAGAGGTCTTTTTTATCCTCATCGCTCATCCCATCGAGACGTTCGGCCTGCGCGCGCAGGATGGACATCTCGCCATGGGCGGTGACGTCGTGGGTCTCGGCATACTGGTTGTGCTCGAGGGCAAGCACCTTGCCGCGCCAGGTGAGCATCGCCCCCACACCGGCCTTGCCTTCGTCGACGGCAGCGTTTGCCTCAGCAATAACCATGTCTATACAGTCAATATCATCTTCTGTTGGTGAGCCAATTCCCACTGCTGCGATCCTCAGGCTTTCTGCCATATACGCTACTGTTTAAGTGCGGCATGCGCCTACACACAAAGGAAGAATGTAGTACGCTTTATCTCTGGTAGGGTTGGATCTATCCCTCGCAGGTTGCACCCATGCCAAAATTCTGGTTGGTGATTGTGTGTCCATTTTTTGTGGCGGCGGCGGCAACAGCCGCACCGATCGAGTTGATTGGTCTAGCCGGGAACAATACTTTGGTCCGTTTTGAAGCCGAGCGGCCCGCCGCGGCGACAACCCTCAAAGTGAGCGGTGTGAGCGGCACCCTGGTGGGGATCGACTACCGTCCTGCCGACGGCAAGCTCTACGGCCTCAGTGACGCCCAGAATCTCTACACCATCGATCCGGTGGGCGGTTCGGCATCTTTAGTGAGTACCCTCTCGGTACCCTTTACGGGCGGGGTGCAATCCGGCTTCGACTTCAACCCGTCGGCGGACCGGTTGCGGCTGGTGGGTGCCGACGGCCAGGATCTGCGGGTCAACGTCGATTTGGGGGCAACGGCGGTAGACGGCAAGCTGGCCTACGCTCCCCGCGACCGCAACGCCAAGAAAACTCCCCAGGTGAGCGCTTCGGCCTACACCAATTCGGTGGCCAAAGCCGGGGCGACAAAGCTGTTGAATATCGACTTCGGCCTCGATGTGCTCACCGTCCAAGACCCCCCCAACAACGGTGTCCTCAATACCGTCGGTTCGTTGGGGGTCGACTTCGGTGCGGTCGGTGGGTTTGATATCCTCACCGGGTCCGGTGGCAAAGACCGGGCCTTCGCCACCTCGGGCGCGGTGCTCTATACCGTCGATCTCAAAAGCGGCCAGGCGCGGTCTTTGGGCACCATCGGCGACGGCAAATTGGCGGTCTTTGGCCTGGCGGCCGTGCCCGAGCGCTTTTGAGAGTTTGCATCCAAACACCGCCAGGGTGCGTAGTGTTCAATGAGCAGTCATCCCTGCTTACCGACCTATCCGTTCAGGGCCCTTCAGTAAAACCCCATGCACCCTCCCGACTCATCGGACAGCCGGCCGGCAAATCTGCGCGCAGGCGGGGATGTCGAGTTGTTCCGCTCGATCAAGGGCGGTCAGTTGGCCGCCCTGGGAACTCTTTACGACCGCTTCGGCGGTTTGGTCTATGGGCTAGCGCTCGCTATTCTCACCAATCCCCAGGAAGCGGAGGATCTGACCCAGGAGGTGTTTCTTTCCCTATTTCGCAACTGTACCTACGATCCGACCAGGGGGGCGCCGAGCAGCTATCTCATCACCCTCACCCGCTCGCGGGCTATCGACAGGCTGCGCGCCAAGGGCCGGGCGGCAAAATTGATGCAGCGCTGGGGACAAAGCAGGGTAGTCGAGACCTCGCCGGTGACGCCGATGGAGAGCGCTTCGATCAACGAATGTTCACAGGTGGTGCGCGACGCCCTCGAAAAACTTTCTCCCAACTACCGCCGGGTGTTGGAGATGTCTTACTTTAAAGAGTTGAGCCAAAGAGAAATCGCCGAGAAGTTGGGAACACCGCTCGGCACGGTCAAAAGTTGGGTGCGCAGGGGGCTGTCGGAACTCAAAGAAACGTTGCAGGAATATGTCGGGTAGTGTGGACTTATGTACGGATCCCCGGGCCCTAAAAGCCGCGAAGATTTGATGATCGAATATGTTCTGGGCGAACTTTCCAGGTGCTCGCCCCAGGAAGCCGAAAAATTCGAGCAACTGCTCGCGCAGGACCTCGCCCTGAAGCGCGAGGTGCAGCAGTTACGCAAGGTTTTGGGGCTGTTGCCCTACGCCACGGTGAGTGCACCTCCCAAGCACCTGCGCACCGCTATTCTCGATGCCGCCGCCGCGCCGCCGCGCCGGGCGGGCGGGCCGCGCATCTCACCGGGCTGGATCGCGGCGGTGGCAGCCGCCTGCATGGCGGCGGTCTTCGGCATCGACGGCTTCCGGCTGCGCCAGCAGCTGCAGGCGGTCAAAGAGGCCAACGAAGCGCTCCAGCAGCCCAATGTGCTGTTGCAATTTTCTTTGAAAGGGACCGGACCGCTCTCGAACGCCTTCGGCAGCGTTGCGATGGATCTCGACACCAAACGGGCGGCCGTCGCCATCAACAACCTGCCGGCCGCACCCGCAGGGCAGGTGTACCGCCTCTGGGCGATCGCGGGCAATAAAACCGTCCCCTGCGGGCAGTTCAACCCCGGGGCGGGGGGCAAGGTGATCACCCAGTTTGCGATTCCAGTCGAAGCCTACAGCGGCCCGATCGCCCAACTGCTCGTCACCTTGGAGCCCGCGAGCCTGCCGGCCCAACCCACCGGCCCGTCGCTGCTGGTGGCCGGCTGAGCGGCGCACTGCCGAAAAAAGCCCCCCGCCTGTGGGCGGGGGGCTTTTGGCAATTGGGGGGAAGGGGGGTCAGGAGTTTGCCGGTCGGTGGCAGTTATTTCGCCGGGACTGCGGCGAGGCCGACGAAGTTGAGCGAACCGTCGCCCACGGTGCCGACGTTGGTGGCTTTGCCGGTCACCAGATCGACCGCGTAGAGGGTGGCTCCAGAGATAGCGAAGGCGCTGTTGACGCCGTTGTCATCGATGAAAATGTCGAAGCCGGCAGTGTTGCCAAAATCGGCGCCAAGGGGACCGACGGTCTTCAAGATGCCGTCGTTGGGCGGATCTTGAATGACCAGCACGTCGAGGGCGATGTCGATGTTGTACAGCCGAGTGGCGGGGGCGGCGGCCACGTTGTTGATATAACCGGAGGCGGAGACGTTGGGATCTTTACCGGCGTTGACATCGTTAGCGTCGTAGACAACATCTGTATCGGTAAAAACCTCGTTGGTGTCGACGTTGACGCGCAGGTTCTCGTTGGTGTGCTTACCCACCAGCCGCAGGCGGTCCGCCGACGGGTTGAAGTCGAAACCGGACTTGTTGCCGCCGCCGAAGGGGGTGGGCAGCACGCTGATGAACGTCGAGGCACCGGTGGCCGGGTTGATCGTGTAGAGGTAGTTGGTGTCGGTCAGGGCATAGAGCAGCTTGTTGGCCGGACGAAAATCGATGCCGATCACGGTGCCGTTGACGTCGCGGATTTTGATGGTCCGGGTCTGGCCAGGGCGGGCGGAATTAAAACGCACGAGGGTGTTGCCGTCGGTCAGTCCGATGAGCGGGGACTCCGACGCTTCTACTGCTCCGGCGAACAGGGCCGAGGCGGCTACGGCGAGGGCGCCGGCCAGAGCAATCAGCTTGTTGGGTCGCATGAAAAGCCTCCACAAAATTTGGGCGACGCGAAAACATACGCCGCCCACGCCGGGGTGGATGAGCCCCAGGTTCAAAATTGCCAAGGAGGTCTGAGAAAAACCGGCCGGCCAGTTTCTCGGGACCTGAACACCCAAGAATTATGTTTATGAGAGGGAGCGAGAACACCACGGGCCTCGTGCCCGTGGATGAGAGCGACCCGCGAAGCCAAGCATGCAAGCTCATCAATCCCTGTCCTTGTGAGTTTCAATGTATCGCTTGACGGCATCCT
>JAHHGR010000016.1 GCA_019359725.1 Aphanocapsa lilacina HA4352-LM1 | reverse complement strand
TGAGCAGGTGCAAAGGGCAATGGACATGATCAATGACCGCCCGCGAAAAGTGCTTGGTTATCGGACACCACGGGAGGTATTCTTAGCTCAGTCAGGTGCTGTTGCACTTCAAACTTGAATGGGCCCTATGATAAAGCATGCATAGAAAGCTGGCCCAAGCGGGTTTTCATCCAGGCAAACGTCAAAACTTGCAAAGCTCTTGCCAATAATCCACTCTCCAATCAGTCCTGGGATGCGCAGCAAAACGCTAAGAGCGATTGCATCTTGAATAGTAAGGTATACTATTCTCCAAAAATCACCCATCAATGCTCGACCGAGAGGGTCAATGCTCTCCGAAGCACTCAGCACAACTTCCTTGACCCATAGACCAAGTTTTGTCTTTGGTTGTATTAAGTAGCCCGCGTTATCTCTGCCTAAGTCTGGAGATGAAGGGCCAACTGATGCTGATTTTGATTCCTGTTCAGGAGTACCCTCGGGCGGTTGTTGCTCACTCACCCCTCGTTTTCCTCGCTGCTGAATCAAGAGGCCAGAGCCTGCAGCCTGTAGAGGCTCTCGTACAGCCCGTGCTGGGTCAACAGTTGTTCGTGGCTGCCGTCTTCGACCAGTTTGCCCTTGCGCAGGACCAGAATGCGATCGACATCGCGGATGGTCGAAAGCCGATGGGCAATCATGATGCAGGTGCGCCCTTCGAGCAGGCGGCCCAGATCCTGCTGGATGAGCGCCTCGGTGCCCACATCCAGCGAAGCGGTCGCTTCATCGAGGATCAAAATTCTCGGATTGCGCACAGCGGCGCGGGCGAAGGCCAACAGTTGCTTCTGGCCGCCGGAGAGGTTGTTGCCGCGCTCGCGCACCTGGGTCTTGTAGCCGTTGGGCAATTCGCGGATAAAGCGATCGACGTTCATCGCCCTGGCGGCCTGCTGGATCTCCGCTTCGCTGAAGGGCTCTCCCAGGGCGATGTTGGAGTTGATGTCGCCGGAGAAAAGAAAGCCTTCCTGCAAGATCACGCCGATGCGGTGACGCAACTCCTCCTGGGCGATGAGGCGAATATCGACGCCGTCGATGAGGATGCGGCCCTGGGTAGGTTCATAGAGGCGGCACAACAGCCGGATAATTGTGCTTTTGCCGGAGCCGGTGGGGCCGACTAGAGCGACGGTCTGACCGGGCTTGATAGTGAAGCTGACGTTTTTGAGGACGTACTCGTCCGCTTTGTAAGCAAACCAGACATTTTGAAAGGTCACTTCCCCGGCGCCGTCGGCGGGTAGCTGCAATGGTTGTTTTTGATCTTTGATTTCGATGGGTTCGTCGAGAATACCGGTGATCCGCTCCAGCGACGTAAAGCCCGACTGGATCGACGTGAAGCGCTCGCCCAACTGGCGAATCGGGTCAAACAGGCGCTGGGCGTACTGGATAAATGCGACCAGCGTCCCAAAAGTAATGGCGTTCTGGAGCACCTGGCCGCCGCCGTACCAGAGCACCCCGGCGATGGCCACCAGCGAGATCCACTCCATCACCGCCGAGAGGGCCGAGTCGTAGAGGATCGTTTCGTCCACCGATTGGATGTACTCGCGGTTGACCCGCTCGAAGTGCTCGGCGTTGCGCCCTTCGCGCCGGAACATCTGCACGACGTTTACACCGATCAGATTCTCCTGCAGGATGGCGTTGAGATTGGACAGCGACTCGCGCACGCGGGAATTGGCCGCCCGGTAGGTGTTCTGAAACCAGATGACAATGGCGGTAATCGGAAACAAGAGCACCACCACCACCAGGGCCAGATCCCAGCGCAGCATGAACATAAACGCCGCGACGATCACAATCGAGACGGCGTCGCTGAGGATACCCACACCGCCGGTGGAGAAGACTTCCCCCAGCGCTTCGACGTCGCTGGTGAGGCGGGTGATGAGCTTACCCACCGGCGTGCGGCTGAAGTAGCTGCTCGACAGGCGGGTGACGTGGGCAAACAGGGCCGAGCGAATGTCGGCGGTCATCCGCTGGCCCGCCTGCTGCAGCAAATAGCCCTGCCAGGCCTGCAGAGCGAGGCGCACGATCACCGTGAGGGCGAACAGAAATGCCAGCCAGTGGAGAGTCGCCATATCGCCGGTCCTGGCCGGTCCGTCGATGGCCCGTTGGATGAGAATCGGACCGATGGCGCTCGCGGCGGCGAGCGGCGGCAGCATCAGCAGGGCCAGGATAAACAGGCGCACCTGCCGACGGGCATAGGGCCAGACGCGCTTGAGCAGTTCCCAGTTGCGGCGCTCACCCGGCTGCGGCTCGACGGCTTCAGACATGTGCAATGCGTTGCGGACCTTTTACATTATCGCCGTTGGCGGGTCAGCCTGCGAAGCCGTGGGTGGGCAGACCGACCGCAAGACCCCGCACGCAAAACAGATCTCCAGAGTGGAAGCTCCTCTCGATCTCGTCTTCGCTGAGGCCCACCGCGGCACTGGTGATGTAAAGCGTGCCCAGATCCGCCCCGCCGAAGGTGCAGCAGGTCGGCCGCTGCACGGGCAGTGAAAGCCGTAGCAGTTCGCGGCCGTCGTCGGGGGCAAAGCGGATAACGCACCAGCCGTCCCACATCGCCGACCAGAGGCAGCCTTCGCGGTCCACCGTCAGGCCGTCCGGGTAAAACGGGGCGCCGCGCAGCTCCACGCACGGGCGCCGGTTGCCGATCAGGCCGCTTTCTAGGTCGAAGTCGTAGGCGTAGATCGTCTGGGGAGGGGAGGTGTCGGTGAGGTAGAAGGTGCGGTTGTCGGGGCTCCAGCCGAGGCCGTTGGCAATCGAAAGCCCCGTCTCCATCCGGTGCAGCGAGCCGTCAGGATCGTAGCGGTACAACTGTCCTTCGCCCCCGGCAGGGTCCATCGAGCCGAACCAGAGGCGTCCGGCGGCGTCGCACTTGCCGTCGTTGAGGCGCACCCCCCTGCGCGGCGCTTCGACCGCAAGGATGGGTGTCACCGCGCCGTCGCTGGTGTTCAAAAAAGCCAGATCGTGCCGCCGGGCCAGGATGAGCCGGTTTACCCCCGCCGGGGCGATGCAACCGACCGCCTCGCCCACCTCGAAAAACCGGTCTGCGCCGGTGGCCGGGTCGTAGTGATGGACGCGGTGGTTGTGGATATCGACCCAGTAGAGCGTCTGGGTGGGCTCGTGCCAGCAGGGGCCTTCCCCGAGGCGGGCTCTGGCGTTGTTCAGGACTTGCGGCGCAGGAACGGCGCTTTCCACGGGCGGTGCGAGTAGACAACGCCGATGGTTTACCCCGAATGCTCGGCGCTCGTCAACAGTCCGAAAACACCGCGTTCCTCCCGGCCGGAATTGGAGCGGTGGATTTGTCGGCGATGTTCCCGAATCGCCGCTTGGGCGAGTCAAAAAGTAATAATCACGATCGGAGCGTCGCAACAGCGACAGCCTACCGGCTCAACCGGCCTTGAGAAGATTTTTGTAAACCTTTCCGTCCTTCATGATCACGACGAAGTTTTTGCTTGGGTTCTCGATGAGCTTGATGTTCTCCAATGGGTCGCCATTGACGAGCAACAAGTCGGCGAGCGCACCCTCTTCGACAACGCCCAATTTTCCCGGATAGGGATTGCGAGGACCGGATAGGGCGAGCAGTTCGGCATTTGTACCGGTGGCCATCTTGAGGACTTGCGCAGGGGTATACCAGCGGACCATTTTTGCCAGCAGCGCTCCCTGCCGGGGGGCAAGTTTGGGAGCGAACAACGTGTCGGTGCCCCAGGCTGTCTTGAGCTTGTACTTCTTGGCCAGGTTGTAGGCGTTGTCCGTGCCCCGGGCCACTTGCTGTTGTTTGACCAGGGATTCCCCTACCTTTGGATTGGCGTCCTCATCGCCCAGAAACGGCTGAATGCTAAGCCAGATCCCTTTTTTGGCCATCAACTGTGCGGTCGGTTCATCGATCAATTGACCGTGTTCGATGCACCTGACTCCGGCGCGAATCGCCGTTTGGATCGAGGCCGGTGTGTAGGCGTGGACGGTGACGTAAGTGTTCCAGTTCGCGGCGGCTTCGACCGCGGCGCGAAGCTCCGATTCTGTGTACTGGCTGACATCGAGCGGGTCGTAGAGTGACGATACGCCGCCACCCGCTGCCAACTTGATCTGGCTGGCACCCTGCATCAGTTGCTCGCGCGTTCTGCGCAAAACCTCGTCCACACCGTCGGCGATCGCGCCAATTCCGTAGACCTCCGCGCGACTGAGGGGCGTGGTCGGTGTTCTGGGAAGTTCTTTGAGCGAGCGAAAATCGCCGTGTCCACCGCTCTGCGAGATCATCGCGCCCGAAGGCCAAATGCGTGGCCCTGCCACTTCACCCCGGTCGATTGCCTTTTTTAACGCGAACACCGGGCCTGCCACATCCCGGGCACTGGTAAATCCACGCAGCAGCATTCCCGTTGCATTTTCCCGCGCTCTTTGAAAGAAGCTTTCAACAGGAATACCGGGATCAAGCATTTCTGCTTCGGTCGCGGTCTCCATAAACAGGTGGGTGTGGTTATCGATCAGCCCCGGCATCAGCACACGGCCCTCGCCGTTGATCCGGGTAACAACGGTACCCGCTGGTGCAGAAATCGATGCGGTGGAAATCTTCTGAATTTTATTGCCAACTACCAACACATTCAAAGGAGAAGATAGTTGATCGGAGGTGCCATCGAATATCCGCACCTTTTCGAACACGACGCTCGTGGTTTTCTGTTGATTATCGAGAGACGATTGACTTTGGGCAGGGCTCGCGTGTGTCGTCAATGCGAGCAGCGCCATCAAACAAACTTCCAAGGCAATCGGGCAGCGAAATTGCATACGTCCACACCCTCAAATGCAAGTACATCAATTTGCGATGCTAAGTAAGTCAGCGACTCTAAATGACTGAACCCGCTACGCTGGAGTCATTGGAGAGCTCGATTCCTATAATCACAGACAAGATTATCAACTGGCTCCCGCCCGCTCCAAAGACTTGTTACATGCTGCAAAATCGTAAACGAACCCACACGGTTCAACCGGTTTTAGGGATTTCAAAGGTCAATTTCTGTCGGGCAACTGCCGTCCGGCACCCGCACAGCTCGCGCTTCGAGTGCAGCAGCGTTCACATTTCCACCTGCGGGCACTCCCGGCGGTAAATCGCCGCTGGTGCAACGGATCTGCTCTGTAGCATGACTCGCAAAGTCGCCGGCCGAAGCGCCCACCCCTTGCCCTACAGCGAATATTCGAGCAGCACGGCAAACGTATTCAAATCGATCCAGCCCAGTTTCCAGAGCACCACCGGCACGGTTCCCTGCCACAGTTGCGCCAGTTCTTTGGCCCGCTGCAGTTGCCGTTCGCTCACCAAACCGCGCCCGATCAGATAGTCGTCATTTGCTGGGTACATGGCGGGCCTCAAAAAATGCGGAACCGTTCAAGAACGCGCAAGGCCATCAGCGCCATGCCGATCCAGATCAAGGCGAGGTGGTCCGGTTGCATGGGCACGGGCCAGAGAAAGGCGGGCACAAACGGGGGCATGGGTCACTCCTGGGGGCGCGGGGGGCACGGCGGCACCGGTGGGTTCACCGTCGTCATCATAAGTACGCCTATCCGGTCCCGGCGGATGCATTTGGGCGAACAAGGACGTTGCTCATATCCGATGGGTGCCTGAACCGGAATAATTGTGGGTAAACCGCGGGGGCACAGCGATGGAAAAGGCGGATGTGATCGTCATCGGCAGCGGCCAGGGGGGCGTCCCGCTGGCGGTGGACCAGGCCCGTTGCGGCCGCAAGGTGGTGCTCTTTGAGCGCGCCGCCCTGGGGGGAAGCTGTATCAACTACGGCTGCACGCCCTCGAAGGCGCTCCTTGCCGCCGCCCACGCCGCCGGGCGGGCGCGACTGGCGACCTCGCTGGGTGTCCACGCCGAGGTAACCGTCGATTTTGCCCGGGTGATGGAGCGGGTGCGGGGTATTCGCGCCAGTTTCGGCCAGGGCATCGAGCGGCGGCTCACCGAGGCGGGGGTGCAGATCGTGCGCGCCGAGGCAAGCTTCGCGGACCCCCGTACCGTCACCGGCGGCGGGATGGAAGTGCAGGCGCCGCTGATAGTGATCAACACCGGCACCGCGCCCGCCATTCCGGAACTTGCCGGTCTGGAGGGTCTACCGCTGCTTACCAACTTGAACATCTTTGACCTTGAAACCCTACCCCACTGCACCTTGATTTTGGGGGGCGGCTATATCGGCCTCGAACTCGGACAGGGACTGGCGCGCCTGGGTAGCGAGGTGCATATCGTCCACAACCACGCGCGCCTCCTTAACCACGAGGAGCAGCAAGTGGGCGAAGTGCTGGCTGAAGCCCTGCAGCGAGACGGCATCCACCTGCACCTCAAAAGCGAAATCAGCCGGGTGCTCTACCAGGACGGCGTCTGTGCGCTCACCCTCGAAGGCGGGCAGACTTTGCGCGGAGACGCGGCCCTGCTCGCCGCCGCCGGCCGCACGCCCAACACCGCGGCCCTGAACACGGCGGCGGCGGGGATCGCCCTCGACAAGCAGGGCTACGTGATCATCGACGAGCGCTTTCATACCACCGCCTCGGGGGTCTACGCCATCGGCGATGTGGCCCGCCAGCCCGCCTTCACCCACGTCTCCTGGGAGGACCACCGGCGGTTGCAGGCGATCTTGGGTGGCCAGGAGCGCACCCGCTCCGACCGGGTACTGGGCTACGCGGTCTACACCGAGCCCCAGGTCGGGCGGGTGGGGCTGACGCTCGAGCAGGCGCTCGCTAAGGGCCATCGGGCGCGCTCGGTAACCTTGCCCATGGCCCAGATCGCCCGGGCGATCGAGTGGGGGCACGACCTGGGCTTTTACCGGCTGGTGGTGGATGAAGATACCGACAAAATCCTGGGGGCGACCCTGGTCGGTTACGAGGCCGCCGAAATCGTCCATGGGCTGCTTGCCCACATGCAGGCAGGTTCCACCTGGAAAGTCCTCGAACAATCCGTCCACATCCACCCGACCTACGGCGAGGCGTTGCCCAGCCTGGCACGTTTGCTGGTTTCGTAGAAAGCGCCTGTTAGAACTCCCTGCGGCTGAAGACGGCGATCGCAATTGCAAGCAGAATGCCGGTGTAGAGCAGGCCGTAGGCTCCGGCCTGGAGCAGTTCGGCATTGGGGGGGATTTGTCCGAAAACGGCGCCGTTGCGCAAATTGAGCCGTTCGAGATCCGGCAGGACCAGATAGAGAATCCGGGTGGTCTGCTCGACGGCAGCACTCCCGGCGAGGCGGCCGAGTTTGAGCAGATCCTGGGTGAAGTGGCCCACCAGATAAAGACACAGGGTAAAGATTGAAGCCATCACCGCACTGGCGAAACTTCCGAAAAATAAAGCCGCCGCCACCAACAGCAGCAGTTCGATGTAGATAAAGACCACCGAGAGCAACAGCGGCGCACCGAGGCCACCGATCGGTATCTGCTCGATCCAGACGACCCCAAAAAAACACAGCGCCATCGCCGCTACCAACAGGGCAAGTACCGCCGCAAGGCCCAGGTGCTTGCCCAGGATAAATTCCCCCCGCCCGAGGGGTTTGGAGAGCAGCACGAAGATCGTTCGCTTGTCGATTTCTTTGCTGAGCAGGTTGGTGCCCAGGAAAATAGCCACCACCAGGCCAAACAGATGCATCGCCCCCAAGCCGAGATCGAGGATGATTTTGTACTCGGCCCCGGCGCTGAGGTCCGGCAGTAATCTTGCCCCTACCAGCAACAGCACCGCAAACAGAGCAATCAGATACAAGATGCGGTCGCGGACCGACTCGCGAAAGACGTTGCTTGCCACCGCCCAGATCCGTACCGCGTTCACCCGAATTTCTCTGCCCGCCTCATCAACACCAGAATGCCGCAGCCGGTCCACCCGCGCCAAACGCCAGCCGCCGCCGCCCGCGGATTCCCACCTGGGGTAGGGGGCAAGGCTCTCAATCGACGGCAACCTGGAAGCAGGACATCCACGAGGCCAGCATGATTCAATTGACCCGCGCGCTTGCCGTTGCCTTGGCTGTCGGGACCACCGCGAGCGCTTTGTGGTTTGCGGCGGCAGCCCAGATCACAACCACCCCGGGCGGCGGCGCCCCCGGCGCGGCACCGGTTCCCAACAGCAGCCCGATCAACCCGAACCCGCCCGCCACTCCCGTTTATGCCGGTCCGAATCCGCCGGGAACCAACGTCAATCCCGGTTCCTCAGGCGTCTACAGCAATCCGGGCGGAACCGTTTCGCCCGGACCGGTCGGCAGCCCCGCGAATATCAACCCAATTTCGCCCGGCTCGCCGTCCGGTTCGACATTTAACCCCCCGCCCTCCACAACCCCCGCCCCCAGTCCTGCCACAGTCCCGCCAAGCGGTGCGACTTCGCCAATCAATCCCAGGTAGTTTCCTGCAAAAATACCTGCTCCGGAGAACAGGCAAAAAATAGAAAACGGCCTGGGAAAAAGGTGGAGTTCGTGAAAACTTTCAGGCCGGCAATATTGTTATCGAGGTCAGGTCTTCAGCCGAAAACCTGGTCTACTTCACTTTGGGATTGGCTCTGAGGATATCCATGTTCGCCTTGAGCGCCGCCTTGGTCTGTTCGGACAAACCTTGCACCTGAAGAACATCCTCCGGCTTGCCGTAGGGCTGGTTCTGCTCGATGAGTTTGGCAGAAGGTTCGTCGAGTCCAGCGCGAACCAGTTGCGCGGAAGTGACCGAATTGAGGTCGATCGTCCGGGCAGTTGGGGCTGGGGTGGTCGACGGGCTGCCAGAAGACGGTGGAGTGGTCGACGGCTGAGCCGGGGCGCCGTAGGGGCTGCTCGGGCTCGGCGGAGGGCCGGCAGGGCCGGGCTCGGGTGCGGTCGTTGTGGGCGGTACCTGATTGGTATTGTCGCCCGGTTGATAAGTGCCCGACGGACTGGGGCCGCTCTGGGCCAAAACCGCAGTACCCATCCCCATGCAGACTGCTCCGCTCAACACCAGGGCGCTGATCTTGCGGATATATTCCTGCATTGTGGAATCCTCTTCATAATCTAAATGCTAAGGACAGTGTCACCGGCTAACAGATGCTTCGTCCTCCTTGATATGGAGGAAATCACTCTTTGCACATCGCCTTCATTTATCCCTTGAAATGGGGAGGACACAATCAACAGTGCGCCCGAAGACAAGCCGTGCACTCCCTATTCTGTATTCCAGCGCGACTAATCTCAGCAATTTGATCAGAAGCGATTGCAACTGTTAAATCCCTATGTTTAGATGCTCATAAACAATTGGATTGTCGGAGCTAGTTCTGAGAGGCAAATCACGGTTTAGAAACCGATGGACTGCCTCTGCGTCTTTGAGCGCCGGTGCTTGAACTTCAGGAAACGGCGGCTTCGAGCAGCTTCACGCAGTTGAGCGCCGAATAGCTTACCCCAGCTGTGCCCTCCCCGGGGTGGGTGCTATCGCCCACCAGCCAGAGGTTTTCGACCGGTGTGCGGTTGGAGAGCGAAAAAGGACCGAACTGACTCGGGCGCTGGCCGATGCCGCCCACGAAGCCGTGGGGGCGGGCCGTAAAGTGCTCAAAGGTGCGCGGTGTGGCCGCTTCGACGTGCACCAGGTGGGCTTCGAGGTCAGGAAAGTACCGGCCAAGCAACTCGATGGCTGTACGGGTGTAGCGCTCCTTCATCGCGGTGTAGTCCGCCGCGGCACCCCAGGCTTTGGCATCGCTGAAGCTGGAGGCGATGATCGTGGAGCAGCCCTGGGGGGCTCGGCCGTCGCCGGGCTGACTCACCGAGACGAACAGCGAGTTGTTTTCAGCCACCGGGCCGTCGTAATCGTACAGAAACTGCAGATGGGGCGGGCAGTCCGCCGGGACGGCCTCCGAGCGCACCCCCAGGTAGACGACGAAGGCCCCCGGGGCCTCCGGGAGCTTGTCGACCCGCTCGCGATAATTTTTAGTGAGGGCCGGACCGGCTAGGTCCGGCAAGCTCCAGACGGGCACATTCGCCACAATCTGGGCGGCGCGCACTTCCCAGTCGCGCCCGCTGCGGCGGTCGTGCACGGTGACCCCGGCGGCCAGGCCGTGATGGGTGTGGATGGCGGTCACCTTCTGGCCGGTCAAAAGCCGGCCGTTGTGCCGGCGCAGCGCCTCCACCAGGCGGTCGCTGAGGGTCTGCATACTGCCTTCGAGGTGAAAGAGCCCCCGCGGAGCGCAGGTCATTCCCAGGGAAACCGCCCCGTACAGCGCGGCGGTCTGGTCCGCCTCGACGGTCGAGTAGAGTTTGAGCTGCATATCCAAGAAGCGCCTGAGCCGCCGGTCGTCCGCAAGCTTGTAGTCACTGAGCAAATCGGCGACGGTGCGCAGGGCGTAGGGCAAGGTCAGCAGTGTGCGGGGTCTGAGCTTGGCAGCCAGGGCCAGGTACTCCTCGGGTCGTACCGGCGGCAGCAGCGGTTCGCGCGAGTTGAAATCCCAACTCAATTCAAAGAGCTGGTCCAGCTTCGCCCAGAAGCGCTCACTGCCAGGAAAGTGACGGATGCGCTCGGCGCGCCAGCGCTCCGGGTCGCGCCACAGGCAGATAGGCTCCGTTTCCTGCGGCAGGTACACCGCACAGGCCGGGTCGCAGGGCCGGGCGGCGGGCGGCTCCACCCCGAGTTCGCGGAAGATGCGCTCATGCACCCCACCCGGTTCGAGCCCCGCCACCTGGGTGGCCCCGACGTCGAAGGTGAACCCGCGCCGCTTAAAAGTCGAGGCGCACCCCCCCGGCACAAAGGTCTGTTCGAGTACCAGTACATCGAAGCCGCGGGCGGCCAGCAGCGCCCCGGCCGTCAATCCGCCAATCCCAGCTCCGATCACGACAACCTGACAGTCGCGCAGGTGGCGGCCTGCCGTTTTTTCGGTCATTGTCCACTTAACTCCACCTCTCTCAGTGTTGCCGTTGCAGCGGTCCCCCCGCAAGGAAATCTTCAAGCCGCCTTGCCCCCAGCCAGTAGATAGAGCAGGGCCATGCGCACCGCCACGCCGCTGGTGACCTGCTGGGAAACCAGGCTGAGGCGCGGATCGTCGAGCAAATCGGAACTCAGTTCGACGCCGCGGTTGACCGGGCCGGGGTGGAGCAGGCGCACCCCCGGACGGCACAGGGCGAGCCGCTCGCGGGTGATCCCGTAGAGGCGATGGTACTCGCGCAGACTGGGCAGCAGATAATCGCCCATGCGTTCTTTTTGCAGGCGCAGGGTCATCACAAAATCCGCCCCTTCGAGGGCGGGGGCGAGGTGGTGGTGGAGGGTGGCGCCGTACTGGCGAAACTCGCCTGGCAACAGCGTCGGCGGCCCGGCCAGGTGCACCTCGGCTCCGCAGGTGACCAGACTGCACAGATTCGAGCGGGCGACGCGCGAGTGAAGAATATCGCCGACGATGGCGATTTTTTTGCCCGCGAGCAACTCGGGGCGAGGATCGTAGGCATCCAGCAGTGTGCAGAGGGTAAACAGGTCGAGCAGCGCCTGGGTGGGGTGCTCGTGCTGGCCGTCGCCCGCATTGATCACGCTCACGGGGCTACCGAGTTGTTCGAGGTCGCGGGCGACGGCATGGGGTACGCCGCTGTCGCGGTGGCGGACGACGACGATGTCCATGCCCATCGCCAGAAAGGTGCGGGTGGTGTCGAAGATGGTTTCGCCCTTGGTGAGCGAGGAGGTGGTGGCGGAGAAGTTGACCACATCCGCCGAGAGGGCCTTGGCCGCCAGTTCGAAGCTCGTGCGGGTGCGCGTCGAGGACTCGAAGAACAAATTGACGATAATCCGGCCCTGCAGGGTCGGAACTTTGCGGTTGCGCCGGGCGAGCACCTGCTGAAAGCTACCGGCTGTCTGCAATACCAGGGCGTACTCGGCGGCGCTGAAATCCTCCAGGCTCAAAACGTGGCGGCGGGTCCAGGGAAACGGCGCATTCAAAGCGGCGAGCACCAATCGGCTCGCTCAGTATACCGCCGCGCTCCGCGATTCGGCCCGCCAGCCTATGCCGTGGGAGGCATGAAGACAGCTGCCAGGCTGAACTAAGATCGAAAGGTGAGAGACGAGGTTACCCCGATGCGCAAATCTTTTGCCCTGTTGGCCGCGCTCGCTATGGGACTGAGCATGAATGCCGCTTTGTTGGCCCAGCCTGGCGAAGCCAGAGAGAGCACTCGGACCGAAAAGGCGCGTCTCAGCCAGAAAAAAGCGAAAAACCCCGGTGAGAGCAGCTACACCTGCCAGGGTGAAGCGAAGCAGGACAGCGTCACCAAAGGTGCCGCTTACGGCGGGGCGGGCGGCTTGTTGCTCGGTGGAATCGGCGGCGCGGTCGTAGGTGCTGCAGCCGGGGCGGGTGTGCAGCATATGCAGAACAACGCCGCCTGCGGCCGCTAGGAGAGATCCCTGTTGCCGCCAAAAAGCCCCCGCTTGCGGGGGCTTTTTGGCTTTAGGATATGCCTTAGAGGACCTGTTCGACCTCGGCGACGGCCGGAATGAGTTCGCGCATGCGCCGCTCGATACCGAGCTTCAGGGTATAGGTCGAACTGGGGCAGGAGCCGCAGGCGCCCTGAAGGCGCAGTTTGACGATCGGCCCTTCGATTTCGACGAGTTCGACATTGCCGCCGTCGGACATTAAATAGGGGCGCAATTCGTCGAGGACCAGCTCGACGTTATCCCGATTCAGTTCGAGAACCTCGTCTTCAAAGGTTTCTCTCATCGCAACTTCTCCAGCTTTGTGCCTTCATCTTAACGCCACCTGCCCATTGCCCCGGCGCGTTAGGCTGGAGGGCATGCACGATATCTTGATTGTCGGAGCGGGTGTGGCGGGACTCGCAGCCGCCGGGGTGCTGCACAAAGCGGGGCTTGCCGTGCGCCTGGTCGAAAAGTCGCGGGGGGTGGGGGGTCGCCTTGCCACCCGGCGCGTGGCCACAGCCTCGGGAGAAGTGCGCCTCGACCACGGCGCTCAATATTTCACCTGCCGCAGCGAAGCTTTTTGGCAGGTGGTGCAGCCGCTGATCGCAGACGGCGAGATTGCCCTTTGGTTGGACGGCGTACCGACGCTCAAACAAGGCATCCTGGAGCCTCCGGACGCCGCACACCGCTCGGCGCGCTATATCTGCCCGCAGGGGATGACGGCGCTTGCCAGGGTGCTTACCCACGAACTTGATATCCGGCTTGAGACCAAAGCTACCGCTCTCGCTCTAGAGGAGAACGGCTGCTGGCGGGTGACGACCGACCGGGGAGCGGAAATTGCCAGAGCTGTGTTGCTCACGCCGCCCCCGCAGCAAAGTTTGGCCATCGCCGGCGAATTTGGAAATGTATCGGCTTTCGATCCGGCCCGTGCCGTCGATTTTCTGCCCTGTCTGGCGGTGATGGCGGGTTATGGCGCCGCCGACCCCGGCGGGTTGCCCTGGGGTTTGCGCTGGGAGGACGACCCGATTGTCGCCTGGAGCGCCCTCGATTCGAGCAAGCGCCGCGATCCGAAAGCCACCACTATCGTCGTGCACACGCTGCCGGACTTCAGCCGGGAGCACTTCGACGCCGTGGCTGAAAAAACCGCCCAACGGGTCCTCGAACACTGCGCCTGCAAGCTGGGGGGTTTCACCCCGCTCGCCCTGGCCCGTCCCGAGTGGGTGCAAGTGCACCGCTGGCGCTACGCGATGCCCGCCAACCCCCTCGATGCGGCGTTTTTAGCCCGCATGGGGCCGGCCCCATTGCTCCTGGCCGGCTGCTGGTGCAGCGGTGCGCGGGTGGAGGGCGCCTTTCTTTCGGGTCAGGCGGCGGGCCGGGAACTGGTGCAGTGTCTGACCGCTTCGTAACCGGCGAGGGAGCCTGGGCGCTTGTGGCCGCCTGCGCCCTCGGCGTGGGTGCCCTGGCGCTGCAGTGGCCGCGCCTGGAGGGAAAACCCGGCACAGCGCTCTCACCTTCCGCCCCGCTACCCCCGGCCGCCCTTTTGGGTTCGGCCTGCCTGGGCTACTGCAACCTGTATGCGGACTGGCTGTGGCTGCAGTACGTCCAGTACTTCGGCGACCGGCCGGCGCGACTTGTAGACGGCTACGGCCGCAGCGCCGACTACCTGGAGGTGATCACCACCCTCAATCCCCGGTTTTTGTTCGCCTATGCCCAGGCCAACTACGCCGTGGCCGAATCGATGGGCGAGCCGGCCCACGCCCTAGAAATTCTCGTGCGCGGCGCCGAGGCCAACCCCGGCCGCCCCGACGCCCTGGGTAACACCGGCACCTGGTATCTGTGGCGGCTTGCGGGCTCGGTCGCCTTTCGCCACTTCGGCGATTACGCCCGCTCAGCAAACTACTTCGCGCGGGCCGCCGCCGAACCTGGAGCACCGGCAGTGATGAAAGAGAACGCCGCCGCCTTTTTTGGCGCCGCCAACGACCGGGAGCGGGCTATCGGGCTGTGGAAAGAGTTTTACCTCGAAGCACCCACCGCTGCGCTGCGCGAGGAAGCTCGCCATCGGCTGCGGGAGTTGGGTGTGCCTGCACCCTAAGGCTTGGGCTTGGGCCGTCGCACGGGCGGGCGGCGCGAGCGCACTTTGCGCGCTGTGGGTGGTAGGCCGATATCGGGGATTTCTTGGTAGCGCCGCTGCTCTTCGAGGGCGGGAAGCTCGGTGTAATCGACCCAATGGATACAATCGACCGGGCAGCAGTCGATCGCCTCCTGAATCAGTTCAGTGGCGTCGCCATTTTGATCGACAACCCGCGAGCGCCCGTACTCGGCTTCGAGGTAAAACGTGTTGCGGGCCACGTAGGCGCAGTGACCGCAGCCGATACAGGTCACTTCATCGACGTAGACGCCTTTCTGGCGCAGGGCTCCGCCCAGTTCGGGTTCATGACCCGAACGCTCGACACCGTCGCGGAGCAAACCGCCCAGTTCCGGCTCGAAGCCGGAGCGGCCGGGCGCAGGCGGCGCCATCTCAGGCGCTCCAGCGCTGAAGCACCAGACGCATCGTGCCGTCCTCGCGGTTCTCCTGGGTGACCAGATTGAAACCCTGGGGGGCCGATTCGGCCAGTACCGTGTGCAGGGCGTAGCGCTGAGAAACCTTACCCAAGAAGCGCTCGACCGTCCAGGGCTGCTGCCAGAATTGAACGTCGGTGACTATCTCGTACTCCTGGCCGTTCCAGACAAATCCGACGTCGTGTCCGTTGTCCTGGCGGATCACCAACTGGGCGGGGCGGGTCTCGCCACGGTAACCGCGTACTGAGACATTGCCGCGCTCGGCAGCGATCTGAAGGTCGCCAAGGGCCTTCTCCAGAGAGTCCAGGTTGCGAATGCGCGTCTTGATCTGGGTGAAATGGGACATAGGTCGGCTCCTGCGGCTCTGCGAGGTGTCAGTGGGTCTGAGAAATATTCCACAAAGGCTGGGAAATATTCGATTGCTGAAAGTACTCGGAAGTCGGCTGCACATGGTGTACCAGGCCGAGCGCCTGCTCGATCGAACGGGTGAGCTCCGAGCAACGGCTGCCGGCGAGCCCCGTGACGCGCTCTTCGACGCGGCCGTCTGAATGGACGATAAATTCGATCTGCTCCATGGCTCCAAGGTGACCGGCAAGCGGGACAGTAAAATCGACTGTAGTTTTGTAACAAGCGAAGCAAGTTAGTAGTCATAGTCTCCTAAGAATTGATCGTCGTCAAGCAACATCGGGAATAGTTCCGATGGCAGAAATGTCGGGTGCCTTCGGCTAAAATACCCGGACTGGAGCGACTAAAATCGAGGCACCCGCTGCAGGAAGCACTCAACTTATGGATCTTTCGCGCTCCCGGCTGCTGTTGACCCTGGCACTCTCGGCGATCGTCCTGCTGGTGATTGCCCAGATCTGGCGCAGTTTGGCGGGCATCGAACTACCGGTGGTCTTCTCATGGCTCGCCCTTGGCCAGGGTGTCGGTCTGGGGCTCGCTATCGGGGCGACGAGTTTCGCGGTCTATCAGTGGTGGCCTACCTACCGCGAGAGCGCCGATCAGTATATGGAGATGGTGCTGACGCCTTTGAGCCGCTTCGACCGCGTCTGGCTGGGGCTGTTGCCGGGGCTGAGCGAGGAGCTGTTGTTTCGGGGCGTGGCGCTGCCGGCGATAGGATTGGTGGCAAGCAGTCTGTTGTTTGGCCTGTTGCACATCTGGGACTGGCGGCACTGGCCCTACGCGCTGTGGGCAACGCTCATCGGTCTGGTACTGGGGGTGGCGACGCTGGTGAGCGGCAATCTGGTAGTGCCGGTGGTCGCCCATGTACTGGTCAACTGGCTCTCGTGCCTGCTCTGGCGCAAGGAGCCGAGTCGGGTGTGATCACTTTTGTGCGCGGCATGCTCGCGGAGGTGGGTCCGCGCAGTGGCCAGAGTTGGGCGACCGTGGATGTGGGCGGTGTGGGTTACCGGGTGTGGACCCACGCGCGCACCGTCGGCAAATTGCCCCGCATCGGCGAAGAGGTCAAACTTTTCACCCTGATGATCGTGCGCGAGGATGCTATGCAGCTGTTCGGCTTTCTGGAATCCGGGGAGCGCGAACTGTTCGGCCAACTGGTCTCGGTGAGCGGCATCGGCCCGCGCATGGGTCTGGCCCTTCTGGAAACCCTCGCCCCCACCGAACTGGTGCAGGCGATTTTGCAGGGCAACACCCGCGCCCTCGCCCTTGCCCCGGGCGTCGGCACTAAGACTGCCCAGCGCCTGGCCCTGGAGTTGCGCTCGCGCCTTTCTAAATGGCGCGAGGAGTCGGGCATGAGCGCAGTCGGTGCGCGCGCTTCCTCGCGCGTCTACGAAGAAGTCGAACTGGCGCTGTTGGCCCTGGGCTTCGCACCGGGCGAAGTCGTGCGCGCCCTCGATGCGGTCGCCCCGGCGATGGCGGGCGAGGAGCAGACCGAAGCCTGGCTCAGGGCCGCCATCGCCTGGCTTTCGGAGCAGGGCTGAATCAGCGTCCCGGCACCAGAGCGACGGCGAAACCGAGAAACTGGGTGAACTGGGGCTCAGGTCCACCAAGTCGTTCACGGTGGGGCTTTTGTCCGGCCGGTTTGGGGCTTTGAAATGCCACAATGGCAGTTGCAGTGCGACTCGAAGGCTATGGAAAACGACATCCTCCGGCAAAGCGACCCCGAAAAACTGCACCGGCTCCGCCACAGCACCAGCCACATCCTGGCGATGGCGGTCCAGAAGCTTTTCCCGGAGACCAAGGCGACCATCGGCCCGGCCATCGAGAACGGCTTCTACTACGACTTCGACCGGCCCACCCCCTTCACTCCCGAAGATCTCAAAAAGATCGAAAAAGAGATGCGCGGCATCGTGCAGCAGAAGTTGCCGATGGTGCGCGAGGAAGTGCCGCGCGGGGCGATGCGCGAGCGCCTCGAAGCGCTGGGAGAACCCTACAAACTCGAACTGTTTGAGGGTTTCGACCCCGACGCGCCGGTGAGCCTCTACCGCACCGGCGACTGGTGGGATCTGTGCGCCGGTCCCCATGTCGAATCGACCGCCGAAATCCATCCGAACGCCTTTAAGTTGCGCTCGGTGGCGGGGGCCTACTGGCGCGGCGACGAAAAGCGCGCCCAACTGCAGCGCATCTACGGCACCGCCTGGGAAACCCCTGAGCAACTCGAAGAATTTTTGCGCCGCGAAGAGGAGGCCAAAAAGCGTGACCACCGCAAACTCGGTCGCGAATTGGGGCTGTTTGTCTTCTCGGATCTGGTCGGGCCGGGGTTGCCCTTGTGGACCCCCAAAGGAGCCCTGCTGCGCTATACCCTCGAAGAATTCCTGCGCAAGGAGCAGATCAAGCGCGGCTACCAGCCGGTGGTCACCCCCCACATCGCCCGCGTGGACTTGTTCAAGACCAGTGGCCACTGGTTCAAGTACAAAGACGACATGTTCCCGCTCATGGCCACAAGCGAAGAGGAAGGAGCCGAAGAAGGCTTCGTGATGAAGCCGATGAACTGCCCTTTTCACATCCAGATCTACAAGTCGGGGTTGCACTCCTACCGGGATCTGCCGATCCGCCTCGCCGAATTCGGGACCGTTTATCGCTACGAGCAGTCGGGCGAATTGGGCGGCTTGACGCGCGTGCGCGGCTTTACGGTCGACGACTCGCACCTGTTTGTGACCCCTGAGCAACTCGATGACGAATTTAAGAAAGTCGTCGATTTGATCCAGTTCGTCTTCCGCTCGCTGCAGTTGGGCGACGACTTCTCCGCCCGCGTGTCCTTTCGCGATCCGGCCTCCGACAAATACATCGGCTCCGACGAAGCCTGGGAAAAAGCCCAGGCCGCCATCCTCAAAGCGGCCCAGGATCTGGGTCTCAAGTACTTCGTGGCCGAAGGGGAAGCGGCATTTTATGGCCCTAAGCTCGACTTTATCTTCCGAGATGCCCTCGGCCGCGAGTGGCAACTGGGCACCGTCCAGGTCGATTACATCCTGCCGGAGCGCTTCGAGTTGGAGTATGTCGCCGAGGACGGCTCCCGCCGCCGCCCGGTGATGATCCACCGCGCCCCCTTCGGTTCGCTCGAACGGTTCATCGCCATCCTCATCGAGCACTTCGCGGGCGATTTTCCGCTCTGGCTCGCCCCCGAGCAGGTACGGATTTTGCCCGTCACCGACCAGTTCGTGGGCTACGCCGAGTCGGTCAAAGATCGCCTCGTCTGCCTGGGGGTGCGCGCCGAGGTCGACGCGAGCAGCGAGCGGCTGGGCAAGAAGATCCGCAACGGCGAGACCGCCAAGGTGCCGGTGCTGTTGGTGGTGGGTGAAAGTGAGGCGAATAGCGGCACGGTGGCGGTACGCACCCGCGTCGAGGGCGAAAAGGACAAGGGCACCCTACCCGTCGAGGAGGCGATCGCCTACCTGCAGGAGCGCCTCGCAAAGCGCACCTGAAGCGAGGATTTTGCCGTGGTTTTTCGCCGGGAATTGTGGTAGATATTTCTAGGCTGTTGGAGGTCGAGCGCTTGCTTGCGGGCGGTCTGGAAATTGATGGACGCGACGAGAGCGGTTGGACGCCGCTCACCGCCGCCGCCGCGAGCGGACGCGAGCAGACGGTGGCTTTTTTGCTTTAAAAGGGAGCGGACCTGAATGCCCGGGACATCAGCGGTTACACAGCTCTGGGCTACGCGCGGGCGGGTCGGTTTACCCGCATTGTCGATCTGCTCACCCGCGCTGGGGCGCAGAACTAACCCCTCCTCCGGCAATCTTGAAAGTTATGCCAGGTCACACCGGGGAGGAAATCTAGGGTTGGGCCTGGGGCAGGACGATGTTCACTGTGCAAAGATGAAATCACCACCCGGGAGCCCACGGATCTCCCACACCCCGCCCGCTCCATGAATCCCACTGAAACCAACCGCATTGTCCGTGCCCACCGCTCCGGCCTCAAGAAGCTCTTGGGTGAGCAGGAAGCCGAGATTATGGAGCAAGTCTGGGCGATGGGCGGGCCGGTGCTTGCCAAACAGGTGCACGAGCGGCTGCCTACAAATGTTAGCCTCGCCTACTCGACAGTCGCCTGCACGATGGGCCGGTTGGTGCAAAAAGGTCTGCTGCAGGTGCTCAACGGCAACACCAAGCCCTATCTGTACCTGCCCACCCTCAGCCGCGAACAGTTCGTGCAGCGGGCGGTCGATCAATTGCTCGAATCACTGGCGGCGGATTTCCCGGCGGCGGTTTCAAGCTTTGTGCGCAAAGAAAGCTCCAAAGATGCGACCCATCTAGTCGATAAAATCGCGCAACTGGAGGATTGAAGCCGATGATTGCCATAGAACTGTTTCCGGTGCTGGTGGCTGTGGTGATCTACGGCCTGACCTTGCTCACCGTCGGCAGGCTCGCCCGCACCCGTCCCGAAGCGCGGGTGCTGCTCAGGTACGCGAGCTTGCTGGTCCCGGCCGCCGCCGCCGCCCTCGCCCTGGCCCATCTGCACGCCGACCTGCAGCCCGCGAGTCTGAATAACTGGTTGTGTCTGCCGTTGTGGTCGCTCACGGCGATGGGCATCCTGGCGGTGGGTTTTGCAGCCGGCTTTTTCTGGGAGCAGGTCCGCCTGGAGCGACAGTTGCGCGTCTGGTCCGAACCCGCCGAGGGTGTACTGGCCGCAGCCGTGGCGCCCCTTGCGGCGCAAATGGGCCTGACGGGGCTACCCAGGGTTTATCTGGTTGCCGTCGATGCGCCCCTTGCCCTCACCATCGGTGTCCTCAGACCGCGCATTTATTTGTCCAGTTGGCTGGTCGAGCGGCTGAGCGCTGTCGAAATCGAGCAGGTGCTCGCCCACGAACTGGCCCACATCGCCCGCTCGGACAACCTGATTGCCCTGGTGGCCACCGCCTTGATGGGGGCGACCGCCTTTTTGCCCACCAGCTGGCAGGCTGTGCGCGCCCTGCTGCGCGAGCGCGAACTGGCCGCCGACGAACTGGCGGTCGCCGTCACCGGCAAACCGATCGCCCTCGCCCGCGGCCTGCTCAAAGCGGGCGTACCGGACCACCCGGCCTTTGCCGCGGCGGCCGGTCTGCTCGAAGCCGGTTCGATCACCGAGCGCGTCGATAACCTCTTGCGCCTGCACTCCTCCCGCCCCGAGCGCACCAGCCCCGCGCAGTGGCGCGAAAAAACAGCTCTGATGGCCATGACCGCCCTCGGGCCGCTCGCCCTCACCTGGTTCGTCTTCGATCTGCCCCACCTGCTGCAGCTGCCCTGAGCCAGTTGATCCCAGCTTTTTGCAGTGCATGCAAAATCATGTTAGATTCTGCGCAGGAATGAGGAAGCCTGTGCGTCGCTGGGTTGTGGGTATGGTGTTGGCGCTGTTGCTGCCGAAGGTGGCGGCAGCCCAGGTTTTGGAGCTGGAGCAGGCCTTTGAGCTGGCCCTGCTCAAAAGTCCGCAGGCGACGGCGCTCGGGCGGCGGCTTGCGGTGAGCGAGGCGGCGGTGCTGGTGGCCGGGGCGGTGCCCAACCCTTCGATTGGAGCCACCTTCGAGAGTGCCGGAGCCGAAAACCGCAGCAACGTGCCATTTATTGAACAGACCTTTGAACTCGGGGGCAAGCGCGATGCCCGGTTGGCGGTAGCCGACGGCCAGGTGGCCCTCACCCGGGTAGAGATTGCCGAGGCGCTGCGGGAACTGCGCGCCCAGGTGCGCCGGGCCTACGCCGAATTGTTGGTGGTGCGCGCCGGTTTTGAGGCTTTGCAGGAAGTAGCGGCGGCGGGCGAGCGGCTAGCGGCGGCGGCGGCCCAACGCTTTCGCCTCGGGGACATCCCTGAACTGGATCTGATCCGCGCCCGGCAGGAACTGGCCCTGGCGCAAAACGAACTGCAGTTGGCCCGTTCGCGCGAAGCGGCGGCCCGCATCCAGCTCAACACGCTGATCGGCCGAGCCCCTGAAGCAGCGCTGACCGTGCCGACGGTGGCCCAGTTTTCGCTGCGGGTCGAAAACGATAGTCTGCTGCCCTCCGACAATCTTCCTTCGAATGAGCGCGAGCGCAAACTGCGCGATTTGATCGCCCTGGCGCTCGCCAACCGCGCCGACTTGCAGGTGTTGGGAGGCCAGATGGCTCTGGCGGGAGCCGAGCGGCGGCTCGCCGAGGCGGAGCGCGCCCCGGATCTGCGCGTCGGTGCCGGGCCGCGGCTCTCCTTTGACGAAACGCTGCAAGTCGGTGCGGCGGCGGCGGTGAACGTGAGCCTGCCGCTCTGGTACGCCCAGCAGGGCCAGATCGCCCGGGCCGAGGCGACCACCAGGCAACTTGAAACCGAGCGCGAGGTGCTGGTGGCGCGCATCAAAGCCGAGGTCGAGTCGGCTTTTGTGCGGGTGCTCAGTGCCCGCGAGCAACAGCAAATTTACGAGCAGGGGCTACTGCCCACCGCCCGCACCGTCGAGCAGACGGCCCGCCTGGCCTACGAGCGGGGCAAAGCCGATCTGACGGTGGCCATCGGCGCCCAGGCCACCGGCAACCTGACCCGCACCCGCTACTACCAGTCGATCCTCGAATACCAGACAGCCCTGGCGGATCTAGAAAAGGCGATCGGTATTCCCCTCACCACCTGACGAGGCACCATGTCCAAGGCCCTCTCTCGTATGCGAATCGTCGGAGCGGCGGTCCTGCTGGCAGGACCGCTGGTCGCCACTGCGGTCCTGGCCCACGGCAACCACGGCGATAAGGAGTTTGCCGGAAATAAACCGGCAGCGGTGGCAGGTGAGCAAGTGAAGGTGGCCCCCGACGTGCAAAAGGCCCTGGGGCTTGCGCTCACGGCTGTGGGTGAGCAGGTGTTGCGCTCGGGCTTCGAAGCGAATGGCCGCATCGAGGCCATTCCCGGCCGCAGTGCCGAGATCCTGGCTCCGGTGGCCGGACGGGTGCTGCGGCTGGTTGCTTCGCGCGGGCAGGCGGTGCGCCGGGGTGAAACTTTACTGGTGCTCGACAGCCCCGAGATTCGCGCCCTCGCTGTGCAGAGCGAGCAGGCAAAAGCCACCGCCCGCGCCGAGTTGAAGCAGGCCGAGGCCCGGCTGCAGCTGGCGAAGAGCACCTTCGAGCGCGAAAAGGAACTGGTGGATCTGAAGATTTCGGCGCGCAAAGATTTTCAGGTGGCTCAATCCGAGTACGAGCAGGCGGCAGCCGATCTCGAAGCAGTCGGAGCGCGTCTGAGGCTGAGCGGGGCGCAACTGGACGCCCGCCTCACCCAACTCGGACAGCGCGGGGTGCAGGCGGCCCGCGACGGCCGCGTCACCGTCGCTTCTGCGGTGGGCGGCTTCGTGGCACAGCAGAGCGTCAGTGCCGGGGAGGCGGTCGAAGCGGGCACGCCCCTGTACCGGGTGGTGGACACCGCCGGTGGGGTCTGGGCGGCGGCACAGGTTTACGAAAAAGATCTGGCGCAGGTGCGGGTGGGCCAGCCGGTGGAAGTGGTGACGGCCGCCTACCCGGGCCAAGTCTTCAAAGGCCGTGTGGACAGTGTCGATCCTGCCGTCGATCCCGAGACGCGCACGCTTGCGGTGCGGGCGGTGCTCGCCAACCCCGGCGGCCGTCTCAAGCCCGAGATGTTCGCCACCCTGCGCGTGACGACCAGCGACCGCCCGGCTGCTGTATCAGTCATTCCCCGCTCGGCCGTGGTCGAGGCGGACGGGGCGCAGCTCGTCTATGTCCAGAACGGTCCCGACGTCTTTGAGCCGGTGGAGGTGGAACTGGGACAGCTCAGCGGCGAGCTGATCGAAGTCAAAAGCGGCGTCTATCCGGGCGACCTGGTCGTGAGCCGCCGCGCTTTTCAACTGCGCGCCCAGGCGCTCAAGGGCGGCATCCCGGCTGAAGACGGCGCCTCCGGCGAGATTGAATCGGAAAAGCCAAAGCCCGAGAGTCCGTCACCGGGCGGTACGCCCTGGTGGGCGCTCACCTTTGGTGCTATCGGGTTGGCCGGTGCCGCTTTTTGGGCCGGGGCGCGCTTTGCGGCGGGGCGCAATCCCGGCGTTGGTCTGCCTGCCGGCGAGGTGTCCCCTCCGCCTCGCTCCGCCACCCGTCCGCGCCGCTAGGGGGCTCCCAGGATGCTCAACCAACTGATTTTCTGGTCGATCGCCCAGCGCTGGTTAGTGGTGCTCGCCTCGGTGCTGCTGCTGGTGGTGGGTACCGCCGTCGTCGTGCGCATGCCCCTCGACGTCTTTCCTAACTTTGCTCCGCCCCAGGTGGTCCTCCAGACCGAAGCGCCGGGACTGGCGCCGGAGGAAGTCGAGTCTCTGGTTACCATTCCCCTCGAAAGCGCCTTGGGCGGCATGCCGGGGCTCACCGACATCCGCTCCAGCTCCGCTGTGGGTCTCTCGGTGATCACGGTCGTCTTCGACTGGGGCACCGATGTTTTTCGCGCCCGCCAACTGGTCACCGAGCGCGTCTCGCAGGTGGCGGGCCGTTTGCCCGCGGGGGTGAGCCCGCCGTTGCTCTCGCCCATCAGCTCGCCCGTGGGCGATGTGATCAAGTACGCCCTCACTATCGACCCCGAGGCAAAAGTCCAGAAGCGCACCTCGATATTGGATATGGCCACCACCGCCAACTGGCAGATCCGCAACCGGCTTCTGGCGGTGCCGGGGGTCACCCGCGTGCTGGTGATTGGCGGCGGCGAATTGCAGTACCAGGTGCTGGTGGAGCCTGCAAAGCTTCGCCAGTACGGCGTCACGTTAAATCAAGTGAGCGAGGCGGTGGCCAAGGCCAACGTCAACGCGCCGGGGGGCTTCTTGCAGACGCCGGATGAGGAATTTCTGATCCGCGGCGTTGGTCGCATCACTTCGGTGGCCGAATTGGGCAAGTCGGTGGTGGTGGTGCGCGGGGGGATCCCCGTGCGGCTCGCCGATGTGGCGCGGGTGCAGACCGGTGCCGGGGTCAAGCGCGGCGACGGCTCGCTGGGTGGCCAGGAGGCGGTGATCGTGACGGTCACCCGCCAACCGTTTGCCGATACCCCCACCGTGACGCGCGCCGTGGAAGCGGCAATGGCGGACCTGGTCTCGACCTTGCCCAAGGACGTCAAGGTGACCGTCACCTTCCGGCAGGAGGACTTCATCGAGAAATCCGTAGGCAACGTCGTCGAGGCGCTCAGGGACGGGGCGATTATCGTCGCGGTGATTCTGGTGCTCTTTTTGGGCAACTGGCGCACGATGCTCATCACGCTCACGGCCCTGCCGCTCTCGGTGGTGCTCGGGTTGCTGGCGCTCAACTGGTTCGGCGTCGGGCTCAACACGATGACGCTCGGAGGGCTCGCGATTGCCCTGGGCGAAGTAATCGACGATGCGATCATCGATGCGGAGAACGTTTATCGCCGCTTGCGCGAGAACCGGCTGCGGCCCGAACCGGCGCCGGCTTTGCAGGTAGTCTTCGCCGGTTCGGTGCAAATTCGCACATCCGTGGTTTTCGCGACCTTGATTTTGGGGGTCGTCATTGCTCCCATCTTCGTGCTGAGTGGCGTCGAGGGCCGTATTTTCACCCCGCTGGGGCTTGCGTATGTCTTTGCTGTCGCTGCTTCGCTCGCGGTGGCGCTCACCCTCACCCCGGCGCTCTGCTATGTGCTTCTGGCAGGTCGGGATCTGCCCGAGGAGGAGACAACCACGGTGCGGGTGCTCAAGAAACTCTACCGGCCGGTGTTGCGCTTTGCCCTGGCCCATCCGATTCCTGTATTGGCCGCCTCGGCGGCGGCCTTTGCCGCCTCGCTCGTGCTGATTCCGTTTTTGGGGCGGACTTTTTTGCCGGAATTTCAGGAGCGCAGCTTGATTATCGCCGTCTCGCAGCTGCCGGGTGCGTCGCTTGCCTCTACCCAGCAGTTGGGGATCGCCCTTGAAAAAGCCCTGATGCGCCACCCGGAAATCGAGACGGCCCAATTTCGCGCCGGCCGCGCCCTGGGGGACGACGACGCGGGGGGGGTGAATTTCGGCGAACTGGATGTGCAGGTGGCAGCCGGTGCCCAGGACCGCGCGGCGGTGCTCGAGATGATCCGCGCCGAATTTGCCCGTTTTCCCGGTGTGGCCGTGAACGTGGGCGGATTTATCTCCCACCGCGTCGATGAAGTGCTCTCCGGTACCCGGGCGGCCATCGCCATCAAAGTCTTCGGTCCCGATCTCGCCCAATTGCGCCGCCTCGCCGGGGAGGTCGAAGCGGTGATGAAGACCGTCCCGGGCACCGTCGATTTGCAAATCGAGCTGCAGGTGCCGGTGAACCAGTACACCGTGCGCTTCAACCGCGACGCGGCGGCCCGCTACGGTCTGGCGGTGGGGGATCTGGCCGAGGCGGTGGAGACGGCCTTCAACGGCCGGGCGGTCTCCCAGGTGCTCAAAGACCAGCGGCTTTTCAACCTGGTCGTCTGGCTTGCCCCGGAGGCACGCAACCGGCCGGCAGCGCTCTCCGATTTGCTCATCGACACCCCCACCGGCCAGAAAATTCCGCTCTCGCAGGTGGCGGCGGTTATTCTCGACAAAGGCCCCAACACGATCAACCGCCAGAATGTTTCGCGCCGCATCGTGGTGGCCGCCAACGCCGGCGGGCGCGACATCGGCTCGCTCATTACCGAGGCGCGCGAAAAAATCTCCCAACAAGTGCCCTTGCCCGACGGCTACTACATCGACTACGGCGGCCAGTTCGAAGCCCAGGAGCGCGCCACCCGCGAACTGATTCTTTTCGGGATGTTGGCGCTTTTGGGGGTGGCGGTGCTGTTGTACCTGGCGGTGCGCTCGGTGCGCTCGACGCTGCTGATTCTGGCCAATCTGCCCTTGGCCTTTATTGGCGGCATCATTGCAGTCTGGCTCGGGGGTGGGGTGCTCTCGGTCGCGTCGCTGGTGGGCTTTATCACCCTCTTTGGGATCGCCAACCGCAACGGGGTGATCCTGGTCACTACCTACCAGCAGCGGATGGCGGCCGGGGAAAGTTTCGATGAGGCCATCGAAGCAGGATCCGTCGAGCGACTCTCGCCGGTACTGATGACTGCCCTGACCGCTGCCCTGGCCATGGTGCCCTTGATGGTGGGTTCCGGCGCCGGCAAGGAGATTCTTCAGCCATTGGCGACGGTGGTTTTTGGCGGACTCTTCACCTCCACTGCGCTCACGCTGGTGGTGATCCCGGCTTTGTTCGAACGCTTCGGCGAGCGGACGGCCCCGGTGATTAGCGAGCAGGAAAAAGTGGCGATGGACCTGCAAAGCTTGCTTGCCGACGGGCAGTAAATCCTGTTCAGGAGATAATCATGTCCATAAAACGCATTTTGAGCGCCCTTGCCCTGCTGGTGATTCTGACTGCCGCTTCCCCGGTCCTCGGCGGGGCAAAGCACGGCGGGCAGGCGGTCGAAATTCAGGGCTACCAGTTCGAACTGGTGGTCGAGCCGGAATCGGGGGGCGCGCACCTGGATCTGTTCATCAACGATCCCAAAAGCAAAACGGTATCTAACGCCGCTGTCCAACTGCAAATCAGCGCCCCGGGCGGCCAGAAACTTTCGCTGCCGATGCAGTACGGCAAGGGCCACTACGAGGCGGTGCTGCCGGCCGCAGCCAAAGGGGTGTACCGGGTGGTGGCCCTTGCCACCGTTGGGGGCAAAAAGCTCAACTCGCGTTTTTCCTTTAAGCTCTAACTGGCTGGTTTATGTTCACCCTGTAAAGACACGGAGATACATCGATGCATCCATGGTTTGTTGTCTGCTCTGTCGCAACGTTACTGGCCCTCGCCGCTCCCGCACAGACACACGAGGAAGCCCACAGCCCTCAAAAAACCGGTACCCCGATGCATTCCGGCAGTCACCACCACGCGCAGAAATCGGCTGCGCAACTGGGCATCACCCCCACCGTCAACCTGCGCGCCGGCCAACCCAAAACCTTTACCCTGCAGGTGGGCAACGCCGAGGGCAAGCCTATCGGCGACTTTGCCACGGTCCACGAAAAACTCCTGCACCTCATCGTCGTAGATAGCGACCTCGGCTACTACAACCACGTCCACCCCACCTACCTTGGCAACGGCCGCTTCGAGATTGCCCTCGATTTTCCGCGCAGCGGCAAGTACGTGCTTTTCGCCGATTTTACGCCCAAGGGGGGCGCCCCGCAGGTGCACGCTCAAGAGTTGCGCGTGAGCGGAGCCACCCCGCCCCCGCCGACGACCCTCAAGCCCGATCTCAATCTCACGAAGATCCGGGAAGACCTCACCGCCACCTTGTTGTGGGATGCCGGGGCCGTACGCCCCGGAAGGGAGGTGACCGTCGCCTTTGCCCTCGAAGACAGCGAGGGCAAGCCGGCCGCAGACTTGCAGCCCTATCTGGGGGCGATGGGCCACCTGGTCGTCCTCAAGCAGTCCAAAACTTCGCAGGCCGCCAGCTACCTGCACGCCCACCCGGAGTCCGCGCCAGCAGAGCAGTCGGAGGCCGCCATGGCGGCTGCTCACGCCGGTCACAACGCCTCCAAATCAGCTCCCGGCGTGGTCAGTTTCACCACGACCTTTCCTGAACCCGGCCTTTACAAGCTCTGGGGCGAATTTAAGCGCAACGGCCAAGTCCATACCTTCGACTTTGTCGTGGCCATTTAGCTGCCAATTTGCTCGACAGCCGTCAGGACGCGCTCAGTAACCGGTTTGGGCAATTCAATATATCCGAGGGATTCGCTCGATTTTTGCCCTTCGGTGAGGCACCACTTGAGCACTTCCTTCAAGGCCGTCGCCTTTTCGGGGGTGTCCATTTTCTTGGGTGCGAGGATCCAGGTATAAGTGACCAGTGGATACGAATCCTTGCCGGGCGGATCGGCGATAAAAGCGCGCAGGTCGGCCGGTAACTCCACCGAGGCGAGGGCGGCGGCAGAATTTTCCAGCGTCGGCAGGACGTAGTTGCCGTCTTTGTTTTCAAGCGAAGCGTAGGGCAACTTGTTGTTGACGGCGTAGCCGTATTCCACGTAGCCGATCGAGCCGGGGTTCTGCTGGACCTGGGCGGTCACACCGTCGTTGCCCTTGCCGCCTACACCCGTGGGCCATTTGACGGCGATGCCTTCACCGACTTTCGTTTTCCACTCGGGGCTGACGGCACTCAGGTGGCGGGTGAACACGCCGGTCGTGCCGCTGCCGTCGGCGCGGCGCACCACCGTGGCGGCCAGATCCGGCAGTTTGACACCCGGGTTGAGTTCGGCAATCTTCGGGTCGTTCCAGTTTTTAATCTTGCCCAGGAACATATCGCTGTAGACGGCGCGGGAGAGTTTGAGATTTTCCGGCGCCCCCGGCACGTTGTAGATGAGCACGACGCTGCCGGCGGTCATCGGCAACAGCACCACGCCTCGATCCGCCGGCACCGCGGCAATCTCCTCGTCGCTCATCGCCACGTCGCTCGCGGCAAAATCGACGGTTTTGCTTTGAAACTGCTTGATGCCGGCGCCGCTGCCGACACCCTGGTAGCTGACTTTGACGTTCGGGTTGGCCTGGCCATAATCGTAGAACCACCGCTGATAGAGCGGTGCCGGGAAGGTGGCCCCGGCGCCGGAGAGGGTCGCTGCACCGGCCGGTGCGCCGCTGGGGGTACCTTCGGGGCCAGGGGCGGTGGCGCTGGGACCCTCCGGTGGGGAAGACTGGCACTGGGACAGCAAAAGGTTTGCTCCCAGCGTGGCGGCCAAAACAGGGAAAATCCGCCGCATTAAAGTTGCTCTTGTGACCATGGTTTGACCCACAAATTATCTCGGATCCTACGCGCAGGGGAGCTCAAGCACGTGTATCGCGCAATGCCTTGCCATTGCCGGTCGGGGGCTCCGGGTCACAGCAACATATCGACGGCGGCCAGAAAATTCTCCAGTTCTTCTTCATAGCGCTCGCTGCCGGCCGCTTCGACCAGGCAATGTTCGGTGTGGTCCTTAAGGACGAGTTGGGCCGCCGCGTTGACCGCCGAGCGGAGGTAGACCATGCGGACGAGTACATCCGGGCAAGCGCCGCCCGCCTCGACCATGGTGTAAACATCGCGGACGCGCCCTTCGATGCTGGCCAGGTGCTTCAACACGTCCTGGGTGTACTTGTGCGGCATGAGCAATCCTCGCAATGGGCCGGATGTGGAGCCCGGCGGCACCCCAATGGTAGGCCCAAGCCACCCTCTTTTTCTCGACAGACCGAAGCTCGCACGTCGATGATAAAGTCGGCAAAGCGGGCGGGCGCAAAGATGAAAAGCTTCGAGAAGATTGCCGATGAGCAGGGCTGGTCCAGCGAAATCCAGGTGCGGATTCTCCTGAAGTACATCGAGAAGCAGGCCAGGCCGGAGGATTTCGAAAATTTTCTGCTCGATCAAGTCGACAGAGAAGACGCGACCGATCACATCGGCGCCTAAATCAAGAGCCGCACGTGAAGCCAGGTCCGACGGCGGCTCTGCAACTTTTGATGTGTTGAATTTCAGCTCCCCGGGCTGGATTCGAACCAGCGACCAATCGATTAACAGTCGATCGCTCTACCGCTGAGCTACCGAGGAATGCGTCTCTTAATGTAACCCGTTCACAGCAGCGGCGGCAAGTGCCGGAGGAGCCCTGGGACCGTCCGACGCCAGACGGGTTCACCCGCGAATAATTTCATTTGTGGGAATGGCCGGTGCGCCTTGCCTATGCTGTTGCCTGTCTTAGGACGGTGCAGCTAATGAAGGCAGCGAGCAGCAGTCTATTTGGCGGATTTGTGCTGGCGACGGCGGCCTCAGGAGCGATTTTGCTTGCCCTGACGCTCTGGAACACGGTGCAGTTGCAGATTCTGGCCCATCGGCCCGCTCCGAGCCTGGTGCAGCTCAGCGATGGGCAAGCGGTGCAGGTGCGCGCGGCGGGGCACTATGCGCGGGAGCCGGAGGTGATCCGCCGCTTCGTGGCTGAGGCGTTGGGGATGCTGTTTACCTGGCGGCGTTATATCCCGGCGGCCGGGCCGGGCCAGGCCGACAGCGAAGACCCGGGGATCGTGCTGAGCAATCGCGCGCGGGTGCCTACCAGCGTCTTTCAGGCGGGGTTTTATCTGAGCGAGGATCTGCGCACCGAACTGCTGCGCCAGCTTGCTGAATTGAGCGCCCGTACCCTGAGCGGCAAGGGCGGCCAGGTGCTCTTCAGCGCCACCTTTATCGGCCAGCCGCAGCCGGTGGCGGGTCAGGAGCATACCTGGTCCCTCAGCGTTGTCGGTTCGCAAGTGGTTTATAGCCTGGAGCGGCCGGAGGGGGTGCCGATTCCCTTCAACAAACAGGTGACCGTGCGGGCGGTGGATCCACCCGTCGTGCCGGGCGAGCTGCCCCAAACGCCACTAGAAAAAGCCGTCGCGCGGGTGCGCGGCAGCGGGCTTGAGATCATCTCCCTGCGCTCACTCGCCGCCCCAGAAATCTCCCCAGAAATCTCCAAGGAGCAACCGCGATGACCCAGCCGGAATTTGATCAATTCGACCAACCCGACCGCCGCGAACGGCTGCTGCGCTGGCTGACGCCGGGGCGCAAGGTGGCCATCGTGGGGGGGCTCACGCTGCTGCCGGCCCTGGGTATCGGCGCTGCCCTCAACGGGCTGTTCTACCCGAGCGCTCCTCGCCCGAGGGCCGAGGCGGCGGCCAAACCCGCCGCCGCTGTGCCGCGGGCGACCCAACCGGTCCCCACCAACGAGGTGGATCGGTTGAAGGCGGAGGTGGCCCTGGCCGACCAGCGCCAGATGCTCGAACAATTGCGCTCCCAGCAAAAAGACAAGCCGTCTCCACCGCCTGCTGCGAAGCCGCTGCCCCCGGCGCGTCTGCTGAGTCCCCCCGCCCTTGCCCAGTCCGCCACCCGGCGCCCGGATACGACCGGGGGGCGGGTGCTGCCGCCCCCTGCCGCCCTGGGAGCGCTCGCCGCCGGCGCGGGTCCGGCCCAGCTCGCCTTTTTGGGTTCCAGCCGCGAACAAGAAGGAGCCCGCGGCGGCACTCCACCCCCGACCGCCAGTGCTCCGGATGTCGCGCTTCCTCCTGTGGCGCGCCGGACAGCCATCCCGCGGCCCGCCCCCGCGCTCTCAGCCACCACCAGCCTCGACCCGAGTCTAGAGCCGCTCGCCGCCCAGGGCTCACCCGTCCACCCCCTCTCTGCCACCCACCGCCTACCGGTTGGGGCGGCGATCCCCGCCGCTACCCTGGCGGCGGGGGTGCTCGAACGGCCCATCCTCTGGGAGCAGGAGCAAAAGCACACGGAGGCCGAGCGCCACGTGGTGGTGCTCACCGAACCGGTGGCAGGGCCGGAGGGCGACAGCTTGCTTCCCGCCGGTACGCGCGTGCTTGCCGCCCTGCGGCGCGTGTCGCCGGGGGGGCTGGTGACCCTCGAAGCGGTGGCGCTGCGGGCCGACCGCCGGGAGATCCCGTTGCAATCGGTCTCGGTGCGGGCGGTTGGCGGGTTGCCCCTGGTGGCGGTCCGTCAGGACAAGGGAGGCGAAATCGGCAGCCTCGACACCGGTCAGTCGCTGCTGAAGGGAGCCGAGGAGGGACTGGCCATCCTCAACCGCGCCAGCAGCACCATCGAAGCGAGCGGCTTCGGCGGGACCACCACCGGCACGAACTATGGCCAGGCCAATGCCCTGGCGGCCTTTGGCAGCGGCCTGTTTGGTGAACTGGGTAGGCTGATTCGCCAGCGCAACCAGCAGGCGGTCCGCCAGGTGATCGAGCGTCCGGACCTGTGGCTCATCCCCGGCGGCACGGCGGTCGAACTGCTCTTCGGCCGGGAGGTGCCGCTTTGAGAAATGCGCTCGCGCTGCTGCTGGCCCTGTGGCTATCCTGCGTCCCTGCCGCTTCGTCCTCGGTGATGGCGCGCATCGACCGGGCGACGGCCACCGGGGTGGGCAAACCCGCCTTTGTGATTGACCTGTTTAGGGGAGTCGGTTTCGACGTCAGCCTGTTGGCCACAGGAGAAACGATCGCCGACTGGTGGGTGGAGGACCCGTCGCGGGTGGTGGCGCGCACCGACCGCAGCGGCCGGATCTTGAGCCTGAGACTGGTCGATCTGCCCGCCGTGGTGCCGAGCAACCGCAACTGGACGACGCTCAAAGTGCTCGCCGGCGATCCCCAGGGCCGGTTGAGCCTGTTGCACTTTGTGGTGCGCTTTCAGGAGCGCCCCCCGCCGCGCGCCGAGCACGTCCGCTACCACGGGCTGGAGGTTCTACCCGCAGCCCCGGCCCCCGCTTCGACCGGTCCCACACCCTTGAGGTAACCGCCATGCGCCCGCTTGCCCTGACCCTCGCCCTCCTGCTGAGTGGGTCCGCTCCCGCCCTCGCCATTCCGGTACGGCAAGTGGCGGGCGTGCCGATGCCCGACTTCGAGCAAATCACGTTCAGGGTGCTGCCGGCCCTGGCTGCGGCGGGTGAGATTGCCATCACCCACCCGACGACCGTCCTAAAACACCTGGGCTACGACCCGAGCCGGTCGTGGCAGGTTGGGGCGGCGGCCGACACCGTCTTGATGCTCGGGGATGTGGCGGGGGCCTTCGGGCTGGAGCGCTTCTCACTGGAGCAAATCGCCCAATGGGGTTTGAGCGGGCGCTTGCGCCTCGAAAGGCTTACTCTTGCCCACCTCCAGATGCTCGCCGCCAACACCGTGGGTGAGATTGTCAAAACCCTGGCCTACGAACAATTGCCGCCGGAGTCGGTGCCGCTCCTGCGGGATCTGGCAAACTACTACTTCAACGGCGCCATCCCCTACGAGCGGCTGGGGGAGCTGATTGCCCAGGTGCCGGGTTTCGCCGGATTGCCCCTCGGCACGACGGACCTGGCGGGCTACGCGCTTTCGGGACTGCCCGGCATCGAGCGGGTGGCCATAGGCAAGCTCGCGGGCTGGGCAAGCCAGTACATTCGCGACATTCCGGGGCTCAGCGACGTGCCCTTTTCGAAATTTCTGTCCTTCACGGGCAGCTTTACCGGCATCGCCGGCCTGGTGGATGTCCCCCTCTCCAAAATCGAGCACAACCGCACCCGGACGATCACCGGTTCCGACGTCGAAGGTTTTGCGGTGCCCTGCCCGCGCGATTGCCTGCACGTCGAATTGGGCGACCCGTTGCGCGGCAGCCAGTGGGTGGGCAGCACCCAGCAGGTGCGCGGCGGCCACGGTGTACTCGCGGCGGTCAATGGCGGTAAAGAACCCACCGGTCGCCACCCTTTTGGCCGCTGGGGCAAAATCGTGCTCACCGGTGTCGACGAAAAAGCCGGCAAAGCCGACTTCGGCCTGTACCTGCGGGTTTGCATCAAGACGACCTTGTTTGACTTTGGATGTACCCCCTATTTTTTGGGTCCCATCCCCTGGATTCCGAGTCAAGAAAAAGCATTGACCTTTGTGGGGCCGTAGCCTATGGAAGATGACTGGACGAATTACGCCCTGCTGGCCGGATTGGGAGCGGCGGCTTTGTGGGTCAGCCGTTCGCGCCGGGGGGCGCTGCCGCGCTCCGCCTCCGGCCGCTGGGCCGGTGCCAAAGAGCGCGAACACGCCCGGCGCACCGCCCGGCGTCAGCAGGAGCAGCGGGCCAAGAACAAAGTGGCCCTGCAGATCAACCCCGGTAGGCGGGGCGAGCGAGTGATTCCCGTACCGCATGCCGAACGGGGCGTGCTGGTGATGGGCCAACCGGGTTCGGGCAAAACCTACTCGGCCATCGACCCGCTCATTCGCTCCGCACTGCGCCAGGGCTTCCCATTAGTGCTGTACGACTTTAAGTACCCCACCCAGACCCGGCGATTGTTTGCCTATGCCCGGCATCTGGGCTACACCGTCCAGGTCTTTGCCCCGGGATTTGCAGAATCTGCCGTATTTAATCCTTTGGAGCTGCTCGTCTCCGCCGAGGACAGCGAGACGGCCCGCCAGTTGGCCGAGGTGCTCAACCGCAACTTCAAGCTTGCACAGCAAAAAGGGGGTGAGGACGCTTTTTTTGGTCCGGCGGGCGATCAGCTGGCCGAGGCGGTGCTGCTCACGGCCAAAGCGAGCCCCTACCCGGATCTGTTAATGGTGCAGTCGCTGTTGAGCCTCGACCTGTTGCCCCAGCGCCTGCAGAAAGCCGAGCACCTTTCCAGTTGGGTCAAAGCCTCCTACGGTCAGTTCTTGAGTGCGGCCAGTTCCGAAAAAACGGCCGCGTCGATCGTGGCTACCGCAAGCGCTCTATTTACGCGCTTTCTCAAGCCCCAGGTGGCCCGCAGCTTCGCAGGGCCAAGTGCCATCGACTTTGATCTCTCGGGCAAGAAGCTGTTGGTGCTGGGGGTGGATCGCACCCGCCGCGACGTGGTGCTGCCGTTGGTGGCAACCCTACTGCACATGCTCATCCAGTTCAATACCCACGAGCGGCGCACCGACCCGCTGGTGCTCGCCCTCGACGAGTTGCCGACTTTGTTTTTGCCGGCTCTTGTCAACTGGCTTAACGAGAACCGCGAGGACGGGCTGGTGAGCGTACTCGGTCTGCAAAACCTGGCCCAATTGGAGCGCACCTACGGCAAAGAAACCGCCCAGGCCATCTTCGGCGCCTGCGCCACCAAGTTTTTGTTCAACCCCGGCGAGAAAGATTCTGCCCAGTACATCTCCGACATGCTGGGTCAAGAATCGATTCTGCAGCGCTCGATCAGCCGCAACACCGGCAAGGGTGGCCCCTCGCGCACCCACTCCCAAAGCGAGAAGACCCGACCGCTGCTGGAGGCGAGCGGTCTGCTCAAACTTGGCCAGGGCCACTGCATTTTGCTCAACCCCGAGTACAGCAGCGGCAAAGAGGCCGGGGTGCCGATGCGCCTCGCCGTCCGCCTCGAGCCGGGTGAAATTGCTATCGCCGAACTGGCCGAAAAGCTCTGGCCCGCCCAGCAGCCGGAACTACTCACAAATATGCCGCCGGTCAGTGCCCAGGCCCTGGCAGAGCGTCAGGCGGCGGCGGAACGATTTTTGCCCCTTGACACAGGCGATACCTCCGCTGTGCGCTCGGTTCCCCTTTTCTAACTTGAATGCCGACGCTCAAGCCGCTCGGCAATCCATACTTTGATAATCGACTGGCGGGTGACACCCAGCCGCTTGGCCTCTCGATCGAGCGCCTCGACCATCCAGGCCGGGAAGTCGACGTTCACCCGCCGCTGTTCGTACCCGGGGCGACGGACCTTGGCAAGGTCGAGGTGGTCGGCTATGTCTGAGTAGGTACCTATCTACCCTGAGGGCGGCGATGGATTATCTGGCCAGGGGTTTTGCAGATGTGGACGCGGCGGCCGATGTGGAGAAGTTTGCCGGTTGCCTGAAGCTGTTGTTGTCTCTTAATTACTTTCAAAAATATAAGCAAAAAACTTTCGACCTGCTGCAAATCACCGGCGGCGATCGGGTGTTGGAGGTGGGCTGCGGCGGGGGTGAGGATGCCATTGCCCTGGCAGGCCGGGTGGGAACGACAGGCCGGGTGGTGGCCCTCGACAGCAGTCGGGATACGCCACCGCCCGGCGGGTGCAGGAAGCCGGTCGGCTGGACTCCCAGCGGGCGCAGGGGTGGCTTTCCGGGTTGGAGCAACTCGACAGGGACGGGCACTTCTTCTGTGCCTTTACCGGGTTCGTCGTGAGCGGAACAAAGCCCCAACCGTCCCCAGTGATACTGTACAGAGGCAACGCCTCGACACCCCACCACAGGCCATGACCACCCCCGCACCGGACCTGCTTGCCCTCGATTTTGACGGCGTCCTCTGCGACGGTCTGTTGGAATATTTTCAAACCGCCTGGCAGGTATACCGCCGGTTGTGGACACCACCGGACAGCCCGGCCCCTCCCGCCGAGGTCGCGCAACGGTTCTACCGGCTACGGCCTGTAGTCGAGACCGGCTGGGAAATGCCACTACTTGTCAGCGCGATTATCGGGGGAGTCGAGCCCGAGGCCATCCTTGCCGATTGGGGAGGCATCTCCCGCAAACTCCTGGCTGAATCCGGCTTCAGTGCCCCACAATTGGCCGCGGCGGTAGACCGGGCGCGCGACGAGTGGATCGCCCGGGATCTTGGCGGTTGGTTGCAGTTGCACCGCCTCTATCCTGGTGTGGCCGGGAAGTTGCGCGCCCTACGCGAGCACGTGCAACCGGCTGTGTTTATCATTACCACCAAGGAGAGCCGCTTCGTGCTGTTGCTGCTGGAGCAGGCGGGGGTGGCCTGGCCCAGCGGGTGGATCTTTGGAAAAGACATCCAGCGGCCCAAGACCGAGACACTCGCCAAACTGCTGGGAGCAGGCTACGAGCACATCTGGTTTGTAGAAGACCGGCTTGCCACGCTGGAGAAAGTGGCCCGGCTTGCGGAACTGGCCACGGTGCGGCTGTATCTGGCCGACTGGGGCTACAATACACCGGCCGAACGCGAACGGACACGGGCAGACGGCCGCATCCGCCTGCTCAATCTCGAACAGTTTGCGGACGACTTTTGCGCCTGGCCACGGTGAACGCCTCTGCACCATTGCCTGGGTTTAACGATTCTCCGTGTTTTGCAACAATCGAATCGCTTTTTGTGGCGTCAGCTACACTGTTTCTATGCGAACGAGTTCGCAAATCTTTTCTTGAGTGTCTGCCATTTTTTGAACCCGAACATCAATAAGGAGGGTTCTCCCATGGTCGAAAGAACCAAACATTTGTTTGCACATTTTTGGGTTCCCTTGAGCATATTGTTGATTGCTCCTGTGGCCTATAACTTTTTGCAGGCGTTGGGAATGCCCGCCCTGAATGCGGGTTTTTGGACGAGCGGGGTGGTGTTCGCAGCGCTGCTTGGATGGGTTTATACCTACACGCTGGGTACCCGCGAACCGCTAGGGCAGACAGCTCACCCTACGCTCGATCAAGACATCCGCAAGCTCTACGATGCCCTTCAGGAAGAGGACCGCAAAATTCAGGAGCACGAGGCCAGAATTGCCCAACTCAAACTGGAGGAGGAAGCCCTCGAAGCCCAAATTCAAGAACTCAAGCGACAAGTTAGCGCCTTGAGTCCCACCGGCTGAAGCGATTCATCGATAACGTCACGGCGATGGAATTCAAATCGATCACTATGGTCATTCCCGAGGGCGGCAACCTGATCCTCGGCCAGGCCCATTTCATCAAAACCGTCGAGGATCTGCACGAGATATGCGTGGGCATCTCCGGCCGGGTCAAATTCGGGATCGCCTTTTGCGAAGCTTCCGGGCCTTGCCTGATTCGCATCTCAGGCAACGACGCGCAGTTGCAGGAGACGGCGGCGGCCAATGCCCAGGCTCTCGGTGCCGGTCATTGCTTTGTGATCTTGCTGAGGGATGCTTATCCGATCAACTTTCTCAACGCCATCAAGCAGTGCGCAGAAGTCTGCACGATCTACTGTGCCACGGCCAATCCCACCCAGGTGATCGTCGCCGCCACCGAGCAGGGCAACGGCATCCTCGGGGTGGTAGACGGTTTTGCGCCCCAAGGTGTAGAAAGTCCAGCCGAGGTGCAGAAGCGCCGGGCTTTTTTGCGGCAGATGGGTTACAAACTTTAAGCTTTCTGGAATCGACTTAGCGGCGCATCAACCGCGGCCAAACAAAGAGAAAATAGCCCATCCAGACCACTGCCGGGAAAATGGCAAGCCCCCACCACACCGAGAGTCCGAGTACCCAATAGGTCAGTGCCATCCAACTGCAGCCGGTGAGGGCAATGGACCACGGTTGGCACCACCAGGGTTTAAAGCGCCAGGGGCTGCCGCCGCCGGTCATGATTTTTGGGTAAATCGCTGCAACTGTTCAGGAGGCAAAGCGGCGTTGAGTTTGCCGCTGCGGTAACCCTCCAGGTCCAACGTCACCAGGCTGTAGCCGAGCGATTGAAAGGCTTTGACCAGTTCCGCCAGATCGACGCGCAGTACGAACTCTTTGATGCGCTCGGGGGCCAGTTCGATGCGCGCCGTGTCGCCGGCTGAGCGCACCCGGAACTGGCGCTCGCCCAACGCGCGCATAAAGCGCTCGGCGGCGGCCAGGCGCAGCAGCTTTTCGCGGTCGATGGCCTCCCCGTAGGGAAAGCGCGACGACAGACAGGGCATCGCCGGCTTGTCCCAGGTGGGAAGCCCCAGCGCACGGCTTAACTCGCGCACCTCCAGCTTGGTCAGACCCGCTTCGATAAGCGGCGAGCGGATTCCTTTTTCGCGCGCGGCCTGAAAGCCGGGGCGGTAGTCCCCCAGATCGTCCAGGTTGGCGCCGTCGACCACGGCCTCGATGCCGCGGGCTCGTGCCAGGGGCACCAGCTTGCCGTGCAGTTCGCTCTTGCAGAAGTAGCAGCGGTTGGCCGGATTGCTCGTGTAGTTGGGGTCGTCCAGTTCGGTGGTCTCGATAATCTCGTGGGCGATACCGATCTGGGCGGCCTGGCGGACGGCGTCTTCGAGATCTTCGGCCATCAGCGAGGGCGAGGCGGCCGTCACCGCCAGGGCGCGATCTTCGAGTGCGTCGAAAGCCACCTTGGCCACCAGGGTACTGTCGACCCCACCCGAGTAGGCGACCAGCACCCGATCAAAGGAAGCAAAAATCTCGATGAGCTTGGTGTGTTTGGTCTGGAGCATGGCTATACCGCCGCCGGCATCCCGGCCAAGCGTTTAATCGGCTCGAGCAGGGTCAAGGGCAATTGGAGCATGTTGAGGCTGACTCCGGACTTGTTGTCGCCGTGAAAATCACTGCCGCCGGTCACCACCAGACCCCACTGCCGGGCCAGTTCGGCGAGGCGGGCGCTCTGGCGGGGGGTGTGCTCGCTGTGGTAGACCTCGATGCCCTGCAGGCCGCTTGCCGCGAGCACCGGCAGCACCTCCTCGACACTGCCGCCCCGAAACAACAGCGGATGCGCCCACACCGTCACCGCGCCGCATTCGCGCAGGTGGCGAATGCCTTCCTCGGCGCTCAGGTGCTCGTAGGGGACGTAGGCGGGTTTGCCCTCCCCCAGCCAGCGCCGAAAGGCATCTTGTTCGTCGTTCACGTAGCCCGCCTGCTTGAGGGCGCCGGCGATATGAAAGCGCCCCGGCGTCGGCACCGAGGGCATCGCGATCGGATAGCCCAGTTCGGCCAGCCGCGCGACGATACGCCCCGCCCGGCGCACCCGGGCGGCGTGGCGCTCCTCCAAAAAGGGGGCCAGCTGCACCGGATCCGGGTAGAAGCCCAGGATGTGCAGCGAACTGCCATTGTGGACCGTGCTCAGTTCGAGACCGGGGATGAGCTCCAGGCCGTGGCGGAGGCAGGCTTCGTGCGCCTCGGGCCAGCCGGAAAGGGTGTCGTGATCGGTGATGGCCAGGGCTGTGATCCCCGCCGCCGCCGCCGAGGCCACCAGTTCACTCGGCGTCAGGGTGCCGTCGGAACAAGTCGTGTGACAGTGCAGTTCGATCATTGCGCTCGGGGCAGCCAAGGTGTCGCCTCCAGGCTAACAGATGCCGACTCGGCGAGGACGAATCGCGCTTTGCCAGTGGTAAAATCTGTCCGCAAAACTTTTATAATTGGAACCTTGATCCCACTTTCCCCGGGAGGTCCACAGTTTTGAGCGGCGGGACGCAGCGTAGGAATGTCTTTGTCACTGGTGCCAGTGGATGTGTGGGTCAGTACTTGCTCGATATCCTCATCAAGGATGACCGATACCATTCCTATTTGCTCCTCAGAGAGCCCCTCAAACTCAAAAGCAGCGTCCGCGCCCATCCGAACGTCACGATTATCCCAGGCACCCTTGCCGACCTCGACCTTTATCGGCCCTACCTGGAGCAGAGCGATTACCTGATCCACATGGCCACCTCCTGGGGCGGGGCCGACGCCGCCTACGCGGTCAACTTCGTCCAGACTCTCCAACTGCTGGGCGCCGTCAACCACGAGCGCTGCCGCAAGGTGCTCTATTTTTCGACCAGCAGCATTCTCGACAACGACAACCGGCCCCTCGAATTTGCCAAGCGCGAGGGCACCGACTACATCCGCACCAAATACCTCTGCCACGAGCGGCTGCCCGAATTGGGCGTCTACGACCGGATTGTGTCGCTGTTTCCAACGCTCATCATGGCGGCGGGCAAGGATAAACCCGTCTCCCACGTCTCCTCGGGTATTCCCAAGGTGGCACCATGGCTGGGGGTTGCCCGTTTTTTCAAAACGGACGCGAGTTTTCATTTCATCCACGCCCACGATGTCGCCCTGGTCACCCACCACCTGCTTGCCCATGACACCGAGAGCAACGAACTGGTGCTGGGCAACCCGGCCATCACCGTCAACGAATGCCTTGAACAGTTGTGCGCGTTTTTTGGCAACAAGCGGGTGTTCGGGCGCTTCGAGATGACGGTGGGCATCATGGAGTGGATTATCAAAGTCTTCCATATCCAGATGAGCCCCTGGGATTATTACTACATCAAGCAGCGCCACTTCAATTACAAGCAGGTGGTCAATCCGGCCACCTTCGGGCTGAGCACGCCCTTCAACACCCTGGCGGGGATTTTGGCGGAATAGGCAATCTGAAACCGATCAATCAGTTTCCTCCGGCTCCGCCGACAGACGGGTGGCCGCGATGATCTGCTCGGCCGGATTGAGCACTGCGAGGGGCTTGCCGGGGCTTGAGCGGTCGGTTGCCGCCAGTTCACCCAGATCGACCTGCACCAACCGCTCTTGATCAGTGGCCATAGCCACCTCCCCTTCGGCTCCGACCGCCAGCACCGCCAGCAAACTGTCGCCGTTGCGCTCGCGCAGCAAACCCACGGGTGTACCCAAGCCCGCGCGCTCCTGCAGGCGTATCTCGCCCGCCTTCAGGCGCTTGCCGAGACCCAGGCGGCTTACCATCAGCAGATCTTCGCCGTTGCCCACCACGGTCATGGCCGCGAGCGACTCGCCGCGGCGCAGCTTGATGGCCTGCAAACCGAGGGCGGAGCGGCCCATAGCCGGCAGCTGCGCCTCGTCGGCCACAAAGCGCAACAGCCGCCCGGCGCTGGTACCCACGACGATCTGGCTGTGGGCGGTGGCAAGACCCACCTGGATGAGCTGGTCCTCCTCGCCCAGTTTGAGCATCATCAGGCCGCGACCGGTAAGGTTGGCACACTCGCTCAAGAGCAGCTTCTTGATGCGGCCCTCGCGGGTGAGCAGCACCAAAAACAAATCCTGTGGATAATTTTCGCGCACGAAGGTGGCGGCTATCTGCTCCCCCTGGATCGACAGCAAAGTGACCAGGGGCGTACCCCGGCTGCGCGGTCCTGTCTCGGGGATTTCGCTGACTTTTAGCGAGTAGGCGCGGCCGGAGCGGGTGATGACCAGCAACTCGTTGCGGGTGCGCGTCGGGTAGCTCTCGACGACAAAGTCGTTGTCCTCCGTGCGCGAGACGGCCTTGCGGGAGCGGCTGCGGCGCTCGAAGGCGGCGGGGATTCGGCGCACGTAGCCGCGGTGGGTCAGTTGCACCAAAACTTCGTCGTCGCTGGTGATCTCCTCGAGGGTCGGCAGCGGTGCGGTGCGCGCCTCAATGCAGGTGCGGCGGGGATCGGCGTGTTTTTTCTTGAGATCGCGCAGTTCGCGCTTGAGCAGACCGAGCAATTTGCGGCGGCTATCGAGCTGCGACTGCAGCTCGATAGCTCTCTCGCGCAGTTCGCGGTGCTCGGAGGCGAGGCGCTCGCGGTCGAGCTGGGTGAGCCGCCTGAGGGGCATCTGCAAAATTTCTTCGGATTGCCGTTCGCTGAGGCCGTAGCGCGCCTCCAGTTCGGCTCGGGCCTGGGCGGCGTCGCGCGCCGCACTCAGCATCTGGACGATGGGCTGCAAATTGGCCAGGGCGACAAGTTGTCCTTCGAGCTGGTGGGCGCGCTCGCTCGCGCGCCGGAGGTTGTACTGGATGCGGCGGGTGAGGGTGGCCACCCGAAATTCGAGAAACTGCTCAAGCAGTTCGCGCAGCTTGAGCAGGCGGGGCTGGCTCCCCACCAGCGTCAGCAAGATCGTCCCGAAGTTGGCCTGCAGTGGTGTGAGGCGGTAGAGGCCCGCCAGAATCGCCTCGGGGCGCGCTTCGCGCTTCATTTCGAGCACGACGCGCACCCCTTCGCGGTTCGATTCGTCGCGCAGGTCGCTGATGCCGTTGATCTTGCCCAGGTTGACCAGCTCGGCCACTTTTTCGATCCAGGCGGCTTTGTTGACCTGGTAGGGCAGGGCGGTGACGATGATCGCCGGTTTGCGCCGCCGGCCGCTGCCCACCTCCTCGCAGTGGGTGATCCCGCGCATGGTGATCGAGCCGCGGCCGGTCAGGTACGCCTCGCGGATGCCCTCGGTGCCGATAATCTGGCCGCCGGTCGGAAAGTCCGGGCCGGGAATGATCCGCAGCAACTGCTCGTCGGCCAATTCGGGATTGTCGATCAGGGCCACCAGTCCATCCACCAGCTCCCCGAGGTTGTGGGGCGGAATATTCGTGGCCATGCCGACGGCGATCCCGGCACTGCCGTTGAGCAGCAACACCGGCAAACGCGCCGGCAACACTTCCGGTTCGCGCTGGGAGCCGTCGAAGTTATCGGTATATTCGACCGTCTGATCGTCGATCTCCGCCAGCAGCGCATCGACCCCCACCGTGGCCAGCCGGCACTCGGTGTAGCGCATCGCCGCGGGCGGGTCGTTGTCGATCGAGCCGAAGTTGCCGTGGCCCGACAGCAGCGGGTAGCGCGAAGAAAAATCCTGCACCAGCCGCACCAGCGCGTCGTAGACCGCCGTGTCGCCGTGGGGATGGTACTTGCCCAGCACGTCGCCCACGACGCGGGCGCACTTGCGAAAAGGCCGGTCGGGGGCCAGTCCCAGTTCGTGCATCGCAAAGAGAATCCGCCGGTGCACCGGTTTGAGGCCGTCGCGCACATCCGGCAGCGCCCGCCCGACAATCACGCTCATCGCGTACTCAAGATACGAGCGCTGCATCTCCGAGTGCAGGGCGGTGGGCACGACCCGGGCTTTGGGTTCGGGGCCGGTCAGTTCGAGTTGTCTGGGCATGGCGATGGCGGCACTCGGGTAAGAAGGTGGCCGGACGAATGGGCGGACGCGACACGGTACGAGGTGTGTACGATTGTACACAGCCCCTGTGCCGGTGGCCACCCCCAGGGAGCAGTTCTCCCCATGGCGGGCGGTTACAGGCCTTTGTATCACAGGTGCGGGATTTTCCGGTTTGCCTATCCCCCCTGCCCGGATTGGGTAATCGCTTCCGGTATGGCATCAATCGGAGGGTGAGCGAGTGAACAAACGATGCGATTCTCCCGTCTGTCCGTCCTTTTGATCCTGGGTGCGGCTCTCGTTGCGCCGGTCCATGCCCAGCAGACCCCCGACCTTCCCGGAGCGCCCGACACCACCCAGGCGGCCGAATCGGACCTCGACGAGGTGACCGTCACCGCGAACCGCCGGGCGACGCCACGCTCGAAGACCCCGGCCACGGTGTCGATCAAGACCCGCTCCGAGCTCGATCGCGAGCAGCCGCTGTTGCGCACGGTGGCCGACGCGCTGCAGACCTTGCCGGGGATCACCATCAACCGCCTGGGCTTGCTGAGCGGGGCGGCGAATATCCGCGGCCTGACCGGCGAGCGCATCGCGGTGCTGGTAGACGGCGAGCGGCTGCCGAATCTGGAATTCGGCCCGGATCTGGGCTCTGTGGACCCATTCCGGGTCGAGCGGCTGGAGGTGCTCAAAGGCCCGGCCTCGTCGATCTACGGGGCGGACGCCTTTGGGGGCGTCATCAACATCATCACGACGCTGCCGCGCTTCGACACGCCGCCCAAGGTGCGCACGTATCTCTACGGCGGCAACTTCTCAGAAATCGGCGGCAACGTCGAATTTCAGGGGCCGAACGTGGTGGCGGGATTGTCTTTGCGCACGGCCGGTGACGCCAAAGACGGCCTCTCGCGGCCGATTTCCACCAACGGCACCGGCTACGACGCCTTCGACGCCTACGCGAGCGGCCGGATCGACTTCGATGCGACCAATCACCTGGAGCTGCGCTTCGACCGCTACCGCCAGAGTTACGCCGATCTCAACGGCTTTCCGAATCCGCCCTTTGTCTTTGCCCAGAACCAGTTTCGCAACCGCGACCGCTACTCGATCGCCTACATCAACGACGGGGCGCCGGGAGGAACGAGCTTTGCCCTCAGGGCCAACTACCAAAAAAACGAGCGAAGATTCGACAACACCACGGCGGTGACGATCCCGGTGTTTGCCGGCCCATTTGCTGTCGGGGGGAACGGAACGTCCAGCCTGTTCGGGACGCCCAGCCGGCAGGCCGTGTTTGCTCCCCCCGCGCCGCCGACGTTTATCACCCTCACCACCCCCAGTTCGACCTACAGCCTCACGGAGACCTATGGCCTTTCCACGCAGGCCAACACGGCCCTCGGTTCGGCGGTGCTCACCTACGGCTACGACTTCAGCCAGGACACCTCGACGTCGATCGACCGCTTCGCTGTGCCCTCGGTGCAATCGCCGCTGGCCACCCGCAGCTTCAACGGCGTCTTTCTGCAGGGTTCCTACGACATCACCCCGAGCTTCACCGTGGCAGGCGGGGTGCGCTACGACACCTACGACCAGAACACCAACACCGGTCTGGTCAACAATGCCAACCGCGTCACCTTCAACGCCGGGGCCATTTACTCCATCACACCCGAGTTGGCCCTGCGGGCGAACTTCGCCCAGGGCTTCCGGCCCCCGAGTCTGCTGTTTTTGTTCGGCAGCAGCCCGGAGGGCACCTTCTTCGCCCCAAGCGCCGGCAATGTCCAGGCGAATCCCAACTTGCGGCCGGAGCGGGCCGACAACTTCGACATCGGCGCCAACTATACCAGTCCCGAGTTTCGCGCCGGGCTCACCTACTTCAACAACCAGGTCACCGATTTCCTTGGCTTTGGGCCACTCGTTACCTTCGGAGCACCCCCCTTCGGACCACCGCCCCCTTCCCAAACCGTGCTCAACAAAAACGTCCAGTTGCAGGGGCTCGAATTTTCGAGCGCTTACTTTTTTTCGCCCCAGGCTTTTTTTGAAGCCAACCTCACCTACGTCGACGGCCGCGACGGCTCCGGGCTGCCGCTGTCGCAACTGGAAGTTTTTCCGCTCACGGCCCTGTTGCGCCTGGTCTACGACGACAGAACCTTCAACGCTCTGTTGCAGTCGCGCATCTACGGCGGCCAGGGTTCGGTGATCGGCAACAACGGTGTGGTCGGCCCCGGCACCCCCCCGGCGGGGGTGCTCGATTTGAGCTTCGGCTACCGCTTCGTACCGAATGTGCAGCTGACGGTGAGCGTCGAGAACGTCACCAACGCCCAGTACATCTATCCGACCAGCGGCTTTGTGGCGCCGGGGGCGCGGCTATTGGGGGCGGTGAGGGCGGAGTTTTGAGCGCTGTACTATGCTGGCTTCAGGGTGATTGAGCCGCCCAGCCGACTTGCCTGGGATGCGTTTTTTCTCGAATTGGGTCAGGAGAACTGCGATGGAAAAGTCGATGGCACAGCGCTGGCAACTCAAAGACTATGTTTTCGCCGCCTTGATGACCGTGGGTCTGGCCGTGACGGCCAAGGTCACCCAGCCTTTCGCTTCGGCTATTCCGCTTCCCGGGGCGACCACGATCGCCTGGGCGCCCTTTGCCGCCATCTTTCTCACCCTGGGGATGGCCCGGTTGCGCCGTTCGGGGGCCGTCGCCCTGATGGCGGGGGTGCTCGCGCTGATCTTGGGGATCATCTCCTGGACGATCTCGGCTTTTTTGGTGGCGGCCCTGCTCGCCGCCGAACTGGTGGGGCTGGTGAGCGGCGGCTTTGCCGGCAAAACCACCCGCCTGTTGGCCAACATGGCCTTCTTTGCCGCCACCTGCCTGAGCGGCTGGTTCATCGGCGTCACCTTCCTGCGCGGCACGCCCGTGGGGGATCTGGCCGCCCAGTGGCTCACCCAGCCCTGGGTGCTGGCGCCCGCCGCCCTGGTGAGCGCTTTGGCCGGGGCGGTCGGTTGGTGGCTGGGGGAGCAGATCGTCTTTCAGTTGCAGCGGGCGGGCAAGCTCGATGTCGCTCGCTAAGCTGCCGCAGTTTTTGGGTTCCGTCAACCCGCTGCTCAAGATCGCTTTGAGCATTGCGCTGACGGCCTGCGCCTTCGCGCTCAAAAGCGTGTGGGCCAATGTGCTGTTGGTGGGTGTGCTGCTGGTGCTCACTTTTGTGTCGGTGCGGGTGGAGGCGAAGAGCGTCGTCGGCGTCGGCGCCTTTTTGCTGATCTTCACCGCTCTTACGGGTACCCTTTCCGGCGACTGGGGCTACGCGGGGCTGGGGGCGGCCAGGTTGCTGGTGCTGATTTTGCCCGCGCTGTTGCTGCCTGCCACCACCGCCCCCGGCGATCTGGTGCGGGCCTTCCAGGCGGTGCGGCTGCCGCCTTTTTTGGTGCTGAGCCTGATGCTCACCTGGCGCTTTTTGCCGGTCATCCAGCAGGAAGCGCAGCGCATTATCGAAGCGAATTTGCTGCGGGGCGTCGATCTGGCCCGCCGGCCGGGGCTGTGGTTCTCGGGGCTGTTCACACCCTTGATTTTTCGGATCGTGAGTTACGCCGACGATGTGACCGTGGGCCTCGAGACGCGCGGCTACGACCCGGAGTCGCCGCGCAGCACCAGCCAACCGCTGCGCTGGCGCCCCGGGGATACGCTCTTTGCCCTGGGTGCCGCGGCGTTGCTCATCGCGGTGGGGGGGCTCGAGTGGACAGCCTGATCGCGGTGCGGGGACTGGGGTTTGCCCCGCCCGGCAAGGACCGGCAAATTTTGCACAACGTGCAGCTCACCCTCGCCCCCGGCGAGATCGTGCTGGTGGCCGGTCCCACCGGCAGCGGCAAAAGTACTTTGATTAACGCCGTCGCTGGAGTGATCCCCGCCCATACCGGCGGTTGCCTCGAAGGAGAAGTGTCCTTTGCAGGCCGCTCGCTGTTGCCGCTGTCGGTGCGCGAGCGCGCCCGCCACATCGGCACGGTGCTGCAAAACGTCGAGGTGCAGATCTTTACCGACCGGGTGCGCGAGGAGGTGGCTTTCGGCCTGGAGAATCTGAACGTTTCCCCCGAGCGCATCGCAGCGCAAATGGGTGAGTTGCTCGCCGAATTTGGCCTTCAAAGCCAGCGCGATTGGCCGATCGCCCGCCTCTCCGCCGGTCAAAAACAGCGCCTGGTGCTCGCCTGCGTACTGGCGATGGATCAGCCGGTGCTGTTGCTCGACGAACCGTTTGCCTACCTCGACCGGGCCGGGGCGCAGTTGTTGCTGGAGTTGCTGGTCCGGCGCGCCCATGGCGGCCAGGCGATTTTACTGGTCGAACACCGGCTCGACCTGGTGGCCGCCGTCGCCCACCGCAGCTACTGCTGCGCCGAAGGGACGCTGCGGCCAGGTTTGCCGCAGGGCGTAGAGGCAACCACCGCCCCCGTCCGGCCCGCCGCCGGACCGGTGGTGCTCGAAAGCCGGATCCTCGCCTACGGCGGCTATCCGCCTTTGCCGGATCTGACCGTGCGTGCCGGGGAGACGGTGCTGCTCAAAGGCGACAATGGCTGCGGCAAGACGACGCTGCTCAAGCTGTTGTGCGGTCTGTTGCGCCCGGCGGGCGGGTCGCTGACAATTTTGGGTAAAGACGCCCTCAAGCAGAGCGTTGCCGAGCGCTCCCGTACCCTGGGCTTTGTGCTCCAGAACCCCAACCACCAGCTTTTTGCCGACAGCGTCGCAGGCGAAGTGGCCCAGCCGGGGGTGGCGCCGGAATTTGCCGAGCAGCTACTCGAACAACTCAATTTGCTCCCCGAGCGCGAGCAGCACCCCCAATCGCTCTCCCAGGGTCAGAAGCGCCGATTGGCCCTCGCAGCGGTGCTCGCCCGCAGGCCGCGCATTTGTCTGCTCGACGAGATCACCGTGGGACAAGATCCGCGCTCGCTCTCGCTGATGCTGGACGCACTCGAAGCGTTCACCGGCAAGGGCGGAGCGCTGATTCTCACCAGCCACGACCCCCAGGCGGCTTCCCGCCTGGGAGCGAGGGTGGTTGCGCTCTAAGCATGGCAAAGCCCGGACGCGCGCTGCTGTTGGCGGAATTGACGGCGGGAGCCCGCGCCGCCAGCCGCTTTCGCTCCCCCGAGGCTGTCTTGCTGTCGCGGGGTTGGTCGCGCCTGGCGGCGGGCTGGACATTGCGCTTCGGAGCTACGGCCCTGGTGGACCAGTTTGCCGTGCGCGAAGCAGTGTTCTTTGCGCTGGGGTGCGATATCCTCCGGGGCAAACCGACCAGTCTGGTAGTTGATATCGGCAGTGGTTTTTCTGCCCTGGGGCTGCGCTGGGCGCGCACTTTCCCGGATTGCTCGGTGCTGGAACTGGACCTGCCTGCGGTGGCCCAAAGCAAGCGGCGGCGGGTAGAAAGCCTGGGTAAGCCTGACAATTGGCACGCCGCCGGTTTTAATCTTTCAACCGGCTGCCTCGAAGACGCCCTCAGCGGCAAGCGGGCCTGCCTGCTCTCGCTGCAGGGTGTCCTCCCCTACTTCAGCGCGGAGGACATTGGGCGGCTTGCCGACAACTGGCGAGATCGCTCCCTGGCTGCGCAAGGCGTTCTGCTGTGTGACTTGCTCGATGCCGGGTATTTTGACAACCAGGGCAAAAGCCTTTCCCGCAGCCCGTTTCGTAGTCGCTTTGCCGATGCCGCCGCCGCTGCGCGGGTCTTTACCCAAGCAGGCTTCGAGCCCGTGGAAAGCACGGCGCTCGAAATCCTTGGTCGGCCCCTCGGTTGGCGAAACCCCGGCAACAACGGTCTATTTATCTGCAAAGCATTCGCTTGACGTAAAAAAGCCCGGTGCTGGTAAGCACCGGACCTTGCGTTTCGCTATCGCTACAGACTTTCAGTTAACTACATCCGGCATAATATACCGGTGTCATTGTTGCAGGTAATTGACAAACCAGCGCCGAATTACAACTAGATAATGCCGAGAACTTGGCGCAGAACGCTATAGCCTGCATAATCCCAAAGCAGATAAGCGACAAAGCCAATCATCGCCAGGCGGCCGTTCCAGATCTCCGCCTGGGGGGTGAAGCCAAAAAGAAAGGCATTGCGATCGCGGCCGTTTATTTCGGTGCGCTCAAGATCATTCTGGGGTCCCGTGGTCATGGTTTTTCTCCTGGGTTCATCAGTGTTGCTTGGATTCATCCTATTCGCGACCGTGATCCGACTCCACCTGCCACAAGGGACAATTGTTCCTCGGTCTTGCGAGGTACCCAGGAGGCGTGTACGGCTAAAACGCTCTATCGCTGGAGGGGAACCCCATCAAACAGCGGCTGGACGCACCCGCTGACCCATCGAATCGGTCATGCGCCGGAGGGCGGGCGAGAGATCTCCCGGTTCGAGGTGCACATCGATCAGGGAGAAACTGCCCCGGTGGCGGCGCGCTTCGTGCAGGGCGGCGGCAAGTTGGTCCTCTGTCGAAACTGCGAAGCCCCGGCCCGTGCCCAGCAACTTCGGCAGACGGCTGTAGTTCCAGTTGAGCACGTCGTTAAAAGAACCGTCCTGCATCGGTCGCTCGGTGCCGTAGCCCCGGTTGTTGAGCAACACGACAATCGGGTCGAGGCCGAAGCGGGCAATGGTCGAGAGTTCCAGGCCGCTCATTTGAAAGGCGCCGTCGCCCACCAGCACCAGGGGCCTGAGGCGCGCGTCGGCCATCTGGGCGCCGAGGGCGGCGGGGACGGCAAAGCCGAGGGAGGCGTAATAGGCAGGAGCCAGAAACCGCGTCTTGCCCGAGATAAACAGATCCGCTCCGGCAAAAAGGGCGTCGCCAGGGTCGGCCACCACAATCGTTTCGTCGTCCAAAAAGGCGTTGAGCTGCTGGAAAAGGCGCAGCACGGTCATCGGTCTATCCTGGACCGGCTGGAACTGGGCGAGGGGAAGGGGATGGGGAGTCGGTCCGTCCACCCGCCGCTCGATCCCGCCTGCCAGTAGACCGGCTGCGAAGTCCTGCAACCGCACGTCCTCGTAGGAGTGGTAGCCGATGGTGAGCTTCTCGGTGGCGCAGTAAATGGACCGGCGCGGGTCGAGATTGGCGGTGTAGATGCCCAGGTTCATATCGGTCATGAGTGCTCCGAGCAACACCAGGCAGTCGCTCGCTTCGACGTAGTCGCGCACGTCCTCGCGGCCCATCGCCCCCTCGTAGACACCCAGATAGCGCGGATGGGACTCAGGGAAGACCGATTTGCCCAGGATGGTCGAAGCCACCGGAATGTTGGTCTTTTCGATGAGCTGCGCGAGCAAGGGCTGCAACGCGAAGCGGTGCAGTTCTTCTCCAGCCAGAATTACCGGCTGTCGGCTCGTATTGATACGGGCTACGGCTTCTTTGACGGCTTCGCTCAGCGTGGCCGGGTCGCTGGTCTCCTGGGGCAACTCGCGCAGGTGGCAGGCGGAACCGGTGGCGCAGGCGACGTTGCGCGGCAATTCGATGTAGACCGGCCGGCGGTATCGCAAAGCCGCCTCGAACACCCGGTCGATTTCGCAGAAGGCCGTCTGTGGGTCGTCCAGTACCGTCGCGGCGACTGTAAGTTGCTCGAAAACTTTGAATTGGGTATCGAACTCGCGCACTTTGTGGTGCAACAGCGGATTTTTGTGGCGCTCGTTGGTGCCCGGTGCACCGCTAATCACCACGACCGGCGACTTTTCGGCGTAGGCCTGGGCAGTGGTATTGGCAACTTTGAGGCCGCCCACGCAGTAGGTGACGCAGACAGCCCCGAGTCCGCGCACGCGGGCGTAGGCGTCGGCGGCGAACCCGGCACCTTGTTCGTCGCACGTATTGATGACTTCTATGGGGCTGTCGCACAGTTGCTTGAAAAAACCGAGGACGTAATCACCGGGCACGCCGAAGATATGGTGCACACCGTGAGAGTACAACCGTTCGATCAAGTACTCGCCCACAGTCCATACAGAAGAAGCCATCACGCAAACCCTGACCCATCGATTTCCATGATGCCAAATGGGGGAGGGGGCGACTTTTGACCCACACAAATCGCAAAATGCCCGCCTTGACGGCACCGGTCGCTTTGGCGATAAGGAAATGGCCCTCTCGATGGAACCCCTTGCCATGGCCGAACCGTACCGGGCTGAGCCGCTGCCGCCGCGCGACGGCAGCCTGGATGTGAGCGCCAACCACTACTGGCACTACCACCGCCTCGAAGCGCTCCTGGCGTGCAAGCAGCCGATAACCGCTTCGCAGGATGAAGACTTGTTCATCGCCGTGCACCAGATTTGCGAGGTGGCCTTTCACCAGATGATTGGCGATCTGGAGCGCACCCTGGCGGCCCTGGCCATCGCCCTGGATGCCCAGGAGCGTCCCGTGGGCGACACCGCCGAGGCGTGCTACTTTCTGGAGCGCGTTGTGCGACTCTACGAGGTCGTCAATGCGACGATGCCCATCCTCGTTTCGATGCGCGCCTTTGGCGAATTTCGCAGCGCCATCGGTCCCACCAGCGGCTTTCAATCGTTTCAGTTTCGGCATCTGGAGATCTTGAGCGGCGTGGCCGCCCCATACTGGCGGGGGGGCACCCGCGACGCACGGGGCGAGGTGCACCCGGCAGAAGCCGAGTTCGACCGCCGCTACGGCACCCAGGTGGCGGGCTGGCTGGCGAAACATCGGGAGCACAACCTGGCGCATTACTACCGGCGCTTGCTGGAGCGGGCGACGGGCGCGGAGGTGCAGACGAGGCTGGCGGCGCTTTTTACCCACCCCGGCGCGACTTGTTTGTTGCGCCTGTTGTTCCGCTATGAGCAGCAGCAGACCCACTTCCACCGCGGCCACCTGGCTCTGGCGGTCCGCCAGCTCGCGATGGTCGGGGCGAGCGCCGGGACGGGCGGCACGGCGTTTCAAGCCTATCTGGCCAGGTACCAGCGCGAAGTGGAGCCGCTGTTCGCGGGACTCGGCCCGGAAGACGAGGGAGCATCGGCCGGTGTTCCTGGCGGCGGCTCAATCCTGGGGCGATAATTGGGTGAGCCGGTGTGCCCGTCGGCGTGCGGAATATTCCGCAGAGACGTCCATGCAGCATCCAGACCGTCTGTCCTCTTTTTTGCCTTCGCTCGACCAGGCGATGGAGACCAGCGTCAAACTGGTCACGGCCGACACGGTCCTTAGCGACATCGTCAAGTGGATGGGCGGCCAGGCCGACTACCGCTGCACCCTGCCCGAGCGCAAGGACCGCACCCTGCGGCAATCCGGCGAATTGCCGCCCGATTGCGTGCTGGTGGCCGAAGGAGCGCACCTCGCGGGGATCATCACCGAGGGCGATATCGTCCGCCTGACGGCCCTGGGCGAAGATCTGGCGGCGGTGCGCGCCGGGGAGGTCATGTCCCGGGAGATGGTGACCCTCGTCCAGGATGGCCGCCAGGATATTCTAGGCGCCCTCGATCTGATGCGCAGGCACAACGTGCGCCACCTGCCGGTGCTCGACGGCGGTGGCCGGGTGACCGGCCTGCTGAGCGCGGGCGGCATCCGGCGGACTCTGCAGCCGATTCACCTGTTGACCTTGCGTTCGGTGGCCGAGGTGATGACCGCCCCGGTCGTCCACGCCCCCGCCGACAGCTTGCTGGTGGATCTGGCCCGGCTGATGGCCAGCCGTCGCGTCAGTTGCGTGGTAATCGCCGAGCCGCACACCGATGGAGTACACGTTCGCCCGGTCGGATTGATCACCGAGAGCGACATCGTCCAGTTTCGCTATTTGCAGTTCGACCTTGCTCAGACCCGGGCGGCGGCGGTGATGAGCGCGGTGCTGTCTCCCCTCAAGCCTTTCGAGTCGGTGCTGGTGGCCCACCAGCAGATGCTGCGCCGCCGGGTGCGGCGGCTGGTGGTCACCGGCGAGCGGGGCGAACTGGTGGGGATCGTCACCCAGAGCGGCCTTTTGCGGCTACTGGATCCGCTCGATATTTTCGGCGTCATAGAAGCGCTCCAGCGCAGCATCTACCAGTTGGAAGCCGAAAAAGTCGAACTGTTGCAGGGGCGGACCCACCAGCTGGAGCGGCTGGTGGAGGAGCGCACCGCCCAGCTGCAGGAGCAGGCGCGCCGCGAGCAGCTCGCGCGGGCGGCGGCTGAGAGCGCCCGGCAGGAGGCCGAAGAAGCCAACCGCATCAAAGACGAGTTTCTGGCCACCCTCAGCCACGAACTGCGCACCCCCCTCAACCCGATCATCGGTTTTACGCAGCTGTTGCGCAAAGGTCAGCTCGACGAAGAATCGGCAGCCAGGGCGCTTGAGACCATCGAGCGCAACGCCCGCGCCCAGAGCCGGATCATCGAGGACATGCTCGATCTTTCGCGGATCATCACCGGCAAATTGCGCCTGGAGGTGCGGCCAGTGGCCCTTGCCACCCTGGTCGAAGATGCCCTCGACACGGTGCGCTTCGCCGCCCAGAGTAAAAAAATCGAACTGCAGGCCCATCTCGATCCCAACGTCGTTCTACCTCTAGGAGATCCCAACCGCCTGCAGCAGGTGGTCTGGAATCTGCTGTCCAACGCGATCAAATTCACCCCCGAGTGTGGCCGCATCGACGTTCGGCTGGAAAGCAGCCAGACGGAGGCGGCGCTCATCGTGCGCGATTCGGGGGTGGGCATTGCCGCCGATTTTCTGCCCCACGTCTTCGAGCGCTTCCGCCAGGCCAACAGCACCACCACCCGCAGCCACGGTGGCCTCGGGCTGGGGCTGGCCATCGTGCGCCAACTGGTCGAACTGCATGGGGGTACGGTCGCCGTCGAAAGTTCAGGAGTGAATCAGGGCTCCACATTTACCGTTCGTCTGCCGCTGTCGATGGAGCGGGGCGCCCCGGTAATCCCCGGGCACACCCCGCCGCCTGCCGAGGCGATGGGTCTGCAGGTGGTCACCGTCGTCACCGACTGCCTGCTGGACGGACACACCCTCGCCGAAACCGACCTGCGCCGCCGCTACGGCGTGGTGGTGCACGCCCTGCGCCGTGAGGGGCAGCTTATCGGCTTTCCGGACGCGGACACCCCCTTGCGCGAGGGCGACCAGTTGCTGGTCAGCGGCGGGCGCGACCAGCTTGAGCGCCTCAGGCAGCGGATGAAAGAAAGCCGGGAGTAAGCCGAAGGCTGTACCCAGGGGCGGATGTCCGGGGATGCCGGTCTGGCCGCGATGGGATTGCCATTTTCATCACACGATGTCCAATCCGACTGCAAAGCGTTTTATGCAGACGCTCCAGTACATCGAACAATTCGGTGAGATCGAATCGTTGGTGCAGCTTTTTAGCGAAGATGCCGAGTTGAGCAATCTGGTTATCCAGCAGCCTTTGCGGGGTGCTGGGGGCGCCCGGCGTTTCTGGAGCGATTATCTGGGCACCTCTGATCAGATTCGCTGAGTTGTCCGATTGGCGTCGGACGCTCCGACCCGCCCCCAAAAGGGGGGTTCCCCTGCCGCCCATCGGCAGGCCCCTCGGAGGGCTCTGATGGCAGAACTGTCGAGACGAACCCGAAATCCCGGCAACCTGAACGCCTACTGTAGGTTCACTTCTCCATACTCAGCTCAGCTTGCGCTTGCGCATCTGCCACGCCATCCAGCCCAGTGCACCGATCATCGGAAATGCGAACCCAGGCAAGGGCTCCGGTATCTCCTGGAAGAAAATGTCGTCTGGATTATTTAATCCTTCACTTCCCGAAGGTATAAATATTCCTTCGAATGCTCCGGTAGATCCGTTGAACTCCAAAATGCTTGCTGTACTACTACTTGCTACATACAAATTTCCATCAGGACCAAAATCTAGACCCGTAGCATCGCTAAGACCGTTTTCAGAAGCAAAAATTCCCAGAAAAGCTCCCGTAAGCCCATCGTATTGCTCAACACGGCTGGCTTGGAAGTCACCCACTGTGATGAACAGATTTCCGTTCGGTCCGAAGACAAAATCGGCCGGACTATCCAGGCTGGAAACGAAAACACCCAGATAGTTGCCTTGACTGTCGAACCGCTGAACGGCCGAGCTTGCTTGATCTATCACAAACAAATTGCTATGTGCAAATGTGATTTCTCCTGCTCGCATACCGGACAGGAACGCAAAATCGCCAATATATGAGCCGTTCAATGCGTTAAACTCCAAGATTCTGCCGGAGAGAGCATCGGCAACAAGCAAATTTCCTCCGGTTCCCGCGAACACCAATCCGCTTGGATTGCTCAAACCGCCCAATCCCGAAGCAACAAACTCATTCACAAAATCCCCGGTCAGGAGATCGTACTGAAACACATTCCCTCCGTCGCTTTGGCTTATGAATAAGTTGTTGTTGGGTCCGCCAAAAACCATTGAAGCCGGGGCTAAGGGACTACTGCCAACCACAAAATCTTCAATAAAATCTCCACTCACGCCGCTGTACCTTAAAACGTCATTTAAGCCGAAATGTAAAACAAATAAGTCTTCTTGCAACGAATTATGATAATTTTCTGTTCCCACGTGAGCATTGGCCGAACCGGAGTAGCCAAAAAATTTGCTGCTCGCCTCCACGGGACGACCTCCGTCTTGTCTCTCCTCGAAAGCAAGCATCCGGAGCGCTGATAAGCGTAAATCTTGTTCCGTCGCCTCAAGATCGCTGACGGTGAAGCCATAAACGGGGGCTACAGCCACCAGCAGGAGCACAGGGGCATACGCTAGGATGGAAAGACACCAAGAATTTAAGTTCGCCATAGATCTAACTGCCTTAAGACGGATCGGCATCGACATGCCAGTATAATGTACATCAACAAGCCACAAAAAGGAATTACTGCTCTAAAAATCCTGCCCTCACAGAGCGCCATTCGCCATACTGCTTAAACCAGAGCCTCAGTGCCCGATTGCCGACCCTAACAACTTGGGCTTCAGAAACGTGATTTACAACAACATCCTTAACAGTAATCATCCCCTGTGTTTTGCCTCCTAAACACTCAACGAGTTCTCCATCGCCCCGATATTGATAGTCAAGTAACAAGATTTGCCTCGACCTGTCAAACTCAACCCTTGTTTCACGATCTTGAAGGCAAATCCCACTTTTTTTGGCAACTCCGTATATGTGGGGGTAAAGCTGCCACATCACGGGTTCGTTGTTTTTCCAGTGCCACCTTGCGGATGTCGTTGAACCCTTTGAAAACACGTCGTTAACCGGTCCGTTACTTTCAAAGGTTGTCGGCAAATATTTTCTGAAGACCATGTTTGAAACAGTCGGAGACAAGGTTTCTTCAGCCTGGTTTAAAGACTCGATCGAATGCCTTGCAATAGCGGTTTCTTTTGCTGCTTGAGAAAAGAACATTGTCAAGCTTATCGAAGCGACGGCAACCAACCCCAACAGGGCGGTACTTACGGTTGCTTCGATCAGGCTCTTTCCTCTCCTGTTGCGCTTCATGGCTTGACTCCAGGTCTTGATACGGTTACTTGTCTGTCCAGAGTCATGATCTTTGTAAATAGAGCGTAAGCACCCGTCATCACGATGTTATTGTTGGTAGATCGGTTCTCTGAAGACTGCTCTTGAGGACGAGCCGTTGCCCAAAATTGATAGCCAAAAAGCACCGGCGAATCGCTCAATTTGCGATCGTAAGGCTTGTGGATCATGATGCCGCCGGTCCGGCCGCTGCCCTCGTAAATGGATAGCGCGGGTGTCTCGACAGCAGCCTGGGAAAACAGCGCCTGGATTTTTGCTTGTGAGCGAATGTTCATAGACGGCAAATCGACAGGCTTCGCGCAACCCTGGAAGGCGACGCCGACAAACCCGTTGGAACATACCGGGGTGACCGGGTAGCAGCTTGCGAGGCTCACAGCCTTGAAATTCGGGGTTGAAGTCCGCCAGGATGGCCGTCGCCACCAGGATGCCGAGCAAGGATTCGCCATGGGTTGTGCGTACGAGCGGGGTGACTAGGGTGCCCGGGAAGCAGAACAACCCGATTAAATACCACTGCTGGGAAATTTACAAGCGATATTCGTGGAGTCGGTTAAGTCGAGCGCCCGGCGGGCTGTCGTGGCGGTCGGGTGCGGTTCGGCCTGGTATAAATGAGGCCCCACCTGCAACTCTGGACAGCTTGAAGGCGTTCTGCAAATCGGCTCCTCGCCCCAAAGTGCCCGCAGCCTACTGCTGCCGGCGTTGCAAGCCGTTCTTGATAAGCCCTTCGACAGCCTTGCACTCCAGATAGTGCTCTTTGCAGAATCTGCGTCACCGGCCCCCGGCGATCGCCGGGACGATACTCACCTCGTCGCCGTCTTTGAGAGGTGTGTCGCGCCCCTGCAAAAAGCGAATGTCTTCGCTGTTGACGTAGAAATTGACAAACCGGCGCAGATCGCCGTTCTCGGTGCAAAGCCGGGCCTTGATGCCGGGGCAGCGCTCTTCGAGCGAATCGAGCACCTCGGTCAGGTTGCTGCCGCTGCAGTGGACCGTCGCCTGTTCGTTAGCAAGTTTGCGCAGCGGGGTCGGGATGAGTACGGTCACGGACATGGTGGACGATGCTCCTTTGATTTGAGGTATCGGGCCCACTTGATGGCCCTTAGATAAGGGTCTGTTGCCAGTCGAGGCGATCGAGGGTGCGGGCGCGCTCCAGGGCGCGCTCGAAGCTTGCCAGATTCGCCTCGATTTTGAGGGTCTCACCGGCGTAGGGGGCGATCGCTTCCTGGGTCTTGAGGCCATTGCCGGTGATGTAGACCACCGTCAACTCGTCGGGGGCAATTTTGCCCTGCTCGACCAGTTTCTTGAGCACCGCCACGGTCGTGCCGCCGGCGGTCTCGGTGAAGATACCCTCGGTCTGGGCCAGCAGCTTGATTCCCTCGATGATCTCAGCGTCGGTGACATCTTCGATGTGCCCACCGGTGCGCCGGGCCAGATCCAGAGCGTAGACGCCGTCGGCGGGGTTGCCGATGGCGATCGACTTGGCGACGGTGGCGGGCTTGACCGGCGCGATAAAGTCGCGCCCGGCCTTAAACGCCTGGGCCACCGGCGAACAACCCGTCGCCTGCGCTCCGCTCATGCGCACGGCCTGCTCCTCGACCAGGCCGGTTTTGATCAACTCCTGAAAGCCTTTGAAGATCTTTGTATAAAGCGATCCAGAAGCCACCGGCGCCACGACGTGGTCCGGCAGGCGCCAACCCAACTGCTCGGCCACCTCAAAGCCGAGGGTCTTGGAACCTTCGGAATAGTAGGGGCGCAAATTGATGTTCACAAACCCCCAGCCGTGGCGATCGGCCACCTCCGAGCACAGGCGGTTGACCTGGTCGTAGTTGCCCTCCACCGCCAGCACCTGCGGCCCATAGATGAGCGTGCCCAGCACCTTGCCCGCCTCCAGATCCGCCGGAATAAAGATGTAGCACTCCAGCCCCGCGTGGGCGGCAATCGCGGCGGTGGCGTTGGCCAGATTGCCGGTCGAAGCGCACGAGACGGTCGTAAAACCCAGTTCGCGCGCCCGGGTGAGCGCTACGGAGACCACCCGATCTTTAAAGCTCAGGCTTGGCACGTTCACCGCGTCGTTTTTGATATAGAGCGCCCCCAGGCCCAGACGCCTGGCCAGCCGCTCGGAGCGAATCAACGGGGTCAGCCCTGTGCCCACGTCGATCACCCGCTCGCCCACCACCGGCAAAAACGGCCGATAGCGCCAGATCGAACGCGGCCCCGCCTCGATGGACCTGCGGCTGGTGCACCCGCGGATGGCCTCGTAGTCGTAATGGGCCTCCAGCGGACCGAAACAAAACTCGCAAACATGCCGGGCCTCGCCCGGATACTGTTCGCCGCACTCCCGGCAGCGCAGGCCCTTGAGGGTGGCGGTGGTGCGCAGGGGCGTCTGGGTCATCGGGTTCTCCCACATCAGCAACGTGGGCGCATGCTACCACAGCCTGTCAAGCAACCCAAAATATACCCGATTAAAATAGTCGTATATTAATTATCAAAGCAGACACAGCGGCTGCATTAACCTGAAACCATGGAATCGGGACAGTTGGTAAAATTGGACGCTGCGGATCTTGTCGCCCTCGTGCACGTGGACGCCCTGCTCGATCTGGGGATGCCGGGTTACTGGAGCGCGCAGATGCTGCGATCGGATGTGGGCCAGCGCTCAGGACATTATTGTCTGGCGCGTACCGGCTCAGGCGAGGCGTTAGGATTTGGTGGTTTTCAACTGATACTCGACGAGGCGCACCTGGCGATGCTGGTGGTGCATCCCGAACACCGCCGCCGAGGTGTCGGGGCGGCTTTGCTGTGCGCCTTGCTGCGCTGGGCGCGGCAGGTCGGGGCACGGCGGATGACTCTTGAGGTTCGCGCCTCCAATACTGCTGCAATCGGGCTTTACGAGCGCTTCGGCCTTGAGACGCTCGGGCGACGCAAGCACTACTACGGCGAGGAGGATGCCCTGGTGATGTGGACCCCGCGCATCGATGCGCCGGACTTTGTCAACCGCCTCGAACGCCTCGCTCCAGGCTGGCCGTTTGTCGGAATCTTCCCTACCCTGACCGATCGGCCAGGTTAAAAATTCGTTGGAAATGGCGCAAACTTGGTTACGATGGAGGCGAGCACAGGGGCCGAACTGGTTAAACGTAATCCCATTTAGATACATACTTTTTCTCATCCTTGCGGATGATTTTTCGGTGGGTGTAGTGCGATTTTGTCAAGACCCTCAGAGCGCGGCCAGGAGCGGCTTGTACCCGGGTCCCGGCTGTGGCCTGTGTTAGGATTAGGTAACCCTCAAAGGGCGCTGCAGGTGAAGGGACATAGCCATGTTTGAAAGATTTACCGAGAAAGCGATCAAAGTGATCATGTTGGCCCAGGAGGAAGCCCGTCGCCTGGGGCATAACTTTGTGGGCACCGAGCAAATCCTGCTCGGCCTCATCGGTGAGGGCACCGGCGTCGCCGCCAAGGTGCTCAAGTCCATGGGGGTCAACCTGAAGGACGCCCGCATCGAGGTCGAAAAAATCATCGGCCGCGGTTCCGGGTTCGTGGCGGTCGAAATCCCGTTTACGCCGCGGGCCAAGCGGGTGCTGGAGCTGTCGCTCGAAGAAGCGCGCCAACTTGGCCACAACTACATTGGCACCGAGCATTTGCTGCTGGGCCTCATCCGCGAGGGCGAGGGCGTCGCTGCCCGGGTGCTTGAGAATTTGGGAGTCGATTTATCCAAGGTCCGCACCCAGGTTATCCGCATGCTGGGGGAGACCGCCGAGGTCTCCGCCGGAGGCAACACCGGCCGCACCAAGACCCCTACGCTGGACGAGTTCGGCTCCAATCTCACCCAGATGGCCGCCGAGGGTAAACTCGACCCGGTGGTGGGCCGCGAAAAAGAAATCGAGCGGGTCATCCAGATCCTGGGTCGCCGCACCAAAAATAACCCCGTACTCATCGGCGAGCCGGGCGTGGGCAAGACGGCAATTGCCGAGGGCCTCGCCCAGCGCATCTCCAACAACGACATTCCCGACATCCTGGCCGACAAGCGCGTCGTTACCCTCGACATTGGCTTGTTGGTAGCGGGCACCAAGTACCGCGGTGAATTCGAAGAGCGGCTCAAAAAGATCATGGACGAGATCCGTGCCGCCGGTAACGTCGTGCTCGTGATCGACGAGGTGCACACGCTCATCGGCGCCGGGGCTGCCGAGGGGGCCATCGACGCCGCCAACATCCTCAAGCCGGCCCTCGCGCGCGGCGAGCTGCAGTGCATCGGGGCGACCACCCTCGATGAGTACCGCAAGCACATCGAGCGCGACGCCGCCCTCGAGCGCCGCTTCCAGCCGGTGATGGTGGGTGAGCCGACGGTCGATGAAACCATCGAGATCCTGCGCGGGTTGCGCGAGCGCTACGAGCAGCACCACAAGCTCAAGATAACCGACGAAGCGCTCATCGCCGCTGCCCAGCTTTCTGATCGCTACATCTCCGATCGCTACTTGCCGGACAAGGCCATCGACCTGGTCGACGAGGCCGGTTCGCGCGTGCGGTTGCTCTCCTCGCAACTGCCTCCGGCGGCCAAGGAACTCGACAAAGAGCTGCGCCAGATTCTCAAAGAAAAAGACGACGCCGTGCGCGGCCAGGACTACGAGCGGGCGGGCGAGTTGCGCGACCGCGAGATGGAGATCAAATCCCAGATTCGCTCGATCGCCCAGGCGCGCAAGTCCGAGACTGCCAACGAAGAGTCTCCCAACGTCACCGAAGAGGACATCGCCTACATCGTCTCAAGTTGGACGGGGGTGCCGGTCAGCAAGCTCACCGAGTCTGAGACCGAGAAGCTCCTGCACATGGAAGACGTGCTCCACCAGCGCCTCATCGGCCAAGAAGAAGCGGTCAAGGCCATCTCCCGGGCCATCCGCCGGGCGCGCGTCGGCCTCAAAAATCCGAAGCGGCCGATCGCGAGCTTCATCTTCAGCGGTCCCACCGGCGTCGGCAAGACCGAACTGGCCAAATCGCTGGCGACCTATTTCTTCGGCTCCGAGGACGCGATGATCCGCCTCGACATGTCCGAGTACATGGAGCGGCACACGGTGAGCAAGCTCATCGGTTCGCCCCCCGGCTATGTGGGCTACAACGAGGGTGGTCAGCTCACCGAGGCGGTGCGCCGCCGTCCCTATACGGTGATCCTCTTCGACGAAATCGAGAAGGCTCACCCGGACGTGTTCAACGTGCTGCTGCAGATCCTCGAGGACGGTCGCCTCACCGACGCCAAGGGCCGCACGGTCGACTTCAAGAACACCTTGATGATCATGACCAGCAACGTCGGCTCCAAGGTGATCGAAAAGGGCGGCGGCGGCCTCGGCTTCAACACCGCCGGCACCGAAGAGGAGCAGCGCTACAACCGCATCAGCGAACTGGTCAAAGAAGAACTCAAGCAGTACTTCCGCCCCGAGTTCCTCAACCGCCTCGACGAGATCATCGTCTTCCACCCGCTGACGCGCGAGGAGGTCAAGCAGATCGCTGTGATCATGCTGCGCGAGGTGTTCGCCCGCCTCGAAGAGCAAAATATCAGGCTCGAGATAACCGACGGGTTCAACCGAAAGCTGATCGAAGAAGGTTACTCCGCCACCTACGGCGCCCGGCCGCTACGCCGCGCCATCCAGCGCATGCTCGAAGACCAGCTGGCCGAAGAAATTCTGGCCGCCCGCCTCAAGGAGGGCGATACAGTGCTGGTCGATGTCGATAGCGAAGGCAAGCCGACCTTCACCGTCAAGGACCGCACCCTGGCCACTGCCGAGGGTTAAAGCCCACCACCCCAAAGCCCCCGACCGATTGGTCGGGGGCTTTGTTTTATCGCCCTATGCAAAAGCCCCCAGCCAACGGACCGGGGGCGATGCGCTCCAAGGAATGCTTAGGACCGGGCGACGCGGCTGCCTGCAAAAAGCAGAACCAGGCCGGCCATCACCATCAACGGCCAGGACCAGGGACCGGCACCGAAGCCGTCGAGAAACAAACTGGCAATTCCCAGCACGACACCCAGGCCGAAGAGTTGACCCGTCGTGCGGGAGGCTGGAAAAAGTTCACAGGCAGGATGCTCAGGCGTTTGTACCGTAGTCCCCTGATAAACGCCATCGGAAAAAGGTGTGAGCATGAAACCCTCGAGCGGTCGTCCGTTAACAACAGGTTAGTGGCAGCTCACCCGTGTGGCGCGAAAAAAGCCGAAAAATTCATCAACGTTTACACAAAGGAATTGGTCATCGATTTTCATAGGCACAAATGCTTACGCCGACTGCTGAGCACAAATACTTAGCGGTTAGGATTGATACTTTTCGATTGTCCCCAACCCGGCTCCTGTAGACGGGCCTGCGGTAACAATCCATCGCCCACTGATATCCGGAACGAGCTGCGGGCTGCCCATCTGGGCGACCAGACCGTTGGTCGTCCCTAGGTCGATGCCGATCACCTTTGCCATCTGTGCTCCGTGTGTGCGCTCTTCCCAAACCATCATTATTGCCCGATTTGGGGGTGCGGACGGTCCGGGTGCCAAGCTGCCGAAGGGCTCCGACACTTTGAACGGTATAAACGGCAATGGATAACCAGCAACTCCTTCAGGCCATCCGAACGGCCGACAGCGAACAGATCCGGCAATTGCTCGCCCAGGGAGTCTCCCCCAACGGCGAACCGGAACCGCTGCTGCTGTGGCTGCGCCCCCGAACCTTACCCTTGGTCGAGGCGATCCGCAGCCGCAATGCAACGATCGTGCGGCTGCTGTTGGAGGCGGGGACCAATCCGAACGCGGCGGACCGCCAGGGGGTGTTGCCGCTCGCCGAGCCCATTTCGCTGCCCGAAGACCAGGACGATCCGGCGAACTGGTTCGATTCGACATCGGCACTGCTGAACTTTGAACTTCCCGACCGCGAAGCCGAAGCAGAATCGGCGGATTTCGAGGCTTTGCCCGTAGATTTTTCAGACCTGTCCTCCGGTACAGGCGGAGCAACGACAGAGCTTCTGTACGCACGGACTTCAGGACCGACCGCAGTGGAAGACGGGGAATTGCTCACCTCGGTAGACGCTCAAGAAGGTGACACCTCCAACTCGCTTCTCAATCAAGTTCTAGAACGTGCCCAGGATATTAAAGTGGTTTCACCGATTCCATTTCTCGATACGGCGGTGCGCAAAGTCGACCCGGATGCGGCAAGCATCTTCGATCCAACTCACTTCGGTATGACCCCGAGTGATCCGAGCGCTGTACTTCAACCGGCGGAGCACGCTCTCAATCAGCACGCCGGGGGAGGATCGCCGTATCTTTCAGCCAGTGAACGGCCCTTCGGGGCTCCCAATATCGAGGGCAAGCCTTACTGGATCGACCTGGAGCAGACGCGGGCGGCCGGGGCAGAGACCATCTCCAACGCCGAGCTTGTCGCCAACATGGACGAACTGGCGCAGCAAAACCCGTCGATGGGACCGCGGGCCAATATGTGGAAGGCGGCTCAGGCAGCGGAAGGCGAAATGCTCATCAAAGGCAACGTCCCCCCTGCGGCGATCGAATCGGGCGGCATGCGCGCCCTCAAAGGTCTGGGCACCACGGCAGGCGTTCTGGGGGCGGGGATGACCGCCTATGATCTCTATCAGGCCGGACAGGAGAGTATAGAAGAAGCTTCCGTTGCTCCGATCGCCGCCGAAGGCGTCCGCCAAGTCGGAGGCTGGGCAGGAGCCTGGGCTGGGGCGCAGGCTGGGGCTGGACTGGGAGCACTTGCGGGTGTCACCACCGGACCGGGAGCGATCCCACTGGACTGGCTGGCGGTGTGCTCGGCGGCATCGCGGGCTTTGCAGGAGCCGACTGGATAGCCGATCAAATCCACCCAGACGACCAAAAACCCAATGGCTGAACAGGCGTTAATACAGGCAATTCGGGAAGCCAATGCCGAGGCGGTAAGACGACAGTTGGAGGGTGGCGCCTCTGCCGACGGGCAGGCAGGCTTGCTCAAAGTGGTGGTACGACCGGAGGTGGTGCCTTTGGTCGAGGCGGTGCGCGGTGGGCAGCAAGAGATTGTGCGCCTGCTGCTTGAAGCGGGAGCCAATCCAAACGCGGCGGATAAACGCGGAGCCCTACCGCTCAAAATTGCCGTCCATCTGGGCAGCGAACCCATTGTCCGGCTACTGCTGGAGCACGGAGCCGATCCCAACAAGCGCGCTGGCGGCGAGACCACCAGTGCGATCCAGCACGCCGCCTTCTACGGACATGTCGAATTGGTGCGTGTGCTGCTGGGGCACGGCGGGGATCCCGATACGGTCCTGCAAACCAAGTCTCTATTTCGCATGCGCGGGCCGATATTGCAGATGCTCATCGACGCGGGCGGCGAAGCGCCGGAGGAGATTCTGCGGATGCTGCGCGAAGGTTCGGCTCTACCGTAGGGGAGGCGCCAGGGGCAGAAATCGTTAGTTTCAGTCAGCTTGCCTGTCAGTGCCGCCCCGCCGGCAAGGGCTACCGGGGCCATGCCCCACAGCAGTTTGTGCAGGGCGATCAGCACGGTTGCCAGCGGCCGTCGCACTGCTTTTTCCACGGGCTACGCGGTCCATTCGGCGCCGTCGGGAGCCCGCCCCCTGCGCCAGTAATAAATCAGCGCCAGGCTTACGACCTTGAGCAGGTAGTAAAGTCCTGCCACCACAGCAAAGGTGATCCCCATCACCAACAGCGGCTCTTTGTCGATGAGATCGTTGAACAGATCGTCCACGATCGCGTCGGGCTGGGTGACAATGTCCCAGCTGTTGAAGCGCTGGAAGCGGCCGAGGTAGATGCCCACGGCACTGAGGGCATGGATGGCCAGTTCAATCGGCAGGATCCACCGGGCCAGGCCCTGCTGCCGCAGGTAGCGGCCCATCAGGACTAGCGACAGCACGTACGCTTCAAATCCCACCAGGATAAATAACAAGTATTGGGGAATGAGCGCCAAAGTGATGACCCAGGCGGAGTAACCCCGGCTGCGGATCTGCTCGATAAGGTGGATGACGTCGGTAAGAACATAAGGGGCGTTGGGCAAAAAGGCGAGCCAGACCGCCGCCACCCCCCACCACAGCGGTGAGCGCCGCCGCTTCGGATCGAACAGCCAGAAACTCAACGCCAGGGGCACCAGCGCCAGAAAGAGGTTCCATCCCATCCAGCGCAGGTTTCTGCTGAGTGCAGCCAGGGCTTCTGCGGCCCAGTAAAGCAATTGCTTCATGTCGATTGTGGAGCCGGAATGGGGGGCACGGTCGGCATCTTCTTAGCATACCGACAGCGGGCGGTTCCCAGGCGCCATCGAGGGATCACGGCGTCTCGCGCGTCTCGATAAGCGCCCGCAATTGCTCCTCATCCAGGACAGCCACCTTCAGCTCCTGGGCACGGGCGAGTTTGGAGCCGGCTTTTTCACCCGCCACCACGTAGCTGGTGCGGCTGCTCACCGAACTGGTCACTTTGCCGCCGCAGCTTTCGATGAGGGCGGTGCACTCCTCGCGCGACAGCGTCGGCAGCGTGCCGGTGATCACGAAGGTGAGCCCGGACAGGGCACTGCTTTGGGCAGCCCGCTCGCCGCCTGCCAGCTGTAGACCGTGGGCTTCGAGCCGTTCGAGAAGTTCGCGGTTTTCGGCTTGTGCGAACCACTCGACCACCGAGCGGGCCAACTCTTCGCCAAAACCGTACAGCGAAGCGATGGCTGCCAGATCAGCTTGGGCAAGGGCGGCGGCGCTCGGGAAAGCGCGCGCCAACTCCACCGAGACGCTCGCACCGATGTGGCGCAGCCCCAGGCCATAGAGCACCCGGCTCCAGGGCTGGTGGCGCGAGCGGTCCAGTTGCTCGACAATCTTGGCGGCCGAACGGGCGCCAAGACGCTCCAGGCCCGCCAGTTGCTCTGCGCTCAGTTCGTACAGATCCGCTACTGTGTGGACCAGACCCAGGCTTACCAGTCTGGCGATGAGCTTGTCGCCGATGCCGTCGATTTCGAGGGCCGCGCACCAGTGGCCGAGCTTTCCCCGGACGAGCGCCGGGCAGCGGGGGTTCGGGCAGCGCACCGCCACCTCGCCCGGGGCGCGCACCACCGCCGTGCCGCACTCCGGACAGGTCTGGGGAAAAACGTAGGGCACGGCTTCAGGCGGGCGCAATTCGCCGATCACCCGCACCACCTCCGGGATGATCTCACCCGCCTTGCGGACGATCACGGTGTCTCCGACCCGCACATCGAGAGACTCGATGCGATCCTGGTTGTGCAAGGTCGCCCGGCTGACCGTTGTCCCTGCCACCGTCACCGGCTGCAGTTCAGCCACCGGCGTGAGCGCCCCGGTGCGCCCGACCTGGACGGCAATCGCTTCGACGACGGTGCTTTTTTCTTCGGCGGGGTACTTGAAGGCAATCGCCCAGCGCGGAAATTTGCTGGTAAAACCCACCTCCCGCTGATGGTCAAAGGCATTGACTTTGACCACCACACCGTCGGTGTCGTAGGGCAACGCGTGGCGGTGATGTTCCCAGTGCTCACAAAACGTCCGCACCTCGGCCAGATCTCGGCACAGACTGCGGTGGGGGTTGACCCGAAAGCCGTGGCTTTCGAGTTCTGCGAGCGCTTCCCACTGGCTCTGGGCGCAGCCGAAGTGGGCAGTATAGGCAAAAAAGCCCAGGCGGCGCGCGGCCACCACCCGCGAATCGAGTTGTCTGAGGGTGCCGGCGCAGGCGTTTCTCGGGTTGGCAAACAGTTTTTCGCCGGCCGCCTGGCGCTCCTGGTTGATGCGCTCAAATTCGTCGCGGGGTATGAACGCCTCGCCGCGCACCTCCAGCACCGAAGGCATCTCGCCCCCCAGCAGCTTGAGCGGAATCGCCCGGATGGTCCGCAGGTTCTGGGTAATTTCTTCGCCCTCGACGCCGTCGCCGCGGGTGGCGCCGCGCACCAGCACCCCGTTCTCGTAGCTGAGGGCGGTGGCGGATCCGTCGATCTTCAGTTCGCAGACAAACTCCAGATCCGGGCCGATTTCGCGCACCAGCCTTTCGCCCCATTTTTCGAGTTCCGCCTGGCTGAAGGCGTTTTCGAGGGAGAACATCGGCACCCGGTGGGTGACGCTCACAAAGGCTGGGGCGGGGCGCTCCCCGACGCGGCGGGTGGGTGAATCGGGGCTGACAAGCTCCGGATAGCGGCTTTCGAGCTCGACCAGTTCGCGGTAGTGCTGGTCGTAGATGGCGTCACTCACCTCGAGAGCATCCAGCACGTAATAGGCGTAGCCCCACCGATGCAAAAGCGCGCGCAATGTCCGGGTGCGCTCCGCGATTTCGGGTGGGACGGTTGTGGACATCAGGTTACCTCGCGCGGGCCTTCCCAGATTTTACGCGCCCAGGGCTGCGGGAGCCTGCCTCTAGATATCGCCCTTGGTGATATCTTTTCGGTTTCCCGGGAATGCTCCGGTGGGAAGGCATCGATCCCCAAGCGGGAGTCGGTACGATGAAAAGCATCGAGAGGCGAATTGTTATGCTCGAATCCACCGCCACAGATCTTTCTCGTCCTATTGACTTTCCAGCGGAGATCGCCCTTCCTCCCGCCGATTTATGGAGCGACGAGCCTCCCATGGAAAGCGACCGGCACCGCAAGCAGATGGAGCTGCTCATTCGCTCGCTCGAATCCGGGTGGCAGTCCCGGCAGGATTTTTATGCCACCGGCAATCTGACGATTTACTTCAGCCCACACCAGAGCAAATCGGAGGACTTTCGCGGTCCCGACTTTTTTGTGGTCCTGGGCACCGAGCGCCGGGACCGCCGAAGCTGGATTGTCTGGCACGAGGACGGCAAGTACCCCAACGTGATTGTCGAATTGCTGTCCGCTTCGACCGCCGCCGTCGATCGCGGTCTCAAAAAGCAGATCTACCAGGACACTTTTCGCACACCCGATTATTTTTGGTTCGACCCGGAGGGCACCGAATTTCGAGGTTTTCATCTGGTAGATGGCCGGTATGAGGAACTTTCCCCCGACGAGTGCGGCCGGTTATGGAGTCGACAATTGGAGTTGTACCTGGGTGTTTATGAAGGTTGGCTACGCTTTTTTACACCGGACGGTCAACTGTTACTGCTGGCCGAGGAGCAGGAAAGACAACGGTCTGACGCCGCTCAGCGCGTCGCTGAGCAACTTGCCGCCTACCTGCGCAGTCAGGGGGTCGATCCCGATCAGATCTGATTCGGTCTGTCGACATTTGCTGTCAAAGGCCCCGTTTCTTGGTGGAATCGAATATTCCGTCCGCAAAAAGCAACTGGCGGAATTGAGGCATGTCTCCCCTCGCCCTGCGTGTCTCGTCCAATGGTGAAGCGTCGCGCTTCTGGATGTTGCTGGTTGGGGTCAACGATTAACGTGAGTTCGGGTTAAGCCAGGAGCAGCTCAGCATCCGCTGCCACCGAAGGCTTTTTCAGTTGGTGGCAGTAGGCGATCCGCCCACTCACCCAGTTCACCACAAAGGGCGTTGGGCTGCGATGTGACGGGTGTGCTCTATCTGCGCAATGTTCTTCAGCTGGTCATTGACTGCCTCCAGCAGGCCCCGCTTGCGCAACCACAGCTTATCGCTCAGCACCATCAACCGATTTTTCATCTTGCGGCGCAACTTGGTAATCAGCGCGATGCCCAAGTGCGCGCGCAAGTGCCTACCAAGCTTGCTACTGATGTAGCCTCGGTCGCCAAACACTCTGCCATGCAGGCGTTTGAGCAGTTCGGGCACGGGGTGACGGTTGTCGATAGTGCCAGGGGTCATGACCTGCCCCTGAACAATGAGCCACTGAGAAAGTGAGTTTCCGGCCTGGGTTTTCATCATCGTACAGGTTGATGCCGTTCGGGCGACAGCGCAGCCTGAATGGCAGCGACCTGTTGCAGAAACTCC
>JAHHGR010000015.1 GCA_019359725.1 Aphanocapsa lilacina HA4352-LM1 | reverse complement strand
GCTCGTAGACCAGCACGTCCTGGTCCTGGGGGGTGCCCAGACGATGGAAGTAGAGCTTCTGAAAGTAATTGACATCCTGAAACTGGGTGGCGGCGTTCGGCTCGTCGTAGCGGCTGTAGAAAAAGCCTGTGCCGTCTTTGCTCCAGGACGCTTCAGAGAATTTGACCCACCGGATGACATCGGGCAGATCGCGGCCGGTTGCGACTTCGCGCACGCGCCACTGCTGCCAGTCGGAGCCGGAGGCGGCGGTGCCATAGGCCAGGTACCTGCCGTCGTCGGTGATGTCAATGCCGGTGAGTGCCACCGTACCGTCTTTGGAGAGTGCATTGGGATCGAGCAGTACCCGGGGCGTTTCGCCCAACTTTGCCGCAGTGTACAGGACACTCTGGTTTTGCAGGCCGCTGTTGCGGGTGAAGAAGAACCGGCCCCCTTCGCGGTTGGGAATACCGTACTTCTCGTAGTTCCAGATCTTGGTGAGCCGTTTTTTGATGGGCTCGCGGTCGCGAATGCCTTGAAGGTAGGCGAAGGTGACTTTGTTTTGCGCCTCCACCCAGGCTCTGGTTTTGGGAGAATTGGAATCTTCAAGCCAGCGGTACGGGTCAGCTACGCGGGTGCCGTGGTAGTTGTCAAATTGATCGGCCCGCTCGGTAGGCGGATAAGTCAGTCTCGGAGCACTCGCCGCCAGATTCTGGGCAAGGGCGCCAGAAGCATCCAGCAATATCGCCAGGGCGAGAGCACCTAATCCGAACAGGACGTTCATAGTCAGATCCACAGCGCGCTAAAGATTACGCTCCAGGCTAACCGAACGCCCCGCCGGGCGGCAAAACCGCCCTACAATCCGGTGGAGGCTTTCTGGAAGCGGCGATTGATCTCATCCCAGTTGAGCGTGTTCCACCAGGCGCCCAGGTAATCGGCGCGGCGGTTCTGGTACTTGAGATAGTAAGCGTGCTCCCAGACGTCGTTGCCCAGGATCGGGTATTTGCCGTCGGTAATGGGCGAATCCTGATTGGCGGTGCTCACGATCTCAAGCTTGCCGCCGGGATTGCTCACAAGCCACACCCAGCCGCTACCGAAGCGCTTGGTGCCCGCCTCGTTGAACTGGGTCTTGAAGGCGTCGAAGCTGCCGAAGTTGGTGCGCAGGGCGGCGGCGATCGGACCGGCGGGCTCGCCGCCCCCTTTGGGCTTCATGATCTCCCAGAACATCGTGTGGTTGACGTGGCCGCCGCCATTGCCGCGCACGGCGGCACGGATATCCTCAGGGATCTGCTTGAGATCGCGCAGGAGTTGCTCGGGCGATCTTTTTTGCAGATCCGGATACTTCTCGATCGCTTTGTTGAGATTGTCCACGTAAGACTGGTGGTGCTTATCGTGGTGAAGCTTCATGGTTTCTGCGTCGATATAAGGCTCAAGAGCGCTGTAATCGTAGGGGAGGGGGGCAAGTTTATAGGGATAGCCCGACGCCGATGTCGACGCCTGGGTGGCCGATGGTTGGGTGGACGGCATCGTGACCGAAGGCGGTTGCACCGACGGTACGGTGACGGTGGGCGGGGTAATCGTCGGTGTCGGGATGGTGATCTGGGCTTCGGCAGCTGTGGGCAACAACGCGGCAGCGACAAGGCAGAGGATGGCGGCCAGCGTGGATACGGAGCATTTCATCGAGACGAACTCCTGGCAGAGTGAACCGGCTTTTGTCCCAGGTGAACCGCAAGGGTCACTCCCGGCTAGAACATCGCCGGCAGCCTCCAGTGCTGGAGGACATCGAGCCTCACCTGTAAACAAAACATCCAAAACCATCTTGCGCCTCCCCTCGGCGAAGCGATTGAGCTTTTGGTCCGGTCCCTCAAGAACCGCTCTACCATTCGAGGCCGAGTTGCTCGCTTTCGGTAGGGCAGTCGCGGGGAAAGGGGCGCTCTGCCAGGCCCAATTTGCGCACAAGCAGCATCGCCGACCCCGGCGAGAAACCCTCGAAATGGTTGTCAAGCAGCGCATAGACGCGTTTGCCGTCTTCCGTCAGGCGCCCAACGGCCGCCGCCCACGCATCGAGGGTGCCCGTGCGGTCGAATTGCCGGTGGGTAAAGTGCTCCAGACCGTTGGATTTGGATCCCATCAGCCGCAGATAGAGCCAGTCGGTGGGCAGCCTGTCGAGCCAGGCGAGCGCCAGTGGTGTCGGTATCCAGGGGGTATCCCCGAGGGCCAGGGCGACCCGGTGGGCCGCCAACAGATCGACTGTGCGCTCACTGAGCCAGGCAGGATCGCGAAATTCAATGGCAAAAGGCAAATCCGCAGGCAGGTGGGGCAAAAAGCGCTCCAGCACCGTCAATTCATGCGCTGCGAACGACGGAGGCAACTGGATGAGAATGGCCGCCAATTGGACTCCCAAGGGGCGGGCGCATTCACAAAAGGCCAAAAGGGTAGCCCTTCCCCGCGCAAGACGGTACTCGTGGGTGAGGGTACGGGGCAATTTCAGAGTAAAGCGAAAGGTCTCAGGCACCTGGGCTGCCCAGCTCTTGACCACCCGAATCTGAGGAACCGCATAAAAGGTCGAATCGACCTCCACCAGATCGAACGTGCGGGCGTAATGCTCCAGTTCGCGGGCGGCGGGCAGCCGGGGCGGGTAGAACGGGGCCGCAAGATCCTCGGCATCCGTAGAAGCTATCCGCCAATCTGGGTAACGCCAGCCCTGACAGCCGACGTAGAGAAATGTGTTTTCGGACATCAAAGCCATGCCCCGGCCGAACGTGCACTTGCCCCAGATCTTAGCCGCCGGGCTGATAGGATCGCCTGTGGTCCATTCTTGTCTTGTCGGACAATGACGACCGTTCTGCGATTCAGCGAACGCCCGCTCGTTCGCATTGCGCTCTTCTTGGCCGGACTGCTGGCGCTATGGTTGCCGGGGGTGCTGGCGTGGCTCCTCGCAACTGGGTGGCGACCGGGGATGCCCTTTGAGACGCTCACTACCTCCCAAACCCTTGGGGTAGCCGTGATCTTGTACGCGGCTATCCTGGCAGTGCTGTGGCTTTTGGCTCACCGCCTCGACGGCCGCTCCCTCGCCCAGTACGGCCTGGCCCGCGACTGGACCAATCTCCTCCTTGCAGGCATCGGTCTTGTCATCGGGGTGGTGGGACTCAGTCTGCTGGTCGCGGCCGAAGCCGCCCTGGGTTGGGTGAGCTGGCATCCCGAAAAATTCGCCGACCTGACCAGCCCTGTTGTCGATGGGCTCGCGGTCGGCCTGGCGGTCGGCTTTATCGAAGAGCTGCTCTTTCGGGGCTTTTTGCTGCAAACGTTCGCCCAGCGCTATGGGGCCTGGGCGGGAGCGGTAGCGAGTGCGGCGCTGTTTGCTGCTGCGCACTTCATCAAAGCCCCCGAAATCATCCTCGCCACCTGGCCGCAGTTTCCGGCGCTGTTCGCAGCCGGGCTGCTGCTCGCATTCGCCCGCCTGCGGAGCGCCGGTCGTCTGGGGCTTGCCGTCGGACTGCACGCCGGCTGGGTGTGGACCTATTACGTCGTGAGCACCCGGGGTTTGGCCCTGTACGACCGGCCTGAAGTGCCCCAGTGGCTCACCGGTCTAGGGGGACATCCCCTGGCCGGAGCTGCCGGGGTGCTGCTTTTGGCCGCCGTCGCCCTGCTGCTTGCCCGCCTGCCGCTGCCCACCCCAGAAAAATTGCCGAAGCACCGTTGACATCTCTATCCAGAATGGATATATTATCCACATCGGATACATCCGATGTGGATAGCTTCTGGGGTGGGTTCCTGCCCTCGGGCCTTCCCACAGGCCGGCTCATTGAATCCATCGTTTGCCGATTCACTAAATCTGGAGGATGTGCTATGCTCCGTGCTTCCCGTTTTGTCGCGCCTGTCTTTTCACCGGCCCGCCGCGTTCGGTTCGCCCTTGGGTGGGGGCTGCAGATCGTCCTCGCCTTCGCTGTCCTGGCCACCGCCGCGTTCGGATTTCAGCAGGCGGCAGGACAGGCGCGCTTCGACTCCCGCCCGCAACTGGCGACCACAAAAACCTATACTCTTCCTGAAGTCGTCGTCACTGCCAAGCGCCGCCGGGGTGCACCCGCGCCGGCCCGAGGCGCCTCCCCGGCTCGCCTCGGAGGCTTCCAAGAAAATTCCTGGTAGCTGGCTGTCTTCTGCCTGCTCAAGGTTGGAGCGGTTGACGGAAAACCGTTCAGCCGATAAATTGTCCATATCAGATATATCCAGAACGGATAAAGTTCCTGCATTCATGAGCATTCCTGTGCCGGACCCGAGATCGTTTTTGCCGCTGACCCCGGCGGCCTTTCATATCCTGCTGGCCCTCGCCGAGGGCGAGCGCCACGGCTACGGCATCAGCAAAGAAGTCAAAGATCGCACCGACGGCGCGGTGCGGCTGGGGCCGGGGACGCTCTACCGTTCGATCAAGCAACTGTTGGGCGACGGGTGGATCGAAGAGTCCGACGAGCGGGCCGACCCGGATCTCGACGATCAGCGCCGCCGCTACTACCGGCTCTCGCCTCTGGGGCGGCGCATCGCCGCCGCCGAGGCCGCCCGGCTTGCGGACCTGGTCGACCTGGCCCGCGCCCGCCGGCTGCTCCCTGGCACAGATCCGGCCTAGCCGCGATCTGCCAAACACCGGTGAAACATAAGACCTCCTTTCCCCTGAACTGGTTCGGAAGTCGGGAAGCAGACCAAACGCTATTTCCGAAGTCTTGCGAGCACGAGGAAGCTCAAGATGAACGCGGCAGCGCGCTTGAGCGGGTTGGTGGGTCCCGGTTGGCCTGCAGAATCTCGTGCGTCTGGGTCGAGCCTCGCCTCAGCACCGACGGCCTGCAAAGCAGGCAGGGCCGCCGGCTCGGCGGGCGCTTCGACTGCCTGGGAGTACTGGCTCGGGCCAATACCCTGGCGGGCGAGCACGCTTTGCTCGATGGGCATGGCATTGTCGGAAGGCACGATCTGCGAGCCGTACTTCTTGGCGAAGACCTTGGTAAATTCGGCCCCGAAAAAAAGAATCTGCACCGTGTAGTAGACCCACACCAGCACGACCACCAGCGAGCCCGCCGCCCCGTAGCTGGAGCCGAAGCTGCTCTGGCCCAGGTAAAGCCCGATGAGCGACTTGCCCAGTACGAACAGGATCGCCGTCATCGCGGCACCAATGGCGACGTCCTGCCAGGCAATTTTGACGTCCGGGAGCACCTTGTAAATCATTGCGAACAGGAGCGTCGTGATCGCAACTGAAACAAGCACGTCCACCAATCCCGGCACGAAGCCGGGCATCGGCAGCAAGGCGCCGAAGTAGCCGGTGACGGCGCTGACGACGGCGCTGACGACCAGCGACACCAACATCAAAAAAGCGATCCCGAAGACCATCGAAAAGGAGACGAAGCGCTGCTTGACCACCTCCACCCAACTGCGGTCGGGCTTGGGTGCCACGCCCCAGATGGTGTTGAGAGCGTCCTGCAACTCGCCGAACAGCCCCGAGACGCCGAAGAGGATGGCACCAAGGGCGATGGCGGTGGCGGTGAACCCCGAGGCGGGATGGTAGGCGCTTTTGACCAGTTCCTGGATGGCCGACGCACTCTGCTGGCCCACCAGACCGGCAATCTGGTTGTCGAGCTGGCCGCGCACCGCATCTGGACCCAAGAAAAACCCGGCAACGGCGATCACCACCACCAACAGTGGTGCCAGCGAAAAGAAGGTGTAGTAAGCAAGGGCCGCCGCCAGGCGCGGCACCTTGTCATTCGACCACTCCTGGCCGGTTTCTTTGAGTAAGTCGAGTCCCTTCTGCCAGAGGGGCAAGGGGGCGGGCTGCGGGTTGGTCATCGGTTTGGAACTGTAATGCACACCTCGACATCATCTCATTCGGGTGGCGCGAGCTTCGTCTTCCCCAGGTGGGTAAGTACGGCTGTGGCTGTCCTTCCCAAGAAAGAGGCCAATTCAGGGTTGAGTTTTCTGGAGAGCGGCGAGCAGTTCGGCCCGGTCCGGGGTGCTGCTCGCAAAGACCACTTCTCGAAGCCAGCCGTTGAGGGGCGACGGCTGGGCGGGTTTTTTGTCCGCCCGGGCGTAGGCACCCGCTTCGACATCCTTGACAAAGGCGATCCAGAGCTTGAAAAATTGCTGCTGCTGAGTAGGAGTGAGCCGGATCTGCGTGCCGACCTCGGCGGCACCGCCTTTGCGGCGGGTGAGCAACAGCCGGTCGCTGAGCACAACTCCCTGCAGGAAGTCACTGCCGATGAGCATCGAAAAGGAGATCGGATCGCTGCCGCCCAGGGCGATTTTGGCTTCGCCGGGGGTGGGCGTGTCGGCGGCACGGGTACGGCCGCTCTGCCGCTGCAGGCTCGCGATTAATTCCTGGCGGGTATTGAGCAGGATCGCTTTGGCTTTTTGCAGCCGCTCCGCCGTACCGGGGATCTCCAGAAGCATCTGTTGCGTCCTCGGATCGCCGTAGAAGCGACTGGCCATCCAATAGGAAAATTCCCTGGGTTCGCTCGGCAGTTTGGGGAGGTCCACCGTGCGCTTGAGCACTTCGCTCGAAAGGCCCACCACGTCCTGAAGCAGTTGCTTAATCTCGATCGCCAGCGGCTCCAACGCTTTGCCGGACGGTCCCTCGTCAAGCCAATCCACCGCCGCCAGCAAAAACGGATCGCGCTGGGTATAGGAGCCGACCCGGAAGCGCCGCCCGCCCTGGGTGAGCATATTGAAACCACCGCCACCGAGCTGCTCGATGTAGAGAATGTCGGCCGTGCAACCGATCGCGGCGGGTTTATGGTTGGTTTTGAGCACGACCCCCAGCCGTCCGTCGCCGTTGAGTACCGCGCCCATCATCTTGCGGTCGCGGGGCTGGGCAATGCCCAAGGTGAGCGGCTGCCCCGGAAAAAGAACGACCTCGGGCAACACTACCAAAGGCAGGGTTCGGGGAGGATCGGCGGCCTTCGCTGCAAAACCCCCAGAAGCGGCACTGGCCAGACTCCCCAAAATAAAGCGGCGGCGAACACCCATGGCCGGTTATCTCCGATTGGCCCTTCTGGGATTCAATGTACGCCACCGCAGCGCGTCTGTCCTTCTCAGTCCTGCGGGCTAGCAGCCCTTCTGTCAGTAGATTGATGAACAGCAGGTCCCATCTTGATAACGTTGGAGTGTCAAAGTGGAATCTTTGGTTATGGAAAGTTTGCCCATTATTTTGTTGGTTGTCGGATTTATTGCTGCGGTCACCTTCGGCTCGGTTGCCTGGTACAACTCCAAGCGTCCGCCGGGTTGGGAAGCGGCGAAAAAGCCCGACGTCGTACCGGACCTGACCCCGGATCAGAAGCGTTGGCCCAACAAACCCAATCCCTCCGACGCAACCAGCCCCGAGAATGTTATCCGCGAATAAAAAGCTTCGCGACTTTCCCACTGCGGTCTTCCACTGAGCCGTTGCGGCTCCCTGGCTCGGGAAGCCGCTTTTTATCGACGGCACCGATCGCCAAAACGGCCGGGGAATCGATTCCTCGGCCGCTATAGGTCTCGAGAGTTGAACGCCACCGCTACCAGCAGCGCTCTAGATATTGCTGCTCAGATTGCAGCGCCGTCAACAACCGTTTGTCGCCGCTCTGTCGCGCTCTGACGATGCGCCCATCGAGCTGCCGTTTCCAGTTTTCTAACTGCAACCGGCGAAAGTGGCTGATGCGTGTGCCTTCGCTTTTTCCCCAAAGTTTCATCTGCGCCTACCCATCTATCACCACTCCAATTCTACTCAAAAACAAGTGCTTTGTAGCAAGTTACACATTTTGTGAGGATTCCTTAACTGCCTCCGGCAATCTCCGGTGGGGAAGGTTCGATGCCGTCTCCGGCCGGGGGCGGATGCCGCTGGGCCAGGCGACCCAAGATACCGGGCTCCGGGGGGGGGCGCTCGCCGCGCAAGCTGCGCACCCAGGTGCGCAGGGCCGCTGCCCAGGGAGTCCGGCCGGTCGTACTGTGCAGATCCACGATGCGCCCAACCAGCCAGACGAGCGTCTCGGTCGCGCCCACCGGCCGCAGAACGACCCGCTGGGCCTCCCGGACCAAAGGCATGCCGACGAAAAAAAGACGGCAGTCGATGCGGCGAGCAGCAAGCCAGCCGGTCATCGGGGCGAGGCGGGCGATCAGTTGGCCGCGGCCGCCGCCCGCCGCGGCGAGCAAATCGCACTTGGTGAGAACGATGGCGAAGGCGTAGGGCAATCCCGCCTCGGCCGCGAGCAGCGCGATCGATTTGACCATTTCCAGGATGGTCTGCAGCCGGTCCGCGTAATCGTCGCGGTTGTACAACGCCAGGGCATCCAGAAAAACGCAGCAGCCGTGGGAATTGAGCACCATGGCGCGCAGGCGGCCGTCGGGTTGCTCGCACAGCTCGCCCGGGATGTCCTGCCAGTCGAAGTGACAGAGGGTCTTTTGGCCGCTCCAGTGACGCACGCGCAGGTGAAAGTGAAAATCGGTGACCTTGATGGTCGCGGGCGGATAGTGGCCGGTGCGCCCGATATAGGCGAGCACCTGCTCCAGGTGGCGGCGGGAGATCTCGTCGTCGCAGTCGAACCAGGCGGCGGGCCGTGCGTCCTCAGTCTGCCGCCACTCGGCGTAGCTGCCGGCCAGAAAGACGGTTTTGCCCACCCCCCTCTGTCCGATGCTCAGCAGGCAGAACGTCTTCAAGGGCGGCTCCGTGCACCACCCCTACAATACGCCTGCCGGGGCCGGGCTGGATGCAGGGGAGACGCCCTAGGGGGATCGCTCGCCGGTCTGCACCCGCCATAGCGCCGCGTACAGACCGCTTTGGCGGAGCAAGTCGTCGTGGCGGCCGTGCTCGACGAGGCGCCCGCGGTCGATGACGCGGATGCAATCGGCGGTCCGGACGGTCGAGAGGCGGTGGGCGATCACGATCGTCGTGCGCCCCCGGGTGATGCGCTCCAGCGAGCGCTGGATGGCCGCCTCCGTCTCGTTGTCGACGGCGGAGGTGGCTTCATCGAGGATGAGAATCGGCGGGTCTTTGAGGATGGCGCGCGCCAGGGCGAGGCGCTGGCGCTGGCCGCCGGAGAGTTTCTGGCCGCGCTCGCCCACGACCGTGTCGTACCCCTGGGGCAGCTCGCCGATAAATTCGTGGGCCTCCGCCGCCCTGGCCGCCGCGACGACTTGCTCGGGCGAGGCGTCGAAGCTGCCGTAGACGATGTTCTCGCGCACCGTTCCGGGAAAGAGAAACACCTCCTGGCTCACCAGGCCCACGGCCCGCCGCAGATCGGCCAGGGCGATCTCGCCCAGGGGGCGTCCGTCCAGGGTGATCGCCCCGGCCGTGGGTTCGTACAGCCGCAGCAGCAGTTTGACCAGCGTGCTCTTGCCGGAGCCGGTGGGACCGACGATGGCCGTCGTCTTTCCGGCGGGGATCACAAGCGAAAAATTCTCCAACACCGGCTTGCGCCCCCGGTGGGCAAAGTGCACCCCGGCTAGAACAATCTCGCCGCGCGCCGCGGCGGCGGGGAGCGGCTGGTTCCCGACGAGGACAGCAATGGGAGTATCGAGCAAGTCGAGCACCCGGGCGGTCGAAGCCATCGCCCGCTGGTAAAGATCCAGCGTCTGGCCCAGGCGCGTCAGCGGCCAGAGCAGCCGCTGGATCAGATAGACCAGCACGCTGTAGTTGCCGACCGAAAGACTGCCCGACGCCACCGCCATCCCGCCGAACAGCAGCGTGGCCACAAACCCAATCAAGATCAAAATCCGGATGAGCGGTACGAAGGCGGCGCTCACGGCGATGGCGCGACGGTTGCTCTGGCGGTAGGCGTCGCTGTCGGCGCGCAGGCGTTCGAGCTCGAACGCTTCGCTAGCAAAGCTTTTGATTGTCGTGATCCCGCCCAGATTGTTGGCGAGGCGGGCGCTCAGCAGGCTGACTTTTTCGCGCACCTCGGCGTAGTAGGGGGCAAGCAGTCCCTGAAAGGCGATCGATCCCCAAAGAATCAACGGCATCGGCAGCAGCGCCAGCCAGGCGACCCCGGGGGCGAGATAGACAAAGATGCCGCCGATGACCAGGACCGTGGTCACCACCTGCAGCACTTCGTTGGCGCCGCTGTCCAAAAAGCGTTCCAACTGGTTGATGTCGTCGTTCAAGACGGCCAGCAGCCCGCCGGTGCTGCGCTCCTCGAAGTAGGCAAGTTCGAGCCGCTGCAGGTGGCCGTAGGCGTCCAGGCGCATTTCGTGCTCGATATCCTGGGCAAGGTTGCGCCACAACCTGCCGTAGAGGTACTCAAAGAGCGATTCGAGCGCCCAGATGAACGCACTCAGGGCCGATAGCAGCGCCAGTTGGCCAAAGACGTCAGCAATCCCGAGGCGGGCCAGCCACGAATTTTGCTTCTCGACCACCGCGTCCACCGCCGCGCCGATGAGCACCGGCGGGGCGAGATCAAAAATTTTGTTGAGTACCGAGCAGCCGGCCGCCTGCCAGAAGCGGGTGCGGTAGGCCCGGCCATAGGCCAAAAGCCGCCACAGCGGATGGGTGGCAAAACCGGTGCGCAGGGATTTGAGAACTCCGGACACCGCACGCTGGGGTTGAGAACTTTCCAAGGCTAACCCGACCGGGGCGGCGCTCAAAATTCGCTAAGTTCCAGCAGCGTCTGTTGCGACCAACAGGTGACAAAGCCGTCGTTCCAGCGCACAAAGCGCACGTTGCCGTCCTGGGAGACAACGATGGCCATCGCGTCGTGCAACTGGTGGCACAGGCGGTAGGCGGAGCGGTGGCGGGTTCCGACGCTCGCGGTCGATTCGAAACTCACCTGCTCGCCTTCGAGATCGAGGGCGCGCGCCACCACCCGCACATCGACGTTGTCGCAGGCGATAAATCCACCAAAACCCAGCAGCTCAAAGCGCCGAGTCATGACCACCGCGCCGTCGACCGCCGCCAGATCCGCCACAAAGTGGGCGGTCTCGAAGAGGGCTTCGTCGAGGGTGGCAAGCAGGGGGTTGTTGCTCTGCTCGTACTCGCGCCAGCCCACCGGCCGTTCGCTGCCGCCGTTGAGGGCGGCCAGGGCATTCATGATCTTCAGCAGCAGCGTGCGAAAGCGCGCCTGTGGCTCCTCCGGCTTGAAGCCGTACTTAAAGCTCAGATACGGGTTCTTCTGGGTGAGCGCCTGGGCGCGATCGGGATCGACAAAGATCACCATGCCGCCGTGGTGGCGGGTGCGGATCGTGGCGATGATGCGCTTGACGATATTCTGGCCGAGCGACTGGATAGTTCGGCCATCCAGAGTGGCCCAGGGTTCTTCCGCGCGCTCGCGCGCCTCGCTGTGCAGCGCAATCAGCTCGCTTCGGACCTGGGCAAAACCGGCCGGCAGCCAATGGGAATCGAAGACGTTCGTCGCCGCCGAGAGCAAGCGGCCTTCGTTGATCTGGGCGATGGCGACGGAGCCCCTGCAGACCTCGAGGCGTCCCCGTCCACTGGTACAGATCACCAGGGCCGGGGGTAGCGGCCTGCCGGGAGCGCGCCCGCCGCGCAGCGGCCGCAACCAGCGCACGCCGGAGTGGGCGATGCCCCAGATTTTGAGTTCACCTTCGCCGTCCAGGCAGATGCCGATGAGCGAGCGGTCGAAGGTGGCCGCGGGCGAGAGCCGCCGCAGATCGTGGGGGGTAAACGGTTGCAATTCGTCGAACAGCAGGCGGTGCAACCCCTGGGGCGGACCGTCCCCCGACGGCAGAGCGACCGGTTCGCAAAAGATCAGCCGGAAGGTGACGGGGCGCTGCTCGTCGACCAGCAAACTCGCCTGATAACTCGTCGAAAGAATTTCTTCGAGCACATTCAAAGGCGGCAGCGGGGTCTCTTGGGCGACTGCGGCGCCATCGGCGGCGGCTTGTGCCTCGCTGCGGCTCCAGTGCTTGAGCACAAAGGAAGCCAGATCCCGGGGGTAAGCGTGGCTCATGCTGACTGTCGATGGGAGTAGTTCAATTGTGGCACCGCGGGCAGCTAGGAGGTGGGGGCCGCCTGCAGCTTCACCAGCAGCGTTTCGGCCCGCTTGGCGTTGAGGGTGTCGCCGCGGCCGGTGAATAACTGCCGGGCCTGGCGCAGGTCGCTAATCGCTCCGGCGCGATCTTCGATGGTCACCCGCAGGTTGCCGCGCTTGAAGTAAGCCTCGGGGTAGCCGGGGTTGAGCTTGAGCGCCTCGGTGTAATCGGCCAGGGCCTCTTTGTAGCGCTTTTGATTGAGCCGGGCGTCGGCGCGCAGTTTGTAATCAAAATCGTCGGGATCCCCTGCGAGGCCAAAAGGGAGCGCCTCCCCCTCGCGGTAGGCTGCTTCTGCCTGGGCAGCCTGGCCGAGGTTGAAGCGGGCGTTGCCCTGGATGAAGTAGATCAACGCGGTTTTTGCCCCCTGCTTGATGGCCTGGTCGCCATCTTCAAGGGCCGCCAGATTCGATCCCTGGTCGAGGCGCATCGCGGCGCGGTAGGCATAGATGTCCGCGAGCTTCGGGTTGAGTTGCAAAGCCGCATTGAAATCGTCGAACGCCCGGGTGTAGTCCCCCAGGCGCTGGTAGGCCCGACCGCGAAGGGCAAGTACGGCTGCCTCCTCCGGCTGGTTCTGAAGAATGTCGTTGTAATCGGCCACGGCGCGGGCAAATTCCCCCTGCCTGACCAGCGCCCGGGCGCGCAGCTGGCGCACGTCGATCATGCCGGGGTTGCGGTTGAGCGCTTCGCCGGTGTAGATGACCGTATCGGGGTAATTTTTGAGTGTGAAATAGGCTTTGGCGAGATTGTGGTAAACGCCGATGTCGTTGGGGTAGACGCGCAGCATCGCTTTGTAGTCGGCGACGGCACCCTGCAGGTCGTCCATTTTCAAACGGGTGTCGGCGCGTTTGCCCAGCGCCTGGTAGTACTGCGGATAGAGACGAATCGCCTCGCTGTAGTCGGCGATCGCCCCAGCGTAATCGCCCCGCTCGGCCTTCGCGCCGGCCTCGTTGAACCGCTGCTGCGCTTCGTAGCGCCCGATGCCCACCTGGGCAAGGCGGACAGGGGTTGTGCCATCCTCGGTGCGTTGGCTGGAGTGCGCGTACACTGCGGGTGAAACCCACACGAGAAGACCGGCAAGCCAGATGATCAGGTTGTGCTTCACGGACCCACCTGCGGCAAACGGGGAACATCGCGAAATCGGGCGCCATCTTAGCTCAAGCTTGCGCGCGATGGCGATAATGCGAACAACTCCCTGGTTCTGGTTCTGGTGTGTGCTTCTGGTGTTGTGGGCGGCAGCGCCTGCCCTCGCCGCCGAGGTGCAGCAGACGATCTTGTCCAACGGCCTGCGGGTACTCACCAAAGAAATCCGCACCAGCCCCGCCGTCACCGTGCAGGTCTGGTACGGCGTCGGATCGCGCGATGAGGTGCCCGGCGGCACGGGTCTGGCCCACCAGCTGGAGCACTTGATGTTCAAAGGCACCAAAGCCCGCCCGGTGCAGTTCGGCCGGCTGTTCAACGCCCTGGGGGCAAATGCCAACGCTTTTACCAGTTTTGATCAGACCGCCTACTACGCCACCGCCGGTTCGGACAAGCTGGATGCGCTGTTGCAACTGGAGGCCGACCGCATGCGCGGGGCGGTCATCGACGCCCCGTCGCTTGCCAGCGAAAGGACCGTCGTGCTCTCCGAACTGGACGGCCGCCAGAACAATCCCCGCTCAGTACTGAACGAAATGGTGCTCGCCAAGGCTTTTAATCGTCATCCCTACCGCATCACACCCATCGGCGAGCGCAAAGACGTCGAGGCGTTCACAGTCGATCAGGTGCGCGATTTTTACCGCCGCCACTACGGTCCCAACAACGCCACGCTCATCGTTGTGGGCGATTTTGAGACCGCCCGGCTGCTCAATAAGGTGCGCCGCTACTTTGGGCCGATTGAGCCGATAGCCGGTTTCAAGCCGCTGGTGCCCCCGGTTGAGCCGCCCCAGAGCGCCGAGCAGCGCGTCGAGTTGCGCCGTCCCGGCCGGGTGCCCGCCCTGCAGGTGCTCTACCGCACCCCTGCCGCGAACGACCCCGATGTGCCGGCAATCGACGTGCTCGACACGATTCTCACCAACGGCCGCAGCAGCCGGCTCTTTAAAGCGCTCATCGAGACGGGCCTCGCCACCGGGGCCGGGGGCAGCCAGTCGACCCAAAAGGACCCCGGCTGGTACAGCTTCAGCATCACCCCCCGCCAGGACCCTGAAACCGTACTCAAAGCCCTCGATGCCACCCTCGCCGAGGTCCGTAGCCGGGGGGTCACGGCGGCGGAACTGGCCCGCGCCCGCGAACAGGTGCGCGTCAGCCTGCTGTTGGGCAAAGATTCGATCGAAGCCCAGGCCAACCTGCTCGGTTCCTTTCAGACCACCTTTGGCGATTATCGCAAACTCGACACGTACCTGCAGCGGATCGACCGGGTGAGTTCGGGGGATATCCAGCGGGTGCTGCAGAAGTACTTCGAGCCCGCCAACCGCACCGTGGGGGTATTCATCCCCACCGACGGGGTGGCCACCTCTCCCCAGGGCACACCCGAGACCACCCAGGTCACCTCCTACGCGAGCGGTCAGCCGGTGGACTTTGACGCGGTGAGCCGCTACCTGCCCACCCTCGGTCAATCCGGTCCGGTGCGCGAGCCGCGGCCGGTGGAGGCGACTTTGCCCAACGGCATTCGCGTGCAGGTGCTGCGCAACCCGAGTGCGCCCACCGTGTCGGTGTTGGGCCGCTTCCACGCGGGTTCGGCCTTTGAGAATTCTGAGCGGGCCGGGATCGCCGGTATGGTGAGCGCGCTTTTGGACGAGGGCACCCGCACCCGCAGCGCCGACGAACTGGCGACGAAGCTAGAAGATCAAGGCATCCGCCTGAGCTTTCAGGCCCGCCGCGAGAACACCCTGATGCAAGCTGCGGCCCTTTCTGAAGATTTCGACCTGCTGATAGCCCTGGCTGCGGACATAGTGCGCAATCCCGTCTTCCCTGAAAAAGAATTGGAGCGCGTGCGCGCCCAGTACCTCACCAGCCTTGCCAACACCCTGGACAGCCCGGCGGGGGTGGCCCAGCGTACGTTTTACTCGCTGCTGTACCCGCCGGCGCACCCCTTTCATACCCAGATCACCGAGGCTTCTCTCAAGGCGATCACCCGCGCGGACCTGGTCGATTTTCACCGCCGCTTCTACCGGCCCCAGGACTTCATTTTGACGGTGGTGGGCGATGTCGATCCGAAGCGGGTTATTGAGCAGGTGCGCACCCACTTCGGCGATTGGCAAGTCGAAGGACCGACGCCCGAGTTGAAGGCCGCCCTGGTCACCCCGGCCTTGCGCCGCGAGGCGGTGGTCCTGCCCGGCAAGCGCGAAGCGCAGGTGATCCTGGGCGGCGTCGGCATCGCCCGCACCGATCCGGACTACTACGCGGTGCTGGTGATGAACGACATCCTCGGCGGCAACACGCTCTCAAGCCGCCTCGGCGCCCGCGTGCGCGACCAGTTGGGCCTCACCTACGGCGTCTACTCCCGCTACGCCCCCGGCGGACTCGCCGGCCCCTTCACCATTCAGATGCAGACCAACCCGGCCAACATCGAGCGGGCGGTGGCCGCCGTGAACGAAGAATTGGCAAGCTTTCGCAAAGACGGTCCCACCGAAGCCGAACTGGAACGCGCCCGCCGCTCACTGATCGATCGCTTTCCGCTGGCCCTCACCGACAACGCCGGGGTAGCCAATCTGCTGCTCGAAGAAACGATCTACGGCCTCGGCCGCGACTATCCCACCCGCTTCGTGCGTGCTTTAGAAGCGCTCAAAGTCGAAGACATCCGCCGGGTGGCCAACCGCCTGCTGCAGCCGGAGGCCTTCACCACCGTGGTGGTCAGCCCCAACCCTGCCCCGGTGGCTAAACCGGCCGCAAGAGGACCCTGATTTTGATCGATTGCCCACGAGCAACTAGAGAGGAGTTGCCGTTGGACGTGGGTGCGGCGTGCCCATCTCGGCCGATCGGTGCCAGAATTTTGCCCATGGTCATCTACTGTTTTGATGCAAAGCGGGGACGGCGATGGACGGAGCGCCTGATGGGGAGGCGTCCGCACTTTGCCTGCGTGCTGGGGTTTACGGAGACCTGTTTGATTCCAGGGATTTCGGCGGCGGGCCGGACGCCGGAGGTACGGCGCTTCACGGCTTTGGGCGACGGCGAGGTGCTGCTGGCGGGCCGCTCGGCGCGCCTGCCAAGCGCCCCGCAAGGGTACCCTTCGCCGGTGGTAATTAGCCGCGCGGTGGTGGAACTGTTGGGACTGCCGGTGCGGGTATTCGACGCCGGACTGCCCGAGACCTGCAAAGGTGCGGTCCACCTGGGCGGCTCACCGGCCCGCTGCCTGAGCACCGGCCGAGCCCTAGCACCCGACACGGTCGCTCACTTATTTTCTCAGGGTCTCGCCTGGGGCGAGCGGCTCGCGGAGGTGGGCGGCTACCTGGCCATCGGCGAGTGCGTGGCCGGCGGGACGACGACGGCGCTCGCGGTGCTGCGCGCCCTGGGTCACGCCGCCGACGGGTTGGTGAGCAGTTCCCATCCCCACTGCAACCATATCCAAAAAGGCGCCCTCGTGGACCTGGCGATTGCCAATGCCGCTTTGCCGAAGGACGCTTCCGCCTTGGCGATTCTTGCCGCCCTGGGCGACCCCGCCCAACCGGCCATCGCCGGGATGGCGATGGCGGCGAGCCGTCGGGTGCCGGTGTTGCTGGCCGGGGGGACGCAGATGCTCGCGGTGGCGGCGGTGGCCGAGCGCCTCGCAGCCGAGGCGGGGCTTGGTTGGCAACCACAAAACGTGGCGGTGGGCACCACCCGCTGGGTAGCGGCCGATCCGACGGCCGATGCGGCGCTGTTGGCGGCGCGCGTCGGGGTGGTACCGTTATTGGCCGCGTCGCTGGATTTTTCGCACTCCCGGCATCCGGCTTTGCAGGCTTATGAGCGCGGCTACGTCAAAGAAGGGGTAGGAGCGGGTGGTCTGGCGATTGCCGCCGAGCTTGCCGGTATCGACTGCGGGCGGCTTTTGGGAGCAATCGACGATTGGCTCGATCGCTGGAACTTGCCCGCGCCGGTTTGAACCCTAGTAGCCGGGCGGTTGCCAGGGAGCGGCAGATGCCCGAAGAAGAAGAACTTCACGAAGAAGATGTATCGCCTGGGGAAATAGACGAGCCGGCGATGACGCTCGAAGAACCGGAACCTGAGGAGCCGCAGCTGCTCGCGAGCCTCCCACTACGAAGACGGCAGGTAGAAATGCAAAATCCCTGGGGCCGCGAGGAGCCCAAAAGTACAAATGGCCGCCCCCGAGACGGCAACGACGACGGCCGTTTCACCCTGAGCAAAGACGCATTCATCGACACCTTCGACTGGTTGGGAGTGGAGCAACCGCCCCGGATGCCGGGCGGCGGCCGTTAGTCCAAAGCAGGTACAAAGCAGCGGACACCATTGACGGGTGGTTCAATAGATCGCTATGCGCACTTTCGGCTGGCTGGCGGTGGTTGTGGGGGCAGGGATCATTCTGTTGCCCCTCCTCTTGGTCGTCCTGGGTTCTCTGCAACCGGGCGGGTTGGTAGCAAGCCTCGACCCCGGCCGTTGGAACTTCGACAATTACCGTGCGGCCTGGGCGCAGGCCGATTTTTTGCTCGCCTTCGTCCTCACGGCTCTGGTGGCGGGAATGGTGACGTTATTGCAGGTGATCACTTCAGCCCTCGCAGGTTACGCCCTCGCCCGCCTCGATTTTCGCGGCAGGCGCGGCGTGCTGCTGCTGGTGATCGCGACGATCGTGATTCCGTACCAGGTGCTGGTGGTACCGATCTTTCTGGTGCTCAGAGCCGGAGGTTTGGTCAACAGCTTCTGGGCGCTGGTCTTGCCCACCGCCGCCAACGGCTACGGTATCTATTTGCTCAGGCAATTTTTCCTCACTGTACCGCTTGCTCTTGAAGAAGCGGCCTACATCGACGGCGCGAGCCGCCTGCGGGTGCTGTGGGAAATTTTGCTGCCGCTGTCGCGCCCGGCGCTGGTGACTTTAGGACTATTCACCTTCATTGCCGAGTGGAACGACCTGTTCAAGCCGCTGGTGTTCGCACCGGCCGGTAATCTGCTCACGGTACAATTGGCCCTCAGCCGTTTCCAGGAGACATTCGCCACCGATTTTTCGCTGCTGATGGCGGCGACGGTGATTGGCTCGCTGCCGGTGATCGTGCTATTTGCCCTCGGCCAGCGCCAACTGGTGCGCGGCATCGCCACGACGGGCTTAAAAAATTGACGGTAGCGCGACCGCATTTTTGCGCGGTCAACGATATCGACCAACACACCTCAATACCCTGGGGATCGCCTCGGTGAGGTGGTTATAATGTGGCCATCGATTCCACGATTACTGCTTTCAGAGAACCAGCCATAGACAAAATCTACGGTCCGCACAAAGGTCTCAAGCCTGCCCAACTAAGGCAACTCAGCCGCCTGTACAGCCGGCCGTTCCCCGTGAACCGCTTTTTGAGCCCTGAGTTTGCCGAGCGGCTGGCCGCCCTGAGTGCGGAGCTGGAGACATCCCTGTGCGTCTACGCCAACCGCAGAGGCCAGGTGGTGCGCGTCGGGGTGGGCACCCCCAAAGAAACCCAATTTTCGCCGGACGAACTGCCGCGCCAGGGTGCCGAGCGCCTGAGCGGACTACGCTGTGTGGCGACCCGCCTCGATGGCGACGGCCCCAGCCGCGGCGATCTGACGGCCCTCGCCCTGCAGCGCCTGGATGCGCTGGTGATCCTCGATGTGGCCATCCAGGGCCACCGGCGCCAGGGCGGCGGGCTGAGCGGCTTTGTCCAGCGCGTGCACGTCGCCAACCTGGTGCCGGACCCGCTCGCCAAGTGGGTGGTCTCGACGCCCCAACCGCTGGGTCAGGTGACCAACCAGGATTTTGACGAATTTCTCGGGGATCTCGAAGACGAATTTCGTCGGGAGTGGACGGCGCGGGCGGTCGAGAGCGACCGCGAGCGGGTCATCCTTATCGACTTTTTCTCGACGCGCACCAGCCAGCGCGCCATGGAGGAAGAACTGTCCGAACTGGTGCAACTGGTCACCAGCGCGGGCGGTGAGGTACTCAAAGTCTTTTACCAGCGCCGTGAACAGCCCGACTCCTCGACTTTGATCGGTCGGGGCAAACTCGAAGAAGTGGCCCTGAGCGTCCAGGAACTGGGGGCCAATCTGGTCGTCTGCGGGCGCGAACTGACCTCCAGCCAGGCGCGCAACCTGGAACTCGCCCTGGGGGTGCGCGTGGTGGACCGCACCGAACTGATTCTCGATATTTTTGCCCGCCGCGCCCGCTCCCACGAGGGCAAGCTGCAGGTGGAGCTGGCCCAGTTGCAATATCTGATGCCGCGCCTGACGGGCAAGGGCGAGGCCCTCTCGCGCTTGGGCGGCGGCATCGGCACCCGCGGCCCCGGTGAAACGAAACTGGAGACCGACCGGCGGGTGATCCGCCGCCGGATCGCCAAATTGCAGGGCGAAGTGGACGACCTGCAGGCCCACCGCGCCCGCATGCGCGCCCGTCGCCAGCGCAAGGAAGTGCCCGTCTTCGCTTTGGTGGGCTATACCAACGCCGGCAAATCGACCCTGCTCAACGCCCTCACCGGCGCCGGAACCCTGGTGGCGGATCAACTCTTTGCCACCCTCGATCCGACCACGCGCCGCCTGGAATTGCCCACCGGCGACGCGGTGCTGCTCACCGACACGGTCGGCTTCGTCCACGATCTGCCGCCGCAGCTCATCGACGCCTTTCGGGCCACCCTCGAAGAAGTCACCGAGGCCGACGCCCTCCTGCACGTGGTCGATCTGTCCAACCCGGCCTGGATGAACCACATTCAGGCGGTGCAGCACATCCTCGAAAGCCTGCCCATCGCCACCGGACCGCAACTACTAGTCTTCAACAAAGTCGACCGGGTCAGCTCCCAGGTGCGCGCCTTCGCTGAGCAAGAATATCCGCTCGCGATCTTCATCTGCGCCAAGAACGGCTCGGGATTTTTGGCGCTGCGCGAGGCGCTCATCCGCTGGGTGCGCTCGCTGAGCGATCTGTGGCCGCCCATGGCCGAATCGGGCACCGGCGGCGAACCGGGGGCTAATTAAATTCGAGAATTTCGTCTTCGCTAATCTCGCTTTCTTCGAGCAGGGCGAGGGCGGGACGGGCCTTCTCGCGCGCCTGCCGGTACTGCTGGCGCAGCTTGATGTAATCGCCAAGGGCGTCGATTTGCTCAAGGAGCTGCTGGGCTTCGGCCTCGGCAAGCTCGTCGTCCGAAAATAGCCGCCCAATCGCCTCGCGGACCCCGACCACCTGCTTGCGGCTCTGCTGGACCTTGAGCTTGAGGGAGACCAGATTTTTGATCTCTTTGATCGCCTTTTCGGTGTTGTTCTCTTGGGGTTGGCGTTGGCGCGATTTGGACAACTCGGTCACCCCTGGGTTGGTGGGCACCGCCGATGCCTCCGCCTGCATCCCGTTCTTGGGCTGTGTCGCTACCATGTGGAGTTCCCCGCTCGCCCGATTATTGCGGACAATTGTACTCAAAGCCTCGGTGGGCTACAAGGTGGACGGCTAAGATGGCCTGGCAGAAACAGCATGACACAATAATCCGGTTCCATGGCTTCGAATCTTGTCCAAGTGCTGGCGCGGGAATTCTCCCTTGCCCCAACCCAGGTGGAAAACACTCTCGAACTCTTTGCTGAGGGAGCGACAGTCCCGTTTGCAGCCCGCTACCGCAAGGAGCGCACCGGCGGCCTGAACGAGGTGCAACTGCGCGCCTTGGCCGAGCGGCACGCCTACCTGGGTGAACTGGAGGATCGCAAGGCGACGATCGTGGCGAGCATCGCCGAGCAGGGCAAGCTTACCGACGATCTCAAACAGCGCATCGCCCGATGCGCGACGAAAAGCGATCTAGAAGATCTCTATTTGCCCTTTCGGCCCAAACGGCGCACCCGCGCCGCCGCGGCTCGCGAGAAGGGTCTGGAACCCCTCGCTGAGCGGCTCACCACCCTCAACCGCCCCGACGCCCCGGCGGTCAGCCTGGAGGCCGAGGCGGCGAAGTTCGTGGGCGCCTCGGTGGCAAGCGTCGAGGAGGCGCTCGCCGGGGCCGCGGACATCCTGGCGGAGGCGGTGGCCGAGCGGGCGCCGCTGCGCGCCTGGGTGCGCGATTATCTGCTCAAATCCGGAAGTTTCGCCGCCCGCATCAAGCCCGACTTCCCGGCGGGCACCACCAAATTCGAGATGTACCGCGACTACCGCACTGCTGTGCGCAATGTCGCTCCCCACAACCTGCTCGCTCTATTTCGGGGTGAGACCGAGGGAGTGCTCGCAGTGGATCTGGAGTTTGATGAGCGCGCCGTGCTGGGTGATCTCGAGACGCGCGAGATCCGCACCAGCGAGCCGGCCCTGCGCCGCTTCTGGCAACAGATGCTCCAGGACGCCTTCCAGCGGTTGTTCAAAAATTCTCTCACCGGCGAAGTGCGTGCCCTCAAAAAGCAAGAAGCCGACCTCGCCTCGATTCAGACTTTTGAGGCCAATTTGCGCGCATTGCTCCTGGCGAGCCCCGCCGGCCGCCGGCCGACCCTGGCCATCGATCCGGGTTTTCGCACCGGCTGCAAAGTGGCGGTCCTCGGTCCTACGGGCACCTTTATCGCGTACCAGGCAATCTTTCCCCACCAGGGGGCGGACCGGCGCGCCCAGGCAGCAGGGGTGCTGCGGGAGCGGATCGTTCGCCACCGTATTGAGCTGATTGCCGTCGGCAACGGCACCGCCGGGCGCGAGACCGACGCCTTCGTGGGCGAGGTGATCGCTGCGCTCGATCCGCAGCCCGTCAAGGTGATGGTGAGCGAGGCGGGAGCGTCGATCTATTCGGCGAGCGAAGTGGCCGCCGCCGAGTTTCCGGATCTCGACGTGACGGTGCGCGGAGCAATCAGCATCGGCCGGCGGCTGCAAGATCCGCTCGCCGAACTGGTCAAGATCGATCCCAAGTCGATCGGTGTAGGCCAGTACCAGCACGACGTCGATCAAAAATTGCTCAAGCGCAAGCTGGATGAGACGGTCGAAAGCTGCGTCAACCACGTTGGAGTCGACCTCAACACCGCCTCGGCCGAACTGCTGACGTTTGTGTCGGGGATCGGTGCTGCCGTCGCACGCAATATCGTTGTGCACCGCGACACCCAAGGCCCATTTAAAAACCGCCGCGCACTGCTCAAAGTTCCCAAGCTCGGACCCAAAGCTTTCGAGCAGGCGGCCGGTTTCCTGCGCATCCGCGACGGCGACAACCCCCTCGACAACACCGCCGTCCACCCGGAGAGCTATCCGGTGGTCCGGGCGATGGCGAGCGATCTGGGTATTCCCCTCGACCGCATCGCCGAGATTCCCAAACGCCTGCAACCGGCTGATCTCAGCCGCTACGCCAGTCCCACCGTCGGTGGGCCCACGCTGCGCGACATTCTGAGCGAACTGGAAAAACCCGGCCGCGACCCGCGCGCCGCCTTCGAGTACGCCACTTTCAAAGAAGGCATTCATGCCATCCAAGACCTCGCCATCGGCATGGAACTGGAAGGGGTGATCACCAACGTCACCAACTTCGGTGCTTTCGTCGATATCGGCGTCCACCAGGACGGACTGGTGCACGTCTCTCAATTGGCCGACCGTTACGTAGCCGACCCGAAGGCGGTGGTCAAAGTCGGACAGATCGTCCGGGTGCGCGTGCTGGAGGTGAACACGGCTTTAGGCCGCATTGGTCTGTCGATGCGGCCGGCGGCCGGTGCGCCGCCGCGGCGCTAAAGCGGTTCTAGGATGAAAGGTGAATCTTTTGGAGACCCCCATGCGCCCTTCGCGACCCGACGACGACGGCCTGCCGCGCGGCAACCCCGCCTGGTTCGACGATCTGCTCCAGTACGAAGGGCGGCCCCTCAGCAAGAAACTCGCCCTCGGCGTGGCGGTGGGCCTGATCGTGAGCTTTGCATTTTTTGGGGCGACCCTGCTGCTCTACAAACCCGTGACGAGTAAAGTTCCACCCACCCAGGCGCCTGCGCCAACCTCTTCTGAAAAGTTACGGTAGAAATTCAGGAGGTCTTCAATTGAGGGAGGGCGGCGATGGCGGATCCGGTAGATTTTTCAGACATTCAAGCGGAGGTGCCGACCTACGAGCAGGTGGCCTCCGAGTACGATGAGATCCGCCGGGGGCTGGCCCAGGCCGACTGGCAAAGCGCGTTTAGCCGTTGGGACGCGCTCAGGCGGCGGCTCGCTTCCTGGAGTGCCCTCGCCTACCTGCGCTTCAGCCAGGACACCGCCAACGCCGAGTCCAAACAGGCCCGCGACTACTGCGACGAGTTGTCGCCCCGATTGACCGACCTGGAGGTGCAACTGAAGCGGCAACTGCTTGCCGATCCTCGCCGGACGGACTTTGAAGCGCACATCGGCCTTCAAGCCTTTGCCCTGTGGGAGGCGGATGTCACTACCTTTAACCCGGCCATCGAAGCGGATCTGGTGGCCGAGGCGCGCCTGGCGGCCGAGTATACCGAACTGCTCGCCACAGCCAAACTCGAATTTGCCGGGGAAATTCTCAACCTCGAAGGGATCGGCAAGTACACCCAGCACGCCGACCGCGGGGTGCGCCACCAGGCCCAGCGGGTGAAGTGGCAGTTTTTTGAGCAGAATGCGGCTGCCCTCGACCGCATCTTTGACGATCTGGTGCGCCTGCGCCACACCATGGCCCGCAAACTCGGGTTCGACAACTACATCGCCCTGGGCTACCGGCGCATGCAGCGCATCGACTACGACGCCCAGGACGTGGCGCGCTACCGCGACCAGGTAGCGGCGAGCGTGGTGCCGCTGGCTGCACAACTGGTGGCCCGCCAGGCCCAAAACCTGGGCGTCGAGCGGGTCTACTTCTGGGACGAGCCGGTCTTCGATCCGAAGGGCAACCCCGCCCCTTTGGGCGATCACGACTGGATGATTGAGCAGGCGCGCGGGATGTTCGGTGCGATGGCCGAGCCGCTCGGGGATTTTTTCCAGACCCTGGTGGATTGCCGCCTGCTCGATCTCAAAAACCGCCCCGCCAAAGCCGGCGGCGGCTTCTGTACGAGCTTTCCGACCTACGGGATGCCGTTTATCTTTGCCAATTTCAACGGCACCAAGCACGACGTCGAAGTCTTCACCCACGAGATGGGCCACGCCTTTCAGAACTGGCAAAGCCGCGATACTCCCGTCTACGACTACCTGTGGCCGACCCTCGAATCGTGCGAAATCCACTCGATGAGCCTCGAATTTCTCACCTGGCCCTATATGGACCGCTTCTTCGGAGCTGAGGCCGAGCGCTTTCGCACCATTCACCTTGCCGAGTCGCTGCTGTTTTTACCCTACGGCGTGGCGGTCGATCACTTTCAGCATCTGGTCTACGCCCATCCGGAGGCGACCACGGCCGAGCGCAAACAGATGTGGCTGGAGATGGAGCGGCGCTATCTGCCCTGGCGCGACTACGGGGATCTGGCCTACCCGGCCTCGGGCGGGCGCTGGCAGTTGCAGCGGCACATCTACGGCTCGCCTTTTTATTACATCGACTACACCCTTGCAGGCTGCTGCGCACTGCAGTTCTGGGCCAAGGCCCAGAGTGACTACGCGGGGGCGCTCGCCGATTACGTGGCGCTGTGCCGCCGGGGGGGCAAAGTGCCCTTCCAGGAACTGGCCCGCTCGGCGGGGCTGGTCTCTCCCTTTGCCCCCGGTGCCCTCGGTGTCGTGATCGAGCGGGCGCGCGTCGCCCTGGCGCTGGCCACCCCCGATCTGAATACCACTGGCCTGCCTCCCGGCCGGGGATAGCATTGACAGGAGCCGGCCGCCGCCCTTAAGCTGTCGATGTTCGACATGTCGAACATCGACATACCGAGGACGGCAGCGATGGCACCCACACCCGAACCGCAGCGCTTTTTGCCGCTGACGGCACCTATGTTTCATATCCTGCTGGTCTTGAGCGCTGGCGAGCGACACGGCTACGCGATCATGCGCACGGTCGAAGAGCGGACGGCCGGTCAAATCCGGTTGGGTTCGGGGACGCTGTACCCGGCCATCAAGCGCATGCTGGCCGACGGCTGGATAGAAGAAGCCGGAACGCGCCTCGATCCGGCTTTGGGCGAGGAGCAACGGCGCTATTACCGGCTGACGGACTTGGGGCGGCAGGTGGCCGGGGCCGAGGCGCAGCGGCTGTACGCCTTGGTGGAAGCGGCCCGCGCCTACCATCTGTTGCCTGAAGCCGGCCAGCACCCGGCGGGCTGGGAGGGAGTTTGAAAAGCGAAGCGCGCTCTTGTCAGACGGTCCAATGGTCGGATCGTCTTTACAGCTGGCTGCTGATACTCTACCCGAGCGAATTTCGAGCCGAGTACGGCGCCGAGATGGCCCAGTTGTTCCGCGACGAGCGCCGCGACGCGCTGGCGGAGTGCGGCAGCTGGGGTTTGGCGGCGCTCTGGCTGCGCACCCTGGCGGCCCTTGTGACCACGGCGGCGGGCGAGCACCTCGATATGGCCCGCCGCGATCTGCGCTACGGCCTGCGGACGCTGCTGGCCGATCCGGGTTTCACGGTGCTGTCGGTGTCGATTCTGGCCGTCGGCATCGGGGCGTTCACGGCCCTGTTCGGCGTCGTCAACACCGTGCTGCTGCGGCCTTTGCCCTTCGCCGCCGCCGAGCGGCTCGTCGTGGTGCAACAAGAAAAAGAGCGAAGCGCCTACGGCGTTTCCTACCCGAACTTTCGCGACTGGCGCGAGCGCAACCGGGTCTTTAGCGGTATGGCCGTCTACAACGCCACCCACTTCACCCTAGCGGGCGGCGACCGGCCGCGCCGGGTGACGGGGGCCGTAGTCTCCGCCGGATTGTTCTCCCTTTTGGGGGCGGCCCCTGAACTGGGCCGCGACTTTCGCCCCGAAGAAGACCGCTTCGGCGGCGGTCCGGCCGGGCGCGTCGCGATCTTGAGCCACAGTCTGTGGCTGCAGCGCTTCAACGGCGAGCGACGGGTGCTCGGGAGGGCTCTCACCCTCAACGGCTTGTCCTACACCGTGGTGGGGGTGATGGGAGCCCGGTTTCGCTTTCCGGTGCAGAACGACCCGGTCGAGTTGTGGACGACGGTGGCCTTCGATGCCGAGCCGACTCTCTACGGGGGGACCATCCCGACAAGCCGCGGCTACCCGCACTACAGCGCCGCCCTCGCCCGTCTCAAACCCGAAGTCGGCCTGGGAGCCGCCCGCGCGGACCTGCAGCTTGTCGCCCGCTCCCTGGCCGGGGAATACCCCGCCTTCAACACCGGGGTCGGGGTACGGATAACCCCGGCCATCGAGTGGCTGACCGGGGAGGTGCGCCCGCTGCTGCTGGTGCTGTTCGCCGCCGTGGGCTGCGTTCTGCTCATCGCCTGCACCAACGTCGCCAACTTGCTGCTGGCGCGCTCGAGCACCCGGGGGCGGGAGATCGCTGTGCGGCTTGCCCTCGGCGCCACCCAGGCGCGCATCGTTCGGCAGCTATTGACCGAAAGCCTACTGTTGGCGCTCGGGGGCGGGGCCGCGGGCGGGGTGCTCGCCTTCGTCGCCACCTGGGCGCTTGGGTCTCTTCTTCCGGGCGATATTCCGCGCGCCGCCGAGATTGGGCTGGACGGCGCGGTCCTCGGTTTTGCTCTGGCGGTCTCCCTGGCCACGGGATTGGGTTTCGGGCTGGTGCCGGCTTTGCAATTTGGGCGGGGCGATGGGATGCAACCACTCAAAGACGCTGCCCGCAGTGTCAGCGGGGCAGGTGGCCGCCTGCGCTCCGCTTTGATCGTGGCGGAGGTGGCCCTGGCGATGGGGCTGCTGGTGGGGGCGGGGCTGCTCGTCCAGAGCTTCGTGCGCCTGAGCAACGTCGATCCGGGTTTTTCTGCGCGTGGGGTGCTAAGTTTTCAGGTCGATCTGCCTGAGATTGCCTATCCGCAAGGTTCGTCCCAGGTGACGCAGTTTTACCGGCGCTTGCTGGAGCGCATCGGGGAGTTGCCCGGCGTCCGCTCCGCCACCGTCGCCCAGTTTGTGCCCCTGAGCGGCCTGGACAACGGCACCAGCGTCGAATTCGAAGGCCGCCCAAGTACTCTTGCCACCCGGCAGGCCGCCGCTTTGCGTTTTGTTGGGCTCAATTTTTTCCGGACGCTGGGCATTCCCATCCGCCGCGGCCGCGATTTTGTCGAGGCGGACGACGCCAATGCTCCGGAGCGGGTGATCGTCAATGCCGAATTTGCCAGGCGCTTTTTCGGCGGCACCGATCCTTTGGGCCGGCGCATACGCCTGGGTTTTGGCGGTCGCGGCTTCAAGGAGATCGTCGGTGTGGCGGCGGACATCCGCCACGCCGGCCTCGGTCTACCGGCCGAACCCGAGATGTATGTTCCCCAGGCCCAGTACCCAATCAACGCGGTGACCGTTCTGGTGCGCACCGACGCTGATCTCGGGGCTTTTGCTCCGGCTGTGCGGTCGATCGTGCAGGCACTCGACAGCCGATTGCCCATCTACAGCGTCAGGGCGCTCGATGCGATTCTTGCCGATTCGATTGCCCAGCCCCGCTTCCAGACGCTCCTGCTGGTGCTCTTTGCCGGGGTTGCCCTGCTTCTGGCCGCCGCGGGCATCTACGGCGTCACCGCGTATTCGGTCAGCCGGCGCGCCCGGGAGATGGGCATCCGCCTCGCCCTGGGAGCAAGTCCCGCAGCTGTGATGCGGCTGGTGATTGTCCAGGGAATGTCGGTGGTACTGCTGGGGATTGCGATCGGAGCGGCAATTTCTCTCTCGCTAAGCTGGATCCTCACAAGCCAGTTGTTCGGAATCAGCGCCACCGACCCGATCACCTTCGCCGCCGCCGCGCTCGTGCTTGTGGGCGTCGCCTTGCTGGCCTGCTACCTGCCTGCTCGCCGCGCCACCCGGGTCGAACCGATGGTCGTGCTGCGCGGCGATTGAGCACCCCGGTCACGGCCGACCAGCCGCTAGACTGGTAACACCGCTGCCGCTGGGGGCCATCATGATCGATCAGTTGTTCTCGGGACTGCGCAATCTTTCGTTGCCGGATATCGGCGTGCCGGGCACAGGTACCCCGAGCGACCCGAGCCTCGATGTGCCCATGGACGACCCCGAGTTGGTGATGCCCCCCTGGCAGGTGGGGGGACAGGCGGCGCTGGAGTTGGCGCAGTTTCCGGTGGAGGCCGTGCGACCCTTCGTGCCCGCCGGACTGGAGATTTTGCAGACCTGGCCCGGCTATACCCTGGGCACGGTTGCCTTTATTGCCTACGACGAGTCGCCCATCGGACCCTACAACGAACTGGTGATCGCCCCGGCGTTGGTCCGCTCGGGCGACGTGATTTCGCAGTGGGTGGCGGTGATGGACGTCGATTCGGAAGTGTCGCGGCGCAACGGCCGCTTCCAGTGGGGTCTACCCAAGCAGCTGCGCACCTTCGAGTACACCTGGCAACCCGGCCGGGCCGACTTCGCCGTGCGCCGCGCCCCCGACCTGTCGGCTTTGGTGACGGCCAGTTGCACCGAGGCGTTGCCCCTGCACACGATCGACCTGCCCGAATGGCTCTCCGGGGTGCGCGACGCCCTGCAGGATCTGAGCGTGCCGCTGCAGTTTGGGGGGCTGAATCTGATCACCTACAAAAGCGGCACCTTCTTGCGCACGGCCGTCCATTTCGAGGGTGGGGCGGCGGCGGTGCGCTTCGAGATGCGAGCCGAGGCTCCCGACGAGAGCCCCTACCACCTGCTGCAACTGCGCCAACCGCTGGTGGGCCTGCGCTTCGAGCGCTTCAGCTTCAACCTGGCTGTACCGACGCCGATTGTGTGAAGTCAATCTCGGTTGCTGTGGCCTGTGTTATTTGCCACTGCTGGTAGAGCGTTTCGTTTAGAGCGGTTTTCGGTTGCACAGAGGGCGGCAGGCAGCCCGGAAACCTCGATGGCCTGATACTTGCTCTCAGGGACCACCCGAACCGAAAGGGTTGACGTTGCCGATCCAAGGCTCAGATCGTTCGTCCAGAAATCAGTGCAGCCGTGGACTATGGCTGTCGCCAGGTGCAGCGCATCGGCCGTCTTCAGCTCCTGGCGGGCTCGCAGTTCTGTAGCAAGGTCGAAAACCTGGGCGGTGATGGGTAGGAGCGCCACCAGGCCAAAAAACCGATCAAACTCTACCAGCACATCGTCGGAGCCGTTTACATCTCGCTCAGTTCGATGAGGTTGCCGTCGGGATCTTCGGTAAACAGCGCCGCCCGGCCCGAGGCGCTCATCTGGATCGTATAGCCGTGTCGCAGCAATTGGTCTTTGGCAGCCCGCACATCAGTCACCGCAAAGGCCACGTGGCGGTTGCGCCCCCAGCGCTCGTGGTCGACGCGGTCATCTACACACTGCGTGGCGGTCATCAGGTGAATCTGGTAGTCGGCTACCTGGTACCAGGCTCCGGCAAAGGGCAATGGGCGCTCGACTTTGGCAAGACCCAGTACGTTTCCATAAAAATATTCGGCGCGCTTCAGATCGCTGACTAAGAGCGCTGTGTGCAAAGCCCGAACAATCTGCACGGCAAATCTTCCAATGCTGGCTTTATTATGCCAGCGCGGGTTCAGGGTCGCGGCGGGTTGGATCGCGGGGGCACCGGAGCGATCCCCGGCCGGGGGGGATCCGGTTCCTCCTCGGCGATTTCGGAAACTTTGCCCACCTGGGAAGTGTCGGTGAGCTGACCCTGCTCGATATCCGACGGTTGCAGGGTGCCTGCGGGCTGCACGCCGGTGCGTTGTGCGGTACCGGCAGCCCCGGTCAGCCCCGGCGCCCCCGGTGTGCCGGGCCGCCCCTGCTGTGTGGGAGCGGCCGACGGCGGGGGGGGTGGGGGCGGCTTGGGAAAACTGATCTCAACGATGCCGGGTTTTTTGCCCGCGCGCACCAGAAACGGCGTCATCAGGTTTTCGAAATTGACCCGCACCCCTACGGGGTTCTGCTCCAGCGTCAGATCTGCCAAAGGCGCAAGCGACAAGAGGGCCGGGGCATTGCCCAATTCGGCGCGGGGCAAAAACAGCACCAACGAGGAGGCCGATTTTGCGAGTACCTCGAAGGGCAGTGGCCCCTGGGCACTGATGCGAATCATCCTTTCTTTCTCGTCCTCCACCGGCTCAATCTGGGCCAGGGGAGCCGCCGCTGCCGGGGTCGCCAGGGCCGCCAGCGCCAGCACAAGGGCCGCAATGCGTTTCATTGGGCAAGCAGGGTCTGCTTTTTGCTGCCCTGGGTCAGTCGCACCCGCTCCCGCGTAATTTCGACAACCCGCCAACCCGCCACCGTATCGCCCACGGTCACCTCGTGGTAACTGGGCTCGCTTCCTGCGCCAGTGACCTGAATGAATGCCGCCCGGCTGCTAGCCGAGACTGCGAGGCTCACCAAATTCAGCACCGGCGGGGCCGGAGGCAGCGGGGGCGGGGTGCGGATCACCGGGACAGGCGGCAAATTCTCGGGCGGTCTTGGGGGAGCTGCTTCAGGCAGGGCGCTGCCAAAGGGATTCGTCCGGCCGCCGTCTTTGAGGGTCTTTTCGACGAGCGGCCGCGTCGGAGACGGTTCAATGAGCACAGCCACCGGGGGTTGCTGTGCAGCTCCGGTCGGGGATGGAGCGCCCGCCGGGGGCGTTTTTGGCGCGGGGCCAGACGGCAGCACCACAGGCTCGGACGGGTCCGGGCGCAACCACCAGACCGCCAGTGCCCCCACCAGGATGGCACCGAGCAGTACCCTGACCAGGGGCAACCAGTTGGGCCTATCCGGCTCGCTGTAACTCACACTCGCCGGCCGGTTCAAGGCTACAGGCACGTTGGCGGCAATCTGTTCGAGCAGACGTTCTTCGTCCGGGGAGCGCGCCGCTGTGGATTCCTCCTCAAAGGCGGTCAGCGCCTCCGCCGAAGCCGCCGGTTTAAGCCAGGGGTAGCTCTCGGACGGATCCTCGATGGAGCCAATGTCCGCCTCCGAAGAAGAACTGACTGGTTTTTCCCAGGGATACATCACAAGCTATCGCGCTGCCACCACCTTACCAAAATATTGCCGCAGGCAAGATCGGCTACCGCCGGGAGTGTGTGGCACCTGGACAACCATCGATACCGGAAAAACTTGATCCAGCCCTTGACCACACGTGGGAAATTTGTCACAATCCGGACATTGCATCCCAGACAGGGCAAATTCCTCAGGAGTAGACATGGCGCCTATCCTTCCGCTGCCCCCCGAGCCCCCACAGGTGGCGAGCCTTCAGACGCCGCCGCCTGCTGCGACTCCCTCGCGATTTAAAGATCTCAATCCCGCCCAGGCGCGGTGGCTGGAGGTGCTCGAAAAGCATGGCATCTTCAAGACCAATCCGGCAAGCCAGTATTTTGGGCCGGAGCAGGCGGTGCGCCGCGAAGAGTTGCTGATGAGCGAGGCGCGGATCATCGAGTTGATGGTCCGCCGTGACCAGGAGCAGCAGGCGATTATCGACCGCCTCAGGGGCGAGTTGGCCCAATTGCGCTCGGTGCGCCACTCTGCGGCTCAGGCGCCCCCGGAACCTTCGACACCCACGGTACTGCCCGGTGGGGTGGTCGCGGAGCAGCCCGCGACCATCGAAGTGCCGCGGGTCAACGTCGATCCTGCGGTGGCCCCGCTCGCGGTGCGCGCCGATACACTCGTCACAGTTGCCCGACCCGGGCTCGCCATGGATGCGACAGCACCGACCGCCGTGGTCCCGGCTTTACCCTTGCGTCCGGCCAGCGAACCTTTGAGCGTCGAGCCCCGCCTGGGTGCCGGCACCGATCTCGACGCTATCGTTCGCCACCGCGGTAAGCTGCGCCAGTTTCCAAGGCTACAGCGCTTCTTAGAAAAAGCCGCCCACCTCGATCCTAAAAGCGCCAGCTTCGAGGCTTATGTCGGTACGTATCTGACCAGTGCGGGTATGACCGCGGGCATGCTCGCGGAGGCCGCCCGTCAGGCGGCCTGGTACGACGTCCAAGCTTCGGTGTAAGGCTATGACCAAGGTAGGGCGCTTGATCATCCGGGCGACGGAGGGATGGTTTATCGTTGAGGGCAGTCTGCAGGGCGAACAACCGCCCCATGTCGAATTGCATCCGGAACGGCCGCCCATCCATCTGCAGGATGTGGTCGTGGGAGCACGGGTGGCCGGGGGCCGCAGCTACGCAGAAGATACGCTTTTGATGCATATTTTTCGCCTCTGGCGCACCCGCTGGCTCGAACGCGGCGACCTGCTTGTGATTCAGGCGGAGGAACTGGCCCTCATCAGCAACCAGAGTGCCATCCCCGGTGAGCCGGAGGTGCGACTGCTGACGCTGGTGCACCCCGATATCGATCCTCAAAATATGGCCAGGGTGCGCAACTGCATCGAGCGGCTACAACGCTCCAGACGCACCTTCGGTTTGGGCCTCGCCCGCTACCGCCACGACTACCTGCAGTCGCTGGGGGTCGAGCCGCTTCCGTTGTCGAGCCGCTATCGGGTGGCGCAACCCGGCTCGCTCTGGCACCACATTTTGCTCAATTATCCAGAAGCCGTTCTTTGCTGCGAGCCGCAGGGGCGCCAATGCTCCCAGGGACGGGTCTGCCCCGGTAGCCGCCGTCCCGATGCTCACCAGATGACAGGTGAATCACCATGACATTTTTGCGCGAACAGTGGAAAAAACGGTTCGATTCGCCTTCACAGGCGGGTTTTATCCCAGAGTCATCGGAGCCGAGTATTGCCCCCTTGCTGAGTGGGCGCGACGCTGCGGCGAGCGAACCGCTCGTACCGGACCCGGAGTGGGACGGCATCGAGCCGGTGCGCCCCCGGCAGTGGCAAAGACCGGTGCTGTTCGTGCTCGCGGGTATGCTGCTCCTGGCGGGCGGGGGGTACGCCCTTGCCCAAGACTGGTGGCTGGTCCGCCAACGGCACACCCTCGACCGACAAATCGAGCGCACCGCAAACTCCGTGCAAAGCGAAGCCGCCCGCAAAGGTGCTGAGGTGCAGACCAGTATCGAACAACTACTTGAAGAACAGGAGGGTCCTCCCCGGCCGGTCCTGACCCTGCCGCCCCCGCCGCCGCCCCCGCGCTTTGCCCAGATGCTGCCGCCGCCGGTGCGCCAACTGCCCCCTTTGCCGCCCCTTGCCGCCCCTCCCTCCCTGAATCGTGTTACGCCCTTGCCGCCGCCGGTGCGCCCCTCCCAGGAGGCCGGCCAGACAAAAATGGCCCTGATTGGCGGCAACGAGCGGGTGGTACTGCTTGAGGTCGAAGGCGAACGGGTGCAACTCGCTCCCGGCCAGAGCGGCCCACGCTCCGTCACCGTGGTCTCGGCGCATACCAGCCTGGGCCGCTATAGCGTGCGAGTGCGCCAGGCGGACGGCCGGGCGGTGGAACTCAGTCTGGTGAGCAGCGTGGCAACCACCGGCAGCCCCCCGGAAGCATTCGCCCGGCTCGAATCGTCTGTGCCACCGCCCGTCCCCAGCCCAGAGCAAATCACACCCCTTTATTGACCCCAACCCCATGCACATTCGCACCTTACCTCTGGTAACCGGGGCACTGGTGGTTTTGCTCGCGGGCGCTCCGGCCTGCGCCCAGAGCAGCACCTTCAACCTCTCAGCCCAAAGCAATGTCTCCGCCCGGGACTTCATCCAGGATCTGGCCTCCCAGGCGGGCCTGACGGTGGTGTTCATCGAACGGGGCCAGGGGCGAGCCGCCACGGGAACGGAGGCGCCCAATGAACAGTCCCGGCCCGAAGGGGACGTTTACTCCGGCAATAATGTCGTCAACACCACCTCCAATACCCCCGGCCTTGCCAACCCCAATCCCCGCGGCAAACGCATCGACATCCCGCTGCCATCGCAGTTTAATCTCAGCTTCAGCAACCTTCAGGGCCTCGACGCTTACGCCCAACTCAAGGAAATCCTTGAAATCATCGGCTTTCGGGCCTTTCGCTCTCGGGCTAGCCGCAACATTATTTATGTCTCCGACAAGCTGAGTGCTCCCGCCCAGGTGGTCATCCGGCTGCGGGTGCTGTTGGTCAACGACAGCGTCGCCAATGAACGCGGCCTCAGCCTGGGCACCGGGATCACCTCCGGTTCGTACGACGCCTTCGGCCGTCCGGTGGCGATGGGCCGCTTCGGCCTGGATCTCGGCAGCGGCGGGGCGTTGGGAGGCAGCGCGTTTCCACAGTACTCGGGGCTTGCGGCCGGGGCCGGAGCTTTGAGCACCGCCCCTCTGGGCAACAACGGCGTACTGCCCAACCGCTCTGCCCTCACTCTGACATTTGCAAACATTGTTCTACAGTTGCAGCTGCTTCAGCAGGTCAACGCCCTGCAGACGCTTATCGATCAACAACTGGTGGTCAGCGACGGCGAGACGGCGACCATCAGCCAGAATGTTCAGTTTCGCATTCCCCAGACCATCGTCTCCAACGGCACTGCCCTCAGTTCTACCCAGGCGATCAACGCCCGCACCACCCTCAACCTCACCCCGATGGTCCTGCCCTCCAAAAAGCAGGTCGCCATCTCGGTGCGCGGCGATTTTTCCGATCCCCAGGGATCCGGGGAGGGTCTGGTAATCAATACCAACTCCATCGATATCCCAAATTTGCGCCTCGACAGCGGCGGCGTCGCCCTGCTGGGTGGGATCACCCGCCACGACGAAGCGAATATCGAGTACCGGGTGCCGGTGCTGAGCGCCATTCCAATTTTGGGAGATCTGTTCAAGTCCTCCAACCGGGTGGTCAAGGACCAGCGGCTGCTGGTGATGATCGAGCCGGTCATCCAGGAACAGCCCCTCGCTGGGGCGGAATTGCTCGAAGCGCAAGCTCCCGCCGCCGACAGTCCCCGCAACCTGCCCCCCGAATTTGCCAGCCACAAACCCACCTCCGGGATCACGCCGCTCAAGTGACAGCCGTGAAAAGTTCCCCACCTGCCCGAACTCACAATCGTATCGAACGCTTCATTGGCGCGGTGAGTACCGGCGAGACCGAACGCCAGGTTCTTGAAGAACTCTACCGCACCAGTGGTACGCGCTTTTTTCAGGTTGCCTGTCAGCAGGTAGCCGATGAAAAGCGCTTCTGGGATCAGTGCGCCGCCGTCTTCTTTTCGGTGGATGGGATCGTGCGTGCAGAGCAGATCGATCAAATCGAAATGCAGCAAATCGAGAAGAACTGGGCGAGCCTCGGGCATCTGGTCATCCCCCACGGAGGCCGCCGCTCGGTGCTCACCGTAAGCCCCCTCACGGTCGCTGAGCAGGCCGAACTGCAGGCGCTACCGGTCTATGTCCCAGAGAAAATCGAGTTGTTCAACCTGTTGCGCCGCCAGATTGCAAGCGGCAGCCAGGCCACGCTGCAGGCCACCTCCGCCAAATCGGCGGACAAGATTCTCCGCTGGGGCGAGTCGCCCGCCGACAGCCTGATTATTCAGCTTTACGAAGTGCTGCTGGCCTACGAAGCGTCCGATGTACGGCTTTTTACCCGCGGCGGCCGGTGCGCCCACGTCGCTGCCCATATCGGCGAGGAGCGCGTGCTTATCAGCGAAGAAATCGGCGAACTCGATTGGGGAAGCGTCGATCTCGAAGGCCGCGGCCGTCAGATGTTCGCCCGCCTCGCCTCGGCGGCCGACTGCGAAATTTCCCAGCGGCGCATCCAGTACGGCAACGTCACCCTGGCCGATCGCAGCGGCCAGTTGCAGACGATGCGCCTCGTGATGGCGCCCCTCGGTCCCGGCGACGGCGGCGACTGGGAAATCGGCTTGCGGGTGATCAGCCAGGCGGGGTTTATTCCCCTGGAGCGCATGAACTTGCACCCGCGCATCTACCGCAGCATCACCGGCTTGTGGCCTACCCAGGAGGAGCCGCCCGAACAGGTCTTAAGCGAGATGGAGCGCATCGCCGACACCGAGATGCTGTGTCTGTTGGATCTGGAGACGGCCATCAGCCTGGTGGCAGGTTCGATGAACTCCGGCAAGTCGATGCTGCTGCAGAATGTCGGATTGCTGCGCGCCCGCCGCGGCCACCATGTGCACAGCTTCGAAAGCCCCATCGAACGGCTGATCGAGGGCATTTTCCAATACGAAGTCACCGAGCAGAACGACTGGTTGGGCTGGTCGCGTTTTGCCACGCGCAACGACCCGGGCGACATCATCTTCGGAGAAATCAACGACCGCGACACCGCCCAACGCATTCTCGGATTCGCCAACGGCAAACTGGTGCTCACCACACTGCACACCAACCGGGCAGTGCGCTTTACCGAGCGGCTGCGCAACTTGCTGCGCGGCGAATCGGAGCGCGACGGCCACGCCCAGATCGCCGCCTTCGTCTCGACCACCGGCTATGTGTACTGCCAGAGACTCCTGCCGCGGGTTTGCCCCCACTGTTCAATCGTCGAAGCGGTACCGGAGCCTCTGCGCGAGGCATTGCAATGGCAAATCCGACTATGGCGGCGGCCCGGTCCCGGCTGCGGCCGGGGCACCTGCCGCAGCGAAGGACCGCTGTTGGGCTATCTGGCCGACCGCGTTCCTCTCACCGAGGCTATCTATGTACCGGCCCTGGCTGAGCACTTTTTGCGCCCCGAGATCACCGTCTTTGAGTTGTTGGCAGCCGCCGAGGTTCAGCACCAGCAGACCTACCGGCGCACCGCCGCCTGGATGCTCGACGCCGAGCGCCGCCACGGTGGGCTGGTGAGTTGGGAAAAAGTCGCACCCCATCTGCAGGAGGACCGGCAGGCGATGCGGCTGTTGTCGCGTCGCGAGGCGGAGGTGACACTATGACTGCTGCATCCTCCTGGCGCCGCTTCGAAATCAAAACCTGGAATCGGCAAAAAACGCTGGACTTATTGCAGCAATACCTCTGGAACGCGGCCCTGGGCAAGCCCATTGACCGCTGCCGGGTACTGGTGGAGATCGGCCAGGCCAAAAACGATCCCGCCTGGCTGGAGGTCGCCCAGTTGATGTTCCGCTACGCCCGCGAGGGCTCGGAAGTGTTTGTCTCCCGGGCGATGCAGAGCTTTCCGAAGCGTTTTCCGGCGATGCTCACCGGCTGCGTGCGCGAGGCGGAGTTGCGCGGTCAACTCGACGGCATCGTACCGGTACTCGAGCGCTCGCTGCGCGTCGAGGTCGAATTGAGCGGCAAAGTCTTCGGCCCACTCCGGCGCATCCTATTTATTTTTCTGCTCTCGCAGGCGGTCCTGGTGGGGGTGAGCGCCACCCAACTGGGCACCATCCTCAAGGAAATCGAAGGGCGGGATCTTTCTCAGTACGCCATCTTTGCCCTGCAGGCGGACATCGTCCGCTTCATCCACGACTGGCCCTGGCTGTGGGTGCTCCTGCAGGCGGGATTGCTCGTCGGCGGAGTGTGGGGGCTCAAACAGCCGCGCGTACTGCACCAACTCGAAGCGCTCTCCGCCCGCCTTTCGAGTTTGCAGGTGCTCCTCGACCTGCGCTGGCTGAGCTTTTTGGGGGCTTTGCAGGTGCTGTTGAAATCCGGGGTGCTCTTCGGCGACAGCCTCGAGCGGGCGGCGGGGGTGGCCGGCTTCTATCTGAGCGCTTCGCTGGCCGGGATCGGCCGCCACATGCAGATCGAAGGCAACACCGTGCGCTCTTTTTTGCGGCGCGGCCTGTGCCTGGAGCGCATCCGCCCGGAGATGCGCGCCTTTCTTGCCACCCTCGAATCGATGGAACCCCAGACCCGCATCGGGGCTATCGAGGCGCGGCGCGAAGCCCTGGTCGACCAGACTTTGCGGGGGGCCGGCACCACCGCTTTGATCTTTGAGGGCCTGGGTTATCTGCCCATCGCAGCGACAGTCGTATTTCTGGAAGCTTTTATTATCCAGTTCTCGGTTGTGCTGCCCAAACTCCAGTGACGTTACCCAACAAGGGAGGATTCCACCATGTCTCAGCTGAACGTCCGCAAGCGCAACCGCCGCGGTGTCACGGTCATCGAACTGACCATCGCGATGATCGTGCTGATTTTCCTGGCCCTGGCCTCATTTTTTACCTTGAGCAGCCTGAGCAGCGATTCGAAGGCAGAAGCGACCGTCGCCGCCCTCGAAAAGATGATGCAATGGCGAGACTCGGTGGTCGCCCGCGGCGACACCACCTCCATCGGTGCTTTCAATGCCCTGAGCGGTCCGGAGGACGCAGCAAATATCGAAATTCTCAAACCGGTTCTGGGCACCAACTTCCGGCCCTTGCCGATGCAAATTTCGCTCACCGACCTGTGCAACCCCGACAACAAAGTCCCCGGCAACATCAAAAACCGGGCGGCGGCGGCCCTCGGGCAGGCGAGCGCCACCAACACCTGCTCCGCCTCTTCGGTGAGCGGCACCGGTTTCGGGGAGGGAGCCTACCCGGTGGTCAGCCAGACCGGCGGCGTCGGCACCTCGCCCTTTACAGCGGCGCTCTAAGTGCCATGCAACTGCTGCGCACCGAGGAAGACGTCGTCGGCTGTCGGTTCGGAGCCGCCTGTTACCTGGCGACCTCCCAGTGGGAGACACCCCCGGCGGAGGCGCCGGAGCCGCCGGGCTCCTGGCGCCCCGACGCGGTGGGGCCGGTCGACATCCGTTGGCAGGCGGCCCGCCCGCCGGTTAAAGGTCCGGAATTTGCCTACCCGCTGATGCTTGCCGCGCTGCGGGCGGTGGTCCGTAAGGTGCGGCGGCTGCCGCCCTTCGTGGCGATTGTCGATCTGTCCACAGCCCAGGAGGCCTACGTCGAGGTAGCCCGCATCGGCGACGGCGGTATCGAACGACTGGCCGCCCTGCGCTCGCGCAGCGCCGGCAGCCTGGCACGGGCCGTGGAGTTACTGAGCACCGACGACGGCGAGCCGGTGTATTACCTGGGCATTCGCCGCTTTCCGGAAGGGGAAGACTCCAAACTAGGAGCCTTGGTCATTCCGCTCGCCGGCCATCCGGTCACGCTCGCGGCCCTGTTGGAGGCGGGCACCAGTCGCAAGCGGGCGCTGCCGCTGGTGCTGCTGAGCGCCCGCCAGCAGACCCTGGCGCTTGCCCTCGCGGGAATCGGCCTGTGGGGCTGGAGTGCCGGGCAATGGTGGCAGATCCGGCAAGCCCTGGCCACCTATGGGCCGGGCCTGTTGCAGCCGGAGCTGACCCCGCTTAAGGCGCAGCTAAAAGCGAGCAAAACCCGCCACTCCGGCCTGGAGAGCGAATTTAGCCGTGCTCGCTCCGGGCACATTCCTAGCACCCGGCTGGCCGGTTTGCTAAGACGTCATGTCGGTGAAGGTGCCTACCTCCAAAAGGTTATCCTCACCGAGCGGCGCAAACTCCAACTCACCGTCGTCGGCAGCCCAATCGCTGTGCTGCAGTCGCTGGGCAAATTCGAGCACCTCGGCAAGCTTGGCGACCTTCATTTTGGGGTCCGCACCCGTGACCAGGTTTCTATCCCCATCGAAATCGACCTCGCCAACCGCCTCCAGACCCAGCAGCGGCCTAAGGATTCCTGAACTCTACCGCTGGGTCGGCTGGCTGTCGCTGGCAAGCGGTGCGTTCGCCCTGCTGCTCAGCAGCTACTTCTACGTACAGATCGACCATGCCGTCCGCGAAGAGCAGACCCTTGCCCAAGATGCGGGCCTCAGTGCCGTCGGGCTGCAACAGCGCCTTAGCCGGTTGCGCCGCCAGACAAGCCAGTTGGAGGCGCTCAAGCTCAACAGCCAAGTCCAGGCGCTGCAGCTGCTCACCCGCCTTGCCGCGCGTGAATCGCTGGTGCTCGCGGTGCAGTTTCACCGTCAACCTAAGGCGGGCGAGCTGCTTTGCACCGCAAGTACCGTCGGTAGCGAGAGCAGTATCTGGAATTTTCTGGCCGATCTGGACGGGCTGCACACCCGCAGCCGCGGCAGTGTCTCCTTGCGTTCCTACGAGTTCGACTCCACCGAGGCGGGCAAGGTGCAGTTGCGGGTGGCTATCCTCTTTTTGACCCGCACTCCCCAAGGAGGCTCACCTTGAGAAGTTCCCACGGCTTTACGCTCTTCGAGATGGTGATTGCCCTCGCGGCGCTGTCGATCTTAGGGGCGGTGGCCGCAACCACCACCGTAGGCGTCATTCGCGATGCCAACGTCGAAGCGACCGCCCAGGGGGTCGAACTATTGGCCCACTGGCGATCCCAGGTGGCGACGTTCAACCGCTCGGGCACCACCACCTGCTGGAATCAAGCCAACCTTGCCGTCGATTGCACTGGAGACGGCACGCCGGAGACGGTACCAGTGCCCGGGGTGCTCAACGAAGGCAAAGCGATGTTCTGGCCGGTGATCAAAGCACCCTGGGTATACGTGTGCGATCCTGGCCGCTACCCGGATCATTTCCGGCGCGTCTCGATGGTGGTCGGCCGCTGCGAACCGGGTTGGAGCTACCCGCTCGGCAGCGATATGGGTGTGTTCGTTAGAGACTTCCCCGAGATGCGGATCCCTCAGTAGCCTAAATTTATAGCTGCAATTATTAGTTCAAACTAAATGACAAACCCGGCCGACACCATCTCCTGATCGATTAAAAACTGCTATTGCACCTTCAATCTTTGTTGGGAGTGCACAGGCAATATGGCCGGGCAAAATTGCGGGATCGCCCGCTATGGGCCAGATGCGTCCTTAGGCCCCTGCGAAGCGCTTTGCTGCGGGGTCGCCTAGCCTTTGCATATTCGTTGGCCAATCGCGCCAATTAAGGAATATAATCTCCGCAGCCGGAGGTATCAGACGTATGCGCTCTATGCGTTTGACACGTTGGACGCTTTTTGGAGACGACAGCATTCGATAGAACAATTGCAGCCGATCAGAGCGTCTTGCTGCAGCAATGCCAATGGCGGGAAAGGCACGGGACTATGAACACGGAAGTAAGTAGTAAAGTATTGCAGGTGCGTACGCTTCTGCGCGAATTGATCACCAACTACCTCTGGGTCTGGCAGGACCGGCTCCAGCAGGTTTTCGAGGCGTTGCCCACCTACAAAGGTCATCCGAACGTCGCGGTTGCCGAGTTAAGTCCGGCCCAGAGTGAAGCTTTGGGCGACGATCCGCTGTTTATGGCCCGCCTCAAACAGGCGGTCGACTTCCAGCGCGAGTACCTCGCTGCCGCCGGTGAGCGGCGCATCGCCTACTTCAGCGCCGAGTTTGGCGTCCACGAAACGCTGCCTATCTATTCCGGCGGTCTTGGCGTGCTGGCAGGCGACCACGTCAAATCGGCAAGCGACCTCAACTTGCCCCTGGTGGCCGTGGGCCTGATGTACCGGCAGGGTTATTTCAACCAGCAACTGAGCCCCGAAGGTTGGCAAATCGAGCGCTACGTCGATCAGATCATGGATCTGACCTGCATGAGCCTGGTGTGCGACGGCGACGGCAACCCACTGCAGGTCACCATCCCGATCGAAGACCGGCAGGTCTATGCCCGCGCCTGGCTCGCCCAGGTGGGCCGCACGCCGCTTTATCTGCTCGACACCAACGTCGAGCAAAACGGCGAGATTGACCGCTGGATCACCGGTCACCTCTACGGTGGCGACCAGGACACCCGCATCAAACAGGAAGTGCTGCTGGGCATCGGCGGGGTACGCTTGCTGGACGCCCTGGGGCTCGACATCGACATTTTCCACATGAACGAGGGGCACGCGGCCTTTTTGACCCTCGAACTGATTCGTCAGCGCATGCAGGCCGGGTCCAACTACGTGCTGGCCCGCGCCGAGATCGCCCACGCCTGCGTGTTCACCACCCACACGCCGGTGCCGGCGGGCCACGACGCTTTTTCGCACGAACTGTTACTGAAGGTGCTCGAACCCTATCGCCACGACGAACTGGGCATTTCGCAGTTCGACTTGCTGGTATTGGGAGGCCGGGGCCGCTTCTCGATGACCGAACTGGCCCTGAACTTGAGCGGCACCGCCAACGCCGTCGCCCTCAGGCACCAGGAAGTCTCCCAGCGGATGTTTCCGTACCGCCAGATCACCCACGTTACCAACGGCATCCACCACCTCACCTGGGCCAGCCCCGAAGTGACCCGTCTACTCGACGCTGCAATCCCCGGCTGGCGCGAAGACCCGACTCTACTCTCCGAGGCGGACAACCTCGACGGCGAAGCGCTGCGCGCTGCCCACGCCCAGGCGAAAGCCCGGTTGGTCCAGTTCATCAACGAGCGCGCCCACGGCGTCGACTTTGAAGAGGGTCTGCTCACCATCGGCTTTGCCCGCCGCTTTGCCACCTACAAGCGCGGCGATTTGATTGTGCGCGCCATCGACAAGCTGCCGCCGGAGGTGGGCGACCGCATCCAGCTGGTCTTCGCGGGCAAATCCCACCCCCGCGACAACGGCGGCAAAGAGTACATCCAGAAGATCCACGACTTGATGGAGGAGCGGCGCATCCGGCTGGTGTTCGTCGAGAACTACGACATGTCGGTGGCGCGCAAGCTAGTCGCAGGCGTCGACATCTGGATGAATACCCCCCGCCGTCCCCTGGAGGCAAGCGGCACCAGTGGCATGAAGGCGAGCCTCAACGGCATCCCCAACCTCTCGGTGCTGGATGGCTGGTGGGTGGAAGGCTACAACGGCAAGAACGGCTGGGCCGTGGGCGAAGACTACGTCGACGGCATCGAGGACGAGGATGAATTCGATGCGGCGAGCATCGCCCAGTTGCTCTCCGAGCAGATTCTCGATGAGTTCTACAACCGCCCCGCCGACTGGACCGTCCGCATGAAGGCCGCCGTCGCCACCGCCGCCTTCTTCAACACCCACCGCATGGTCTCGCAGTATGCCGAGATGATCTATCGGCTGCCGGCATTGGTGGGGGTTTGATCCCCTCTGCCCCCTTGGAAAGGGGGGGTGGTTGGGCAGTTTGCGGGAGGGCTCGTTGCCTCGCCCTCCCGCTTGATGCTGTGGGTGGGATCAGGGTGGGGGCTATAATCGGTGGCGCGAATCGATGAGAGGATGAACCGGCTGTGACCCAATCGCTGTTGCTCGACGCCGCCCGCGGTAAACCCGTAGCCCGGCCTCCGGTCTGGATGATGCGCCAGGCGGGCCGCTATATGGCCGAATACCGCGCCCTGCGCGACAAATACGGCTTTAAAGAGCGCTGCGAAAATCCGGAACTGGCTGTGGAGATTTCGCTGCAACCTTTTCGGGCCTTCAGGCCCGATGGGGTGATCATGTTCTCCGATATCCTCACGCCCTTCGATGGCATGGGCATTCCTTTCGAGCTGGTGGAAAGCCGTGGCCCGGTGATCGATCCGCCGATTCGCACCCGCGAGCAGGTCGAGGCGGTGCGGCCCCTCGATCCGGAGGCGTCGCTGGCTTTTGTGCGCACGATCTTGCAGACGCTGCGCCGCGAGGTGGGGGAGGCGGCGACGGTGCTCGGGTTTGTGGGGGCGCCCTGGACGCTGGCTGCCTATGCGGTGGAAGGCAAAAGCTCCAAAGATTATGCCCTCATCAAGCAGATGGCCTTCAGCGAGCCGGACTTGCTGCACGCGCTGCTGGCCAAGTTCGCCGATGCGATCGCCCGCTATGTGATCTTTCAGATCGACTCGGGAGCACAGGCGGTGCAGCTGTTCGACACCTGGGCGGGGCAACTTAACCCCGCCGATTATCGGGCGTTTGCGCTGCCTTACGAGCGGCGCATCGTCGAGCAGGTGCGCCAGGTGCACCCCGAGACACCGTTGATTCTGTACATCAACCACTCCGCCGGGCTGCTGCGGCACGTCGGCGAGAGCAGTGTCGATGTGATGAGCCTGGACTGGACGGTGGACATGGCCGAGGCCCGGGCGATCCTGGGACCGGATATGGCGGTTCAGGGCAACCTCGACCCGTGCGTGCTGTTGGGAGATCAAGCCCAGATTCGCTCCCGCATTCTCGATATCACCCAGAAAGCCGGTCCCACCGGTCACATCATGAACCTGGGCCACGGCATTCTGCCTTCGACACCCGAAGAGAACGCCCGATTTTTCTTCGAGACCGTCAAATCCCTCGCCCCGGTGAGCGCCCGATGACCGCCGTTGTGACCGATCGCCGCGCCCGCGTGCGCGCCTTCATGCAGTCGCTCCAGGACAGCATCACCAGCCGCCTTGAAGCGGTCGACGGCGAGGGGCGCTTTGTTGAAGATCTCTGGGAGCGCGAGGAAGGGGGCGGGGGCCGCTCGCGGATACTCACCGAGGGCCGCGTCTTCGAGCGCGCTGGGATCGGTTTTTCGGAAGTGCACGGCTCCCACCTGCCCCCCTCGATCCTCCAACAGCGCCCGGAGGCCGAAGGGCACCCTTTTTATGTGACCGGTACCTCGATGGTGCTTCACCCGCGCAATCCCTACGTCCCGACGGTGCATCTCAACTACCGCTACTTCGAGGCGGGACCGGTCTGGTGGTTCGGGGGCGGTGCGGATCTGACGCCCTACTACGGCTTCGCTGAGGATGCGGCCTACTTTCACGCCACCCTCAAGGCCGCCTGCGACGCCCACGACCCCGAGTACTATCCGCGCTTCAAAAAGTGGTGCGACGAGTACTTTTATCTCAAGCACCGCCAGGAGCCGCGCGGGGTGGGGGGGATCTTTTTCGATTACGTGCAGGGCGATTGGGAGAAAATCTTTGCCTTTGCTCAGTCCTGCGGCAACGCCTTTTTGCCCGCCTACCTGCCGATTGTCGAGCGGCGCCACAACCTGCCCTACGCAGAGCGCGAGCGAAATTTTCAGCTCTACCGCCGCGGACGTTATGTCGAATTCAACCTCGTCTGGGACCGCGGCACCATCTTCGGTCTGCAGACCAACGGCCGGATCGAATCGATCTTAATGTCGATGCCACCGCTGGTGCGCTGGGAGTACAATTATCGCCCCGATCCCGGTACAGCGGAGGCCGAACTGTACGAAGTATTCTTGGTGCCCCAGGATTGGGCCAGTCAGGCGAAGCGCTGAGATCGATCAGGTGCCGGTCCAATCCTCCCAGATTAGACCGGGTACGCGGGCAAACTCCGCAACGTTGGCGGTTACAAGTGTTGCGCCGTGCCGCTGTGCCTGGGCAGCCATCAGCAGGTCATAAGGACCGATAGGGGTGCCGGCCGCGTGCAATACAGCGCGCAATTCGCCCGCACGGACAGCATCCTCCTCCTCAAAGGCGAACACTTCCACACTGCCGGATAGAGAGGCGCGCAGGCGTTCGGTATTTTCTTTGCGCCGCGCACTCTTGGCTACGCCATACCAAAGCTCGAACAAGGCAATCGTGGAAATTGCCACCGAAGCTTCCGCCGCAAGAACTTCTCGTAGTCGAGTTCGGACGCCGGGCGGGGCATTTTTGATCACTGCGATCACAGCGTTGGTATCGAGAAGGTAGTTCACTCGAATAAAGTCTTTGCCTCGGGCATAGGCGGCTGCTGACGACCCTCTTCCATAAAAGGGACATCGGCAAAACGATCCATTTCACCAAACCACGCATCGATGTCGGTAACGATAGGCTCCAGCAAGATGCCATCTCCGACTCTACGCACCCGCACCCGGTCTCCAGGCAGGCGAAAAGCCATGGGCAGACGCACAGCCTGGCTGCGCCCATGCCAGAAAATTTTGGCAACACCAGAGTCGGACATCGTTTACCTATGTATTGATATACACTCTGAGTGTACATCATTGCAAGTCGTCAGGCCCGCTGACAGTGCCGACAAATCCGCGTACATTGATCGATCGAGAGTCGCCGTTTCCCAGCGTTGACGACAGGTTGCACCATGCCGAACCCACAAGACCGTTTGTATGCCCCTGCCACCGAGCGCAACCGCGCACCCATACTCACGGTTCTGCAAGCGGTCCTGCCGGAGCGGGGGACGGTGCTTGAGGTGGCGAGCGGCACCGGTCAACATGTCGCCTTTTTTGCCGCCCACTTCCCCAGGCTGGTCTGGCAGCCCAGCGATCCCGAGCCGTTGCATCTGGAGAGCATCGCGGCCTGGTGCTCAGAGGCCGGTGTCGCCAACGTCCTCGCGTCAATTGCCCTCGACGCTGCAGCCGAACAGTGGCAGATTTCCCAGGCCGATGCGGTCATCTGCATCAACCTGATCCATATTGCTCCCTGGCGGGCCTGTCTCGGGTTGATGGCCGGGACGGGAAGGCTGTTGCCCGAGGGTGCTCCCCTGGTCCTCTACGGACCCTTCAAGCAAGCGGGCCGCCACACCTCCCCCAGCAACGAAGCGTTCGACCAGTCGCTGCGCGCCCAGGATCCGGCCTGGGGTGTGCGCGATCTCGAAGCGGTAGAGCGGGCGGCGGGGGCACAGGGACTGGTCCTCGAACAGGCGCTCCCCATGCCCGCCAACAACCTTTCATTGATCCTGCGCAAAAGCAGGTGAATCCGTTCGCGCGCAAGAAGTACGTTACAACGGACCAAGAACACTACCCGGCTTCTAAATGGGCACCAAACGAATCGCAGGAGCGGCACTGTTGTTGCTGGGGGTGTTGCTGCTGCCTTTTGTCGTCTATGCGGTCGTCTACAACGATTTTCAGACGGCTTTCACCGCCTGGGTCATTGCTTTTCCGGCCGCGGTGGGCGGCTTTTATCTGCTTAGAAGCAGCCGCACGCAGCAAGCGCCGCAAGGACGCTACAGCGACCTCGACATCGCCTTTGCCACAACGCTCAAGCAGAACCAATGGCGAATTTCAGCCGGCCGCCTGGCCCAGGCAGCCGGGATCGCCGAGGCGGAGGCGAAGCGCTACCTCGATGAAAAGGCTCTTGTCCTCGACGCGCGCTTCGCCACCGACGAGAGCGGCGAAGAATTTTACGTGTTCGAGCGGAAAAAATCGCCTTGAACGTCCGTTCATCCGGCTCTCTTTTTACTTTCACAGGCGGGTTACACTTCACTTCATGCGTACAACCCTGTCCGTTGTGCTGGCCTGTATAGGCCTGCAATTGGGCGCAGCGACCCCCGGTCTGCCCCAACCCACCGCCTCAAAAGTCGTCTCTAGTCTTCCCTCGAAAGTGGACAACGTGTTTTTAAGCGATTATGCCGTCACCCGCGGCTTCAGCCTGGGACGACCGGTTCGCCCGCGCCCGACCCCCGGCGGCGATGCGGTGCTTTTTTTGCGCTCGGAGGCCCGCTCGGCGCAACTGAAACTGTACGAATGGGACACCACCAGCGGCAAGACCCGCGAACTGCTTACCCCCACCCAGTTGCTGGGAGGCGGGCAGGAGCAATTGAGCGCGCAGGAAAAAGCCCGCCGCGAGCGCCAGCGCGTGAGCGCCACCGGCATCACCAGCTTCGAGCTTGCGTCGGATGGCAAGCGGGTGCTGGTGAGCCTGTCCGGGCGGTTGTTCGTCTATTCGCGACTCGACGGCCGCGTGCAAGAGTTGCCCACCAGCCCCGGCACTTTGCTGGACCCGAAATTTTCCCCCGACGGCACCCAGGTTTCTTATGTGTTGAACGCTGACATCTACGCGATCGACCTGGCCTCGGGTAAGGAGCGGCAGATCACCAGCGGGGGCAATGGGCAGGTCAGTAACGGCCTCGCCGAATTTGTCGCCCAGGAGGAGATGGGACGCTTTTCGGGGTACTGGTGGTCTCCCGACAGCCGCTGGATCGCTTACGAACAGGCCGATGCGCGCCCCGTCGAGATCTGGCGGCCTGCGGATCCGGCCAAGCCGGAGGTATCTCCTCACGCCCAGCACTACCCCCGGCCAGGCAAGCCGAATGTCGAAGTGCGCCTCGGCGTCGTCGGGGCCAATGGCGGCCAGACCACCTGGGTGGGGTGGGACCGGAAGCGCTATCCGTATCTGGCCACTGTCAAATGGGATAAGGGCGGACCGCTGACGCTGGTGGTGCAGGACCGTCTGCAGCAGCAGGAGGCAGTGCTCGCCGCCGACACCGATAGCGGCAGAACGGCGGTATTGCTCACCGAGAGCGATCCCGCCTGGCTGAACCTCGATCAGCAGACCCCCCGCTGGCTGGGGGACGGGTTGGGCTTTTTATGGACAAGCGAGCGGCAGGGCGCACCCCAACTGGAGTTGCGCGACCGGCAGGGCCAGTTCGTGCGCCTGCTGATTCCGCCGACCATCGGCTATGTGCCTGAAAAAAGCGACCTGGCCGTCGATGAAACCCGCCGCGAGGTTTATTTTCAGGCGGGAGCAACACCCACGGCGGTAGGGCTGTGGCGCGTTTCGCTCGATGGGGGTGAGCCGGCGGCCCTCACCGATCGGCCAGGCCAGCACCTAGCTGTCTACGCCCGCAATTTTTCGCTCGCTGCGCGCAGTTTCACAGATCCCCGGGCGATGCCCGCCTGGGAGGTGGTCGACCGCGAGGGCCGACGTCTTGGAACGCTACCTTCGGTTGCATTGGAGCCGCCGTTTGTTCCGAAAGTCGAATTTGTCAAAGTCGGGACGGGGCCACAAACCCCCGGATATTACTGCAGCCTGGTGCGTCCCCGGAATTTTGATCCTGCGAAGCGCTACCCGGTCATTGTCGATGTCTACGGCGGACCCGGCACTCAGAAAGTCAGCATCGCCATGGGGGGCTACCTGCGCCCCCAGTGGCTCGCCGACCAGGGCTTTGTGGTCGTCTCCATCGACGGCCGCGGCACTCCCCGCCGGGGCCGCGCCTGGGAGCGGGCCATCTACGGCAGCTTCGCCACCATTCCCCTGGAGGATCAGGTGAACGCCCTCACCTTGCTGGGTGAGCACTACAGCGAACTGGACGTCAAGCGCGTCGGCATCACCGGCTGGTCCTTCGGCGGCTACATGGCCGCTCTTGCGGTGCTGCGGCGGCCGGACGTTTTTAAAGCGGCCGTGGCGGGAGCCCCGGTGGTCGATTGGCTTGATTACGACACCCACTACACCGAACGCTATCTGGGACTGCCCCAAAAGAACCCCGAGGGGTACCGCACAAGTTCACTGCTCACCCACGCCGCCGACCTGGAGCGACCGCTGCTGCTGGTGCACGGCACCAGCGACGACAACGTTTTTTTCCTGCACACGCTCAAACTTTCCGACGCCCTCTTTCGCGCCGGACGTGAACACGAGGTACTGCCCTTAAGCGGCTTGACCCACATGGTGCCCGATCCGGTCGTGCGCGTGCGTCTGGAGGAGCGCACCGCCCGCTTTTTTAGCCGCCATCTGCAGTAGGCTGACGGGATCGCTCCGACTGGACGCCATTGGCGTTCAGCATCCGCACCGCTACATTAGCGGCGGCCTGGTCGATGAACAAAGTCCGGGTGGGATAGGCAAAAGCAATGGCTTCCCGCTCGAAGCGTTTGAAGATGGCCAGGTTGATGGCTTGCTGGATGTCCATAAACAGCGTGTAATTGGCGCTCAGCACAAAGTAGACAATCTCAAAAGTGAGTGCTGAATCGGCCAGCGCCTTGAAGTGGACGCGATCGAAGCGCACCTCCGGCTGGCTTTCGATGATTTCGCGCACGATGGTCGGCACCTGTTCGAGCTTGGCGGCGGGGGTCTGGTAGGTCACACCGATCTCGAAGGCGACCCGCCTTTCGCTGAGGGTCTTGAAGTTGCGAATCGGGTTTTTGACTAGATCGCCGTTGGCAAAGATCAGCTGCTCCCCGGAGATACTGCGCACCCGGGTGGTCTTCAAACCGATGTATTCGACGGTGCCCATCAACTCGCCCACGATAATGAAATCACCCACTTCAAAGGGCTTGTCAAGCACGATCGACAGTGAAGCAAACAGGTCGCCCAAAATGTTTTGGACCGCAAGGCCGACGGCGATGCCGCCGATGCCGAGGCTTGCCACCAAAGCGGTGATGTCGAAACCGAGGTTGGCCAGAGCCACCAGCATCAGCACCGACCAGAGCAACAGCCGGGCCAGAAAGCTCAAAATCCCAAGGGTGGCGGCACCTTGTCCGACTCCGCGCGACTGGCGGTAATTTTTAAACCAGTGGCCAAACAGGGCGTTTCCCCACAACCCCACCTGCAGCAGGGCCACGATCGTCACGGCTCCATCGAGCACCCGCACCTGACCTGCAGGCAACTCCAGCACCTGCGCCCCAAAATACAGCGCCACCGCGGCCAAAAACAGCGGCTGGGTCACTTCGAGCAGTTGGCCCGTCAATTTTCCCCACCCGTCCGGCAAAGCTTCGACGCGCCGTCCGATCAAGTAGCGCACCGCCTGCAGCAGCCCATAGACACCAATCGCCACCGCTACCGCCACCAGCCAGGCAAGCAGCGTTTGACCCAAAATTGAAAAATTGAAAATTTCGTTCAATGTCATCCGGAGGTCTCCTGAAAAGTCGGCCGATTGCTTGCGCAATGAATCCGGTCAGCCCGGGGCGGACTTCCAACATCCCCCGGACCCGTCGTCACCCCCCGTTCGGAAGGCCAAAAACACAAAAATCATAGAATGCACTTCGCATCATCGCTCTCCGCCCTGCGGGGGAAATCCGTCAAAATAAGGTGATCCCATTACCAGAAAGTGCTTCGATGTCCTCATTCGTCCCTGCCTTATCGGTCAATTTCGACGATGTCCAGGCGGCTGCCGACCGTCTGAGGGGAGTGGCTCACCGCACACCGGTTCTGACTTCGCGCACGGTGAACGGGCTGACCGGGGCTGAGGTGTTCTTTAAGTGCGAAAATTTCCAACGCATGGGGGCGTTCAAGTTTCGGGGAGCCTACAATGCCCTCTCGCAACTGGACGCAGCGCAAAGGCGGCGCGGGGTGCTCGCCTACTCCTCCGGCAACCACGCCCAGGCGATTGCCCTGGCTGGAAGAATTTTGAATATCCCCACGACAATCGTGATGCCCAGCGACGCCCCGGCGGTCAAGCGGCGCGCCACCGAAGGTTACGGCGGCGAGGTGATCCTTTACGAGCGGGCCGAGACCACCCGCGAGGCACTCGCTGCCAGACTGGCGCACGAACGGGGACTGGCGGTGATCCCGCCTTTTGATCACCCCCAGGTGGTGGCAGGGCAGGGAACCGCTGGATTAGAACTGTTTGAGCAGGTGGGGCCTCTCGATATGCTCCTGGTCTGCTGTGGTGGGGGAGGCTTGCTCTCGGGATGCGCCATCGCGGCGGCAGCCATGAGCCCCGGTTGCCGGGTGGTCGGGGTCGAACCAGAGCAGGCGGACGATGCGACGCGCTCGTTTTATTCGGGCGCCCTGCACACGGTCCACAATCCCGCCACGATCGCCGACGGGGCGCGCACGCCGTCGCTGGGAACAGTCACCTTTCCGCTGGTGCGCCACTGCGTTCATCAGATGGTGACCGTGGAGGAGGAAGCGATTGGGCGGGCGATGCTGTTTTTGTGGGAGCGGCTCAAGATTGTCGTGGAGCCCACCGGCGCCCTTGGGGCGGCAGCCCTTTTCGAGGGCCGGGTGGAGGCGGCGGGCAAGCGGGTTGGAGTGATCGTCAGCGGCGGGAACGTCGATTTGCAGGCCATCTGCCAGCTGATCTAAAACGACGAACCCGGCTGCTGGAGAAAAGCGATCTCCTCCGGCGTCGAGGGGCGGCCGAGGATCGCATTGCGGTGCGGGAAGCGGCCGAAGCGGACAATCACGTCCCGGTGCCTGCGGGCGTAGTCGATCGGAATTTCCATGCCGGGTTCGGCCGCCAGACGCTCGAACAACTCCACGCAGCGCTCTTGATGGGCAAGATTTTCGCTGTGCTCAAAGGGCAAATAGACGAACATCCGCTGCACCGGGATCAATACCTGATCCAGTTCTCGCTCGACCAGCGATTCGGCGACGGCGAGGGCCTTGGGGGCGGTGGCGAAGCTTTTTGGAGTGCCGCGAAAGAGGTTGCGCGGGAACTGGTCGAGCAGCAAAATCAGTGCCAGGCCGCTGTAGGGCATCTGCCGCCATTCGTCGTAAGCTCCCCCTGCCGCCTGCTCGTAGTCCTCCACAAAGCGCCCACGCATCTGCTCGTCGAAACTTTCATCCTGGGTGAACCACATCCAGCGGAACTGACCGTACTCGGGGTGTTCCGGCTCACAGAACCAAAAGTCGACGATATCGACCGCCTTGTTGATTTGGTGCACTTATCCCTCCTCGCTCCCGGCCTCTTCCTGCGGCACCAGCGGCTCCTCCGGCGGTGCCTCCAGGGCAATCGCCCCCAACTGACCGCGCCGAAAATCGCCCAAGAGCGCCTCGGCGGCACGGTCGAGATTGCCGTGATATTTGTGCCGGGCCACCTGTTCGAGCCACTCCTCGGCGGTGACGGCGAGCGGGTCGGCCCCGAAGCGCTCGGCAAGCCGTCCCGGCACCAGCGGGGTGAGCAACTCAGCCGCGAGGGTCGCCACCCAAGAAGTGGTGTAGGCCGCCTGGCCGATGTCGTCGCAGATGGCGAGTTTGGCCGCCGCGCGCTGATCGTTCAGGCGCGGGGGCAAAATGCCGGGGCTATCCAGTAAATCGATGACATCGGCAATGCGTACCCAGCGCAGGGCGCGGGTCACCCCGGGTTTGGCGGCACTTTCGACGGCCCGCTTGCCCACCAGCCGGTTGATCAAGGCCGACTTGCCGACATTCGGAAAACCGATCACCGCCGCGCGCACCGCCCGGGGTCGCATCCCCCGCCCGGCGCGGCGCTGGTTGACGGCCACGGCCCCCTGCTGGGCGGCTTTGAGCACGGCGCGCACCCCGTCGCCGTTTTGGGCGTTGGTCGGGTAGGCCGCTTCGCCCCGGGCGGCGAACCACTTCAGCCAGCTGCGAAGCATCCCCTGCGGGATCATATCGGCGCGGTTGAGTACCACCAGACGCGGGCGCTCACCGGCCAGTTTCTGGATCTCGTCGTGGCGCGAGGAATGGGCGATGCGCGCATCGAGCACCTCCAGCACCAGGTCCACCTGCTTGAGCTGCTCGGCAAGCTGGCGGCGGGCCTTGGCGATATGGCCCGGGTACCACTGGATGAGATTGGAGTATTCGCTTTCCATGCAGCCGCAAAAGCCTGAACAAGTCCACCATAGCGCTTTGTGAGACCAGTCGAACCAGCACACGTGTTCAGTGGGCAGTAAATCACTCAGCATTACCCAATGGAAAAAATAACGTGCGAAAAGAAAGACATGCTGTTCTGCAATTAGCCCACCGATGAGCCGGCCCGAGGCGCTTCGGTACTGAACCCGGCGCGCAGAGCTTCGAATCCCTGCTCCAATACATCGCGCCACAAAGCCCACAATCCGGCGGCGTAGACAGCGCTTACCACCACCCCGACCAGGGCGATGCGGGGCAGATCCGGCATCGGCAGCAGCCGTGCGAGGCCGAAACCGGTCAGCGTGGCCAGCGTCCCGGCCACCACAAGCGGCCAGAGTTCCCTGACAAAGTCGATGCGAAAATCGCGGGCGGCCATCGCCATCAAAGCCAGACTGGCGATGTGCACGGCGAGGCTTGCCGCCACGAAGCCCATCGGACCCATCGCCGGTACGGCAAACCAGGTACCCAGCCACAGAAGCCCCAGCCAGCCGCAGTTGAGCGCGAAGTTGACCTGGGGGCGGCCCTGGGCCTGATACGCCTGAATCAGCGCAAAGACCGGCGCGAAGGCGAGGGGGGTGGGCAACAATCCGTAGAAGTAAGGCAGGGCCGGTAGCCACTGGCTGCCCAGCACCGAGCACACCAGCGGTTCGGCCAGCACGGCGAGCAGCGCACACAGCCAGACGACCACCAGGCAATTGGCCTGCACCGAGCGCACCACCCAGCGGCGCAACTGCTCAGGCTCGTCGCGCACGCGGCTGAGGAGTGGAAAAAACAACCGATCCAGGCTGAGGGGCAATACCAGCGGCAGCAGCGCCACGGTCAGAGCCCATTTGAGATAGCCGACGGTCCGGGGAGCGAAGACCAGCGCCAACAGCAGCGGCAGCGTCGATTCTTTGAGCAGCGTGAGCAGATTGCCCGCCTGGTAGCCCAGCCCCAGTCGCCAGCTGAAGGGCACCTGCCACGGCCAGTACCAGCCGATCGGCCAGCGGCACAGGGCGTTTGCCACCAGCGCGCCGGTTACGAAGCGGGCCACCACACCCCAGGCGACGGCCCAACTGCCCCACCCGGCGATCGCTCCCCCCAGGGCCACCGCCACGAACGCCGCCGATTCGCTCACTTCAATGAGGGCAAAGCGGTCGAGGGCGAGCCGCTGCAGCAGCAGCACCGCCGGAACGGCACGAAACGGGACCAGCAGCAGTCCCCAGCCCACCAGGGTGAGCACCCCTGCGTAGGGCGCGGGCCAGCCGAAACTGGTGACCGCCCACGGATCGGCCACCGTCAGAGCGAGGGCCACCGCCAGACTCACCAGACACTGCAGCGACCACAGCCCCCGCTGTTGAGCGCGCGTGAGCGGCTCGGACTGGCGAATGAGCGTTGCCCCCAGCCCCAAGTCCGCCACCAGCGCGTACCAATCGCGCAGGATCGCGATGACCGCATAGAGCGCCAGATCCTCCGGCTGCAAAAAGCGCAACAGCGCCAGACCACCTGCCAGCGTCAGAGCCTGGGTGACAATCTGGCGAACCACCAGCGCCACCCCACCGCGGGCCGCCTGCCTACTGAGACCTTGCGCCTGCGCCGCATCTTTCTCCACAGGCACAAAGATAACGCGAAAGCACAGTCTCTCTGCTGCGATAAGATGCCGCCAGGATGGATCGCACCCGCCGGGTATTGCTCAACGCCGTCGCCACGCTGGGAGCCCGGCTGGGAGCCCTGCTCATCGGCCTGGCCCTCGCACCCTATGCGATTGGCATCTTGGGCAGCGAAGCCTACGGTCTTTGGGCAGTGCTCAGTTCCGCCGTCGCCTATATCGCCCTGTTGGACCTGGGCCTGGGCACCGCCTGCATCCAGGCGGTCGCCACCTACACAGCCCGCGGCGAGCTTGCGCGGGTGCGGCAGGTGATCACCGCGGGGGTACTGTTTTTTGTGCTGGCCGGTCTGGTGCTCTCGCCTCTGGCGGTGGCCTGTGCCCCTGTGCTGATGGGCTGGTTGAAGTTGAGCCCGGCACTGGTGATGGAAGGCAGCCGTTTGTTCGTGCTGGTGTATGTCTGTGCCTTCGCAGCCAGTGTGGCGAGCGTGCTCGCGGCTTTGCTCGCGGGGCTCGAAAAAATGCGCATCGGTGCGCTGTTGCAAGTGGCAAGCCAGGTGGGCGGTGCGACCTCGGCCGCCCTGCTGCTGCCCAGGTTTGGTCTTTGGGCGATGGCCTTCGGGCTGTGTATGTACCTGGCTTTGTACCTGGTGGGTCTGTACCTGAGCACCCGCCGGCTGTTTGGTCCTGTCTTCACCAATCCCCTGCGCCTCGAAAAAGCGGTGCTCAAACCGCTCCTGGGTTTCGGCGGCTGGATGCAGGTCAACAACACCGCCGCCATCGTCAATCTGGAGGCGGACCGGTTGCTCATCGCCGGTTTTGTGAATGTTGCGAGCGTCACCGCCTACGAAGTCGCCAACAAAATGGCCCTGCTCGCCCGCGCCCTGCCGCTGACCCTATTGAGCGCGCTGTTACCTTCGGCAGCAGCGGTGGCCGCGAGCGATCCAGACAGACTTGATCAGATCTACGTGCGTACCAGCCGCTTTCTGGCCCTCGCAACCTTTGCTTTGGGCGGTTTCATCGCCGGTGCCGCCGCCCCGCTGGCCCGCGTCTGGATCGGCCGCGACTTTGCCTGGGTGCCTGCGATGACGGCATTATTAGTGGTGAGCTACGCCGTCAACAACCTCACCGGTCCCGGCACGACCTTGCTGCGCGCCCTGGGCCGCCCCCGCTACGAGTCGTACTACGCCCTCACGGGAGCGGCGCTCAACGTCGGAATCACCCTCGCTCTGGCGCCGCGCTTCGGGCTGGCGGGCATCCTGGGCGGCACCGCCCTGGGATCGCTCATCGGCTCGCTGCTTTTCCTGTGGCTCTACCACTGCGACCGGAAGCTCGGCTGGTGGATCGCTTTGGGCAGCTGGCTGTGGCGGGTGGTGCTGCCTACGGGGGTGTCGGCGGCCACCCTGGCTGTTGTCGTCACCTGGCTGCCGGGGGTGTGGTTTGCGGAGCGGTTGGGGGGCATGGCGGTCCTGGCTGCACTGCTGACCGTGTATGTGGGCATTCTGCTTGCTCTACTGCGGTTGGTGCGCTTCTTCGAGCCTGGCGATCTCGATCTGGTGCGCGGCTTGGTACCGGTGCGCTGGAAGGGTCTGTGCGATTGGCCACCGGTGGTGTATCTATTCGGCGGCTGACACGGCAGGCAAACTCGGGCAGGATAGATCCGCTGAAGCGAGTCTATAGATGCAGGTGACCGTTGAGCAACTGGCGGCAGTGAGCGTATTCGCAGCCCTCACCCAGGAAGAGTTGGGACAACTTTGCTCCCATGCCCGCGTGCGTCTACCGGCCAGGAGAGATCGTTATCCACGAGGGCGATCCGCTCCCTGCGGCACTCCACGCCCTGCTCGAAGGCTCTCTGCGCATCACCCGCACCGCTGCCACCGGTAAAGAGACCATCTTCCGTGCGCTGGGGGCGGGGGAGATTTTTGCCGCCCCGGCGACGGTGACGGCAGGGGATGAAGAAAACCCCAAGCGCTGAGCGGCCCTGGCTGGAGCTTCTCTCCGCAGGAAGATGAGGGCAGAATGCCATACCGCCCAGACTGGACAGGTAGACCGCTGGAAAAGGTGAGTACCGTGGCAGACAGTTTGAATTCCCAGCAGCGCAGCACGCTGCAGAATTACGTTGGCGACATGCTGGCCCTCGAGAAGCACCTGCTCGAAGCCGTCAAACACCAGCGCGAGGACGAAAACGCCAACCGTTATGCCGAGGCCGTCAACCTGATCGGCAAAATCGAGGGCGTCCTGCACGGCCACGTCGCCGAGACCGAACAGCACCTGGGCACGCTCGGGGGCGATCCCGGCTCGGGGATCAAAGCAGCAATCTCGACGGTGGCGGGGATTGCCGCCGGGGTGATCGATCGGGTCCGGCCCGTCAACACCGTCTCAAAGATGCTGCGCGACGATTATGCGGGCCTGGGGCTCGACGCTATCGGCTACACGATGCTGCACACCACCGGTCTTGCTCTCAAAAGCGCGGCCACGGCGGATCTGGCCCTGCGCCATCTGACGGATCTCAGTCCGCTGATTGTCGAAATCAGCGAAGTAATTCCCCTGGTGGTGGCCAGGGAACTGGCGGACGACGGTGAAGCCGTGGACAGCACCGTCGGTCCCGAGGCTGTGCGCAATACCCAGACGGCCTGGAAAAACGAGGTCGTGCGCAACCACTGAGGCCAGCTACGGGCGGCCTCAGGTGGCCGAACCCACGGTGGTGGTGCGGGCGGCGACGGCTTGAATGCTTGCCCGGGCGCTCTCCAGGGTGCGCGTGAGCGTCTCCTCCCCGGCGTTGGTCGCCACGGCGATGAAGGCAACATCGGTAATGCCGACAAAGCCCAACACCGTGCTCAGGTAAGGCGTGACATAATCCATCGCGGTCATTGGAGCGCCTTCGGAATACTCCTGGCCCGCCGCCATCATCACCACCGCCCGCTTGCCCTTAGCCAGACCTTCGAAGCCGGGATAGGAAAACGTGCGACCGACACGCACGATTTGGTCGATATAGGCTTTGAAGCCGGCGCTCAGTCCAAAGTTGTACATCGGCACACCGAACACGAGGGTGTCGGCGGCTAGAGCGGTTTTTGGGCTAATCCTGTACAAAGTCGGGTATTCTGGATCCAGCGTTAGGTTTCCAGTCTATGCAGCCTTACCCCTGATCTATCATATTGAGACTTTTCAACGAAGGCAGGGCGTTTCAGCCCACGAGACATTAACGTTTCACCCATGTCTGACAGATCAAGGATATTTCGTGGGTGATCTTAAAGTTCAAGTCGATCACGAAGGCCCATTTTTCTACCCGGACGTCATGGTCACTTGCGACAAACGAGACGACGACGCTGTGTGCATTATTCAGTACCCTTGCACAATTGTTGCGGTGCTTTCTCCATCAACTGAAGCCTACGATCGAGGCCGCAAGTTCGAACAGTATCGCCGCATCGCTACTCTCCGCGAATATATTTTGATTGACAGCCAAAAAGCCGGCGTTGAGTGCTTTCGCCGCAGCGCTACCGCTGAGAACATCTGGCTGCTACAGTTCTAAAATACTCCGTCGGTGGTCTCCTTCGATAGTCTTGGAATGCAGGTCCCGATGACTGAAATCTACGAAAACATCAGATTTTGACCAGCTCCGGAGCCGCTTCTAACTGGTCCCTGGTCTCCCTTAGCAACGCTTCTCCCTGCTCGACAGTCTCAATGCGCATCAGTTGGGCGCGCAGGGCCGCCGCCCCCGGAAAGTCGCGCACGTACCAGCCCATGTGTTTGCGCGCCCGGCGCACCCCCGGCACTCCAAGATAGTCGAACAGCCAGTGAAGATGGACACAGGCCAGTTCCAGGCGCTCGCGGGGCGTCGGATCGAGTAGCCGCTCGCCGGTGCGCAGGTAGTGATCGATCTGACCTACCAGGTGCGGAGCCCCCATCGTGCCGCGCGCGCACATGACGCCGTCGGCACCGGTCAACTCCAGACAGCGAATCGCCGCGTCGATCGAAAAGATGTCGCCGTTGGCGATGACTGGGATAGCCAGTTGTGCTTTGACCCGGGCTATCCACTCCCAGCGGGCGGTGCCCTCGAAACTCTGGGCGCGGGTGCGGGCGTGGACCGTGAGCATCTGGGCGCCGCTTTCTTGCATCAGGCGCGAAAATTCGAGGATATTGATCTCCCCGTCGCTCCAGCCCAGGCGCGTCTTGACGGTGACCGGCAAACTCACCGCCCCCGTGACGGCGGCGACGATCTTGGCCGCAGCGGCCGGATCGCGCAGCAGCGAGGAGCCGCCGCCGTTTTTGGTGATCTTGTTGACCGGGCAACCCATGTTGATGTCGATCACATCGGCACCCTGGGCCTCGGCGACGCGCGCCGCCTCCGCCAGAAAGTCGGGGCGGCAATCGAACAGCTGAATGCCGATGGGCGTCTCGCCTTCTGCAATGTCCATGACCTGCGGCAGCGAGCGGCTGTAGTGCAGTCCCGAGGCGCTCACCATCTCGGTGTACAACAGCGAGCGGGGTGCAAAGCGGCGCACCAGCTGCCGAAACGCTTTGTCGGTCACCCCGGCCAGCGGCGATTGGAGTACGCGGCTGGGGAAGCGGCGCGAACCGATGGTCAGGGGTGAGGCGAGGCGCGCCCGGTGGGCGGCGGACATTTCCATAGAACGTGTCTCAGCTGAGTTTGACGGCGGTGCCGGAGACCGAGACCATCAGCATGCTGCCGCCTTCGGGGACGGAGATGGTCTCGTAGTCGATGTCGACGCCAATCACCCCATCGGCGCCTAGTTCGCGCGCCTCGCGGGTCATCTCGTCCATAGCAATCTGGCGGGCTTTGCGCAATTCTCGCTCGTAGGCGGCGGAGCGGCCTCCCACGATGTCGCGGATCTTAGCAAAAAAGTCGGCAAAGACGTTGGCGCCCAGGATGGCCTCGCCGGTCACGACACCCAGATAACTCCGGACCGGGCGGCCTTCGACGACGGTGGTGGTGCTGACAATCACAACAGGATGCTCCTGATTCACAGCAAGGTCTGCAGATAAGTTTGCACGATCGTCTCCAGCTTGCTCATAATCTCCTGCTGCTCCTGGGGATTGAGCCCGGTGTTGCGCAGCTCCAAGATCAGCTCGCCCTTGCGCTTGGGAAGACCGACGAAGCCTTTGTGGCCGTTGCGAAAGTCGGAGGCCGCAAATTCGCCGGCAATCCCCGCCAGATTGAACAATTCCGCCTCGCTGCGCTCGGGCACCAGACCTACGGACTGCTTGCACACCAGGCGCAACTGTTCAATTTCGGGCCGGTCCACGATCAGCTTTTCGAGTTTGGCAAGCCGCCCATGCCAGTGGCGTTCCTCTTCGCCTTCCTCGCGCTCCATGCGCTCTTTGAGCAGACGATTGTAATTTTCAAACAGGGCGGCAGTGACACTCTGCTCCCAATCGCGAATGCGGCTGAAGACCGTGTGGATACTGCGGACGATCTTGGGTGTCGGGTTGTACGGAACCGCCTGGCGGTTTGGCCCGTGCGGGTTGTAACCCAGCATGATCCGCCGCAGGGTGTTTTGCGTAATGTTGCGTTCACCGGTGTACTGATCGACCGAAAGCAAACAAAAATCCGTCTGGGTCATGCGGGCTTCGTTGAGAAAATTCTCCAGCAATTGCCCGAGAGGGAACTGACGTTTTGGAAGTGCACCATTCATTGCCGTTTGCGTGTATACGGTGATACTATGTTATCCCATCGGCGGTAACTTACCGGTGCAGGCACCCCCGGGCATGGGAAGGTGATCCCCGGCGCCGCCCGACACAATCTGTGGGATTTTTCACACTTTCGTGAGATTTTACTGGAAATACGCTCGGAGAGCGTGTAGTATTTCTCGCAGTCCTTCTCTTAAAATAATCTATGTCAGCGGACGATACATTTGCCAATGCACTCGAGGTGCTTCAGTGCCTTCCGCTCGGTGATCCGCGCGTGCTCGACGCCTGCCGCAGGCTCGGGGAGATCACCAACGACCTGCAAAGCGCGATGGCGGCTGAGACCGACCTGGAGGAGGCCTGTGCCCTTGTCGAAGAGCACGCTCACGACAGCGCGCGCAAGGCGGCAAGCTTTCTTATCGAGGTGTTGCGCCTCGCCCACAACCTCTAATGGCGCGGGTTTTCGCCATGTCTTACCAGGCTTATGCCGCTGGACATCTAGTAGACAATTTGTCCACTTAATGGGCCGCAGCGGAGGGGAAATGTCCTTGCCAGCGGGCCTCGGCGCGCCCGAGGGCGGCGCGCACCTGCTCGAAGCCGGTGCCGCCGTAGCTGTTGCGGGCAGCCACCACCGTTCTGGGGGTGATAGCCGCGTAGAGATCATCGTCGAAGGCTGGATGAAAGTGCCGCCACTGGGCAATGGGCAGATCCCGCAGCAGCGCATTCGATTTTAAGCAATGCCTGACCACCGCTCCGATCACGCCGTAGGCCTCCCGGAAGGGCACCCCCTTGCGCACCAGGTAGTCGGCGGCGTCGGTAGCGTTGGAGAAATCTTCTTCGACAGCCCCGGCAAGCCGGTCGGGCTGAAAGACGATGCCCTCGGCCAGCAGAATTGTCATCGCCTCTAGAGAACTTTCGACCGAGCGCGCCGCATCGAAGATACCTTCTTTGTCCTCCTGCAGGTCTTTGTTGTAGGCGAGCGGCAGACCCTTGAGTACGGTGAGCATCCCCATCAGGTGGCCAAAGATGCGGCCCGTCTTGCCGCGCACCAGTTCCGGCACGTCCGGATTTTTCTTTTGGGGCATCAAGCTGGAGCCGGTGGCACAGCGGTCGGTGAGGGTAAGAAAGCGAAATTCTTGCGAAGCCCAGAGGATGATTTCTTCTGAAAGCCGGCTCAGGTGCACGGCAATCAGGCTCGCTGCCGCCAGAAATTCGACCACATAGTCGCGGTCGCTCACCGCATCGAGCGAATTTTCGCTGAGGGCGACAAACCCCAGAAGCTGAGCGGTGTAGTGCCGGTCGATGGGTAGAACCGTTCCGGCGAGCGCCCCGGAGCCCAGCGGACAGACGTTGACGCGCTCGCGGATCTGCGTCAGCCGCTCGATGTCGCGCTCGCCCATCTCGATGTAGGCAAGCAGGTGGTGGGCGAGGCTCACCGGTTGTGCCCGCTGCAGGTGGGTGTAACCGGGAATGAGCGTCTCGACGTGGGAAGCGGCCAGATCCAGCAGGGTGCGCTGAAATGCGCCAAGTCGCCCGACAATCCGGTCGATACAATCGCGCAGCCACAGCCTGAGGTCGGTACCCACCTGGTCGTTGCGCGAGCGGGCCGTGTGCAGTTTCTTGCCCACCTCGCCCACCAGTTCCACCAGCCGCCGCTCGACGGCATAGTGCACATCCTCCTGTTCAAGACCCGGGCGGAACTGACCGGCGCGCCACTCCGAGCGGATCTGCTCAAGACCACCGACTAGGGCCTCAGCCTCCGCTTCGCTCAGGATGCCGCTATGCGCCAGCATCCGGGCGTGGGCCGCCGAGCCGCTCAGGTCGTACTCGAGAAGCTCGATGTCGAAGCCGATGCTCGCATTAAAGGCGGCGACGGTCGGGTGCAGGCCCGCTTCAAAGCGGGCGCTCCAGGGGGTGGCGGTCATAGTGAACAGCAGACAGACAACTTCATCAGCATATCCCCACACCGCCGCCGAAGCCCTGCGCAGCACACCGCAAGAGCGTATCTCAGACTACAAAACACCTCCCTGAGCCTCCTTAGTATGGGTTGGCCCTGCCCTGGCCGGCTTGGCTCCACTCTTTCACTTGGCCCACTACAGCTCTAGGAGAGCCTCGACATGGCGAAGACTCCCGACGACGTTCTCAAGATGATCCAAGACGAGGATGTCAAAATAGTTGACTTAAAGTTCATCGATTTGCCGGGCACCTGGCAGCATTGTTCGTTTGCCACCAACCAGATCGATGCGGATGCTTTTGCCGAGGGCATCCCTTTTGACGGCTCGAGCATCCGCGGCTGGAAAGCCATCAACGAGTCGGACATGCTGATGGTGCCGGATCCGAGCACGGCGTTCATCGATCCGTTCTTCAAAGAGACGACCCTGAGCCTGACCTGCTCGATTCGCGAGCCGCGCACGGGCGAACCCTACGGCCGCGACCCGCGCACGATTGCCGCCAAGGCACTTGAATATCTCAAAGGCACCGGCATTGCCGACACCGCCTACTTCGGCCCCGAGGCGGAATTTTTCATCTTCGACGATGTGCGCTTCGATCAGACCCAGAATGCGGGCTACTACTATCTCGACTCGGTCGAAGGCAACTGGAACACCGGCCGCAGCGAAGGCCCCAACCTGGGCTACAAACCGCGCAACAAAGAAGGTTACTTCCCGGTTGCCCCCACCGATTCGATGCAGGACATCCGCACGGAGATGCTGCTGACCATGGGCAGCCTGGGAGTGCCCATCGAGAAGCACCACCACGAGGTGGCCTCCGGCGGTCAGGCCGAACTCGGGGTGCGCTTTTTGTCGATGGTGGAGGCGGCGGACGCGCTGCAAATCTACAAGTACGTAATCAAAAACGTCGCCCGCAAGCACGGCAAGGTGGCGACCTTCATGCCCAAGCCAATCTTTAATGACAACGGCACCGGCATGCACACCCACCAGTCGCTCTGGAAGGATGGCCAGCCGCTGTTCGCAGGCGACAAGTACGCCGACTTGAGCGAAATGGCGCTCTACTACATTGGCGGCCTGCTCAAGCACGCCCCGGCGATTCTGGCCTTTTCCAACCCGACCACCAACTCCTACAAGCGCCTGGTGCCCGGTTTCGAGGCGCCGGTGAACCTGGCCTACTCCCAGGGCAACCGCTCCGCTTCAATCCGCATTCCGCTGAGCGGCAAGAGCCCCAAGGCCAAGCGCCTGGAATTCCGCTGCCCCGACGCCAGCTCCAACGCCTACATCGCCTTTGCGGCGATGCTGATGGCGGGTCTGGACGGCATCAAGAATAAGATCGACCCGGGCGAGCCCCTCGATGTCGATATTTACGAGCTGTCCGCCGAGGAGCTGGCCAAGGTGCCCTCCACCCCCGGTTCGCTCTCCGAAGCCCTCAAGGCGCTCGAAGAAGACCACGCTTTTCTGGCCGAGGGCGGTGTCTTCAGCGAGGAGCTGATCAACGTCTGGATCGAGTACAAGCTCGAAAAAGAAGTGATCCCGATGTCGCTTCGGCCTCACCCGTACGAGTTCTCGCTCTACTTCGACGTCTAACGGACGCCTGAGTGGCATTTTGAACCCCGGCAGCGCTTGCTGCCGGGGTTCTCGGTTTGTGCGCGGGAGTTTCCCTTGGCCTATGCTGAATACGGGACCGCGGATAGTGGATGAGGATTCCCCAGAGTGCGCTCATTCCGGAACAAAAGCTCACGCGATACCTGTTGGTACCCAGAGTCCGTGACGACAAATCCAAATATTTGGCACAGGCAGGTTCTCTGCTGAGCGATCCAGAGTTTCTACTGTCTGCAATAAACGATTTGATTGCTCGTAACGACGCTAGAAGAGACAGAGAAGATTAGTATGGAACATTCTATGAAGTGTCTGGAGAAATACAAGGTCCAAATGGTCTCAGGCTGGGCGCGGTTACGCTTTGGCTTCAGAGCTCCCGGGATGAGAATTTTCAGTTGATACCCGGCTGTTTTTCCTGAAGGCGCTGGTGTACATAAAGCCTGGTGCAGACCTGGATGGGAGGCGCTTTGGGCCTCCGGGTAGGATGGGTGGCATGCACCGCTGCCCCCATTGCCTTCAAGATTTTTTGCTGCGCACCGACCCCTGCCCCGGCTGTGTGGACCTGGCCGCCGTGCGCTCGCGCGCCAAAAAAGCGAAGGAGCGCCGCGCCGCCTACGACCCGGTGGGCCAGGTGGAGGAGTGGGAATTTTGGGATCTGCTGCGCTGGTACCGCGCCTGTCCCTGCTGCGGCAAACCCTGGGCCACCGCCGGGATCGTCGCCCGCGATCACATCGTGCCGGTCAGCCGCGGCGGCCCCAACGAGGCGAAGAACCTGCAACCGCTCTGTCAAGGATGCAACCTCTGGAAGAGTGACTACATCATCTACTTCGACCGCCACTTCCCGGGCCGCTGCGCCCCGCTGCCGGAATACCTGCTTGCTTATCTACCCGCCATCCAGGCGGACCCCTCGGTACAACTGCCCCTCATCGCCTCCGGCACCGTCGATGCGACCCTGCGCTACCCGCAGGCCACCCCTCGCCAATTCGAAGCGATTACCCTCGTCCTGAGCGGCAAACTGCCCAACTGCGAAGGTCAGATATCAGCGGATGCAGTCGATTTATGGTTGGATCTCTAAAACCTGATCCCCACTTCTGAGAGGGCTGTAACATTTTGTTATAAGCAGTGGGACGGTAAAGATGAAGATCCTGGTGGTGGGTGCGACGGGCAACCTGGGACGGCAGGTCGTGCGGCGGGCGATCGACGAGGGACATACGGTCCGCTGCGCGGTGCGCAACCGCGAGAAGGCCCAGTTTCTGGAGCAGTGGGGGGCGCAACTGTTTGGCGGTGACTTGCGCGAGGCGGACTGCTACGGGCCGCTGCTTGCCGAAATGGAGGCGGTGATCCTCACGCCCAGTGCCCTGGCGAGCCGCGACGGCCGCGACAAGACCAACAACATCGACAACGTGGATGATGTCGGCGTGCGCGCCTTTGTCGATGCGATGCGCGGCCGACTCCTCCAGCGGCTGGTCTACACGTCAGTACTGCGCTGCGACGAATTTGCGGGCAACAAAATGATGCGCATCAAGCGCAAAGTCGAGGAGCATATCGAGCGCTCGGGGGTGCCCTACACCATCCTGCGGCTGAGTGCCTTCATGCAGGGGCTCATTCCCGAATTTGCCCTGCCGATTCTGGAGAAAAAACCCGTGCGCATCCAGCGCAACCCCTCGCCGATTGCCTACATCAGCACCTTGGATGCGGCGAAATTCGCAGTGGCCGCCTGCACCCTTCCTGCCCTCGAAAACCGCACAGTTGGGGTAAGCGGCCCCGAAGTCTGGGATGTCCAGGCCCTCATCAAGCTGTGCGACGATCTGTCCGGCATCAAGCAGATGCCCAAGGTGAGCATTCTTTCTGAAGGCCAGAAGCGCATCAACGAACTGTTGGCCAGAATGCTGAACCCAAACCTTATCGAGCTGTTGCGCTTCAGCGAGGCGTTCACCACCGGCCAAACCTACAGCGCCGATATGGAAGCGGCGGGAGAGCTGTTCGGCATTCCCGCCACGTCGCTAACCAAGGTAGAACCGTTCCTGCAGGAGTACTTCGCAATCATCAAGCGGCGGCTGCGCGAGAAGAACTACCAGGAGCCCAAGGTCAAGTCGCCGTTCTAACCCCCCTTGCTAAGGGGGGCAGCGAAGCCGGGGGAGAGATCAATACCCGCTGCTGATCCACGAACCAAGGGTGCTGTTCTTGCTCGAATCGATGCGGGTGCCGCTGTTGGAGGAGCCGCCGTTGGTGTGGGTGGCGAAGACCGTGAGCGTGCTGCCCGACGACTGGTAGACGCCGCTGCCGCTCTGGCCGCCGTAGGTATCGATGTTGTAGGTGACCCGATAGGTAGTGGCGCTGATCACCGGGTCGTTGTCGTACCACATCGTCGAGCCGCCTTTGTCGCCGGGATACCCGGCGATGTTGCCGGTGGTGCCCACGATTGTCGAATCGTAGCCGTAACCCATCCAGCCGGTGGTGGTGCCCACGGACGAATTGAGGGTGATCAGCCGCCGGCACCGTAGGGAAACTGGACGTTGAGCTTGGTGACCGCCCGATAGGGAAAGGTGGTGGTGCTGGTAATCTGCACGCGGTTGTCGGTGCCGATGACGCTGTCGGAGCCAGGATCGGCGCTGCCTTTGCCCCCATCCGGACCCGCGTAGGCGGGGGTAAAGCTGGACAGGTTGCCTGCGGGCAACTTCGCCGGGGCGCCCATGTGCACCTCGCCGGTCAGCGGGTTGTAGCCCATTTCCCTAAGGGCCAAAGCGTCCGGTAGCCGGGGACTGTTGGGATCGTAAGGCGGCGGGACCAGGTCCGGCAGTCCCAAAAACCCCGGATCGGCTTGGGCGGCAGGGTGATCGACGGGCAACGGCCCGCCTGTAAGTTCAACAACCGGCGGCTGGGCGTGGGCCACAGTGCCCACCGTCAGCAGCAAGACGCACAGACCGGCACAAAACCCGCGCATGGACGCGATGTGGATCATAGCTTTGGCTCCTCGATAAAAGTCCCGGCTGATATCGACCGAAATCGACACCAGTCGAGGAGCCTATAGGGATGGCACACCTCTGTGCAAGCTCTAAATGGACAGTCCCTAAAAATCGAGAGAAATTGTAAGACTTGACAAAGTGTGTTGACTTTACTTCATGCGGCTGCGGCATCCCGTTCCTGCTGCTCAAAACTCCAGCCGCCGGTAACCTAAGGCAGAGAAGTCGCTGCCCACAGGTGCGGTTGGGCCAAAAGCCAGAGGATGAGGCTTTTGCCGTCTTCGATTTGGCTGCGATGGATACGGCTTTCGAACTCCTCCACCGCCAGCCACTCCAGGGCGATATCCTCCTCGGGATCGACGCCGTAGCTGTCGGCGGCGGCGAGATTGGTGGCCAGAAAAAAGTGGGTGCGCTCGTTGGAGTTGCCCGGCATCCGGTAAACCGGCGGCAAGATCACCCAACGCGCTGCTGTAAGCCCGGTCTCCTCGGCCAGTTCGCGGCGGGCGGCGGCGGCGGGATCTTCGCCCGCTTCGACGATCCCCGCTGGAAATTCAAGCAAATCCTGGCCGATGGCGTAGCGGTACTGGCGCACCATCAGCACCTGTGCGCCGTCCGGTCCGCTCCGGTAGGGCAAGATTACCGCCACCGGCGGCTGCTCAAGGATGTCCCAGGTGCGCACCAGCCCATTGGGAAGGCGCACGCGGTCACGAAACAGACTCAGCCGGCTGCCGCTGTGGACCGGTTGGCGATCGAGGCGCTCGATGCTCATGGACAAAATCTCTCCGGCTCCCTGCGCCATGGTACCGGGTACGACCGGCGCTCGTGGCATCATAGGAAAAAGTGAGGGTTGGCGAAAGATGGGACGGACAGCACTATGGTTGGTAGGCGCGCTGGCGGCTGGAAGTGTTGTCATGTCCCAGGCCATCGCCGCCCAGACCGCCAGCCGGGCTGGTGCCGGCGGCGGCGGTGGACAGTTGAAGATCACTTCCGATGTTCAAGAAGCGGACACCAAAGCCGGTATCGTGATCGCCCGCGGCAACGTGCGCATCGAATATCCGGCGCGCAAGGTGGTGGCAACTGCCCAGAAGGCCACCTATCTGATGCGCGAGAAGAAGATTGTCCTGTCGGGCAACGTGCGGGCCATTCAGGACGAGAACCGCATGAACGCCGAGGTGATGACCTATTTTATCGACAAGGGTATCTTCGACGCCCAGCCTCCCGAGGGCAAGCAAGTGGAAGCCATCTACACCGTTCCCCCCTCCGAAGATCCGCAGGAGCCGCCGCAGAAAACCTCCGAATCCAAGCCGCAGCAGTGAAAATCACCGTCAATCAAATTTCCAAGCAGTACAGCAAACGGGTCGTAGTCGACGCGGTGAGCCTCGCAGTCGAGCAGGGCGAGGTGGTGGGGCTGCTCGGTCCCAACGGTGCGGGCAAGACCACGACGTTTTACATGATTACGGGTCTGGAGAAGCCCGACAGCGGCAGCATCGGTCTAGACGAGCGCGACATCACCACCCTGCCGATGCACCGTCGCGCCCGGCTCGGCATCGGCTATCTGCCGCAGCAGCAGAGTATCTTCCGCCGCCTGAGCGTCGAAGAAAATATTCTGCTGGTGCTCGAGCAGACCGGTGTACCCCGCAAGTTCTGGCGCAAGCGCTTGGAGGAACTGCTGGAGGAGTTCGGGATCAGCACCATCCGCAAAAGCCTGGGCATCCAAGTCTCAGGCGGCGAGTCGCGCCGGGTCGAAATCGCCCGGGCGCTGGCCGCAGGTATGGAAGGTCCGCAGTTTTTGCTGCTCGATGAACCGTTCGCCGGGATCGATCCCATCGCCGTCGCCGACATTCAGAAGATGATCGCCCGCCTGCGCAACCGGGGCATCGGCATTCTGATCACCGATCACAATGTGCGCGCCACCCTCTCCACCACTGACCGGGCCTACATCATGGCCCAGGGCAAGGTCTTTGCCGCCGGTACCCCCGTCGAGATGGCCGTCAATCCGCTGGTGCGCCAGTACTACCTGGGCGAGGATTTCCAGCTTTAGCTCTGTTTTGACGAGAAGCTGATGGGTCACCTGGGTGAGGAGCGGGACGGCAAGCGGATCATGCAGGGGGGAGGCCACGACCGTGTCGAGCTGCAAGGCGAAGACTACACGGTCACGGCCAAGGACGGGCGCGGGGTGCTCTGCTGCGTCGAGCACGGGCGGGTGGTGACTTTCGAGCTGAGCGATGAAGACGTGGATCGCTTCGGGACAACCCTGGGCAAGGTGGAGAAGCGGAGGGCCGAGCGCCAAAAGAAAAGCGATAGAGACCGGGGCATGGAACACTGAGCGGCCGTACCCCCTGCCCCGATGCTGACGCCGCACCGTCGGCGCGGCGAGCGAGAATCTGCAGATCCGTCAGTCGGGAGGCAGCTGCCGACGGAAAGTGTCCAGATCCGGAGCGTCGAGCAGGGCAAGGCTAAGCCGGTCCAGGATCTGTGGATCCGTGATCGCTTGCAGAGCCGTGGCCACGGCTTCGGGCACTGACCCGAACCTGTGCCCCAGTTGGTGGAGCAATGTCTGGACTTTGCTGCGCCGCTCGGTTTCGAGCACGATGTCTCGGGTCAGCTCCTGAAACAGCGGCGTCTGTTGCAACAGATTCATCAGCGACCTCCTGCGAAAAAACTCCGCCACCGCCTGTCCGTCGCGCAGCGAGGCGAGCAAGCCTGTTACAGCGAGCACTTCGTTGCGCTCCTGGCTCGATTCTAGTCCTGCTTCGACCGCCTCGACGCTGGCGCTGAGCAAGCCCTCTACTTCCTGGCTGCCCATCAGCGGCACCAGGGGCATCAACCCGACCAGGCCACCCGTCAGGATAGGCGCCGGGTCCTGCTCCCACAGACGCACCAGCTGATAGTCCGCACGCAGGCCGCCCTGGGCGAAATACTCCGGCACCCGGCGGCTGGCGGCACTGTCCCGCAGCAGCACCAGCACCTGCTGTGGCACTTGGCCGTAGCGATTGAGTACGAAGGCGGCGTAGGTGGCCATGCCATGCGCACAGGTAGCTCCTCGCGCAGCTCGCCGCGCTGCACAACGGTCTGGAACTCGACATGCAGCAGTTGCGGCTGGCCCTGCGCGTCGAGAAAGCGGATCAGAAAGTCGGCGCGACGTTGCTGAGCAACGATAACGGAGTTGAGTTCTTGCTGCCATGTAGCATCTGGACCACGCAGCCAGGCGAGGAAGTGTTGGCTGTAGAGAGCGGCAAGGCCCTGCAAACTGGTATCGAAGGGACGGCGTTCAGTGTCGGCCACGGGCGCAGCGAGCAGTCGCGCCTATGGTGCCATGGCTAGAGCCGAGGTGCGCAAAATAAGGGGAAGACTGGCCAGTGCAGAAGCGGGGCTCGATCAAGCTTGCCCGCTAGCAGGGCGTTGGGAGGCGATGCTCAAGACGGTCCTGGACAGGATGGGCGGGGCATCGCTGAGAATGAGCTGTGAATCAGAAGCCGATGAGCAGCGACAAAAAAGAAGAAAAATCTAGACAATACCGACTGTAAGGCCTATGCCGCCGTGGATTTTCGCAGCACTCTTTCCTCTAATTATAAAGAGGAAGTGGGGGAATCTTTGGCTAAGAGTTTTCGTGGGATGCAACAAATCCTTGACAAACCACTGCCGTAGCTACATAATTGTAGCTACGTTGGGTGTAGGGAGTTGAGGTTGCTCTGGGTATGGGACGAAAACAAAAGCAGCTCAAATGCTTCAAAACATGGTCTGGACTTTGAGACCGCGCAGCTTGTTTTTGACGATCCCCTCGCTGTCAGTCGGATGGACAGCTATCCCGACGAAGAGCGCTGGCAAACTGTTGGGGTCATCGATCAGGTAACGATCATCGTCGTTCATACAATGCTTGTGTATGACCCGCAAAGCGATAAAGAAATTGGGCGGATCATCAGCGCCCGTAAAGCCACGAGGCAAGAACGGAGGGCATATGAAGAAGGAAATTTCTGAGCATCTAACGGCTCAACAAAAAGCCCAGCTTCAGTCTCTGGCAGAGTTGCCAGACGAGCAGATCAACACGAGTGATATCCCTGAAGTGCAAGACTGGAGTGGAGCTAGGCGCGGTGTGTTTTACCGTCCTGTCAAGCAACAAATTACCCTGCGCCTTGATGCTGACCTGATCGACTGGTTCAAAAGAAATCACCCTCAAGACGAAGGCTATCAAACCAGCATCAATCGGGCCTTGCGTGAATATATCGCGCACCATCAGCCTTGAGTGATGTTTCACAAAGGGTCCGTTGTTAGACTAGACGACACCTTGTAGGTTGGCCACCAGAAGTGTTGAATCAGTAAACGCTTGCACACAGTTCGAGCGGCCAGACCCTGCGCCTCCAGCTGCCCAGCAATTTTCCCAGCCAATGCACATAACTGACTTCCTGACACATACAACATTGCAAGTAACGCAACTTATCCAACCGCTTGCTTCCCCAAATCTTTGGCACAGCCACCAGTTCCAGCAGGCGGTGAGCAATTAGGGTGACGTAGAGCTGCATCCGGATGCCATTCTCGTTTTTTGTCATCAAGCGCTTCAGCTTTAAATGCATCTTCGGAAACTTCCATAACAGCTCTATCTGCCAGCGTTGACGGTACAGTTCCATCACCTCTTCGTCACGGACAAGCCATTCGCCCTTGCCAGGCAAGTTCGTCACCAATCGATACTCGGCTCGGTTCTCAATATCGCAAAAACTGACCACGCGATACTGTCCCGATTCTTTACCTGTCCCCACACGCACCAGACCTTCATTGCCTTCAAAAATTTACTTGTAATTGCTCTTGATACGCATCAAAAGGCCCATTCAAGTTTGAAGTGCAACAGCACCTGACTGAGCTAAGAATACCTCCCGTGGTGTCCGATAACCAAGCACTTTTCGCGGGCGGTCATTGATCATGTCCATTGCCCTTTGCACCTGCTC
>JAHHGR010000014.1 GCA_019359725.1 Aphanocapsa lilacina HA4352-LM1 | reverse complement strand
TTGCTCAGCCATCAACTTTTGTAGCTGGGCAGGAGACTGTGTAACGGTAAGAGTGAGGAGTTTGGGCATGATGTTTGCTCGGTCAGATATTTCTATTATAGCGCTTATCTATTGCGCTAAATGGTATAACTTCATTTGAGTCTTTATGTATCAATTATAACTTTTCGGGGGCGGGATCGGCCGGTTTTTTTGCCACAATCCGCTGCACAAAGCCGAAACTCGCCACTTAAACAGCCTGTTCGCTGGTGCCCTCCGGCAGCGACAGCAAGGCGGCACCAAAAAAGCAGGTAGCGCCAATAAATGTAAATAAACTATCGGTAACCGGGTTCAACGGCTGACCGCTGCCCGGCAGGACGAAGGCGGCGACAGCCGAGACGCCAAAGGCGATCGAGCCCAGCAGGTTGAGCGCGACGACCCACCACGAGGAGCTGCGCAGTGGACTGCTGCCCAAGGCGCGCTCGACTTCCTGGTAGGCGAGGAGGCTGGAGACCAAAAAACAAACCGATCCCGCGACATCAGGTGTCCAGATGGCAAACTCTTGCTCGCCGACGGTGAGCCTCCGCAGCAGCCCATCGAAGGTGTTGATGTTGAACAGCACGGTCCCTGCCAACTGGATCGCCGTCCACCACCAGTCGAGACGGCGAGGTTCCCAGGAGACAAAGCGGAGGGGCGTTTGGGCTTTGCCGGTGGATTCGAGCAGAGGTGGGGCGTTGATCGCTTCGAAGAATTGCAGGTAGCCGGCAGCGGTAAAAAACAGTGAACCTGCGAAGAAGACCCCCCCGGCAGCAGCGGCGGGCGCCACCGACGAGCCGGTAGCAAACAGCGCCGAACCGACCATAAAGAGCACTGCGATCCACCAGGCGGGACGTCGGGGAGCCCAGAGGGCTGATTCGAGGCGTCCGAGGGGGGTGGGGCGCTTGCGGTGGCGGCGCGAAGTCCAGACGAGCCGCCGGCCGTCCGGTCGCACGAAAGTTTCGCGGATCACAAACGGACCCAGTGTCTTAGCTTCGAGCGCGAACCAGCCTTTGGGCAGCTGCACGTAACCGCGCATGGCTCAGTGGTGGAACGCGGCGTCGGTTTCGTCGTACCGCGGGGCGCTCTGTTTATCCAGTCGCGCAAGCAGCCTGGTTAGATCCGCCATCAGCAAGTCGGCCAGGTCGTAGCTGAAGCCGTTTCGGACCACGACGCGCAGCGCGCAGATATCCTCGCGGTTTTTGGGGAATGTGTACGCGGGCACCTGCCAGCCGCGCTCGCGCAACCCGGCGGAGATGTCGAAGGCGGTGAAGTGGGTGACTGCTTCGCGCAACACAAAGGCAAATACCGGCAGTTCGCTTCCGTCGGTGAGGAGCCGAAACGGACCCATCCTGGCGATTTTGCCCGCCAGGTAGGTGGCCACGTCCCGGCACTCCTTTTGGATGCGTCGGTAACCCGCAAAGCCCAGGCGCAAAAAGTTGTAGTACTGGGCGACCACCTGCGCCCCCGGCCGCGAAAAGTTGAGGGCAAACGTGGGCATGTCGCCGCCCAGATAATTCACCCGAAAGACCAGATCCTCCGGCAGGGCCGCCGCGTCGCGCCAGACCACCCAGCCGACGCCGGGGTATACCAGGCCGTACTTGTGGCCGGAAGTGTTGATCGACGCCACCCGGGGCAACCGAAAATCCCAGACCAGATCCGCCTCGAGAAAGGGGGCAATCATCGCCCCGGAGGCCCCGTCGACGTGAATGGGAATATCGATTCCTGTTTGCTCCTGGAAGGCGTCAAGGGCGGAAGCGATTTCCTGAACCGGCTCGTAGCTGCCGTCGAAGGTGGAACCCAAGATCGCCACGACCCCGATCGTGTTCTCGTCGCAGAGCTTGACCGCTTCGACGCCGCTCAGGTGCAGGCGCTCCCCCGCCATCGGCACGTAGCGCGGCTCGACGTCCCAGTAATTGCAGAATTTTTCCCAGCACACCTGCACGTTGATGCCCATCACCAGATTGGGCCGCTCGGTGTTCTGTCCGGCCCGGCGTCTTTGGTGCCGCCAGCGCCGCTTGAGGGCCAGTCCCCCCAGCATGCACGCTTCGCTGGAGCCGGTGGTCGAGCAACCGGTCGCCGCTTCGCCCGCCGGGCTGTTCCACAGGTGGCTGAGCATGTTGACGCAGCGCTTTTCCAGTTCCGCCGTCTGCGGGTACTCGTCTTTGTCGATCATGTTCTTGTCGCAGCACTCGGCCATCAGCCGGTCGGCCTCGGGCTCCATCCAGGTGGTCACAAAGGTCGCCAGATTGAGCCGGGCGTTGCCGTCCAGCATCAATTCGTCGTGGATGAGCTGGTAGGCCGTCTCGGGCAGCATCGGCTCGGTGGGTAGGCGGTACTTGGGCACTTCCGCCCGCTCCGCCGAGCGCGTAAAGAGCGGATTGACCGCAAGCCGGTCGCCGGTGGGACTGTCCGTGAGCTTCGGGTGTAACGGCATGGTGCGCTCCTAGCCCTCGGGACGGTAGGCGGGGTATTTGGCCAGGATCGCGGCCAGCTTTTGCTTGGTGGCCTGCGGTACGTCCTCGGGTTGGGTGAGCAGGGCGTACTTGAGGGCGGAGTGGCTGGGGCAGGGAGGGGGCGCCGCATGCAGACGTTCCACCGCGGCGCGCACGATGCGCTGGGCGTTCTCGGCGTTCTTGTGCAGGTTGTCGAGGATCAGTTCGACGGTGACCGCGCCGTGGTCGGGATGCCAGCAGTCGTAGTCGGTGACCAGGGCCATCGTCGCGTAGCAAATTTCCGCTTCGCGGGCGAGCTTCGCCTCCTGCAGATTGGTCATGCCGATGATGTCCATGCCCCAGCTGCGGTAGAGCCGCGATTCGGCCAACGTCGAGAAGGCCGGTCCTTCCATGCACACGTAGGTGCCACCGGTGTGGATGCGTGTGTCACCAATCAACTCGACGCTGCGCGCCGCCTCGGCTACCAGGTTTGCTAGTTCCGTGCAGATGGGCTGGTCGAAACCGATGTGGGCCACCAGGCCATCGCCAAAAAAGGTCGAGGGCCGATCCTTGGTGCGGTCGAAAAACTGATCCGGAAAGACGATGTCGCGCGGCCGGTACTCCTCGCGCAGCGAGCCCACCGCCGAGGCGGAGAGGAGATATTCCACCCCCAGCATCTTCATCGCGTAGATGTTCGCCTGGAAGGGCAACTCGGTCGGCAAAAGCCGGTGGCCGCGGCCGTGGCGGGGCAAAAAGGCGACGCGCTCCCCGGCGAGGGTGCCGATGACCAGGGCGTCGGAGGGCGGACCAAAGGGGGTGTTGAACTGCACTTCGACGGTGTCGGCAAGGTCGGCCATCTGGTAGAGACCGCTGCCGCCGATCACCCCGATGCGGGCCTGGGGATAGCTCATGGTGTGGCGGATGCACTGCGCTCTTAGTCTACCGGTCTCGGTTCTTTCACAGTGCATCCGATCCTGGGCAAGCGGGCAGGACTTGCCTGGATGCGAAAGACGCAGGAAGCTCTGGGCCATCAGCCCCGCCGAGACCAGCAGCACCATCGACAGGGCCACCTCGGCCACGACCAGGCCGCCGCGAAATCGGTTGGTGCGTCTTCCGTCCGTCGTACCCCGACCGCCCTCTTTAGAGCGCTTCTGTAGAGATCAAACTTGAGAGCCTGCCGGGCTGGGGCCAACCCGAAAAGCACCCCGCTTATCGTGGCGACGGCCAGGGCAAAACCGAGCACGGTTCCATCGACGCTCACCTCATCGAAGCGGGGAATGTGCGCCCACCAGATCAGATCCAACAATCAGGTGCCCTCCGAAAACAGGTTTTTGTTGCGGGCGATCTCCACCAGTGGGGCCAGGCGCTCCGCCTCCGCCCCCACTACCTGGCGGCCCAGGCGAGTGAGCCGGTAGTAGCGCCGCCGCTCGCCACCGGCTTCGTCTGGTCCTGCGCACTCGACGATGAGCCCCTGGGCAAGCAGGCGTTTGATCGAGTCGTAGAGCGCCCCCGCCCCCAAACGCACCCTACCCTGGGTGTGCTCCTGGACGGCGCGCATGATCCCGTAGCCATGCCGATCGCCGTCGCCCAAAGACAGCAAAATGCCACTTCACCCGGATTCGATATGACCTGCCCGGTCTTGCGGACGCTCCGTGTGGCTTAGGTAGACACGGCGCTGTTTGGTGCAAAACCAATTGCGAGGCTGCAAGGTGACGTTCGGGAAGCGTTGTTGCGTACTCAAAGAGCAAGACATGCTCAAGCAGGCCCGTTTGGAAGAATTGCGGCAGGATACCCAGCTGGGTTTGGAAAGTGGTGAGTCCGCTCCCCTCGATATGGCTGCTATGAAAGCCGAAGCGCGGCGGCGCAGGGGCCGGTGAATCGGGAACTTTCCCATTGACCAGCGATGTCCGGCGACCGGTTGGGAGTCCCCGTAGGTCGGTACCGCGGGTTCACGGAGGTTGGGCGTTAGGCTGGAACTGTTCAGACGGCAGGAGACCCCGGGTGTTCGCCATCGGGTTTTGGGCAATCGTCGGGGCGGCGGTGGGCAGCTGCATCAACGTCGTCGCCCACCGTTTGCCCCAGGGCATTTCGCTGTGGTGGCCGCCTTCGCGCTGCCCCGGCTGCCTGACCCCGCTCGGGCCGCTGGAGAACGTCCCGATATTCGGCTGGTTGTGGCTGGGAGGCAAGTGTCGCCACTGCCGGATGGCGATTCCGGTGCGCTATCTACTGGTGGAACTGGGTACAGCCGGGTTGTTCGGTGTGCTTGCCCGGCACTTTCAGGCGGCCTTCACCCCTACAAGTCTGGTGGAGGTGGCCTGCTGGGGATTTTTTGTGGCGGTGCTTTTGGCTTTGAGCCTCGTTGATCTCGACACGCTCGAATTGCCGGGGGAACTGACCGCTGCCGGGATCGTCGGGGGGCTGGTGTTCCACACGTTTTTTCCGGTCTGGGCAAGCGGCACCTGGGCGAGCGGCCCGCCCGGTCTGGTGGACGCGCTGTACGGACTTCTAGTAGGCATCGGGCTATTCGATGTGATTAGCTACGTCGGCGAGAAGGCGATGGGCAAAGAGGCGATGGGAGGCGCCGATGCGACCCTGGCGGGGCTCATCGGCGTCTGGCTGGGGTGGAAGTTGCTTCTGGTTTCGCTCGCTTTTGGCTTCGGTCTAGGAGCGGTTTTCGGTCTGGCGGGCATCGCCGCCGGACGGCTCAAGCGCGAAGAGCCGCTGCCCTTTGGCCCGTTTCTGGCCCTCGGTGCGCTGGGCGGGCTATTGTTTGGGGAAAGCTGGATAACGAGTTACATGACGCTGTTTTAATCCGATGACCCTCGATGTACAGGTGACGAACGTAACGAGTGCACTGGCCGCCTTGTTGGGCCTCAAAAGCGGCATGGGTGTCGAAATCGCCCCCGAGCAAATCACGATCGCCCAACTGGAGAAGCGGGGCAAGGGTCTGGGCCTCAAGCACCTGGTCACCGCCACGGCCCCCGCGGGGGCCGTGGCGGGAGGCCGCGTCGAAGAGCCCGAAGCGGTGGCCGAAGTGCTGCGTGATTTGATCGCCGATCACCGGCTCAAACCGGGACCGGTGGCCACGGCGATCCCGGGCCGCGAGGCGGTGATCCGCCTGATTCGTCTGCCCGCCGACCTGCAGGCCGACGAGTTGCGCGAGGTGGTCCTCAATCAGGAGGCCGAACTGTACCTGCCGTTTTCGCGCAACGACGCTTTTGTCGATTTTCAGCCGCTCGCAGCGGCGGTCGATCCGGACGGGGTCAAGCGCCAGGAGGTGCTCCTGGTGGCCGCCCAATTGAGCGTCGTCAACTCCTACCTCGAAGCGCTCCGGCGGGCGGGCCTCACCACCAGGGTCGTCGATATCGCGAGCTTTGCGCTGGTGCGGGCTTTGCGCGAGCCGCTCGCCCAGGTTCCTCCCGGCGCGGCGGTGGCCCTGGTGCTGCTTTCTGCCGACGACACCGAGATTTCGATTTTGCTGGAGGGAGTGCCGCAATTCTCGCGCACGGTGAGCCTCGGCACCCGTGAATTTCGCGAGGCGCTGGAGAGCACCCTCGACTTGCCTTCTTTTAAAGCCGCGAATCTGTCGCGGGTGCTGGGCGATCTGGCCGATGAGATCCAGCGCTCGCTCGATTTTTACCAGGCTTCGGGCACCACCGCGCCGGTGCCGCCGGTGGCGCAGGTGCTCCTTGCGGGCAACGGCGCCAACGTCCGGCAAATCGACGAATTTCTCAGGCAACGGCTGGCTCTGCCCGTCTCCCGGGTCGACCCGGTCACAGCCCTCGGCCTGCCCGAAATAAGCGTACCGCCGGGACTGCGCTCGGGCTTCGGCGTCGCCCTCGGTCTGGCCCTGCGGATCTTGTAACCCTCTTTTTCTCGCCCCCCAGCCCATCAGCAAGGACCCATTGCATGTTCACCCCCGAAATCAACTTTCTTAAAGACCGAACGGTCGCAGCCGGCAGCGACGGCTACACGCCTCCTTCCGTCGGGGCGGCCGGTGGGCCAGATCCGCTGCTGGTCGGTGCGGCTGTGCCGATTGCCGCCCTTGCCGTGATGGCCGGGCTCACGCTCTATTTCAACTCCCAGGTGAGCACCAAAGAAGCCGAACTGAATGAACTGGCGGGCCGAGCCGCTCTGCTCGACCGGCAACTGAACGATGTGCGCCAACTGCGCACCGATATCGACAATGAACGCAAGCGCGTCGAGGCGGTGGTCAACCTCTTCGATCTTTCGCGGCCCTGGTCGGCGGTGATGGAGGATCTGCGCCGCCGCGTCCCCGAGGGCGTCTGGCTGAATGTCCTGAGTTCCGCCACCACCAAAGAAGGCGACATCGTCACCCTCGAAGGTTTTGCCCTGCGCTTCGAGGATGTGGCGGCCCTGCAATTGACGCTGCGCGACTCGCCCTTTGTGGCCGATGCGATTGTGGTCGACGCGGTCAAAGAAGAGGGCAAGGATGGCACACCGGCGACCGTCGCCTACAAAATTGAAACCAGGCTCACCGAGCGCAAACTGCGCGAACTGGTCACAGCCCTCGAAAAAACCGGCGCCGTCGGACTGCTTGAAAAACTGCGCCGCGTGCAACGGGAGCAACTGGTGCGATGACGACTACCAACCGCTTTTTGGGCATCGAACTGAATCGCCAGGGCATCGCCCTGTTGGTGGGCCTGGGCGGCCTACTGGTGGTACTGCTTATCGGTCTGCAGATTACCCTCCCCCAGTACAACCGGCTTGCGGACCTCGATGGGCAGATCGCCCAGCGCAATGCTGAGATTGCCTCCAAGCAATCGCTGCTCGCCCAGCTGCCCACCCTCACCGCCGAGCGCGAGCGCTCCGCCCAGCTGCTCGCTTCTGTCGCCTCGCTGATTCCCCCGGCGGAGAAACTGCCCACCCTCCTGGTGGACACCGCCCGCCTCGTAAAAGCCAGCAACGGCGAATTGCGCCAGTTCACTCCCAGTCAGACCAAGGCCCTGCCGGAGGTGGCCGACTCGATCAACATCCAGGCCAATACCGCCAAAATCAGCCTCAACGCTACCTTCGCCGAGGTACTTGCCCTGATGCGCAACTTCGAGCGCCTCGACGCCCTGGTGCGCATCGAGAACGTTTCGCTGCAGCCGCTTGAGATCAAAAACGCCCCGCCGGGCACCCCCCCGAGCCAGCGCCTGGCCGCCGAGTTCGACCTGACGGCCTACGTGCTGGGCAGCGGCCCGCCCTCGACTACCGAGGACGATAAAGGCCCGGGCTCGAAAACCGCGAATTAATCACCCACGGTTGACGCCATGACAATCGAATCTTGCCTTCGGCCCGTTGCCGTCCGCCGCCTCGGGACAGCTGGCCTCTGGTGTGCGCTTGCCCTGTTGGCCTGTTGTACAGCCGAACCTGCCTGGTCGATACCCCAGCGAAGCAAAAGTGCACTCATTCCGTTAGTTTCCTTACCCGCCACCCAGCAAAAGGCACTCGCCGCCGCAGGTAGAGCCGATCCCTTTCGACCGCCCACAGCGGCACTGATCCTTTTGCCCCCACAAGCAACACCCGCTCCCACCTTGAAACCAAAACCGACGCCCCGCGTTGAGGCGCCCAAGGTACTGGGGATCATTTCCACACCCACAGATACCTTCGCGATCGTCGAGCGCGGGGACCAACAGGCGATCGTCCACCCTGGCGATAGGGTCGGGACGGCCGTAGTACAGACCATCTCGGCGCAAACGGGTCAGGTGAGCTTCCGGCAGGGAAGCAGGCGGATAGTGCGTACCCTGGAGGCCCGACCGTGATGAATGGCTCGAAATCTTGGTGTGTGAGCCTGGCGCTGCTTCTGGGGGCTGGGGCGGCGGCGGCCGAAGAACCCCCACCCCGCTTTCGCACCCGGGCGGTCGCCCCGCCTGCGGGTGATATTGCCGGGGAGGAAATCCCCCTGGGCCGGCCGGTGGAATTGGGGAGCGGCGAACGGGTCACCCTGGCGCTCAAGGACGCACCGGTCAGGGAGGTGCTGCAGATTTTGGCCCGCCGGGCCGGGTGCAACGTGCTCTTTGGCGAGGGGGTCAGCGCTCAGCGCGTCTCGATGGATGTGCGCGGCGAGACCCTCGACGATACGTTCAACTTGGTGCTGCACCTGCACAACCTCAAAGCCCGCCGCACCGGCAACACCATCCTGGTGGGCGACGAGATGGCCCACAACCTTCCCCAGACCCGCATGCGCACCTTTCGCCTCAATCAGGCCGATGTGCAGCAGGCGGCCGGAGTCCTGCGCGGACTGGGCGCCCAGGTAGGTTCAACCAACCTCGGCAGTACCCAACCGGGTGCAGCGACCACCAACCCCGATCCTGCCGCTACCGGCGGCCCGTTGCGCGGTGAACTGTTTGTCACCGTCGACGCGCGTACCAATTCGCTGGTGGCCGTCGGCAGCCCCCGCGCCCTGCAGATTGCCCAGGTGCAACTCGCCCAACTCGACGTGCGCCAGCGCCAGGTGATGATCGACGTCAAACTCGTCGATGTCAATCTCAACAACGTCAGCGATCTGGGTTTTCGCCTCGGTGGCTCGGCGGGCAATTTCCAGCTGGGTACGGTGGGGGGCACCGCCGATCTGGGCGCTTTGTATCCGGCAGCGGTGGGCCTCACCGGGGGCGGACCGGGCAACGCGCTCATCTTCAATACCCTGGGCGCCCTCGCCTCGGCGATGGCCCTACGACTCGACACGGCCATCCAGGAAGGGTCCGCCCGGGTGCTCGCTTCTCCCCAATTGCTTGTCGCCTCCGGGGCCAGTTTTTCGAAACCCACCGCCGCCCGCGTCGAAATTACCGACGACGTGGTCGTGGGGGCGACGATTACCACCGACCGGGAAACCGGCCAGAGCACCACCACCGTCAAAGTCGACAAAGTCGGCGTCAGCCTTGAGATCGCCGTCTATCATGTCGACGACAACGGCTTTGTCGATGTCTCCCTCAAACCGCAGGTGAGTTCCATCAACGACATCCAGCGCGACGCGGCGGGCAACGTGGTGACGCTGCTTACCCGCCGCAACCTGGACATCCAGCGGCTGCGGCTGCGCGACGGCGAAACTTTTGTCATCGGCGGCGTCCTCCGCGAAATCGACCGCCAACTGGTCCAAAAAGTGCCGCTGTTGGGAGACTTGCCGGTGCTGGGTGCTTTGTTTCGCTTCCAAAGTAACCAACACGAGCGGCGCGAAGTGGCGCTGATGGTAACTCCCCACATCTTGAACGAATCGGTCCATGAGGCGGCGCCCCTGCGGTAACTGGGTGGGGACACAGGCCGACAAACCCATGGGTCATCAATCGGCAATGCCGGCTTTACCCAGAACCGCCACGTTGTCGGATCCCACGTTGGCGGCAACGATGTCCAGGTCGCCGTCATCGTCTACATCACCCAGCGCTGCAGCATAGGGAGCGGCCCCGGCGGCAGAGGTTGGAGAGCGCGAAAGGGGAAAGCATCTGTCTGCAAGAGTACAGGTGTTCATCGATTTTATGGTCGCGTTGGCCGCCCGGCTCCAAAGGCGCGGCATCGCCGAATCAAGTGTTGCCCGATGGCCTTGATTACTCGGCCCCGACGGCCCGCTTGTTGTTGGCAAACGAATAGAGTCTGTGGCCGGTGAAGCTCAAGACCGCCACACAGGCGGCGCTGATCAGCCGGGCTACGGTCGCGTCCATCTGCGCGTCGTTGATGAGCAACTGCAACAGCCCCAAATTGGCCAGCAGGCTGTTGAGGGCGACGGTGGCGAAGACCACGAACTGCAATCGCCAGTTGTGCCAGTAGACCCCGAAGACGAAGCGGCGGCTCAGGACAAAGTTGGTGGTGAGGCCTGCGAAGAAACTGACGCACAGCGCCGCCACGTACCAGAGCCCCAGTTGGGTGAGGGCCGCAAAGATCCCCACATCCACCACCGTCGCCAGGCCGCCGGTGATCAGGTAGCCCCCCATCTGGGAGCTGAGTTTGGCGATGGGCTCGGGGAGTTTCAATCCCCCGGTCACCGGTCGTGGGGGAGCGGGGGTGGTTTTCTCGCCGGACTTGGCTTCTTCTTGATACTCGCTGTCGGAGTTGACCGACCAGAGGTCGTGCTTGCCGGGGCTGGCGACGTTCTCGGCAGCCAGGATGCCCATCAGCAAACTGTGATCTTGATTGTTGTACTTGAACGCTCCGTAGCGGCCCACCGCCTGCAGGTTGGCAAAACGGCCCAGGTAGTCCTGAATCGTGGCCAGGGCCTGTTTGTAATTACCCGCGTAAATTGGGTAGGTGCGCGGCAGGCGGACCACGAAGCCGTCCGAGACTTTCTGGTTGCCCAACAGCCCAATCCGGCGCAAATCGCGCCCGGCGCGGGCCACCAGTTCGTGGTCGGGCATCTTCCAGGTGCCGTCGAACTGGCACCAGTACTCGCAACACAGCGGTGTGCGGGTCCGATCGCCCAGCATATCCTGCGACCAGTTGGCAAAGTTGGTCACCCGCCCTAACTCGACGGTCGGATCATTGATATAGAGCCAGTTGTCTGGAAAGAGATCTTCTCCTTCGACGAACACGTATACCAGCACCGTGTTGCGAAACTTCAGCGAGCGGGCTGCGGCAAGCACCTCCGCAGGAGCAGTCGGTTCCAACTGCTGGACAAGCAACGACAGGGGAATCGAAGAGATCACGGCGGAGCAGTCCACCACCGCCTCCCGACCGCTCTCGCGGTCTTTGAGGGTGAGGGCGGTAACCCGTTCGCCCGAGCGATGCAGACCCACCACCTCGGTATCGAGCAGGACCGTCTGGCCGTGAGCGGTCAGATAATCGGCGGTGCGCTCGTAGAGTTGCCCCGAACCCAGGCGGGGGAACTGGAACTGGTCGATCAGGCTTTTGACCTTGCCGTCGTTACCCAGCAGGGCATTGCGGACCGCTTTGAGCAGCGACAGCCCTTTGATGCGCTGAGCGGCCCAGTCCGCCGAAATTTCGGTGCAGCGGATGCCCCAGAGCTTTTCGGTGTAGCCCTCGAAGAAAATCTCATACAGCCGCCTGCCGAAGCGGGCACTCACCCACTCGGCAAAATTCTTGGGCGCGCGGTTCGGGAACAGTTGGGCTTCAGCGTAGGAAAACACGATGCGGGCACTTTCGATAAAGCCCAGTGAGAAAAGCGCCTCAAAGGCTTTGAGTGGATAGGAAAAATATTTGCCGCCGTAGTAGATGCGCGTGAGGCGGTTGACCGTCACCTGCTCAGACCCGAGCACCTCATCCCAGAAGGCGAGCACCGGAGCGAGCTTGGTGAAAAAACGGTGGGGACCGTAGTCGAGAATAAAGCCCTGGTGTTCGATGCTGCGGGCCAATCCGCCCACGCAGCGGTCGCGCTCGACGACCACAACGGGGTAACCCAACTTGGTGAGCGTATAGGCGGCGGCAAGGCCCGCCGGCCCAGCTCCCAGAACGTAAACGGGTGCAGAACCCTGGTCGAATTGGGACATGGCGGCTAATCTCAAAGCGGCAGAGGGGTGCGGCGCAGCGGGTAACAGGCTGCAAAGCGTCGGACGGGTTTGCAGGGGCGCACAAGTTGCCAACCACGCTAACGCGATCGCCTCGGACCGACCACCGGCTTCCCCTGCATTGATGAGCCTGTAGACTTTTCGGAAACGGCACAGGTGCAAGCGTGGCTCGGACAATCCTCCCCAACTGGAAAGACGTTGCGGCAATCGTCGGGCTTGCCCTCGTCTGGTGCCTCCTCGCTCTGCTGGTCAATCCCGTGGGGGACTTTCCCCTCAACGACGACTGGGCCTACGCCAAGGCCGTGCAGTCGATTCTGGACAAAGGGGATCTGCAGCTTACCGACTGGGCACCCGCCAGCCAGATCGCTCAGGTGCTGTGGGGGTCGCTATTTTGCCTGCCCGACGGTTTTTCCTTCACGGCGCTGCGCTTATCGACGCTCGTGCTCGCCTGGGTGGGGGCAGCCTCCACCTACGCGCTGGGGCGCGAACTGGGAGCCGGTTTGCCGCTGGCCTTGCTTGGAGCGCTGCTGCTGACGGTCAACCCAATTTACGTGAATCTGGCCTTCACGTTCATGACCGACGTGCCCTTCTACGCCTTCTGCACCCCGGCTATCTGGTTGTTCGTCCGGGGGATCCGCACCGATTCGCGCCGAAGCATTGCCATGGGAACCCTGTTTGCCTGCGCCGCGGTGCTGACGCGCCAGTTTGCCCTGGCGTTGCCGCTCGCCTTTGCTGCGGGCTACCTGGTTAAGCACGGCTCACGGGCAGGTTCGCTGTTCAAAGCCGCATTGCCCGCAGTAGTTATAGTTGCATTTCTTGTCCTCTACCAGGGATGGCTTGCCGCGACCGGGCGGTTGCCCCAGACCTACAGCGAGCAGGCGGGCGAACTGGTGCGGCTGCTCCTGAGTGCGGAGGGCCTGGGCCGCTCGGTCCGTTCGCTGGCGCAAGCGGCGCTCTACGTCGGGCTGTTTCTGGTGCCCTGGCTCATGGTGGCCACCGTCGGTCGCTGGTGGCCACTGGCGTGGCGCCAAAAGTGGTTGGCCGCCGGGGCGGGGGGGGTGTTTGCAGCGGCGATGGTGGCTATTGCCGCCGCCGGCAGCACTTCGCTGCGCGACGCCCTGATCCCCCAAATTTTCGGTGGGGTGCTCTACGACTGCGGCGCCGGCTTTCCGATTCTCAAGGATACTTTTACCCTCTGGCTACCCCATATCCCAACGGCCCCGGCAGGTTTCTGGCTCGCTATCACCGCCCTCGCCGCCGTCGGGGCAGGCCTGATTGCCTTTGTGGCCGTCAGCAGCGGCCGGGGCGAGCGATGGCTCGTCGCCTTCGCCTGGGTGGGTATCGCGCTCTACTTCGTGCTGATTGCCCCACGCACCGCTTCCTACGACCGTTATTTGCTATACTTTTTTCCGCTTGTCATGATCTTCGCCCTCGCGCCACCGCCGCGGGCTGTGCCCGGTGCCCTCCTGGGGGTAGCCCTGGCATTGATTTTGGGCTGCGGGGCATTTGCCGCCGCCACCACCCATGACTACCTGGCCTGGAACCGGGTGCGATGGCAGGTGTTGCGCGCGGCGATGGCCGAGGGGCGGCTCAGTCCCGGCAATACCGACGGCGGCTTCGAATTCAACGGCTGGTATTTGTACGACTCGAGGTACCGCGCCCAACCGGGCAGGAGCTGGTGGTGGGTGGACCGCGACGAATTTGTCTTTGCTTTTGGACCGATCGACGGCTACGCTCTCTACGAGCAGCACCGCGTCGAGCGTTGGATGCCCGTCGGTGTCCAGCAAGTATTTATTTTGCGCCGCTCAGGCCGTTGAGGCTGGTGGGCTGGCGGGCCTGACGCACCAGATTGCTGTACTTGTGAGCCTGGCGGGTCGGCTCCGGCAGCCGATAGCCCCGGCTGCAGCGCAGCACCCATTCGACAGCACTGTCCAGACCCAGACGGTGGCCGGGGGAGACATAGACCGGCTGCACGCGGCTGCGGGTGCGGACGGCGCGCCCCACCACTTCGCCGCGCCAGAGCAAGTCCGCAAGTGAACCGGCCGCTTCGGCCACCTCCCCGGCAAGGCGACCCACCAGAATCGACTTGGCGCAGCCGATCGTGGGCACATCGAGAAAAAGACCCAGGTGGGAGGCGATCCCCAGATGGCGCGGGTGGGCGTAGCCGTGGCCATCGACGATCACCAGGTCCGGCTTCTGAGACAGTTGGCCGATGGCGGCAAGAATCGGCGGCGCCTCGCGAAAGCTCAACAGTCCCGGAATGTAGGGAAAATCCACCGCCGCACTCACCGCCTGCCGGTCGATGACCTCGAGACCCGGATAGCTCAGCACCACCACCACCGCGTGTACTACCGCGTTGGCTTCACGGGGATTGAAGCTCACATCCACCCCGGCGACGCGCTGCACCCTCTCGGGTTCGCCCGTCCGGACGGTCTGGGCCGCCAGTTGTTTTTGTACTTCGATCGCCTGTTGGGGCGTGAGATTCCAGGAATGCATAGCTAAACTCGGGTCGGGTTCGTTCGGGACACACACTTGGAAACTTTCAAAGAAGAGGCGACCGACATCCGCCGGTTCGGCTGCGTGGGCGACGGCAAGTTCGACAACTGGCAGGTGTTGCAAAAAGCACTCGCAGACGGCTGGACGAACCTTTATATACCCGGAGGGTACTGGCGGATCACCCGGCCCCTGGTCGTCCCGGCTTCGCTAACGCGCGGAAGCACCGTGCGCATCGCCGGGCCCAGCAACGCCTACTCCATTATCCTGTGCGACCTGCCCGACACTTACGCCAATCGCGGCGCCCTCGAATACTTCGCCAATGCGGAGGGCTTCTCCTGGGGGATCGTGCTCGAACATCTCCAGTTGCAGGGGAGTCACCGGGGCGGACCCGCCCGCTGCCACGGCATCTACCTCCAGCAGATCGCCTATCCGCTCTTTACCGATGTCGCCATCAACCGCTTCGATGGCGCCGGGCTGCTCATCGACAAGTGCCAGGACGGCGAGTTTCGCAACCTCAATATTCAAGATTGCGGTCGCAGCGCGGGGGATCCCGCCGACCCGGCCCAGACGCTCTATTCGGCGTTGCACCTAACCAACAGCGTGCTTCCAGGCGACGCCTGCAACATGCTGCGCTTCAACGCGCTGCAGTGCGAAAACAACCGCGTCTCGCCCTATATCTCGGTGCGTCTGGGGGTAGGAATCGGCCCAATTGGGATCTTCTTCTCCCAGGTGCACGGCGAAGTGCGCGCAGCCGGACAACAGGGGCAATGCGAATTTCTGCGCGCCGAAGGGGGCGACTTTCAGTGCGAGGGCATGGCACTGGTGGGCTTCAAGACCGGCTTTGTCTTTACGGGCTACGGGGTTGCGACCTTTGCCAACTGCCGCAGCCTTTGCGGCATCCGCCACCCAACCCCCAACATCGTCGCCGGTTCGCTCATCTCCAACTGCCCGGATGTGGGCAACCTTTACAGCAACGCCGTGCGGCCCGGCTTCAAAGTGGTCAACTCCGCCGTGGGCGATGTCCACCTCGATTATCCGGGAGCAGCCAATCAACGCTTCAGTCACTGCGATCTGGGCCGTGTCGCAGTGAACCAGCAGGGCGGCACGGGTCTCGGGGTGTACATCACCCATTGCACCCTGGCCTCACTGACTATCGATGCTGCCACCCACGGCCATTACGCCTTCAACGTGATTACGGGCGATCTGACCTGCCGGGGCCAAAACGGCGACAACCACTTCGTCGATAATCGCGTGCTGGGCAGAACCTCAATCGCCACAGGCAATTGCATCTACACTCCGGCGGCCCGGCAGGCGGCTTCCCCCGTCGCCCTCGATCCGGATTGGGGTTCCCTGGAGCCGATCCCCGACCCGCCCCACCGCTACAGCGCCCGCGAAACCCAAAAACTGACCCAACTGGTCCGTCGTCTGCAGGTGCTGCTGAGGGCCGAAATCGCCCGCCGCCGCGATCTCGAAGCCCGTCTGATCGCCGCGCGACTGCTGGAGGGGCCGACGGCCGAGTGAGCCCATCTCGGCTCAATTTATGCGAACTGCATGTCTATATTTAACGCTGCCAACCACGATTACGTGCGAAGGAAGCCCATAAAAACCGCATTTTTGCGTTACTTCCCTCCCCTCTATGGAGAGTATCAGCCGATTCAGACAGTATATCGAATCCATTGTCTGATATACTGTTACCCATTCTTGCGGTCTGGTTAGTCATGAACGTGCTGTTGTTCTCGCCGATTTTTCCAAAAACCTTCTGGTCCTTTGAGCGGGTGCTCAATTTGATCGGCCGCAAGGTGCTGCTGCCGCCTCTGGGGTTGGTGACGGTGGCGGCGATGCTGCCACAGCCGTGGAATTTTCGCCTGGTGGACCGCAACGTCCGCTTTGAGAGCGAGGCGGATTGGGCCTGGGCGGACCTGGCGATTATCTCGGCGATGATGGTGCAGAAGGACGATTTTTTGCACCTGATCCGCGAAGGGGTGCGCCGGGGCGTCAAGGTGGCGGTAGGCGGTCCCTACCCGACCTCGATTCCCGAGGATGCGCTCGAAGCGGGAGCCGACTATCTGGTTCTAGACGAAGGCGAGTTGACCATTCCGAAGTTTCTGGCGGCCCTGGCCGCGGGCGAGGCGAGCGGGGTGTTCCGGGCCGCCGAGAAGCCCGATGTCACCCTCACCCCGGTGCCGCGCTTCGATTTATTGGAACTGGACGCTTACGATTCGATGTCGGTGCAGTTCTCGCGCGGTTGTCCTTTTCAGTGCGAATTTTGCGACATCATCGTGCTCTACGGGCGCAAGCCGCGCACCAAGACCCCCGAGCAACTGCTCGCCGAACTGCAGGCCCTGGTCGATCTCGGTTGGAACCGCTCGGTATTTGTCGTCGACGACAACTTCATCGGCAACCAGCGCAACGTCAAGCTTATGCTCAAGCAACTTGCCCCCTGGATGCAGGAGCGCGGATTTCCTTTTCGCTTTACCACCGAGGCCTCGATCAATCTGGCCGAAGACGACGAGTTGCTCGAACTGATGGTCGAGGCGGGCTTCGACTCGGTGTTTTTGGGTATCGAGACCCCCGACGAGGAGAGCCTCACCCTCACCCAAAAATTCCAAAACAACCGCAAGCCCCTCAGCGAGTCGTGCCTGAAGATTACCCGGGCGGGGCTGAGGCTTCTGGCCGGATTCATTATCGGCTTCGACAACGAAAAAGCCGGGGCGGGCGGCCGGATCGTCCGCTTTGTCGAGCAAACCGCGATTCCCGACGCGATGTTCAGCATGCTGCAGGCCCTACCCGGTACGGCTCTGTGGAACCGCCTTGAAAAAGAAAACCGGCTGTTGGCGAGCGGCACCGGTATGAACCAGAGCACCCTGATGAACTTCCGCCCCACCCGTCCTATCGAGCAGATCGCCGAAGAGTACGTGGAAGCTTTTTGGGAGTTGTACGAGCCGGCGCGCTTCATGCGCCGCTGCTACCGCCACGCGCTCGATCTAGGCATGCCCAAGGGCAAACGCCCCTTCAAGATGCCCGATTTACCCGAACTGCGTGGCCTGCTCAAGATCATCTGGCTGCAGGGAGTGCAGCGGCCCGAGACGCGCGTTTTGTTCTGGTCGCAGTTGTTGAATCTCCTGCAGCGCAACCCCCAGGTCCTAGGACCCTACCTCACGGTCTGCGCCCACGGCGAGCACTTTTTCGAGTTTCGCGAAGAAATTCGCACCCAGATTCGCACCCAAATGGATCGCACTTTGGCCACAGCAGGGCGCTGAGGATCTTTTCGGACCTGAGTTATTACCCTTGCGGGTCCCTGCGTCCGTCGCGGACGGCAAGGACGGCAAGGCGTTGCGGCTCCCGCCTGTGAACAAGGACAAGAGACGGCGAACTCTCTAGTGCCTTCTATGCTGCCGGGCCGGCCCATGTCGGGAAAGATGGCGAGGTTGCCGAGCACGGCTTCCAGGGGTGCGGCGCAGGGTAGTTGGCCCGCAGCGCTGCAAGACCGATTGGCGCCTACACCGGACCCTCAGAGGCGGTAGGCACCCACGTTGTCCGGCTCGGCTCGGCTTGGGTCCGCCGTTGCGGGCTCGGTCGATTCGAACGCCCTTTCAGCCAGGAACATCAAAAAGCCCACGTTCACCCAGAAAAAGACGTGCAGAAATTCGTAGCCGATGAACATATTGAGCACGATTGCGATAGCACCCAACAGCAGGGCCAGCAGGCGCTCCCGCCCTTCGTCGGCCATCAGCGCCAGCGCCCGGAAAAAATTGCCGAATAACCGCACCAGCATCGCCACGACCAACCCAAAGCCGATCAAGCCGGTCTCAGCAAAAATCTTCAAAAAATCAAAGTTGGGATAGTACGTCTTCGGCAAGAAATCCTTGTTGCCCATCGCCACATAACCCACGAACGGTCCGTACTGACCCGCCCCGATGCCGGTAAACAAATTCGCCAGAATAATCGACACCAGATTGCCGGCGTTCGAGGCGCGCTCGACCACCGCCCCGCTGACTAGTAGATCGCTGAAGGTGTCGTTGAAGGTGGGCAGGGTAGCAATGTAATAGCCCACAGGTGGCAGCAGCACCGCCGAGCCCAGGACGATGCCCAGGCGAAAGCGACGGTAAATCCAGAAGACATATACCAACACCAGCAAAATCGAGACGATCGAAAACTTAGATTGGGAGATGGCTAGAGCCGCCACCCCAGTCAGGGCGATTGGCCAAAATCGGCCGATATAGCGACTTGAAAGCATCAACAGCAACGGCGTCAAAAAGACGATGGCAAATTGCTGCGGCTCGGCGGTAGTCCCCGCGAGACGCGGCAATACTCCGTCGGTCTCCCACACTCCCAAATAACCTCCGAAAGTGTGGGCAAGCACCTCGTTGTCCGTTGTAAAACCCTGGAAATACAAAAACAAAAATCCGTAGGCGAGGGCGATCGAAAGACTCCCCGAAAGCAATAGCAGCCGGATGAGGATATGCTCAATGTGCGAATGGCGGCGCAAGGTAAAGTAGACCACATAGGCCGAGGCAAACGAGGCGAGGTATTTTGCCACATCCGAAGCGAACAAGGGCAGATCAAAGTAAGCGTTGAACACACCCGGATTGCCCAAAAATCGCAACAAAAAATCCACACCCAGATAGACCACAAACAGCACCACAGCCCCCAGGTATCCCCGGGCGAGTCGCCCCGGCCCAGGAGCGACATCGAACAGCAGTGCCGCAAGCACCACCACCAGCCCAAGCCAGCCCGCCAGGCGCTGAACCGGCAGCACCACCCCCAACACGTCCTCGGGAATCCGCAGCCACACAAAGCAGTAGAGTGCCGCGAGCAGGCAGCCAATCGTTCTGAGCATCCGAATCATCTTCAAGCTGGGCTCAGAATAGCAAATATCTCGCTCCTGGCTGCGTCCTACTGCTGGGCCGCCTCCGAGCCGACCAGCATTCCTGGCGCGTACTCCAGAACCCGGCGCAGAAATTGGCCGGTATAAGAATTTTTAACCCCCGCCACCTGCTCCGGGGTGCCGGTGGCCACGATCTGGCCGCCCTTGCGGCCCCCTTCCGGTCCGAGATCGATAATCCAGTCGCACACGCGCAGGATATCCAGATTGTGTTCGATGACGACCACGGTGTTGCCGGTATCCACCAGCTTCACGAGCACGTCGAGCAACTTGTGCACGTCGTAGAAAGACAACCCGGTGCTCGGTTCGTCGAGCAGATAGAGCGTCTTGCCCGTCGAGCGGCGCGACAGTTCGGTGGCGAGTTTGATGCGTTGGGCTTCGCCCCCGGAAAGGGTTGGGGCGGGCTGTCCGAGGCGAATGTAATCGAGCCCCACCTGCCGGAGCGTCTCCAGCTTGTTGATCGCCTTGGGGATGTTCTCAAAAAACTGGCAGGCTTCCTCGACGGTCATCTCCAGCACATCGGCGATCGTTTTGTTTTTGTATTTGACCTGGAGGGTCTCGCGGTTGTAGCGCTTGCCCTTGCAGACGTCGCACTGCACATAGACATCGGGCAGGAAGTTCATGGCGATGACGTTGACGCCTTCGCCCTTGCACGCCTCGCACCGCCCGCCCTTGACGTTGAAGGAGAAGCGGCCCGGCTCGTAGCCGCGCGCCTTCGCTTCGATAGTCATCGAAAAGATTTCGCGAATGGCGTCGAAAGCCCCGGTGTAGGTGGCCGGATTCGAGCGCGGCGTGCGGCCGATGGGCGACTGGTCGATGACGATCACTTTGTCGAGGTGGGCGACGCCCTCGACCGCTTCGACCCCGTGCGGCCGGGGGCTGGTGCGGCCGAAGTGGTGCTTGAGGTAGGGGTAGAGAATTTCGTTGATGAGCGTCGATTTGCCGGAGCCGGACACACCGGTGACACAGACGAATTTGCCCAACGGAATTTCGACATCGACCGAGCGCAAATTGTTGCGCGCCGCGCCCCGGATCGAAAGGCTCAGACCGTTGCCGAAGCGGCGGACGGCGGGAGTCTCGATGCGCCGCCTGCCCGAGAGGTACGCGCCGGTGATCGATTCGGGGCAGATCACGATGTCCTCGACGGTTCCCTGGGCCACCACCCGGCCGCCATGGACTCCAGCGCCGGGGCCGATGTCGATTAAATGATCGGCAGCGCGCATTGTATCCTCGTCGTGCTCGACGACCAGAAGCGTGTTGTCCAGGGAGCGCAGCCTGAATAGCGTGCGCAACAGCCGCTCGTTGTCGCGCTGGTGCAGGCCGATCGACGGTTCGTCCAGCACGTAGAGCACCCCAGTAAGCCCCGAGCCGATCTGGGTGGCAAGGCGGATGCGCTGGGCTTCACCCCCCGAAAGCGTGTTGGCCGAGCGGTCGAGGGTCAGGTATTCGAGGCCGACATCAACCAGAAACTGCAGCCGGGCGCGAATTTCCCGCAAGACCTCGTGGGCGATGCGCGCCTGCCGCTCGCTGAGGGTGAGCGTGTCAAGCATCCCCAGACAGGTGTCGATGGGCACCGAGGTAAATTCGAGAATCGAATGGCCCGCAATTTTGACCGCCGTCACCTGGGGCTTGAGGCGGGTGCCTTTGCACTCGGCGCAGGGCTGGGAGACGATGTATTGTTCGAGCTTGAGCTTGACCCGCTCGGAGGCGGCCTCCGCCAGACGGCGCTTGAGCCCCGGGATTACCCCTTCGAACTTGGTGAAGTAGCCGCGGGTGTTGTTGTAGAACGACTCGGCATCCACGAACACCCGCTCCTCCAAGCCGTAGAGGATCGTCTGCCGCTGGGTGCGGGTCAGCAGATGCCACGGGGAGGCGGGGGAGAAGCCGAGTTGCTTGCCTAGACTCTTGAGTAACTCACCGTAGTAGGGGTTACTCGACTCCGCCCAGGGCAAAACGGCTTCGCTCACCGGTTTGGCCGGGTCGGGCACCACCAGATCCGGGGAGAATTCTTGGATGGCTCCTAGGCCATGGCAACTCGGACAGGCGCCGTAGGGCGAGTTGAACGAGAACATCCGCGGCGAGAGTTCCTCCATCACCGAGCCGTGTACCGGGCAGGCGTAGTTGGCGGAGAAGACCATTTCGATGCCCACCTCGCTCTCGCTGTCGTGCAGGCCATGGCGCCGGGAAATTTCTACCAGGTGCGCGCGCTCTTCGTCGTCGCGCGGCAACAGTTCGACTACGACTGTTCCCTCGGCACGCTCGAGGGCGGTGGCGAGCGAATCGGCCAGCCGCTCGGCGATTCCCTCGCGCCGCACCAACCGATCGACGACGATCTCGACGGTGTGGCTTTGATTCTTTTCCAGTTCGATCTTTTCGCCCAGTTCGTGGACGCGCCCATCGACGCGCACCCGCACAAAACCCTCCGAAGCGAGGGCCGAAAGCAGCTTGGCGTGGGTGCCTTTTTTGCCGCGCACGACCGGGGCGAGCAATTGAAAGCGCGTGCCCTCCGGTAACTCGAGCACCCGATCGACAATCTGCTCGATGGTCTGCGGCTCGATGGGTAGACCGCACACCGGACAAAAGGGCTTGCCCGCCCGCCCGAACAACAGGCGCAAATAATCGTAAATCTCGGTGACCGTACCCACGGTCGAGCGTGGGTTGTGGGAGGTCGATTTTTGATCGATCGAGATGGCGGGGCTCAGGCCGTCGATATGATCGACATCGGGCTTGTCGAGTTGGCCCAAAAACTGGCGGGCGTAGGCTGAGAGCGATTCGACATAGCGGCGCTGCCCCTCGGCAAAAATCGTGTCGAAAGCCAGCGAAGATTTTCCGGAGCCTGACACCCCGGTAATCACCACCAGTTGGTTGCGGGGAATCTTCAAGGAAATGTTCTTGAGGTTATGCTGGCGCGCTCCCTGGATGTGAATGCAATCTTTGCCGCCGCCGTTGCCGTTCATCATCCCCCACGCACTGGTTGCAAAATTTTAAAGAACGTTACTCTATGGTATCCGCCGACTTGGCCGACGGCAGACGGCAGGGCTTCCCGTGCCGTCCAATTTACCATGGACATGGACGAAGATCCACAGCCTTTGTGCGTCGTTCAGCCGTGCATTTCCTACAAAAAGTGGAAGATGGCTGCGCAACTATGTTTTAAAAAAAGTATGTCACACCAAAGGCCCGTCCTCCCCAGCCAACAGCGTCAACGTGGGTGCTGCTGCCGAGCGTGCTGTGGAATAGCAACCCATCAATTATTGCAGATAGGAAAGCCATGAACTCGTTCCGGATTTTGTTGAAAGTAGAAATAATTCTCTTGACGACCGCTGCAACGCTTGCGTTCGCTGTTGCGGTTCAGGCGGCTCCCGGTACAGCACAGCTTGCTCAGGCAGCGGACCCTTGTGAGGACGCGCGCAGGCAACTGCTGGCGCTCAAAAGCGATGTGGAATTCGAAAAAACCCGCATCGAGGTCGATCAATCCACCCAGCTGGCTGCAGAAAGCCGCATCGGCCAGCTGAACTGGCAAATCAAATCCAAACAGGTCGAACTAAAAAAGTGTGAGCGGGGCTCCTGATAGCCGCGCTGCAGGCTTCGGTTTGCGGCAAATGCGCAGTTTTACGCCAGGCTGCGTTGATTCGCCTAAGCTACTTTGCTTGACATCGCTGCAGGATGTCATAGATTATCAGAGCGTCAGTGGTTCTACGAAGTTTACATATGCACATAAACCAAAAACCCTCTTGGCGCAATGCTTTGCTTTCAAAAACTTGGCGACACTGGGTGCTTTGCGCATGCATCCCCTTAGCGGCGGCGGCAGCCCTTGGCCCGGCGACATCGGCCCTCTGGTCCCAACCGGTCGCCGGACAGACCACCGAAGAGGACGTGATTGTCTCGGGCCTCGACAGCCGATTGTTCGATCCAGAATTTGACCAGGACAACAACCGCTTTGTCTGGTCTGGCAACGACGGCAAAGTCTGGATCGGCAAAATCGATCCGGTGACCGGAAATTTCGATCCGCCTTCCGGCAAGAGCAAGCTGGTGGCCGAGGACGCTGCGCGCACTCTCGACGTGGGCAATGGCCCAGAATGGGTGTACTCCGCTGCCGGAGATGTGGTGACCTATACTGCGCTTGACGCGAACGGAGTGCGATTTTTGGCGAAGGCCAAATTTGCCGAAGGCCAGTGGGTGTCGTCTTTGCTAGAGGACGGTAAAAACGGCTTTGGACCGGTTGGCAGCCTAGATCCCGGTGATCCGAAGCCGCGGATTTCCTATCCAAAAGTGGTCAACAATGGCGCGGCCCTCATCCTCAAGTGGCGCAACATTGACAACGCCAGTACCGAGGAACGGGTGCCGGGTGAGCAGGTGCAGGGGTTGCGATGGGTGCCGGGCAAGCGCCAGTTGACGGTCAACGCCGTGGTTAACGGCGTGCGTCAGGCGTTTTTGTACGATGTCGACACCAAAGTTTTTGAACAGCTCACCTTCGATTCCGGCCCCAAAGAAAGTGTCTTCATGTGGCAGGCGCCGGAGTTCGACAACGAATACATTTTCTTCGCGCTCATCAACGAGAGCAGCCTTGGGGTCTACCGCAAAATCGAAGGGGTGTGGACCAAGATAGCCGCGGTCAAACCGCCCTCCAAGGGCAAATTTATTCAGTCTCCAGAGCCGTTTGTCTACAACGGCAAGTCGTATTTGATTATGGCTTCCTCCAATAGCCCGCAATCGACCACCCGCACAGCCCTGACCGAAATTTGGCTGGCGGGGATCGACCCGGCGGCACCCTTTTATTACCAGTGCAGCGACCCGTCGGAGAAGACCCGCAAAGACCCGGAAGTCTACATCACCCAGAATGGACCGTATATCTATTACTCTGCGGTGCCCGCCCCCGGCGAAAGTGCGGTGATCTACCGCTGCGACAGCAAACTCGGACCGCCCCTGCCGTAGCGGTTGTCGAAGGCTTGGCTCCGGAACCTGAAAGCTCCGGGGCAATTCGCTTACGGTGACGGCCCGAGCCCGGTGTCGGCCCAAAAGACAGCCGGGGTTTTGGGGTCGAGCAAAACCAAAAAGTAAATCAATGGTTCACTATCGGCAATGAAGACCTCCGGATCGGTGCGCACCCGGGGAGGTGCGGGTTAAAGCCCGGTCTCACACCGGTAGATGGCTGAGATGAGTGGTGTGAGAAAGGCTAGGTAATAAATCATCGGACCGTCGTTTGTAATGAACACTTCCGGGTCTTTGCGGACTCTGGGGGTTGCGTCGCTCAGTTGCCGGTAAAAGGGGGCCTCCGGGTCGATCCCCGCCAGCCAAATTTCGGTGGGGATCGTCTTACTCGCTTGGTCCGCGCTGCTGGAGGCGACCACAAAGATATAGGATTTGCCCTCGTACACCAGCAGTTCCGGCGACCAAAGGTAGTCATTGCTCGTCGGCGGCTTGAGCGTATTGATCTTCGTCCAGGCTCCGCCAACCTTTCGGTAGACACCGATTTCGCGCTCGTTGATGAGGGTGAAAAACAGGTACTCGTTGGCGTACTCGGGCGCTTGCCACATAAAGATCGCTTTTTTAATGCCGCCGTCGAAGGTGAGCTGTTCGAGCACACCGCTGTCGACGTCATACATGAACCCTTGCCGCCCACTGCCGACGCGCTCGGTGAGCACTAGCGCCCGTCTGCCGTCCACCCAGCGCCCGCCCGGCGGCTGGGAGCCGGGGATCGCCTCTTCGGCGGATGGTTCGTCGAGCCCGCGCCAAAAAGTGACCTGTTTGCGGTTCTCATCGCGGCCAATGTACGAAATGCGCGGAGACGGATCGCCGCGATCGAGGCTGCCGATCGGTCCGAAGCGACCGCGGCCGTTCTCGAGAATCCCCCCGGACCAGACGCCGTCCTGCAGGCGGGCGCGGCCGAGGGCGTAGCGGCCGTTGTCGAACTTGGTGTAGACAATCTGGGGTTCGCTGCTGGTGAAGACCCACTCGGGGCCGTTGCCGATCACCTCGACTGGGACCGCGCCGCTGTCGACGGCGATGCTTTTGCCGTCGGCTGGTTCGAAGTTGCCCGTCTGCGGATCGACATTGCCGATCCAGACGTCCCCGGCGCTGTCCACCCAGGTGAAGCGAGCATTGTCCTGATCGAATTCAGGGTCGATAATCGGCGCTTCGGTGATCAAAATATCGGTGGGGACAAACTGGGCAAGGGCAGATTTGTGTTGACTTGTACAGCAAAAAATAGCGAACGAGAGTGACAAAATAGCCGGAAATTTGTAGGGATTAATCAGCATCGAAAAAATTTTGTAGGGTTGACAAATACAGGCAGTTGCAGGTGGTGGATCCTCCATTCAATAGTCAAACGGCTACCGAGCGCCCGGAAGCAGACCGGGTTGGCCCGTCCGGCTTTCTAAGCGCGCAGGACCAACGTGAGTATATTATAAATGCGCACATTTACTCATAGCGCCAGGAAAGTCCTGCTCCTTCACTTGGGTGCTCGCCGGAGATCTTTATAAGATTTTCCTGCACTTCCGCCTGGGAACGGCTTATCGTATGTGCGTAGCGTCCTGTTGGTATAGAAGTTGCATGTATCTGAGAACACGCAATGATTTCCCTCCGGCCTTCCCAGTTGGTTTATTCGAGCAGCAATGGCAGCGCTCCTGCCGCTGGCTGCTGGCGATGGTCGCCTCAATCGGGACTGGTGTTTCCTGGCCTGGCCCGACCCACGCCGATGTGATCGTCTCCGATCCGAGTGTGCGGCTTTTTGATCCGGAGTTTGATCAGGCTGGGGAACGGTTTACCTGGGTTGCGCAGGATGGTCGCGTGTTTATTGGCTACGTCGATCGGGCGACGGGCAATTTTGTGCCCCCGAACGGGGCGGCGGTGCTGGTGGCGGAGGGGGCCCTGACGGTGCCCAACGAGGTGGGCAACGGCCCCGAGTGGGTCTTCACCAGCAGCGAACCCCAGATTGTCTAACTGCGGCGAATGCTGCGGGTGGGCGCACCGTGGCCCGCGCCCGCAAGCAGGGCGAAGTGTGGATCTCAGAAGTGCTCCCCTTCGGCAACAACCGCTTTGCGCCCATCGGCAGCCTCGACCGCGGCGATCCGTCTCCGCGCATTTCTTATTTGCAGCGCACGACCGAGCAGGCCACCACCGATATTCTCACCAAATGGCGTAACCTGGACGATGCGGGTAGTGAACAACAAGTCCCCGGCGCGGATGTGCAGGGTCTGCGCTGGGTGGAAGGGCGGCGGGCGATGACCTACAGCGCGGTGGTGCAGGGTGTGCGCCAGGCCTTTTTGTACGACATCGACACCCAAAAGCTCGAACAACTCACCTTCGATGCCGGCCCTAAGGAGAGCGTCTTTATGTGGCAGGCGCCGGAATATGGGGACGAGTACCTGTTTTTTGCGCTCATCAACGAGAGCAGCCTCGGGATCTACCGCCAGGTAAACGGCGCCTGGAGCAAGATCTACGCGCTCAAACCGCCATCGAAGGGTAGGTTTGTCCAGTCGCCGGAATTTTTCAAGCACAACGGCAAATCTTATGTATTTATGGTCACCTCGGACAGTCCGCTGTCCACCAATAAGGACTTGCCTTCGGACATCTGGCTGGCGGGGATCGATCCGAATGCGCCCGATTTTCGCCAGTGCAGCGATGCAAGTGAAAAGGTGTGCAAGGATCCGGAGGTCTTTATTACCGACCTCGGACCGTTCCTGTACTACGCGGCCAAACCTGAAGGCGGCGCTTTTCCGGTAATTTACCGCTGTGACACCGGCCTCGGCCCCAGGCAGTAAGGACTACTTGCGGCGCAGGTCGACAGCACCGTTGCTGAATTTGACCAGCCCGTCCGACTGCAGATAGGCGCGGGCGCGCTCGTCGCCTTTGAGATAGGCGTCCCAGAAGGCAGCGGTGGCCACTTTGACATAGCCGAATATGGCCGTCTGATCTGCCCCGCCGCGCGCCCGCATGCCGCCGCCCATCCGTCCGCCGCCCTCACCTCCCCCAGCCCGAAACCGCTCCTGCAACCGTTCGCGCATCTGCGGGGGAAGATTGCCCAGGCGTCCTGCCTGGGGCTCTTGCTCTGCGCCTTGCCCGGCGAAGCGGCCGGTGTAGGAGCCGTGGTTCGCCCCTTCGATAAGCAGACCGTACTTGTCACCGCGCGGGGCAAGCGTAAACGGTTCGAGCTTCTCCTGCGGCCCCTGGCCGGTGATTCCGCGGTCGAGCGAGCCGGTCACCGTCATCGTCGGGCGGTTCATCGCCTCCCACGAGCGCTCGGTGAGGCCCTGCTGGCCGCTGCCCTGGGCGGAGAGCAACAGAATCGCCCGCACCCGGTTGTCAGCAAAGCTCACGGCCCGCCCACCGCCGGGAATATCGATGCGCGCGCCGCCGATGAGCATGGCGGTAAAAGCTCCCAGCGAGTGACCGCCCACCCCGATATTGCGCGCATCGGGTTTGCCCTTGAGGTCGGGGATCTGCCTTTCGAGTTCTCCCAGGGAGCCAATCACCAAAGAAATGTCCCGGGCGCGGTTTTGCCAGGCCCCCGGGTCATTGGCCAGGCGCTTTGCCGACTGGAGCATGCCGCCCGTTTGGGCCTGACCTGTAGCCCGCTGCAGGGCGATCGAATCGGCGTGGGTCGGATTGAGGCACACGTAGCCGCGGCCGGCCCAGAAGCGGGCGATCAGCGCTTTTTCTTTGCCGGAACCGCCCGAGCCGTGGGAGAAGACAATCACCGGGTAGCGCCCCGGTTGCTGCGGATAGGCCGCGTACACGGGCAGTTCCTTGCCGCGCTCGCGGTCGAAGAGCACCACCTGCTCAGCCTCAGCGACGGCGTAAGGGCCGTCGGCCAGCAAGGCTTCGCTTTGCGAAGCGAGGGCGACGGGGGCCGCTGCCGCCGGGATCGGCGGCAAAGCCGAACCAGCCAGCAAGCCCGACAGTGCCAGAAGGACAAAAAAGCGCATGTTATCTCTCCGATTGAATCTACAGGTGCGGACGCTGCGATGGGATGAGCGGTTCAGAGCCGACGGGTCTGGGGCGCGCTTGCGGCCAGGGGCTGCGTCCCGTTGCTTTGCCGGGTAGGGCGAAGATGCTGCCACAGTCCGAGGCCCCCTACGTAAGCGTATCCGAGCACGTAGAGCAACAAAAACGGCAGCATACCCCAGGCGCGTCCCTGGACAGCCAGGAGCATCCCCCAACCGGCATAGAGGCTCAGGGCGAGTTCCACAAAACTGCCCCAATCGAAGGGGAGGCGGTAGCGCTTGTGCTCCCAGCGATCGCCCCCGGCCACCACGGCAAATTTGGGGGTGCGCCGAAAAGCGCCTCCCCGGTCAAAAAGGCCCGCGAGTACAGCGCGACTATTCGAAAGCGACAACCCGGTCCCAAGAACCGCAAGCAGCGCCACCGCCGCGAGTGAGCGGCGCCAACCGCACGGATCAAGATCGCGCCGGGCCGTCAGGTAAAGCGTCGGCGGCCCGAAGGTGGCAGGCACCATCAGCGCTCCCCAGACCAGGCTGAGCGGGTGCTGCCCCACCCAACTGACCGTCAACAGCGGCACCGAACACAGCACAATCCAGACCATCAGCGGATGGACCGCGTAGCCGGTCAAGTGCAGCACCGCCTGTAGCTTTTGCATCGGGCTGCCCCCACAGCTCATCACCCGGCCGAGCAATTTGCGGGCGCACTGGATGCTGCCTTTGGCCCAACGGTACTGCTGCATTTTGTAGGCGGCCATCGAGACCGGCAACTCGGCCGGGGCGACGATCCGCCCGTCATAGACCGCTTTCCAACCGGCCAACTGGCAGCGGTAACTGAGGTCGAGATCTTCTGCAAGGGTGTCGGCCTGCCAGCCGCCACCGGCTTCGATCGCCCGCTTGCGCCACACACCGGCGGTGCCGTTGAAATTGAAGTAGTAGCCGTTGGCGCAGCGCGCCTGCTGTTCGACGGCGAAGTGGCCGTCGATACCGAGCGCCTGCAACCGGGTCAACAGCGAATAGCCCGGGTTGGTGTGTCCCCAGCGCGTCTGCACCAGCCCGACGCGCCCATCGGCAAAGTGCACCAGGGCGCGCTTCAACCAGTCCGGGGGCGGCAAAAAGTCCGCATCGAAGATGGCGATGTATTCACCGTTCGCCAGGGGTGTGGCGGCGGCCAGGGCGCCGGCTTTAAAGCCGTGGCGCTCTTTGCGATGCAAATGTTCGATACTGAAGCCGAGCCGCCGTTGCTCCTCAATGGCGGCGGCCAGCAGTTGGACCGTCTCGTCGGTGGAATCGTCGAGCACCTGGATGTGCAGGGCCTCCCGCGGGTAGTCGAGGGCGCAGGCCGCCGCAAGCAGGCGGCGACAGACGTACAGTTCATTGAAAACCGGCAGCTGCACCGTCACCAGCGGCCACCGCCCGGGAGCAGGCGGCACCGGCGGCGGCACCCCGCGCCGGGCGGTCAGCCAGTAGGCGTTGATCCCGTAGGTGAAAAGCCACAGGGCTGCCAGGCTGTTGAGCACCAGCAGCGCAAAAGCCCAAATCTCAACCAGCGTGTTCGACGCTCCTGTGGACTGAGACGATGCGGTTGTGAGCATCGACGTACACCACCTGGGGTTGGTGGTGCTCCAGTTCAACAGCCGTGCCCTGGCCGTAGGCCAGGATAATCACCCGATCGCCGGCTGCTGCCAAACGGGCCGCTGCACCGTTGAGGACCACCGCCCCAGAACCTTCGCTGGCCTCGATGGCGTAGGTGACCAGGCGCGCGCCGTTGCTGAGGTTGACGACGTGCACCTGTTCGTGGGGCAGGATACCCGCCGCCGCGAGCAGACTGCTGTCGATGCTGATCGAACCCACATACTCCAGACAGGCTCCAGTCACGGTGGCGCGGTGGATTTTGCCGAGTAGCACGGTGCGTAGCATGGGCTCCTTACCCCCCTTGGTTGGTTTACGGCGTGTAGGCCGCGATGGATTGGTCCACAAGTCGTTGAGCCACTTCCACCCCCTGCCAGCCGGTGATCTCGGTCACCTTTTTTTCAAGGCGTTTGTAGGTGGCAAAAAATTCGGCAATCTCGTCAAGGCGGTGCTGGGCGATGTCCGAAAGATCCTTGACCCCTGCGTAGCGCGGATCTTTGACGGGCACACAGAGAATCTTCTCGTCCCCCTCGCCGCTGTCGATCATCCCGAGCACCCCGATCGGCCGCGCAGCGATAAGACATCCTGTAAAAGTCGGCTCGTCCATCAATACCAGCCCATCGAGCGGATCGCCGTCATCCGCCAGCGTCTTCGGGACAAAACCGTAATCGCCCGGATAGTACACTGCAGCATAGAGCACACGGTCGAGGGCAAAAATCCCCAGGTCCTTGTCGAACTCAAACTTGTTATGGGAACGTCCGGGAATTTCCACCAGAACGTTGATCAGGCCCTCCTTCGGGCGGGCGGGAATCTTACTCAAGTCGATCACGATACCCCCTTCGGATGCATGCGATAGCCATCTTAGGGCATCGTACCAGGGGAGACGGACAAACTAAAGGAAGTTGCAATACGACGGAGCAGCCGCACTTTTCCCCAACTTGCCCGCCAAAGATCACCGAATCGATGCGACCCGTCAACAAGCCCAATTTGTGGAATTTCAGCAATTCAGTTTGCACAAGATATCTTTATTACAACCCATCTTAATAAATCCAGTAAATACTAAGACTTACTGTGAATTTCACTTCTTTAGTGCTTTAAAACACACATTCCAGCGAAGCGGTGAAACAGGCACGATGGCGCCTCTTGTTGGGCTTGACAAAGCCGGGATACGCAACCAAAGTGTGTTCAAGAACTTGCAAGATCCGATGAAAGTATGATAACTATGCATCGGAGAGCGGCGGGGTTGCGGGGGCCTGCCCGTCCGAGTTGAAGGTTTGAGCTTGAAATTGGTGCCGAACGTACCTACCGGAACGCTGGGCAACGGTGTAAGTGGCTACAACCTGTTCTATTCGGGGGTGATTGAATTGTGTCCACCAAATAGCTCGTCAGGCAGCCCGACAAGTGCGTTGCCTTGCTTTGGTAGGTCGCATTTATTTGCTGGTCGTAGGTTGTTCCGGGGTTTGCTTTGAACTGTTTCTCAAGAAAGATCGGACATTTTTTGGCAGCCTCACCCAATCGACGCATATTTTACAGAGGATTTAGAGAAGATGAACTTTGCCTGCTTAGCGATAAGTCCTATTGAATTTACCTATCCCGGTATTGCCATTGCCACAGTGCGCGCGGGCGGAGTCGGCATTTTGGACAGGGAGTTCTGTCCGGACGGTGCGCTACCGGTAGCCGCGGCCAGTCTGCGCAAGTTGCGCGAGGCGGCTGGAGCGGCGGGCGGCGTGTGCGGCTTGCGGCTTGCGGCAGGCCAGGTGGGTACGAGTGTCGAATTGCTGCGGGAGCTTCAAGGTCAACCCCACTGGCTGGTGATCAGCGCCTGGGAAGCGGACGAACTTGCCGCCATCCTGGCGGGTCTGGGCGCGGTCGAGGGGCGCCGGGTGCTGCTGGAGGTCATCGATATCGAGCAAGCCGAGCGGCTTGCGCACACCGGGGTGGCGGTGGATGGGCTGGTGGCCCGCGGCCACGAGTGCGGCGGCTGGGTGGGCGAGGATTCGGCGTTCGTGCTTGCGCAGAAGTTGTTGCAGGCGGGGTTCGGTCCGCTGTACGTGGAGGGCGGCATTGGGGTGCACACGGCGGCGGCCTGCCGGGTGGCGGGAGCGGCCGGGGTGGTGCTCGACGACCAAATGTGGCTGATGCCCGAATCGCCCCTTGATCCCGAGCGGCAGCGCCACCTGAACGAGCTCAACGGTCAGGAAGCCGTTGCGCTGGGGGAGCGGCTCGACATTCCCTGCCGGGTGCTCGCGCGGCCCGGCTTTGCGGCGATCGCCTCTTTGCAGGCGCTCGCCGAGCGCCTCGATCTGGGCGAGGATCGCCCTCAGTGCCTCCGCCAGTGGCGCATCGAGGCTGCAGAGCGTATCGGCTGGGGCGATCCGGCTGCGACGGCCTGGCCGCTGGGGCAGGCAATCGGTCTGGCAGCAAGTCTGCGCGATCGCTACCGCACCACTGGCCGCCTGGTGCAGGCCATCCTCAAGGAGAGCGCCAGGATCATCGAGACGGCTCGCCGCCTGCAGCCGCTCAAGCCCGCTGCGCCGCTTGCCGAGTCGCACCGCACCGAGTACCCGATCGTTCAGGGGCCGATGACCCGGGTGAGCGACACGGCCGAATTTGCCGAAGCGGTCGCAGGGGGCGGCGGCCTGCCGCTGCTGGCTCTGGCGCTGATGCGCGGCGAGCAGGTGCATGCGCTACTGAGCAAGACCCGCGCCCTGCTCGGGGATCGTAGCTGGGGAGTAGGCATTTTGGGTTTTGTCTCCCACGCGCTGCGCGAAGAGCAACTCAAGGCCGTCAAAGAAATCAAGCCGCCCTTCGCCCTGATTGCCGGAGGGCGGCCCGACCAGGCGGCCCACCTCGAATCGATCGGCATCGCCACCTACATCCACGTGCCGGTGCCCCGCTTGCTCAAGATGTTCCTGGAGCAGGGCGCCTGCCGTTTCGTCTTCGAGGGGCGCGAGTGCGGCGGCCACGTCGGCCCGCTCAGCAGCTTCCTGCTCTGGGAAAGCATGGTGCAGATGCTGCTTGCCGAAGTCGGCCCCGACAAGGCTGGGCGCATGCACATTCTGTTTGCCGGCGGTATCCACGACGCGGCCTCGGCGGCGATGGTGAGCGCTCTGGCCGCTCCTCTGGCGGAGAGGGGCATGAAGGTCGGGGTGCTGATGGGCAGCGCCTATCTGTTCACCGAAGAGGCGGTCTCCTGCGGTGCTATCGTCCCGCAGTTCCAGCAGCAGGCCATCGCCTGCCGGCGCACGATCAACCTGGAGACCGGTCCGGGCCATGCCAGCCGCTGCGCGGTGACGCCTTTTGCCCACGAGTTCTACCAGACGCGCCGCCGGATGCTCCAGGCGGGCAATTCGGCAGAAGAAGTCAAAAACGGTCTCGAGGATCTGACCCTGGGCCGCCTGCGCACCGCCTCAAAGGGTATGGTGCGCGGCTCCGCGGGCATCGAGGTGGTCGATGAACCCACCCAGATCAAAGACGGCATGTACATGATTGGCCAGGTGGCCACGATGCGCGACCGGGTCTGCACCGTGCGCGACCTGCACGCCACGGTGAGTGAAATCGGCAGCGAGCAGCTGGCCGGTTTCGCGGAGTCCGCAGTCGAAGCTGACCAGGACGTTCACGCCAACCGCCCCTGCGACATCGCCGTGGTCGGCATCGGCACGCTGCTGCCGGGAGCGCTCGACGGCCAGACCTACTGGGAAAACATCCTCAAAAAAGTGAGCACGATCAGCGAGATCCCTGCCCACCGCTGGGACTGGCGGCTCTACTTCGACAGCGACCCCAACAAGCGCGACAAGGTCTACTCGCGCTGGGGCAGTTTCCTGGAGGACGTGCCCTTCGACCCGGTGCGCTTCGGTATTCCGCCCAAATCGCTGCGCTCGATCGAGCCGATGCAGCTATTGGCCCTGGAGGCGGTGCGCCAGGCGATTGCCGACGCCGGTTACGAGACGGGTGAATTTGACCGCGAGCACACTTCGGTGATTTTCGGCATCGGCGGCAGCGTCGGCGACCTAGGTCAACAGTACGCGGCGCGCTCCGAGATTCCCCGCATCGTCGGCCACACCGACCCCGAGGTCTACGACCGCCTGCCCGAGTGGACCGAGGAGTCCTTCCCGGGTCTGCTGGCCAACGTCGTCGCCGGCCGGGTGGCCAACCGCTTCAACTTCGGCGGCTCCAACTTCACCGTCGATGCCGCCTGCGCCTCGTCGCTCGCCGCCATCCACCTGGCGGTGCGCGACTTGGAAACGGGCCACAGCGCGATGGTGATCGCCGGGGGCGTCGACACCAGCCAGGGACCGTTCCCGTACTTTTGCTTCAGCAAGACCCAGGCGCTCACTCCGGGCGGCAAGCCGCGGCCCTTTGATCAGGCGGCCGACGGCATCGTGATCGGTGAAGGGCTGGCGATGGTGGTCCTCAAGCGCCTGGCCGACGCCGAGCGCGACGGCGACCGCATCTACGCGGTGATCAAGTCGACCGCCGGTTCCAGCGACGGCAAGGCGCTCGGCATGACCGCCCCCCTGCCGGCGGGCCAGAAGCGCGCCGTGCAGCGGGCCTACCGCAAGGCCGGTTTCTCGCCCAAGACACTGGGGCTTTACGAAGCCCACGGCACCGGCACCGCCCTCGGGGATCGCTCGGAGCTGACCACCCTCACCGAGACGCTGGTGGCCGAGCAGGCGCAGAGCAAGTCCTGCGCCATCGGCTCAGTGAAGGTGCTCATCGGTCACACCAAGAGCACCGCCGGGGTGGCGGCTCTCATCAAAGCCTCACTGGCACTGCACCGGCGGGTGCTGCCCGCCCATGCGATCGACACGCCCCTGGCAGCGATCTCCGATCCGCAAAGCCCGGTCTATCTCCTCTCGGATGCACGCCCCTGGTTTGCCGAGGCGGGGCATCCGCGCCGGGCCGGGGTGAGTGCGTTTGGTTTTGGCGGCACCAACTTCCACGCCGTGCTTGAAGAGTACACCGGTGGCGGGCGCGCGTGCGCCCCCGGCGCCGACGGCTGGCCGCTGGAGCTGTTTGTCTGGCAGGCGGGCGGCAAGGACGCCTTGCTCAAAGACTTGCGCGCTATCCGGCAGGCGGCAACTTCCGGGGTCAGTCACTCCCTGCGCGATCTGGCCTATACCTGCGCGCGCCAGGCCCAAACTCGCGGCGTTCAGCCGTTTCGCCTCGCCATCGTCGCAGACAACCTCAAGGAGTTGTCCCAGGCCATCGAGCAGGCGGAGGTTGCCCTCGCTTCCTCCCAGCCGGTGGAGTTGCCCGACCACATCCGCCTGGGCCTCGGTCCCGCCGTCCCGGCCGAGCGCGTCGCCTTCGTCTTTCCCGGCCAGGGTTCGCAGTACCCGAACATGGGTCGAGAAGCCGCCCTTTATCGGCCGGAGTTGCGCGACAGCATCGAAGCGGCCGACGCACTCCTGGCGGGCCGATTGCCGCGGGCACTGAGTGCCTTTATTTATCCGCCCGCCGCCCACGGCGAAGCCGACGAGACCCGCCAGCGGCAGGAACTCACCCGCACCCAGGTGGCCCAACCGGCGCTCGGGGCTATCGAAGCGGGTTTTCTCGATTTGGCGGCGAGTTTGGGTCTTGCACCGGCGGTGGTCTGCGGCCACAGCTACGGCGAGTACGCGGCGCTGCATGCGGCGGGTGTGCTCACGCGCGAGGATTTTCTGCGCCTGTCGGAGGTGAGAGGCCGGGTGATGGCCGCCGCCTGCGGCGAAGGGGACGGAGCGATGGCGGCGGTGATGGCCGACCGGGCGTGGGTCGAGGCGATCCTGGCCGAACTCGGCAGCGGCGAGGTGATCGTGGCCAACCACAACGCCCCGAACCAGATTGTTCTCTCTGGCGACAGACCAAAGCTCCTCCAGATCGTCGAACATCTCGTCGAGCAGGGCGGCAACGCCAGGATGCTCGACGTGGCGGGCGCGTTCCATTCGCCCCGGGTACAGGCCGCCCAGGCTCCGATGACAGAGGCGATTCAGCAGGCGGCGGTCCAACCGCCGACGCTGCCGGTGTACGCCAACGCCAACGCTCGCCCGTACCCGTCGGATCCCCAGGCTATCCGTGAACAACTGGGCGACCATTTGCTCAATTCCGTCGAATTCGTCGAGCAGATCCGCGCGATGCATACCGCCGGGGCGCGGGTCTTCATCGAAATTGGTCCGAAGATGGTGCTCACCCGCCTCATCGGCCAGATTCTCACAGGCAGCGAGCACACGGCTGTGTCCCTGGACGGCCAGGGTGGCGGTTTGCGGGGATTGCTGCTGGCCCTGGGAACGCTTGCAGCCAGCGGTGTCAGTGTGCGCTGGTCGGCACTGTTCGACGGGCGCCCGGCCCAACTGCTCAGCCCGGCCCAACTGGCCGCTTCCAAGCCGCCCCGCTCCGCCACCGCCTGGCTGATCAACGGCGGTGTGGCGCGGCCCGCAGGCGAACCGGTAGCCTACACCGGCAAAAAACCGCCTTTGACACTGGAAACCGCCCCGCGGGTCACCGCCGTCGTCGCGCCCCGGGAGCAACCTGCTACCCCGCCGCCACCGGCACCGGCAAAGCCTGCCGCCCCGGTTCAAGCCGCCACTACCCCAGCGCCGCCGTCCGCCCCGGCGATCACCGTCGTCAGCCACGCCGCCAACGGCACGGCGTCGGCCCCGGCTTCCGCCTCCCCCAATGGACGCACCAACGGTCACATGCCGGTTGCTCCCGCCGCCGCCGCCCCTGTTTCTTCGGTTCCTGTTTCACCCGTCGCCCCCCCTGGCGCGTCGGCTGGACCGTCCAAGCTACCCACCACGCAAGGCAACTCCATGTCGAACGACCTCGCCCTGCAGGCCTACATGGCCTACCAGCAGACCATGCGCCAGTTCCTAGCGACCGAGGAGCAAGTGATGCGCCACTTCCTGCAGTTTGCCGCCGGCAGACCGCTAAGTGCGCCCCCAGCTCCCGCCGCCCCACCCATGCTGAGCGCCATGTCCCCGGCGGCACCGGCGCTGCCTGCGCCCGCACCCGTTGTGTTGCCGACGGCTTCGCCTCCGGCTCCACCGCCACCCACTCCCACTGCTCCGCTCGCGGTCCACCCGCCAATTCTCCCGGTTGTGCCCGTGGCCAACGGTTCTGCAGCCCACGGCGCACCGGCACCGGCAAAGAGTGCTAACGGTGCGGCCACGCTGGCCCCGGCTGCCCCGGCTCCAGCCGCCGCCGCCCCCGCCATCCGGTTCGACCGCGAGGGATTGACGCGGATGATTCTGGAGTTGGTGAGCGAGCGCACCGGTTACCCGGCGGAGGTGCTCGGCCTCGATCAAGACGTCGAAGCGGAACTGGGTATCGATTCGATCAAGCGCGTCGAGATTATGGGGGCGCTGCAAAAGGCGCTGCCCGCCGAGTGGACGACGCCCTTGCAAAGCCAGATGGAGTCGCTGACCCGCGCCAAAACGCTCAACATCCTCATCGAGCAATTGCTCGCCCTGGGTGGTGCGAGCGCGTCGCCTGCCGTTGCTGCCCCGGCTCCAGCCGCCGCCGCCCCCGCCATCCGGTTCGACCGCGAGGGATTGACGCGGATGATTCTGGAGTTGGTGAGCGAGCGCACCGGTTACCCGGCGGAGGTGCTCGGCCTCGATCAAGACGTCGAAGCGGAACTGGGTATCGATTCGATCAAGCGCGTCGAGATTATGGGGGCGCTGCAAAAGGCGCTGCCCGCCGAGTGGACGACGCCCTTGCAAAGCCAGATGGAGTCGCTGACCCGCGCCAAAACGCTCAACATCCTCATCGAGCAATTGCTCGCCCTGGGTGCTATCCCCTCCACGGCCGCCGAGGGGGGCCAAAGCCCAAAAAAATCCTCGTCCGCGGCTGAGGCCGCGCCGCGCTACCTGATGGAAGCGCGGACCCTGCCTCTACCGCGGACTGAGGGCCGCACCCTGAGCGGCCTGTTTTTGATTGCCGAGGACGAACTGGGAGTAGCGGGCGCCCTGGTGCCCGCTCTCCAGGCCGCCGGGGCGCGCAGCGCCTTGATCCCCGCCGCCGTGCTGCAATCGCCCGAGTTGCTCGGTACCTGCGTGCGCGAGTTGCGCGAGCGCTTCGGCCCGGCGTCGGGTGTAGTGCACCTGACGGCCCTCGCCCGGCCGGGCTCGCCCCAGAGCCTCGCCGAGTGGCGAGTGCATACCCAGGTGCAGGCCAAGAGTTTCTTTCAAATGCTTCACGACTGCAGCGCCGATCTGCTCGCGGCTGGGGCGAACGCCCATGTCGTGGCCGCTTCCTACCTGGGGGGGCAACTGGGCCGGGGGGGTATCATCGGCCCCGGTCTTGCCGTCGGCGGAGCCGCCTGTGGATTTGTAAAAACCGTCGCCCAGGAATGGCCCGAGGCCCACGCAAAGGCCCTCGACTTCGACGAGAGCCAGAATCCGGCTCAGATGGCCGCGTGCATCGTGGCCGAACTGCTGGCGGCCGACAGCCGCCAGGAGGTGGGCTACCCGGGCGGACGGCGCACCGTTTTCCAGGCCACCCCGGCACCCTTTACCGGTGATGGGCCACCCCGGCTGGTCCCGGGCCGCGACTGGGTGACCCTGGTCGTGGGCGGCGCGCGCGGGATCACCGCTGAGATCGCGGCGGACCTGGCGGCGACCGGCATGACCCTTATCGTCTGCGCCCGCTCCCCGGTTCCCACCCCTGAATCGGTGGAGACGGCGGGCATCGAAAATATCGCCACCCTGCGCAAGATCTTTCTGACCCGGCTGCAGGCGTCCGGCCGCACCCCCACCCCCGCCGCCATCGAGCAGCAGGTGCAAAACCTGCTCAAGGAGCGGGCCATCTCCCGGAACCTGGCGCGCTTCGAGCAGTTGGGCGCCCGGGTGGGTTACCACAGCGTCGGCAGTGAGGCGGATCTGATCGCGCTGGTCGAGGACATCTACGCCCGCTACGGTCGCCTGGACGCGGTGATCAACGGAGCGGGAATCATCGAGGACAAGCTGATTGCCGACAAGAGCTTCGAGTCTTTTAGCCGCGTCTTCGACACCAAAGTCGATCTCGCCTTTACTTTGACCCGCTGCCTGCGGCCGGAGACCCTCAAGCTGGTGGTCTTGTTCAGCTCGGTGGCCGGACGCTTCGGCAACCGCGGCCAGGTGGATTATGCCGCCGCCAACGAAATGCTCAACCGCATGGCTTTTGAGATGCGCCGCCAGTGGCCCGCCGCCCGCGTGATCTCCTTTAACTGGGGACCGTGGGACTCGGGCATGGCGACCGAGGCCATCAAAGCCCAGTTCCGCAAGCGCAATGTCGTGCCGATTTCGCTAGCGGCGGGCCGACAGGCTTTCCTCGACGAGTTGGCCTACGGCCAGCTCGCAGATATCGAAGTGGTGGTCGGCGAAGGCCCTTGGGAGACCGCCGAGGCCACCCGCGGCAACTTCAAGCCCGAGGCCGCGGCTACCGCCCCGGTGCGGCCCTTCGCCTTGATCCGCACGCCGTTTGTGCTGCAACCCAACACCAGCGTCACGCTCGATCACACCTTCACCCTGGCGAGCGATCCCTACCTGCGCGATCACTCCATGGATGGCAAAGCGGTGCTGCCTGCGACGGTCGCCCTCGAATGGCTGGCCGAGTTCGTCCAGAATGCCTGGCCCGATCAGATCGTCTTGGAGGTGCGCGACTTGCGCGTGCTGCGCGGCGTCGTTCTCGATGCCGACAGCGGTGCAGGGGCGAGCAAGCGGGTGACTTTGAGTGCCCGCGCCTCCGTCCACGCCGACGCCGACGCCCTTGAGGTGAGCGCCGAAATTTTCGATCCCGAGAAAAAAGCGCCGTTTTACCGGGCATTGGTGGTTATGCGCCCCCGGCTTGAGGGGGCAGCTGTTGAGGTGCCTGCGCCGCTTGCGGTCGCGGGTAGTACCCTCGATGTCGCCACCGCCTACCGGGATCACACCTTCCACGGTCCGCACTTCCAGTTGCTCACCGCCCTCGACCGCCTAGGCGAGCAGGGCATCGACGCGCGGGTGCGGCCGAGCGAGCCCGCCCGCTTCTTCGAGACCGCCGAAACCTTACCCGGTTGGCTTTTCGATCCGGGTCTTCTGGATACGATTCCGCAGCTGGCGCTATTTTGGGCGCGCACCCACCAGGGCTCTTTTGCCCTTCCCAGTCGCATCGGCCGGGTGGTCCGCTTCGACAGCGAACCGCTTGCAGCCCCGCTGCGCATCGCCTTTCGCCTCACCAGCGTCCGCGATCACCAGATTGTCTACGACGCGACGGTGATCGACTCCCAGGGGCGGGTGCGGCTGGTGCTCGAAGACGGTGAGAGCAACTGTTCGCGTGCGCTCAATCGATTGGCGAGGTGTCCATGAACCCCATCGAGCCCGTCGCCATCGTCGGCATGGCCGCGCTGTTCCCAAAGGCGGCCACCGCCGGCGATTTTTGGCAGAACATCGTCGACAAAGTCGACGCGGTGAGCGAGGCGCCGGCTTCCTGGGCACGGCACTACTTCGACCCGACTTCACAAGAGCAAGACCGGATCTACACCTGCAAGGGCGGTTTTTTGGGTGAACTGGCCGAATTCGATCCGACCGAATTCGGGATCATGCCCAATACCCTGGATGCCGCCGAGCCCGACCACTTTATCGCCCTCAAACTTGCCCGCGATGCCCTGGCCGACGCGGGCTACCTCAATCGACCCTTCAACCGCAAAAAAGCGGGAATCATCCTTGGCCACGGCGTCTACGTCAACCGGGGCCACATGGCGATGCTCCAGCAGACCCTGGTGCTGGACCAGACTATGGATACCCTGCGGCGGGTCTGTCCGGAACTGGGCGAAGAAGCCCTGGCCACTGTGCACAGGGCTCTGCGCAAGAGTGCCCCCGCCTTTAACGCCGAGGTGGTGCCGGGCATGGTGCCGAACGTGATCACCGGCCGGATCGCCAACCGTCTCGATTTGATGGGACCCAACTATCTGGTCGATGCCGCCTGCGCCTCGGGGCTCATCGTCGTCGAACTGGCCATGAAAGAACTGGCGAGCGGCCGGTGCGACCTGGTTCTGGCCGGTGGGGTGCAAGCTTCGCTGCCGCCGCAGTACAATATGGCCTTTTGCCAGTTGGGGGCGCTCTCGCGCACCAATATCCGGCCCTTCGATCGGGCCGCCGACGGCAACGTCATGGGCGAGGGCTGCGGCATCCTTGTGCTCAAGCGCCTGGCCGACGCCGAGCTGGATGGCGATCGCATCTACGCGGTGGTGCGCGGCGTCGGCAGCTCCAGCAACGGCAAAGCCCTCGGCATGCTCGCCCCGCGCCTGGAGGGCGAAGTGCTGGCTCTTGAAGAGGCGTACTCGCTTACCGGCATCGACCCGGCCTCGGTGGATCTGGTCGAAGCCCACGGCACCGGTATCCCGGTGGGCGATCGCACCGAGATGGAAGCGCTCGCCCAGGTCTATGGAGCGCGCGAGGGAGACCTGCCCCGCGTCGGCATGGGTTCGGTCAAATCGATGATCGGCCACTGCATCCCGGCTTCGGGGGCAGCAAGCTTCATCAAAATGGCGCTTGCCCTCTACCACAAAGTGCTGCCGCCGACGTTGCTCGATGCGGTCAATCCGGACCTGGGGGTCGAGAAGACGCCCTTCTACCTGAACAATGCCACCCGGCCCTGGGTGAGTGCCAACCAGCGCCCCCGCCGCGCCGGGATCAACGCCTTCGGCTTCGGCGGGATCAACGCCCACGCCATTCTCGAAGAGCACACCCCCACCGGTCCCGATACGGTTTTGCACCGGCGCTGGCCCACCGAGCTGGTAGTCTTCGCCGCGGACGATCGCCCGGGGCTAATCGCCAAGATCGAGCGCACTCTGGCTGTGCACCCCGCCCTCCCGCTCGCCCAGATCGCCTGCAACCAGGCGGCCGGGACCGCCGGAGATTGCCGTCTGGCCGTCGTCGCCAAGGACCGGGCGGATCTCGATAAAAAACTCAGGCAAGCCGTCGAGAAGCTCAAAGAACCCGGCCGCGTCCGTCTGCGCGGCGGCGTGATGTACGGCGAGGTCACCTCCGAAATGGCAGACGCGCAGACAGCGATGATCTTCCCGGGCGAAGGTTGCCAGTACCCAAACATGCTCGCCGATCTGTGTCTGCACTTTCCGGTGGTGCGCGAGTGGTTCGATTTTCTTGATTCGGCCCTGGGCGCAGATAGGCCGCACCCGCCCAGCCGCTACATCTTTCCGCCGCCCACCGCCATCGACGCACAGGTCCAGGAACAGACCCACGGGGCGATCTATCAGATGGAACTGGCCGTTGCCTCGGTGGCCACCGCCAGCATGGCCCTCTACGAACTGCTCCAGCAATTTGAGATCAAAGCGGATGTGATGGTCGGCCACAGCACCGGCGAACTCACCAGCCTCGTGGCCTCGGGCGTGGTGCGCCTCACGGACCGCTCCCAGATGATGGAAAAGTTGCTGTTGCTCAATGGGCTCTACCAGCGGCTCGAACAGATGAATATCGTGCCGCGCGGGGCGCTGCTGGCGGTGGGAGCGGTCAAAAGCGACGATCTACAGCGGGTGCTGGCGGATCTCGAAGGCCGGCTGCACCTGGCAATGGACAACTGCCCGAACCAGGTGGTGCTTTTTGGCGACGAGCAGGCCATCACCGAAGCCGGTGAGCGGCTGCAGGCGGCCGGGGCTATCTGCAGCCGCCTGCCTTTCGACCGTGCCTATCACACACCGCTCTTCGAAGGGGCGGGCAAGGTACTGCGGGGCTTCTACGACGCCCTCGATGTCGGTCCCGGCCACACGCCGCTGTTCAGCTGCGCCAGCGTCGGGCTCTTTCCGGACGATCCGGAGGGCATCCGCACCCTCGGCGAGCGGCAGTGGCCCTCGCGGGTGCGTTTTCGCGAGACCCTCGAAGCGCTCTATAGCCAGGGGGTGCGCCACTTCGTCGAGGTGGGACCGAGCGGCAACCTGACGGGCTTTGTGGACGACGTGCTCAAAGGCCGCGACTACAAAGCCGTGCCGGTCAACAGCCAGCGCAAGAGCGGCCTGGAACAACTTCAGCATCTGGTGGGCCAACTGTTCGTCTCGGGCAAGCACGTCAGCTTCGCGCCTTTTTATAGCCGACGCGGACTGCTTCCTCAGCCTCCGGCACCGGGGGAAGCCAAACCGAAGCGCCGGGGCCGCGTTCTGGATCTGACGCTGCCGCACATGGAGTTGCCGCCGGATTTTGTGCTGCCCGAGCGGCAGGCTCCCGCCGTTCCCGTCCCTGCGCCCCAAGCCGCCACCAACGGCTCACATCCGCCGAGTCCGCTCCCCGCGCCCGCGCCCGTATCCACACGCTCCCCGTCCCAGGAGCCGGCAGTAGCGGCCCTGGCCACGCTCGAACGAGCCGTCCCGATTGCGGAGAATCCGCCCGCTGCCCCCGCGCCCATCCAGACACCTACCAGTGGCCACGATCTGGGGGCCGCTGCGGTCATCGCCGACCACTTCGCCTTGATGCAGGAGTTTCTGGCAAGCCAGGACCGCATGCTCAGCGCCCTGCTGACCGGTGCGCCCGCCGAGGCCGCAGAAGTGGCCGTCAGCGCCGATCCCGGGCCGCTCTTGGGTCAGGTGATCCATCTGGATGCGCAGTCGCTGGTTTGCCGCCGCCGCTTCACCATCGACGAGGACGTCTTCCTGCGCGACCATACCCTGGGGGGCAACCCCTCGGCGCTGCAGCCTGCGCTGTTGCCCCTGCCGATTCTGCCCTTCACCACGAGCATGGAGCTTCTGGCGGAGGCGGCGGTGTATCTGGCCGGTGGAAACGGTGTGGTCACCGCTATGGGCGAGGTGCGCGGCTTTCGCTGGCTTGCCCTCGACCGCGGCGCCCTTACCGTCGAAGCGGTACTGCGGCGGCTTCCGGACGGCCGCTACCAGGCGCAGCTTTTTCAGCTAAGCGACGAAGATGCAAGCGTGCGGCTGTCGGCTTTCGAGGCAGTGATCGCAGTCGCCGCCGACTACCCGAGCGCCCCGGCCCCCCGCGACCTCGATCCCGGCGCGCTGTGGCCGCTCAGCGAAGAGTTGGCGGACGACCGGCTCTACAGCACCGGCATGTTCCACGGGCCGCGCTTCCAGAGCCTCAAGCACATCCACTGCTGCGGCGAACGGGGCATCCAGGCGGATCTAGGCGTCTGGGGCACCGGGGACTTTTTTGCCGACGGCCGCCTGGGCGTCTTTCAGATCGAGCAGAGCCTGATCGACGCGGCGGGGCAGCTTGCGGCCTTCTGGCTCTCGCAGGATATCGACAGCCCCGAGTTCAGCATGTTTCCGTTCCAGGTGCGCTCCTTCGAGCAGTTCGGAGCGTCCCCCCCGCCCGGTACCCGGCTGTTGTGCCGTTGCACCTCGCGCTACTTGAGCGAGAATGCCACCGAATCGCACCTCGATTACATCGATGGCGAAGGGCGCGTGCTGTACCGCCTCACCGGCTGGCAGAGCCGTTTCTTTCTCTCGCCGCCGCGCTACCAGGATTTCCGGGTGGCGCCGCAGGTCAACTATCTGTCCGAGCCCTGGATGCAGGCCGAGACCGGGCTATTTGTCCGGCGTTACGAGAATCCGGGTGACTACCTCGAAGAGAGCTGGGAAATCTGGAAGCGGGTCACCGCCCACCTGATCTTGAACGAGGCGGAGCGCACCCACTGGTATGCCCTGCCCGATCAAGGCCCCCGGCGGCGGGACTGGCTTTTGGGTCGCCTCGCAGCCAAAGAAGCCCTCCGGCAATGGACCGAGGCGGCCTACGGCCTGCAACTCGCCCCTGCCGACTTTGAGATTCTAGGCAACGCACGCGGTAAACCGGTGGTTTCCTGCGCGGCCCTGGCAGCCTTCGGTCCATTGCCGGAAGTCTCGATTGCCCACAGCGAAGGGCACGCGGTGGCGGCGGTCGCCTACGATCTGGCCTTGGGGATCGATTTGCAGCGCCTGGAGCGGCTCGGTTCCACCGATTGGCTCACCGCCGCCTTCGATCCGTCCGAACTGGCACTGGTGAGTTCGCCTACGGACCTGGCCCTCATCGGCCTCTGGTCCGCCAAAGAAGCCGCCGCCAAGGCCTTCGGCACGGGCCTGGAGGGGGCGCCCCGGCGGTGGCAGGTGGTGGCGCGCAACCCGGAGGGCACCGAGATGACCATCGTCCACGGCGAGCACCGCTTTGGTGTGCGGCTCTGGTACGCCCCCGGCGAAGTTTTTGCCGTCTGCGGTTGGCAACCTTAACCATTTACAAGAGAAAGCCGATGACAGTCACACTCCAGAAAGTCGAAACCGAAATCATCGAAATATTGATGGAGATGACCGCAGATTGGGACCTTGATGTCGAGCAGATCCAGCCCCAGACCAGCCTGGTCGAAGAACTCGAATTTGCTTCGATCGACTACGTGCATCTGGTGGTGGAAATCGAGGAGCACTTTCAGCGCAAACTCGATTTCAGCGAATTGATTTTGCGCGACGGCAAGTACGTCAGCGATATCTCCGTCCAGGAACTGGTCAGCTTTGTAACCCGTAAACTCAATCAGGATTAGCCATGACTCGAACTTTAGCAATCGGTTTGGACGGGGCCACTTTCACGGTGCTCGACCAGATGGTCGAAGAACTGCCCGGCCTCGGTCTGGCCATGCCCTTTATGAAAAAAATCTTCGAGCAGGGCTCCCGCTCCAAGTTGCTCTCGACGCCCAACCCGCTCACCCCACCCGCCTGGGTCTCGTTTATGACCGGGCGTACCCCGGGCAACCACGGCGTCTACGACTTCATCCGCATGGAAGAAAAGGGCGATGACGTCTTCTACACGCTCTACGACGCCCGTGACGTGCAGACCGAGATGATCTGGTCGATCGCCACCCGGGCGGGCAAAAAAGTGGTTGCCCTCAACTATCCGTTTACCGCCCCGCCCCGGCCCAACACCGGTTCGCTGGTGCCCGGTTTCACCCACTGGAAGCACCTGCGGCGCAGCACTTCGCCTCCTGAACTGTACGAACGCCTCAAAGAACTGCCCGACTTCAGCCCCAAAAACCTCGCCTGGGACTTCGAGCACGAAAAGCAGATCATGGAAGCGCTCAACCAGGGGGATCTAGCCGATTGGATCCGCTACCATATCCGCCGCGACGAAAACTGGTTCGCAGTGGCCAAGAAGCTGCTCACCGAAGATAATCCGGATCTGATGGCGGTGCTCTTCGACGGCACCGACAAACTCCAGCACCAGATCTACTACTATCTCGATCCGAACTTGATCCCCGAGGAGCCGAGCGAAGGGTACCTCACCCTGCGCGCCCTCTCGTTCGAATATTTTCGCAAGCTGGATAGCTGGATTGAGCAACTGGTGGAATTGGCCGGTCCCGACTGCCAGGTGTTCCTCAACTCCGACCACGGCTTTACGGCCTCTTTTGAGGTCGTACGCATCAACGCCTACCTCGCCGAAAAGGGCTACCTGGTGCTCAAGGCGGGTGACGGCAACGACGACGGCCGTCCCACCGCCTCCTGGTTCGCCAACGTCGACTTCACTAAGACGAGCGCCTACTGTCCGACCCCCTCAAGCAACGGCATCGTCATTCGCGTCGCCGTCAAATCGGGCGATCCCGGCATTGCCCCCGAGGAGTACAAGGCATTTCGCGAACGGCTCATCGCCGATCTCGAAGCGCTCGTCGACCCGACCACCGGTGAGCGGGTCATCACCGCCGTGCGCAAGCGCGAGGACATCTACAACGGAGCGGCCTTGCCCGAAGCCCCGGATCTGACCCTCACCCTGCGCGACCACGGCTTCGTGTCGATCCGCGATGTGTACCCGGTGGTTGAGAAGCGGCCCGAACCACTGGGTACCCACCACCCCGACGGGGTGTTTCTGGCCTTCGGCCCCGGCATTCGCTCGGGCTTTGTGGGTGAGCGCCACAATATCCACGACGCGCCCGCCACGCTGCTCTACAGCCTCGGCCTACCCATCCCCGACAACTTCGAGGGCAAGGTCACCGTCGACTTTTTCAACGACGAGTACCTGATGGTGAACCCCGTGCGCACCGGCGAGGCGGCCCTGGCAGGCCAGGGTAAAACCGACGAAGGCAGCATCAGCGAAGCCGAAAAGGCGAAGCTGCTCGAACAGCTGCAGATGCTCGGCTACGTCGAGTAGTACCCCATGGGCAACCCCGAACCGCGGCCCGGCCTGCGCCTGGAAGATCTGCGCAAGACCTGCCGCAACGGCCTTGGAGACGGCTTCAACAGCTATGCCCACGCAATGGGCTGGTTCGAGGGCCGACTCTACGTGGGCACCACCCGCGCCGTGCTGCAGAAGCTCAAGACGATGATCCCCCTGCAGACCGAATTCTGGCCCGTGGACGCCTCGGATCTGACGGCAACGGACTTTGAGGAGCGCGTCGCCCCTGCTGAGATCTGGCGCTTCGACCCGGTGAGCGACCACTGGGAGCGGGTCTTCCGCTCGCCACTCATCTTGGGTTCCCACGGTCAGTACATCGCCCGCGAGATGGGCTTTCGTTCGCTGACCCTGTTTCAGGGCGCCTCGGACAGCAGACCGACCCTCTACCTGGGCAATTTCTCCCGCGCCCAGGGACCGGGAGCGCAGATCGTCCGCTCAGAAGACGGCGTGCACTTCGAGGCGGTCTCCGAAGGCGGCCTGATGGGTCTCGCCTTTACGAGCATCCGCCTGCTGGTGCCCTTCAAGGGCAAGCTCTTTACCGCCCCCACCGGGGCCAAAGGCGGCAACCAGAACGCCAGCGGCGTCTGCATGATCTTCGAGAGCGACGATCCGGCCGGCGGCATCTGGCGGGCGGTCAACGAACCCGGCTTCGGCGATCCCGGCAACCTGACGGTGTTTATCATGAACACCTTCGAGGATCACCTTTACGCAGGCACCTTCAACAACGCCGGTTTTCAGTTGTGGCGCACCGACGCGGAAGGTCAACCGCCCTACCGCTGGGAGTGCGTGATCCAGGGCGGTGCGGGCCGCGGCGCCCTCAACCAGGTGGCGGTCAGTTTGATTCCCTTCAAAGGCGCGCTGTACCTGGGAACGGGTATCCAGAACGGCGGCTGCGACCTGAAAAACAACATCGGCCCGGCTGGGGCGGAGATTTTGCGGGTCCATCCGGACGGCTCCTGGGATTTATTGGTCGGCGAGCGGCGCGCCGACGGGCGCTTTCCGGCCAGCGGCTTTACCGACGGCTTCAACAACGTGCGCAACGGCTACATCTGGCGGATGGGCGCCCACGACGGCTGGCTGTACGCCGGTACGATGAACTGGAGTTCGATCTTGCGCTACATGAGCCCCGATATCGCCACGAGTGCAAAAGTCCGCCGGATCATCGAACTGATTGGCCTCGACAACCTGGTGGACGAAGAGGGCGGTTCTGAACTCTGGCGCACTTTCGACGGCGAGAATTGGTTGCCGGTGGACCGGCGCGGTTTCGGCAACGTCTACAACTACGGCATCCGCAACATCGTCTCGACCCCGGCGGGCCTGTTTATCGGCACCGCCAATCCCTTCGGCCCCAGAGTCGCCGTCAAAGCCGAGGGCCAGTGGACTTACGCCGACAATCCCCTGGGTGGTTTGGAAGTCTGGCTGGGGAACCGCGCCCCGGTTCAGCCAGCTGCGCTCACGCCTCCGGCACTGCTTTCGAGCTGCAACGGTTTGCGGGAATCTTTCTCACAGGTTCATTCTCTGTAGCAAGAAGGAACTACAAACCTTTTCCACAAATGATATGCTCTTCCAAGAGCTGGATGCTTGAGCCTGGGAAAATGGCATCGATAATTTGTGCTATAGCTATCGCCATTTAGGTTAGGACGTAGCCTGTTGGAGAACGGCATCCATGGCATTGCGCAAATGCCCGCAATCGCCTAGAGCGGTTCGCGACCTGACTCTACATAACCACACGCTGGGATGCTCCCTGCGCAAGCATTCTACAGCATCGGGTGTGCAGTAAGCACCCGAAAACCGCTCTAACCCTGATCTGTCAGACTGAGACTTTTCAACGAAGGCAGGGCGTTTCAGCCCACGAGACATTAACGTTTCATCCATGTCTGACAGATCAGGGATATTTTGTTCGGACTATGCAGTGTCGTCGTAAATTCTGAATCCGGTCGCCCCGATCGTCCCGACGCAGTTTTGAAAGTCGGCCGTCCCTCGTATCTTTGACGCTCGAAAATAGCGCGGTCTTTTAGGAGTCGAGTTCGGCGAGGGACATCCACCGCTCGGTCGCTTCGTCGAGGTGGCGGGTCAATTCACCCATGCGCTCGTAGACGGCGTTGGCCTGGGTGAAATCACCGGGATCAGCGCTGCCCAGGCTCTGTTCCAGTTGGGTACGCTCATCCTCCATCTGGGCGATTTTGGCTTCCAGGGTCTGCAGCTCGCGCTTTTCTTTGGATGAAAGCTTGCGCGGCCGGTCGGGGGATGGTATTTCGCTCGATTTGGGTTTGGCCGCTGGAGCGGGTTTGGCGAATTTTGCCGTTGCAGCCTGGGTGTCTTCTTCGGCTTTTTTGTGCTCCAGGTAGATGCTGTAATTGCCGGGGTACTGGCGGATGAGTCCGTTCTCCTCGAAGGCAAAAATCGTGTCCACCACCCGATCCAAAAAGTAGCGGTCGTGGGAGACGGCGATGACACAGCCGTTAAAATCCTCGAGGTACTCTTCGAGCACCGCCAGGGTGGGCACGTCCAGATCGTTGGTCGGCTCGTCGAGGATCAGCACGTTGGGGGCGGCCATCAACTCGCGCAGCAGAAACAACCGGCGCTTCTCACCGCCCGAGAGCTGCTCCAGCGGCACGTACTGCTGGTTGGGCGCAAAAAGAAAGCGCTCCAACATCTGCGAGGCGGTGATCACCGCGCCGCCCTCCAGCTTGACCAGTTCGCCCACCGCCTTGATGTAGTCGATCACCCGCTGGTTGTCGTCCATGGCGGCAAGCAATGCTTCCGAGTGCTGGTCGAAGTAGCCGATGTGGACGGTGGAACCGATCTCGACGGTGCCCGCATCTGCACTCTGGCGGCCGGTGATGATGTCCATCAGGGTCGATTTGCCGGCACCGTTGCCGCCGATGATGCCGATACGATCCTCCGGGGTGAATTTGTAGCTGAAGCGGTCGATGAGCGTCCGGCCGTTATGGGCCTTGCTGACGTTTTCCAGTTCGATCACTTTGCTGCCGAGGCGGCGGCCGGGGGTGGCGATTTCGACTTTGCCCTTGGCCTGGCGAAATGGCTGCTCCTGCAGGGCGCGCGCGCGCTCGATGCGGGCTTTTTGCTTGGTGGAGCGGGCCTTGGGTCCGCGCTTGAGCCATTCGAGTTCGCGGCGCAACACCCCCCGGTGTTTGCGCTGGCTGCTTGCTTCGGCATCCTCGGCGAGTGCCTTTTTCTCCAGATAGTAGGCGTAGTTGCCGCTGTAGGTGGTCAGTGCACCCCGGTCCAATTCCAGAATGCGGCCGGTGACTTTGTCGAGAAAGTAACGGTCGTGGGTGACCAGTACCAGGGCGCCGCGAAAGCGGCCCAGGTAGCTTTGCAGCCATTCCACCGAGAGCGCGTCGAGATGGTTGGTAGGTTCGTCCAGCAACAGCACGTCCGGTTCGGCAAGTAGCGCGGTGGCGAGAGCAATGCGCCGACGGTAGCCCCCGGAGAGCGTGCCGACTCTGGCCTCAAAATCGGCGATGCCGAGCTTGGTGAGGACGATCTTCGCCTGGGTCTCCAGTTCCCAGGCTCCGCCGGTCTCCATGCGCTGCATCAGGGCGGCCAGGCGGGCATTCAGCGCCGGGTCGTCCGGGTGGTGCGTAAGTTTGGCCACCAACTGCTCGTACTCGCGTACCAGGTCCATCCGCTCGCCGCTGTCGGCGAACACCTGCTCGATGACTGTGCGCTCGGGATCCAGTTCCGGCTGCTGGGGCAAATAGACCACCCGTGCCCCGTGGCCTGTCTGGATCTGGCCCGCATCGACCGCTTCGAGCCTGGCCAGGATCTTGAGCAACGTCGATTTGCCCGAGCCGTTGGTGCCGATGAGCCCCACCTTGTCCCCGGTCTCCAGGCTGAAGGTGGCACCCTCCAGGAGTACCTTTAGGCCAAGGCTCTTGCGTACTGATTGCAGCGAAATCAAGCCCATGGTCGGTCGATAGCGGGTCTCCGCCCCATGCTAACCACTCCTGTGGGCACAGTCGGTGCAGGCCAAAGTGCTTAGGCTAGATGGTGAACCCGATTTGGAGTGCGCTTTGGATACCGATGCAAGCGCCCACAATCCGCTGTTGCAACTAGATTACGAGCCGGCCTTTAGCGCGCTCGGGAACGACTATTACGACTTGGTGGCCGCCGCCCCTTTTCCCGAGCACCGGCTGCGCTTTCGGGGCGACGGGGTTTTGCGGCTGTTGGGCCTCGATCCGGCCACCGTCGGCGACGAGCACTTTATCGAAGCGTTCGGCCGCTTCGAGGGCCGCGGGCCGTTTCTGGCAATGCGCTACCACGGCTACCAGTTCGGCGAGTACAACCCCCACCTGGGCGATGGGCGCGGCTTTCTGTACGGACAGGTGCGTGGCCTGGACGGCGAACTGTACGACCTTGGCACCAAGGGTTCGGGCACCACGCCTTATTCGCGCGGCGGCGACGGGCGGCTCACCCTCAAAGGCGGTCTGCGCGAGGTGCTGGCCTCCGAGGCGCTGCACCACCTGGGGGTGCGCACTTCCCGCAGCCTGAGTCTGATCGAAACGGGCGAGGCGCTCTGGCGCGGCGACGAACCTTCGCCCACGCGCTCTGCGGTGCTGGTGCGTACGAGCCGCTCCCACATTCGCTTCGGCACCTTTGAGCGGCTCCACTACTTGAAGCGTAAGGACTTGACCCAGAAGTTGCTCGACTATGTGATCGCTTACTATTACCCGCACTACGCAGCCGAACCCGAGCGCTACGCCCTTTTCTACCGCGAACTGGTGGGACGGACGGCGGAGTTGGCCGCCCAGTGGATGGCGGTGGGCTTTACCCACGCCGTGCTCAACACCGACAACATGTCGATTTGCGCCGAGAGCTTCGACTACGGCCCCTACGCCTTTATCGACACGTTCGATCCGGGCTTTACCGCCGCCTACTTCGACCACTACGGCCGCTACAGCTACGGCAACCAGCCGCTTATCTGCCGGCTCAATCTGGAGGCGCTGCAGATCCCTTTGGCGATGGTGGTTCCGGCCTCGGATCTGGAGGCGGGTCTGGCCGTCTTCGACGCGCACTACACCGGCCACTACACGGCCCGGATGCTCGCCAAGCTGGGCTTCGGAGCGCTCGATCCGGGTCTGGGGGCGTCCCTGCTCAACGCGACGTTGCTCTACCTGGAGGCGGCCCAGGCGGGCTACCACGACTTTTTCCGGGCGCTTGCCGCCGCGTTCGAGCGCCGCTGGCGCGAAGATCAAGGGGCGATTGTCGCCCCGGCGGCCGGGGCGCAGGAAGCCTTCGAGCCGTGGCGCGACGCCTACTTCCGCGCCCTCGCCAGCCTGCCCGAAGCGGAGTCGGAGCGCGTCGGCGAAAGGCTGCACCGCCACAACCCCTTCACAGTGCTGCTGCGTCCGGCCATCGAGGCGGTTTGGGCCGCCATCGATCAAGACGACGACTGGCAGCTGTTCCACGATTTGATCGGCCGTTTGCGCCGACCCAACAGCGCTAGCTAGAGCAGGTGTCAGGTGGGAAAACCGCGTTGCCAGGCGGGCATTTCTTTGAGGCGCGCGATGTCTCGGGCCGGCGGGGCGCCGAAGGTGCGCTTGTACTCCCGGCTGAACTGGGACGGGCTCTCGTAGCCGACCAGATGACCGGCCTCGGCCGCAGCGAGCGACTGCGACAAGATCAGCTTGCGCGCCTCCTGCAGACGCAGTTGCTTTTGGTACTGCAGCGGACTCATGGAGGTGACGGCCCTGAAATGCTCGTGGAAGGTCGAAGGGCTCATGCCCGCCTCGGCGGCGACGGTATCGACACGGAATGGCTCGCGAAAGTGGCGCTTGATCCAGACGATGGCGCGGTTGACCTGCTGCAGCTTGCCCTCGGCGCTGGCGATCTGCCGCAGCTTCGAGCCCTGCTCGCCCAGCAGCAGGCGGTAGAGTATCTCGCGCTCGGCAAGCGGCGCCAGAACTGGAATGTCGCGCGGCGCCGCGAGCAGTCGCACCAGGCGGACGCAGGCGTCCAACAGATCGGGCGTGACGGCGCTGATCGAGAGGGCCGGTTGCGGGGGGTCGCCCTCGCCGCCGGCCGCCTTGGCTTCCAGCATCAGCGCGCCGAGCACACCCGGATCGAGATCGAGGCGCAAACAGAGGTAGGGCGTGCCCGGACTGGCTTCGAGGATCTGACCCACGATCGGCACAGCGACCGATGCGACAAGGTATTCGGCGCGGTCGTAAAGGTGGACCGTTCGCCCGGCCATGACGCGCTTGCGCCCCTGGGCGACAAAGCATACGGCGGGCTGTTGGATCGTATGGATTTGCTCGATCGGCTGCGACGAACGTACCACAACCACGCGGGGAATGGCCGTGGCGTGAACGCCATCGGTCCCGGTGCACCGTTCGAGCAGACGGGCAAGTTCGAGCGCCGATGTGACAAGCTTATCGTCCTGCATTGCCGATGTTTTGGCCAAGATGCCCAAGTCGTAACACACGCTCCGTCTCTTCTTCTAAACCGCCCCGACCGAAATCTTTCGGAGGATTGTGCAAGAACGGACGAGTTCTGGTCTACCGTCCGACGGACTCTGGAGGATATCTTGCTGCCATGGCCGGTGCGAATGGCCCCGCCAAACCGAGAAGAAATCCGATGGCAAAGATCAAAGGAAAAGTTGTGGTGATTACCGGCGCTTCCAGCGGGATCGGTGAAGCCACAGCCCGCCTGCTCGCCGAGGGCGGCGCCCATGTCGTCGCCGGTGCGCGTCGCGTCGAGCGGCTCGAAAAGCTGGTCGCGGGCATCGCGGACAAAGGCGGCTCCGCCCGTTTGCGCGCGGTGGACGTGACGAGCCGCGCGGACACCCAGGCCCTCGTCGATTTTGCCAGGGCCGAATTCGGCCGGGTCGATGTGCTCATCAACAACGCCGGTGTGATGCCGCTCTCGCCGCTCGCCGCGCTCAAAGTCGAGGAGTGGGACCGGATGATCGACGTGAACATCCGCGGCGTTCTGCACGGCATCGCCGCCGTTCTGCCCGGCATGGAGGCGCAGGGCTCCGGTCAAATCATCAACATCGCCTCCATCGGGGCGCACGCGGTTTCCCCCACCGCTGCCGTCTACTGCGCGACAAAGTATGCCGTCTGGGCAATTTCCGACGGCCTGCGGCAGGAAACCGACAAGATCCGCGTGACAGTCATCTCGCCGGGCGTCACCGAATCGGAGCTAGCCGAAAGCATCTCGGACGCGGCCGGGCGCGACGCGATGAAGACGTACCGCCAGATCGCGATCCCGGCGGAGGCGGTCGCGCGGGCCATCGCTTACGCCATCGAGCAACCCGGCGACGTCGATGTCGGCGAAATCGTCGTGCGTCCGACCGCGAGCCCGCATTGAGCCTTGGGGCAGGCGCCGGGTTGAAAACCGTTGCCCGCCCGGGTTTTGAGCAGCCGACCGTTTTTACGCGTGATAAGCGCTTCAAGGCTGCCCAAGTGTAGCTGACACTCGACACCTGCTCAAGTGATTGCCCCAGGATCGGCTTCGGGACGGCTGAGCCACCAGGCCCAGGCGATCAGTACCGCCTGTAAAGGTAGCCTCAGCCAGTACAGCAGTGGAATGTGAGGGATCCCCTGCAGGACGATGTCGTTGACGGCCATGTTGACATTGGCGGGAAAAACGGCGATGAACAGAGCGACCAGTCCCCAGGCAGCCGCTCGACGCAAAGGCGGAATCAGCAAACCGATGCCGCCCAAGATCTCAAAAAAACCGCTCACGTAGACGAGCAATGCGGGGGCAGGCAGATAGTCGGGCACGATTTTGATAAACGGTGCCGGGCTGAGAAAGTGCAGCGTGCCTGCGACAATCACAAACGCGCTCATCAGTACTCGCAGAGGGAGCTTGTAACGGTTCAAGGCTTCTTGTAACGATGGTTTGCCGTTCACAGGCTAGCCGCAAACACCATCGAGTCGCAGTGGGATCGAGTCAGAGCGGCACTCGCGAAAGATACGGGCGGGATTTTCCTTCGATAGGACGGCAAAGCCAGGAGCGCAGACGGACACAAAAAGCGTCCATAATTCCCCAATTACAAGGAAGAGAACCCTTCTGCAAAGGGAATTTCAGGCAGTAGCACCGGTGTTCTTTTACGATCCGAACCGGAGATTTCAAGGAGCGCTGTATGCGCACACCCCTCGTCCGGCCCCTTCTGCAAGGATTGGGCACGGTCGGTCTATGGCTGGGTAGTTTGGTCTACGGAGTACCCGTGGCTTGGGCGGTTCCTGGCGCTGTCGATGCGCCGCCCGCCGGCGACCTGGTATTGGAGCCGTTGGGCAGGCAGGTGACCCGCTTGGCGGAGCGGTTGGGCGGTCGGGTCGGTGCTGCCATCGTGCACGTCGAATCGGGGCGGACGGTCACCCTCAAGGGAGCCGAGCGCTTTTCGATGGCGAGCGTCTACAAACTTCCAATCGCCATCGCCGTTCTCGATAGGGTCGATGGCGGCGAGTTGAACCTCGAACGCAAACTGACCGTCAAGGCGAGCGACCTGCGTCCGAACAGTCCGCTCGCCGAGCGCCGGGATGCGGTCGGTTCGGTGCTGAGCGTGCGCGAATTGATCGAACTAATGATGATCTACAGCGACAACTCCGCAAGCGATCTGCTGCTAAGCCTGGCCGGGGGCGGTGAAGCGGTGACAAGGCGGCTGCAAACGCTAAAGATCACCGGTCTGCGCGTCGATCGCCCGGAACTGGAACTACTGGCAGACGGCGGCGGGGTGCGGCAATTGCCGGCCGCCTCGGACCTGACGCTGGAGCGCTTCGAACGTTTGCTTGCGGCGGTCTCTCCCGCCGCCCGGGAGGAAGCGCAGCGGCAATTCCAGAGCGATCCGCGCGACACAGCCACGCCGGAGGCGGTTGGCCGCCTGCTGGTGCGTCTGCAGCGCGGCGACATCCTCAAGCCAGAGTCCAACCGGCTGTTGCTTGGGATCATGGAGCGCTGCGCCACCGGTGCGAAGCGCATTCCCGGCAACCTGCCCTCAGGAACCACCGTCGCCCACAAAACCGGCACCAATCCAGGCGGCTACAACGACGCCGGGATCGTTACCCTGCCGGGCAAGGCCGGTCATCTGGCCGTGGCCGTCTTTGTCCAGGCGCCTGGGCAACCGCCCGCCGAGCGCGAGCGGCTCATCGCCGAGATCGCCCGCGCCGGGTTCGATTATTTTGCGGGGCCGGGCGCGGCTGTTCGCTAGGGCACGATCCCGCGGGGCCGGAGTGGTAGCGTAAAAAATGTTTTGCAACGCGAGGCCCGAAATTGTCCCCGCTACACCGGATCTTTGCTGTTGTCTTGCTCGGGCTCGGGGTATTCCTGGGCGATGTCGCCGCCGCCCCACCCCCGATCGAGACGAAGACCGCCGGATTCGACCGGCGCGACGGCTTCTTTCCGCTCTACTGGGACGGCGGGGAGGGCAGAATCTGGCTGGAGATCCCGCGCCTCGATGAAGAATTTCTCTACGTGGTCTCGCTGCCGGCGGGTCTTGGCTCCAACGACGTCGGCCTCGATCGTGGGCAGTTGGGCAGCGAGCGCGTCGTCCGCTTCGAGCGGGTCGGGCCGAAGGTGCTTTTGGTGATGCCCAACCCGCGCTTTCGCGCCACAAGCGCCAACCCGGCCGAACGCCGGGCGGTACGCGAAGCGTTCGCCGAGAGCGTGCTCTGGGGTTTTACGGTCGCGGCCGAATCGGGCGGGCGGCTGCTCGTCGATGCGACCGATTTTGTCGTGCGCGACGCTCACGGCGTCGTCGAGCGGCTCAAACGCACCCGCCAGGGCGCTTTCAAGCTCGACCCGAGCCGCAGCGCGCCCCATCTGGAGCGCACCAAAGCCTTTGCCGACAACACCGAGATGGAGGCCAGGCTCACCTTTACCGGCGAGGATCCCGGCAACTTCGTGCTGGATGTGGCCGCGGACCCGCAGGCGATCTCCCTGCGGGTCCGCCATTCATTCGTGCGCCTGCCCAATGCGGGATTCGAACCCGTTCCAGCCGATCCGCGATCGAGCTATCTCACCACCGGCTGGGCCGATTACGCAGCTCCGATTGGCGAACCGATCGCCAGGCGATTTATTCTTCGCCACCGCTTGGTGAAAAAAGATCCCGCCGCTGCGCTGAGTGAACCGGTAAAACCGATTGTCTATTACCTAGATCCCGGCACACCCGAGCCGGTGCGCACGGCGTTGCTCGAGGGGGCGCGCTGGTGGGAGGCGGCCTTTGAGGCGGCGGGATTTAAGCATGCCTTTCGCGTCGAGATGCTGCCGGAGGGTGCGGACCCCCTCGATGTGCGCTACAACGTCATCCAGTGGGTGCACCGGGCCACCCGCGGCTGGAGCTACGGCGCTTCGGTGGCCGATCCGCGCACCGGCGAAATCATCAAAGGTCATGTCACCCTCGGTTCTCTGCGGGTCCGCCAGGACTACTTGATTGCCGAAGGCCGGCTCGCACCTTACACCAAAAACCCCGACGGCCCGGCCGGCGAAAGCGCCGACCCGATGCTGGCGATGTCGCTCGCGCGCCTGCGGCAGCTCTCTGCCCACGAGGTCGGCCATACCCTGGGTTTGTTGCACAACTTTGCCGCCTCCAACACCGGCCGCGCCTCGGTGATGGACTATCCGGCCCCCTGGACCCCGCTTGGAACCGACGGCTTGCCCCGTCTGGAGGAAGCCTACGCCACCGGCATCGGCGCGTGGGACAAAACCGCCATCCGCTTCGGCTACACGCAGTTCGCCCCCGGAGCGGACGCGCGCGCGGGCCGCGAGGCGATCCTCGCCGAGGCCCGCGCCCGGGGCCTGAAATACCTGGCCGACCCGGACGCGCGGCCAATCGCCTCCGCCCAGCCGCTTGCCAACCTCTGGGACAACGGCAAAGACCCGCTGGTCGGTCTGCGGACCGAGATGGCGGCGCGGCGGGCCGGGCTCGCCCGCTTCGGCGAGGGCAATATCCGCACCGGGATGCCACTGGCCACCCTCGAAGAGGTGCTGGTGCCGCTCTATCTTGGCCATCGCTACGCGCTCACGGCGGCAAGCAAGCTGCTGGGGGGCGCCGAATACGGCTACGCCCTGCGCGGCGACGGCCAGCCGCCGCCAAAAACCGTTCCCGCCTCCAGCCAGCGGGCCGGGCTGGAGCTGTTGCTTGCGGCGGTAAGCCCTGCCGAGTTGCGGGTGCCCCCCGCCGCCCGCGCCCTGATTGCCCCGCGTCCGCCCGATTACGAGCGCACGCGCGAATTATTCTCCGGCCACACCGGCGCCCTTTTCGATCCTTACGCTCCGGCAGAAGCGGTGACACGCCACACCTTCGCGCTGCTGTGCGAACCGGAGCGCGCCGCCCGCCTTGCCTACCAGAAAGATTTCGATGCGAGCCTGCCGGATCTGGCCGAGGTGCTGGGCGCGGTTACCGCCCGCATCTGGCAATCTCCCGGCGCCACCGACCCCTACGACGCGGCGCTGCAGCGCGTTGCCCAGGACGCCTGGATCGGCGCTCTGCTGGATCTGGCCGCCCACGCGAACAACCCGCTTGCGGTGCGCTCGGCAGTCCACCGGCACCTGCAAAATCTTGTGAACTGGCTGGGCCGCAACCCCGGAACGGACGAACCCACCCGCGCCCACCGCGGCTACCAGCGCGCGCAACTTGCCGGTTACCTCAAGCGCGACTACCAGCCGCGCAAACCGGAGGACCGCCCGGCCATTCCTCCCGGCGAGCCTATTGGGTCGCAGGAACGCGAATAGCAAAGACCCGTCCGCCTCAGCGTCCGATGACAAAAAAGGCGACGGGACTGACCGCCCTGCCTGCGCTCGTCGTCACCGTCAGGCGGCCTGTGGCGGCGCCCGCGGGCACCACCGCCCGGATCTCGCTGTCGGAGACGACCGTGAACTGGGCCGGGATGCGCCGCCGCCCCGAGCCGTCGCGGAAGGTGACGGCGGTGGCGGCGGTGAAGCCCGTGCCGGTGAGGGTCACCTCGGTGCCGACGGGGCCCGAGCGCGGAGCAAGGGAGGCGATGGCGGGGAGGGCAGTCTGTTGGGTAATGTTTTGAAATACTATGACGGTTTCGGATCTATAGTTGGCCGTGGCGATGTCGAGATCGCCGTCGCCGTCGATGTCCCCCAAGGCCACCGATTTGGGACGGTTCCCGGCCACGAAGGCTTGGGCGGGGGCGAAGCTGCCACCGCCGACGTTCAGCAAGACAGACACATCTTTTGAGTAAAAATTGGCGGAGGCGACATCCAGGTCGCCGTCGCCATCCAGGTCCCCCAGCGCCACAGAGCTGGGGGAGTATCCGACCGCGAACGATTGGGCGGGAGCGAAGGTGCCGGTGCCGTCGTTCAGCAGCACGGACACGTTACCGTAGGAGGGATACGAGCCGCGGTTGGCCGTGGCGACATCCAGGTCGCCGTCGCCGTCCAGGTCCCCCAAGGCCACAGAGCGGGGCGAATCCCCTGCCGCGAACGATCGGGCGGGGGCGAAAGTGCCGGTGCCGTCGTTCAGCAGCACGGACACGTCGTCGGAGTCTGCATTGGCCGTGGCGATGTCGGTGTCGCCGTCGCCGTCGATGTCCCCCAAGGCCACCGATTGCGGTGAGTCCCCGGCGGGGAAACTCGGGGCGACCAGAAAATTCACCTGTCCCACCGCGGGCGAAGACCACACCCCCAGCACCGCCGAAAGCCCCAGACTCCACCACCACCGCATCGCGCAGCTTCCGCCACCGCTCACAAACCCATGCCCCATCGATTGCCCCGGCTTTCGTGAAAGGAATCGCACTCACTGTATTCGATGCCGGCGCACAACCGATGTGCCTTGCGCGACGGCAACAATGCAAGAGCGGCAGGCGTGTCGGTCGTTCGTGTGAAAGCAGGGCGCCGCCAGTCTGAGGGGCATCTTTGTAGGACGACGGCAGCCGCACGGCGTTTGCCGCCTGCGCTTTTTGACTTATCCTGTATGGCGACATCCGATTGACGCTGCGTTGAGGATTGCCCGATGGAAGAGCGTTTCGACCGGTCCGAGCAACGGCTTGACCAGCATCGGGAATTGATAGTGGAATTGCGCGCAGCCACCCTTGCCAACAGCCAGCGCATCGGCGAACTGCAGGAAGCCACCTTAATCAACGCCCAGAACTTCGATCGGCTGGCAAATATTGGTGAGCGCTTCATCACTGTTGTGGTCGAGGCCCTCACCGAGCTGCGCGGCAGCACCGCCCGCCTCGACCTGGCCGTCGAGGAACTGCGCGCCTCCAACCGCCGCCAGGAAGCGATCAACGACTACCTCATCCGCAAAGACCGGGAGCGCGGCAACGGCAACTGAAGCGCTTCGCCTGCCTTATTGGCGAAGATTACAAGCCGTCGCGCAGATGGGGCCTGATAAAGAGAATGTCCTTTTGCAGCAAAAGCCCCCCGCTTTGAGAGCGCCAGTTGCCGGCGTCGTCGCCGTAGACCAAGCCCAATCGGTCGATCCTTTGCAGCAATTCGAGAAAAGACGGCATGGTGTCGGGCGGCGGTTCGAGGGTTAGTTCGACGACGAGCGCGTCCACCTGGGTCAGGAAATCCCTGGCGCCCTCCAGCACCAGATGCTCGCCAAATTGCACATCGATTTTGAGCAGACCGCGGCCACGGATCTGTTTTTGCTGGGCCAACGCATCCAGCGTCGTGACCTGCACGCTCCTGCGGGAGTGCTCTGCGTCGCTGTGCAGATAGCGCAGAGAACTGCCGTACAAGTTGGCATCGACCAGGAGCGTCGCTTTGCCCGCGCGCTCGGCAACGGCCTCGTAAACCCATTCAAATTCGGGGTGGAGTTCGGCATAACGGCGATCCGAGCGCACGTGTTCCTCGCCCAGCGGATCGATCAAGATGAACCGGGCGGCGGGAAACAACTGGCAAACCACATCGGACCAGATGCCCGTCGAAGCGCCGACATCGATCACAAAGTCGGGCCGCCAGTGGGGAGTGAGGCGGCGCAAAGCCGTGTAAACCGGGTGGTACTCGCGCCAGATGCTTCTTGGTACCGGCGGCTCTACGTAGGGGGCAACTTTCCAGAGCTGCCTTGCGGCAAACACTTTGAACTGTAAGCTATCCAGAATCAATTCCAAACGAGCGAGGAGTCTGTCCGGGGCGTTATGAAACTTCTTATTCAGCTCGTCGGTCAGGTTGGCCAGTGGGTCGGGCAAGGGTATTTTTTCCTGTTAGGTCAAGAACAGCAAAAGTAGTCGCACTAAAATAGTGTCGACCAAAATTGCAGCTTATTCCATACGCACATAGCCCGATTGCGCAACGGTCCCAGTTACTACTTACGAAGTCGAGTGACAAACAGAGTGACAGCGTTGGATGGGTGTATTATCGGGCGCTGTCTATGCAACGGCAATCCCAAGATCGGACGAAAAATCGGCGCGCAAACCGTCCGTACCGGAGCGCTCCCGCCTCACGGCCCGAGCACGAAAAACACGGTGGGACTGACGGCCTGCCCCTCCGGCGCCTCCACGGTGATGCGGCCGGTCTTGGCCTCCTCTGGCACCACCGCCCGGATCTCGCTGTCGGAGAGGACCGTGAACTCGGCCGGGATCCGCCGCTGCGGGAAGCCGAGGCGGAAGGTGACGGCGGTGGCGCCGGTGAAGCCCGTGCCGGTGAGGGTCACCTCGGTGCCAGCGGGGCCGCCGGCGGGCGAGAGGGCGACAATGGTCAAGGGGGAAACATCCTGCGTGATGTTCTCCAGCACCGACACGTCGGAGGAGTCTAAGTTTGCGGTGGCAACGTCCAAGTCGCCGTCGCCGTCCAGGTCACCCAAGGCCACAGAGTTGGGAATGTGCCCGACCGCGAAAGATTGGGCGGGGCCGAAGCTGCCACCGCCGCTGTTCAGCAGCACAGACACGCTGTCGGAGAAGAAGTTGGCCGTAGCGATGTCAAGGTCGCCGTCGCCGTCCAAATCCCCCAATGCCAACGAATCGGGCTCATCCCCGGCCGCAAACGATTGGGCGGGGGCGAAGCTGCCGTCGCCATTGTTCAGCAGCACAGACACGTTGTTGGAGAGTGCGTTGACCGTGGCGAGGTCCAGGTCGCCGTCGCCGTCGAGGTCCCCCAACGCCACCGAGACGGGAACGTCCCCGGCCTCTAATTCTTGGGCGGGGCCGAAGCTGCCGTCGCCGTTGTTCAGCAAGACAGACACGGTGTCCAAAAAGGAGCCACCAACGGCGATATCGAGGTCGCCGTCGCCGTCGAGGTCCCCCAACGCCACCGAGTAGGGAATGTCCCCGGCCAAAAAGGTTTGGGCGGGGGCGAAGCTGCCGTTGCCCCTGTTCAGCAGCACCTGCACGTCGATCTCGTTTAACCCATAAAAGCCGGGGTCCGCGGCGACGATGTCCAGGTCGCCGTCGCCGTCGAGGTCCCCCAACGCCACAGAAACGATGACTTGCCCGGCCACAAAGGACCGGGCGGGGGCGAGGCTGCCGTCGCCGTTGTTCAGCAGCACCGACACGTCGCCGGTGCCTCCGTTGGCCGTGGCAACGTCCAGGTCGCCGTCGCCGTCCAGGTCGCCCAAGGCCACAGATTCGGGACGACTCCCGGCCGCAAACGACCGGGCGGGAGCGAAGCTGCCGTCGCCACTGTTCAGCAGCACCGACACGTTGTCTATGAAGTCGGGAGGCGAGCCGCTGTTGGCCGTGACGAGGTCGAGGTCGCCGTCGCCGTCCAGATCCCCCGACGCCACAGACACGGGATCGTCGCCAATGGGTATACTCTGGGCGGGCAAAAACTCCACCTGCGCCCCCACCGGCGACGCCCACACCCCCAGCGCCGCCGCCAGACCCAGGCCCCACCACCGCGCCGCGCGGCCCCGCCGACACCCCACACCCACCCATCCCATAGCCCACCTTGCCTTCGTAGGAAAGAATGGTGTTTATGATACCAGGTGGCACCGGACAACCGTCGTGCCCTTCGCGACCACCACCGGCAAGGGCGTGCCCATATCCAGCACGGTGCAGCGTCAAAGGTCAGGCGACCGGACGTTCTTGTTCCTGTACGCTTAGCGGGATTTTGTACCGACAGTTTCAGAATTGACGAACTGCTCCAGGACGGCTTTTCGCAACAAAGCGGGCGGCAACAGTCCCTGGGCCAGGATGAAGTCGTGGAACTTTTGGGCGCCGAAGCGGCTGCCCATTTGCTTCTCGGCGTCTTTGCGCAGCTCGCTGAGCCGCGTGTAGCCGTAGAAGTACGAAGTCGCCCGGCCGGGAGCACAGAATGGACCGCCGAGCGCGCGACGCCAGGGCGGTTCAAGATCTGCCAACCCACCGTCGAACCCTCGGGGCGGCGTCCGCACAGCCTGGCAATGCGGTTGGCAAACTCCCCACCCCGGTCTGTGTGCCATTCTTGTAGCACGATGGCAGCACAGCGTGATTCGGCGCAAGCTCAGAGGCATACTCTGTACAGCGACACGTTTGTTGATGGTTGATCGAGGATTACCCGATGGAAGAACGTCTTGACCGGTCTGAACAGCGCCTTGACCAGCACGGCGAGTTGATAGCGGAGCTGCGGGCGGCCACCCTGGCCAACAGCCAGCGTATTGGCGAACTGCAGGAGGCCACCGTGACCAACAGTCAAAACCTCGCTCGGCTGGCCAATCTCGGTGAACGATTTATCAACGTGGCCGTAGATACTATTGCTAGACTCGACCAGAACGTCATCGAACTGCGGGAGGCGGTCGATGAACTGAGGGCTTCCAATCGTCGTCAGGAAGCGATCAACGACTACCTCATCCGCAAAGACCGGGAGCGCGGCAACGGCAACCCCGGTTGATACCAAATCCGCTCAATTCACTGCGCAGTCGGCGGCGGGCGCTCAGCGGACGTTGGCCGCGCCGGACCCTGTGGCGACGAACAGCTCCAGGACGGCTTTTCGCAGCAGCGCGGGCGGCAACAGCCCCTGGGCCAGGATGAAGTCGTGGAACTTTTGGGCGTCGAAGCGGCTGCCCATTTGCTTCTCGGCGTCTTTGCGCAGCTCGCTGAGCCGCGTGTAGCCGTAGAAGTAGGAAGTCGCCTGGCCGGGGGCGCGGAAGGTGTAGCGCTCGACTTCCTGGTTGGCGAAGGGCTGCGAGAGCATCACCTCCTGGGTGAGCACCCGCATCGCCTCCTCGCGCGTCACCGTGCCCGCCTGCAGACCCGGATCGAGAAAGGCGCGGGCGGCGCGCTGCAGGCGGGCCTGCAGCGAGATGAGCTGTCCCTCGGGGGGCATAAAGGGCAGGGTGATCGCCTCCGCGTACAGCGCCCAACCCTCGACGTTGGTGCTGTTGAAGGCATAAATGGCGCGGGCGGTGGAGACGCCCTTTTCGACTAGAGAGGCAAATTGCAATTCGTGGCCGGGGCGGGCTTCGTGGGCGGTGAGCGTCCAGGAGGCGGCGGCGTGGGTAAAATCGTCCACCCTCTCGGACTTGCCGGCGGAAGTGCCGGGCGGGGCCGGGATGTTCAGAGGCAAGATAAATTCGCCTTGCTCGCCTTTATTGCCCAACAGCCGGGGTGGGCGCATGTTGGGGGCCGGGGTGGCGGCACTTTCGGCGGCGGAAGCCAGGCGGATGCGCGCGGGGCGATCGGGGAGGGTGACGAGCTTCTCGCGGCGGATGATTTGCTCGATTTGACCGAGGCGCTCCTGGTAGTGGGGCAGGATCGCCTCACCGAGCAGTTGTTCTTTTTTGAGATCGCGGATGACGTCGCGGTAGTCGGTGGAACGGTAGCCCTTCGCTTTGGCCACCTGGGGAGCGAGCGCCTGCATCTGCCGCTGGATGTCGGCAAAGGCGGCGCGCGCCAGGACTGTCAGTTCGGCCGGGGGCAGATCGACGCCGTACTGCTTGAGGGCAAACGCGTACAGTTCCGGCGGCTGGCGAAAATCGTTCCTGGCTTTGGGGAGCACTTCCTTGCGCAAAAAGCCGTCGTAGGCGGTTAGTTCGCTTTTGAGCCGCGCGAGCGGTTCCTGATAACTGGCGATATTGTACTTCTCGAAAAGTTGGCCCATCCCCGCGACGAAGGAAGCGTTGTTGGCAAGGTCCTTTTCGAGCTGCGCCTGGAACGGATACAAGATCCCCGGTTGGTTCAGCCGCTCGCGGATGCGCTGCTGGGCCAGTTGTGTAATCGGCTGATAACCCGGCTCCAGACCCGCATAGCGCTTGAGGCGGACCAGGGCGGCGGGACGGCGGGCGGGGACCACCTGGTCGTCGAGCAGGCTGCGCAGACTCCCAAACAGGAGTTGCGACATGTTGAAGTAGGGAAGTGTATACTTGCGGTTCAACTCGAACCCGCGGGCGTTGTCCCGGGCCGCCTCGATCAAAATTTCGAGATCCTGGCGCACAAGCGGGTCTTTCTCGGCGGCGAGCCGCCGCTCCAGTTCGGCCGCCGCCTCGGTAAACGCCGTTTGCTGGCGCTGGTCGTAACCGACGCCCAGATCGCTGATGCGCTCGTCCAAACCGTCGATACCGAAGGAAGTCGCCTGCTCAGGAGCGAAGCGCGCCGTCACCTCCAACAACAGCCGGGCGTTCGCGTCGCTGCGCGCGATCCAGGCGGGCCGCGCCGTGGCCGTCCGGGGAACATCCGCCTGGGCCAAGGCGGCCATCGGTACCAGCGGATTGAAACCTGCCAGCAAAATCAACGTCAAAGAAGCATGAGCGCGCCACACGGCCAGGGGCATACAACCTCGGTGGATACAATCGCCCATTGTAGACAGGTGGGCCGCTGGAAGGGTTCCAGCGCCCCCGCGTGGCGCGCTTGACATGGACAAAGGACCATAAATGGGCTATAATCCTACTGCCGACCGGGAATCCGGCGTGTATTGAGCTTGTAATATGCTTGTAGTACAATAAAAGTGTGTCCGGGCCGGGTGGACCGGGCGTACTGAGAGAAGAGGAGGGTGAGTGATGAACCGCCAGTCTATTGAGAGCCGTTGCCCCCACTGTGGCAGTCCCAGCAGTCGAATCTCGCGCCGCCGGGGCATCGAGCGGCTGGCCCCCTTCTTCGGTCTGTCGAGCCACCGCTGCTGCTGCTGCGCTGCAATTTTCTTCATCGATACCGCCGCTATTGCCGAGCCGCCCGTCGAACCCCAGGCGCCCCGCGCCACCGTTGGGGTGATCTAATCAACCGACCCTTGCCGTTGGCGGGCTTTGGGGTGACGATCGACACCATGAGCGTTCCTTCCCCAAAGCTTGCCGTGATCGGCGACGTCCACGGCAGTGCCGAGCAGTTGTTTACACTGCTGGCGCGCCTGCCCGCCGGTTACGAACCGGTCTTCGTGGGGGATTTTGTCGATCGCGGACCTGACCCGGTGCGGGTGCTCGACACGCTCATCACCCAGCGCTATCGGGCCGTAAAGGGCAACCACGACGACAAACTCCTGCGGGCGCTCAAGGGCAACCCCGTGCAGGTGGGTGGCGGCCTTGCCGCCACCCTGGAGCGCATCCGCTCCCAGAGCGCCCCCTGGCGCGAGCGGCTGATAGCCTGGCTTGCCGGGTTGCCGACGGTGCTGCTCTTCCCGCAGATCGCTGTCGTACATGCCTACTGGAGCCCCACCTGTGCGAGCGACGAACACCTGTGGGGGCCGCGCTTCCATGACACTCAGGGCAAGATTTACCGCATCCGCTGGTGGGACATGCCCGAGTACTGGACCCCCGGCATCCAGGTGGTCTTCGGGCACTACCACACACCGGTGCTCACCCCCCAGGCGGTCTGCGTCGATTTCGGAGCGCCCGAGGGGCCGCTTGCGGCTTACCTCACCGACAGCCAGGAGTTTCTAATCGAACCTCCCCGCCCGGTAGCGTCGCCGGGTGGTTTTCTTTGAGCCGGGCGAGTACCCGGGGGAGCAGGTCCGCCTGTTTGCTCGAAGCCTGGGCTTTGAGGCAGACGAAGCGCTCGAAGGGGCTTAAGGCCCGCCAAAATGCCGCCTCCAGATCCAGCCGATTGCTATCGGCCTGCCAGGGAGCCGGGTCGGGATCGATAGTCACCAGGGCAAAGCCGTACTTGCGGGCCAGTTCCTCCAGCCGCGCGCGGTAGAAATCCGCCTGCTCGGCGCCTTCGCCCGGCAGGGCCACCAGTTCCTCGCGCTCGGCGGTATCCAGCAGTTGCCAGTGGCGCAGGCTCACCTTGGTGGCGCACCGATCCAGCTTGTAGCGCACACCCATCGGCATGCACTCCAGTTCGGGCCAAAAGTCCTGTTCAAAAAACAACAGCGCGTCCGGGTGCATTCAGATTCTCCGCTCAGCCAGACCAGCCTAGAGCAGGTTTCGGGTGCAAGGGGTCAGGCGGTGGGCCTGGAAGGGTGGTCTGTCGAAGTTTTTGGCCAATCTGCCGGTTGCCGCTCGTCCTGTGGGTGCCATTTGAACAGTTGAGCAACAAACAGATTTCAGGGCCATCCCCGAAGGACTGCAGGCCGTCGTACCCGCCGGGTCGCTTCGATGCAGGCGACGAGAAGCCCGGCGCAACGCCTACTCCCGTCGCAGCGGCTCTGCCCGAGGGTTCTTGCAACGCCGGGCGCCGTTTGGGCAAAGTGAACGCATCGATCGACAAAAACCGCCCATGCATTACCTGGCACTCGCCTGCGATTACGACGGCACCCTGGCCACCGACGGCCGCGTCGACGATCGCACCCTCGAAGCCCTCGAACGCCTGCGCAACTCCGGCCGCAAGCTGCTGCTGGTCACCGGCCGAGAATTGGACGATCTCACGCGCGTCTTTGCCCATCTCGAACTTTTCGAGCGGGTGGTGGCCGAGAACGGCGCCCTGCTCTACCGGCCCGCGAGCAAAGAAGCAGTCCGCCTGGGTCCCGAGCCGCCCGAGGCGTTCGTCGAGCGGCTGCGCGAGCGGGGCGTCTCGCCGCTTTCGCTCGGGCGGGTGATCGTGGCTACCTGGGAGCCGAACGAGACGGCCGTACTCGAAGCGATCCGCGACCTGGGACTCGAACTGCAGGTGATCTTTAATAAAGGAGCGGTGATGGTCCTGCCGCCCGGGGTCAACAAGGCGAGCGGCCTGGCGGTGGCTCTGGAGGAATTGGGGTTGTCGGCGCACAACGTCGTGGGCGTGGGGGACGCCGAGAACGACCACGCCTTTTTGAGAGCCTGCGAGTGCGCCGTGGCGGTCGCCAACGCCCTGCCGATGCTCAAAGAACAGGCCGACCTCGTGACTGCGGGGGCGCGGGGGGCGGGGGTGATCGAGCTGGTTGAACGGCTCGTCGATTCGGACCTCGAAGATCTCGAGCCGGGCATCGAGCGCCACAATATCTTGCTCGGCACCGGCACCGACCGGAGCGAGATCAGCCTGCGCCCCTACGGCACGAGCGTACTGCTCGCGGGCACCTCCGGCGGCGGCAAATCGACCTTCACCGCCGGCATGCTCGAACGTGTGATCGAGCAGGGCTACCAGTTCTGCCTGGTCGATCCGGAGGGCGACTACGAGCAATTCGAGGGCTCCCTCGTTCTGGGCGACAGTTCCCAACCCCCGCAACCCGCCAAGGTGCTCGAACTGCTCGCCCAACCCGACCAAAACGTCATCGTCAACCTACTGGGAGTGCAGCTTGCCGATCGTCCGGGCTACTTCGCCGATCTGCTGCCGCAGTTGCAACTGCTGCGGGTGCAGACGGGTCGCCCCCACTGGATTGTCGTTGACGAGGCCCATCACCTGCTGCCCTCCACCTGGGACCCGGCGACGCTGACGCTGCCCCATGCCCTTCAGGGCATGGTGCTGGTGACGGTGCACCCGGAGAGCGTTTCAGCGGCAGCCCTGCTGCCCGTCGACAGCGTCTACGCCGTCGGCGAACACCCCGCGCGGACGATCGCCGCCTTCTGCGAGCGGATCGGCTTGAGCGCGCCGCAGCTCGATCCGCCGAAGCTGCAGCCTGGCGAGGTGATGGCCTGGGACCGGCACACCGGGGAAGCGCCGTATCTGTTTCGCATCGCCCCGCCCCGCGCCGAGCGCCGCCGCCACCTGCGCAAATACGCCGAGGGCAAACTCGGTGAAGACAGGAGCTTCTATTTTCGCGGTCCGCAGGCGCGGCTCAACCTGCGCGCCCACAACCTGGAGCTGTTCCGGCAGATGGCGGTGGGCGTCGACGAGGAGACCTGGCTGTTTCACCTGCGCTCGGGCGACTACTCGTGCTGGTTTCGCGAGGCGATCAAAGACCGCGACCTTGCGGAGGAAGCGGCCCGCATCGAAGCAGATCGAGCGCTTTCTGCCACCGAGAGCCGCGAACGCATCCTGGATGCCGTCGAGCGCCGCTACACCGCCCCGGCCTGATTGGTTTGCGCCGCCATTCAGTCGGACCTCGACGCAAAAACGGGGGCGACATCCGTATAGGATCGGTGTTCTTGTCGAAGAAACTGTTCCTATAGCTAGGCCGTTCCTCCGAAAAGACCAAATTGCTCCCTACAAACTGCCAACCGAGCCGCCGTCCACCCGCCAATTCGCACCCACTACAAAGCTCGACCGCTCAGAACATAAAAAGGCAATGACATCCGCCACCTCCTGCGGACGACCGCGCCGCTTCAGTTCGAGATAGGGACGATTCTGCTCCAAGAAAGTGCTGACCGCCTCCTCGATGCTGATGCCCATCTGTTGCGAACGCTTTTCCATCATGGCGTCCGTCATCGGAGTGGCGACGAATGCGGGGGAGACGGTGTTCACCAGCACACCGTCCCCGGCATAGGCTTTGGATAAATTCTTGGCCAGATTGAGCACCCCCGCTTTGCAGGCACAGTACGGCATTTCTTCAGGATAGGGCTGCAGAGCGTCCTCTGAACTCAGCAAAATCACCCGTCCCCAACCCGCCTCGCGCATCGCCGGAATAAAGGCGCGACAGGTTCGGACAACCGCCATCAGATCGACTTCGATGGTTTTGTACCAATCTTGATCGCTCAGCTCGAGAAAATCCTTACTCGCACCTGTGATCCCTGCGGCATGGACAAGAATGTGAACGGCGCCAAAGCGCTCAAGAATCCGACGTCTGGCGCTCTCGACGTCATCCGGCTTGGTCAGGTCGGCCTGCACCCCAAAGACCTCGCCAAATTTTCCAATCTCTTCGGTTGCCCGCTCAAGCGACTCCGACGTTCTATCCGTTACGGCAACGCTTGCACCTTCTTGGGCAAGCCGTTCGGCGGTTGCTTTACCAATACCGGAGTCACCCCCCGTGACGACAGCGACCTTGCCGGTGAGACCCAAATCCATAGCTCATTTCCTGGTACACGCTGTAACTGTGATGACAGGTTTCGCTGCCGCGGAGAATCCTTCGGTTGGTAGATTTTGGCTCTACGGACATCGAGCGGAGCGGCCGCCTTGGGGCTTCAGGAGGAGGACATCAAGGTGACGAACTCCTCAGCGGTGGTCGGGTGCAGCGCCATCGTCGCATCGAAGTCGCGCTTGGTGGCCCCCATGGTGACGGCGATCGCCACCGACTGGATGATTTCAGCGGCGTCCTTGCCGACCATGTGCACTCCCACGACCCGGTCGCTTTGTCTATCGACGACGAGCTTGATCCAGGTGCGCTCGTCGCGGCCCGCTAGATTGTAATACAGCGAGCGGAAGCGGGCCCGGTAGACTGTGACGCTCGCTTCGCCCAACTGCCGTTTGGCCTCGGCCTCGCTCAGACCGACCGTGCCTACCTCCGGCTGGCTGAACACCGCCGTCGGGATGGTGTTGTAGTTCACCCGGGTAGGCAGGTTGGCGAACTCGCGATCCGCAAAGGCCCGACCTTCGGCGATGGCGACGGGAGTCAGCATCACGCGGTTGGTGCAATCGCCCACGGCGTAGATGTGGGGCTGGTTGGTCCGGGCGCGCTCGTCCACCGCTAGGGCCCCTTTGACAATTTCCACCCCGGCGTTGTCGAGCCCGAGGCCGCCGATATTAGGCGCACGACCGACCGCGAACAGCACGCCCGCATCGACGGTGAGGCCCGAACTTCGAGCGCCCGCAAGGCTCAAGCTGAGGCCCGCTGCGGTCTTTTCGATCTTTTCGACCTCGGTGTCGGGGCAAAAGGCAATGCCGTGATTAGCCATGCTCTGCTGCAGGTGCAGGCGGATGTCCTCGTCGAAGCCGCGCAAAATCGCATCGCCGCGCAGGATCTGGGTGACTTGGGAGCCGAGGCTGTTCATCAGGCAGGCAAATTCCACACCGATATAGCCGCCGCCAATCACCGCAAGCCGGTCGGGTTGCTCGGGCAGTTTGAACATCCGGCGGGAGGTGGCGACGTATTCGATGCCGGGGGTGGGCGGCAGTACCGCCTCGCTGCCCACGGCGATCAAGATCTTGGTGGCTGTGAATTTTCGCCCGTCCACTTCCACGGTGCGCGGATCGATGAAACCGGCGTGGCCGTAAACCAACCGGATACCCATGTTCTCAAGCAGCCCCACGTGCAGGGCACTCAAGCGTCGGATCTCGCGATCGACGGCACTCACCAGGGTTTGCCAGTCGAAGCGCGCCTCGACTTTCTGCCAGCCGTAGCCCACCGCGTCCTCGTACAGGTGCGCAAAGTGCGAAGCGTAGACCATCAACTTTTTGGGGATGCAGCCGCGGATCACGCAGGTGCCGCCTACTAGATCTTCTTCGATGAGGATTACCTTCGCCCCGTGGCCTGCCGCGCGCTTGGCCGCGGCCAGCCCCCCGGAACCGGCGCCGATTACCAGCAAATCGCAGCTCTCAGATGCCACGGGGTTCCTCTACAAATTTGGGTGCGGAGCGGACGGCGAGTGCAAAAAGCGGACCACTTGCGCCACCTGCTCGCCCGCGGCCGTCAACAATGTGCCGCTGCCCAGGCAGAACGGGCACGGGAGTGCCGCTCCGCCGTAATCCTCGCACATAGCCTCCCAGGCGGTGTACCAGGTCGTGGTGCTCCAGTCCTGCCGCTGTCGGCACAGGGCTTCAGGCAGCTTGGGGTTGGGCAGGAAGCCCCGTCCCCGGCAACCGGGACACGATTGAATGAGCGGCGGCAGCATCGGACAAGACCAAAAGGCTCCGCCACAATCTATCCGAATTGTGGCGGAGCGCACCAGCCGCCCGAGCCGCCAACCGGGCGGTCGCAAGCCTGGACAGTTTGCGCCTCAGTTGATGGCGACACTGCCCGGCCGCTGTTGGGCGAGCTTGAGAAAAGTGGCGGCGATATCGCTCAGATCGAATTCGTCGCGCAACTGCTCGACCACCCCGCGGTAAACCGCGAAACTTGGGTCACTCACGGAATTTTGCAACTGGCTGCGCAGCTGCTCGACAAGGCGTTCGGTACGCCGCGCCTGAATTTCGCCCGCCGAAGGGATTTTAGCCGGAATCAGCGTCGAGCCGGTCGCCCGTTCGATAAGCCGCAGCCGATAGCGGTCGGTGGGTAGGGCAAAGCTGATCGCCACCCCGGTGCGCCCCGCCCGGCCGGTGCGGCCGATGCGGTGAATGTACGATTCGCCGTCCTGGGGCAGGTCGTAGTTGATCACATGGCTGAGATCGGCAATATCGAGACCGCGGGCGGCGACGTCCGTCGCCACCACCATGTTGAGCTGCTGGCGGCGAAAGCGGCCCAGCACCGCCTCGCGCGCACTCTGGTTGAGGTCTCCGTGCAGGGCCTCGGCGCGGTGGCCGTCGTCTTGCAGTTGTTCGGCCAGTTCGTCCGCCGCCTGTTTGGTGCGGGTAAAAATCAAGGCCGAGGCCGGATCTTCGGCTGCGAGCACACGGGTAAGCGCCTGGGCGCGGTTTTTGAAATTGACAAAGTAGACCCGCTGGGCGATGGCCGGGGTGGCGCGTTCCTCGGCGGGCATGGTGAGGGTCATCGGCGTGCGCAGGTGGCGGGCGGCGAGTTTGCGGATACTTGCAGGCAGCGTTGCTGAAAAGAAGACCAGCTGCCGCTGCGGGGGCGCCGATTCGAGAATCGCCTGGACATCCTCGCTAAAGCCCATATCGAGCATCTGGTCGGCTTCGTCGAGCACCAGCGTGCGCACGGCCGTCAAATCCAGACTGCCGCGCCGCATCAGATCGAGTACCCGCCCGGGGGTGCCCACCACGATCTGCGCACCGGCGCGCAGGCGGCGCATCTGGCGGTCGATGGGCTGGCCGCCGTAGATGGGCAGCACCCGCACACCCGAGTGCTTGCTGTAGGTATGAATGGCCTCGCACACCTGCACGGCCAGTTCGCGCGTGGGGGCGAGCACCAAAGCCTGGACCCGCATGTCCTGCGCGTCTGCGCGATCCACCAGCGGCAAGCCGAAGGCGGCCGTCTTGCCGGTGCCGGTCTGGGCCTGGGCGAGCAGGTCGCGGCCGTCCAGCAAAAAGGGAATGCTCTTTTGTTGAATCGGCGTCGGCCGCTCGAAGCCGAGTTCGTCGAGCGCCTTCACCACGGACTCGCTGAGCCCGAGTGCCAAAAATGCAGTGGCCATGGAGATCTCCCGGTAAGTGACAAGGAGAAGACCTGCAAATCCATGGCCGGAAACTTTTTCTGCCGACCGGGCCTCTGACCGGTAGGTCCGGCGGTCTTGCGACCGGCAGAATTGCGAAAGCTTCAGAGCGATTGGGCGCTCGTCCGGGGATTCGACCCGCTTCTCTGCTTCATGTTAGTTAATGCAGAGGCGGAACGTCAAATTAGCCGCAAGCTGGCCATCGCCTTCCAGCCCGCTCGACTTCAGGCAGAATCGCCACCGGGTGGCAATGCGCTGCAGCACCGTGTTGGGCGGCAGCTTTCCCGTTAGCTAGTGGGAGACCACTGGCGGACAGACTGGTGCAACCGCGCTTGGTGGACAGTATTTCGGAGGAAACCGTCCGTCGCACCCTAAAAAAACGAACTCAAGCCCGGGCTCAAAGAGCAATGGTGCATCTCCAGGGTAAGGGCCGAGTTCGTCTGGCGGATGGAGGACGTGCTGCAGCTGTACGCACAGCCGTTTCGATCCGGCCAAGCCGGTGGTGTGCTTCGACGAGCGAGCGTGCCAGTTGGTGGTTGTATCCCAGGCACGCATCATAATCAGTGTGGTCTTCCACTAGTTTTACGGGTCAAGACCATTACTTGTAGCGTCTCGCTTTTATCCGGGTCTCGAGGTGCAATCAAAGAACTATTCGAACCACGACAACCGCCACCGAGAGCGCAGTGATCCAAAGTCGACCTCGAACCTCTCATACCGTTTAGCTAAATACCTGCGCGATTTAAAGAGTCGAGGATCCAGGGATAGCCCGACAACGATGCTATGACCTCTTTCGTTGTATTCACCATCAGCTCGCACACTTTCTCCTGCAACTCTTTCAAGTCTTTGAACAACTTCCAACTCAGCCTGTCCTTCAGATACTCCCAGAAGTGTTGAATCAGTGAACGCTTGCACACAGTTCGAGGGGCCAGACCCTGCGCCTCCAGCTGCCCAGCAATTTTCCCAGCCAATGCACATAACTGACTTCCTGACACATGCAACATTGCAAG
>JAHHGR010000013.1 GCA_019359725.1 Aphanocapsa lilacina HA4352-LM1 | reverse complement strand
AGGCCGATGGCGTTGGAAGAAGGAATCACCGCGCCGGTGATGATGTTGTTGCCGTACAGCAGCGAGCCTGAAATCGGTTCGCGGATGCCGTCCATGTCCACCGGCGGGGCGGCGACAAAGGCGACGATGAAGCAAATGGTGGCCGAAAGCAAGGTGGGGATCATCAGGACGCCGAACCAACCGACGTAGAAGCGGTTGTTGGTGGAGGTCACCCAATCGGCGAAGCGGTCCCACAGACCCTGTGAAGAACGACGTTCAAGGGTTGCAGTCATCTCTCTCCTCAGAGCGAAGATTACGCTTCCATGTAACCAGCTACTTTACGAATTATCAAGGGGATCGCACATTTCTCTAAGAGAGAGGCGGCAGATCCTCGCGCAAATGGTTGCTATAGTCGGAACCCGATGAACCCTGAAAATCCCAGAAGCTTGCTCCAGCAAGGAAAAACAGCCTCAGACAGATTATTGCAGAATTTTAAGTGACTCTCAGCCCTTTGCTCTCAGATCGCCGCCCCGGCTATCGCGCCAAGCGGCATGCACCCAGGGAAGCTTTTGGGCGAATATACGCTCCATGGCCTGGGCGTAAACCCGGATTTCGTACTGGGCATCGGGTTCGGTGCGCTTGGCCAGGTATTGCAGCAGCGCATGGGCGTTCATCTTAACGTAGGCGGTGTGGTATAGTGCCCAACCCGGTAGGGCGAGACGGGCCATTTCTTTGGCCACTCCTTTGGCAAGCATCTTCTGATATAAAGAAAAGCCTGCCTCGTAGTGCGCTCTCAGTTCTTCGAGCAATGCCCGCTCTTCGTCGCTGCTCAAAAAGTCCACCAGCACCGAGCCTTGCTTGTTGACCTTGTCCTGGGCGCGCAGTTTCTCGGGCAGATAGAACTCGTTCTCCGGGTAGGGGGTATACCGTCCCGACTGAAAATTCATTTCTTGGATCCGATGTCGGACGTGCTGCCACCACATCACCACCGGTGCTTTGACGATGAATTTGAATTCGACCATCTCCAGCGGACTGGTATGGCCGTGGCGGATCAAAAACTCGATGAGCTTGCGGTCGGAATCGGTCCCCTTGGTAACGGTGCCGTAGGAGACCCGGGCGGCGGCCACGATGGCGATGTCCCCGGGAGTGGCGCCTTCGACAGCCTGGCCGAAGGGGTAGTCGGAGGGCATGTAATCCACCAGCTGGATAAAGCCCTGGTCGAGGACGCGGATGACGCCCGGATCCTTGCCGGCGATGTCTTTGAGCTTGAGCGTGTGGGCGTTGGTCATGGCGGCCGGATCTCTACATCCTGGATAGTCTACCTCCTCCGCTTGCTGCCAAGCCAGGTGTGATAAGAATGTATTCCTGGCTACGGGACAGTTGCTAAAATGCCAGGGTTCATAAGGAGAGGCGCTTCCGTCATGGACGACAAGTTGTTTTTGATGATTCCCGGTCCGACGCCGATGCCGGAGCGGGCGCTTTTGGCCATGGCCAAAGCTCCCATCGGTCACCGCAGCGGCGAATTCGCCAAGATCATGGCGGAGGTCTCCGAGAACCTCAAGTGGCTGCACCAGACGGCTTCTGAAGTGCTGATTCTCTCCTCGAGCGGCACGGGGGCTCTCGAAGCGGCGATCATCAATGCCTGCTCCCCCGGCGATCGGGTGCTGATCGGTGCCAACGGCAAATTCGGCGAGCGCTGGGTGGAAGTAGCCCAGGCCTTCGGCCTCGATGTCAAGGTTATCTCTGCTCCTTACGGACAACCCCTTTCTACGGATGCCTTCAAAGCCGCTCTCGAAGGGGACACCGACAAGACCATCAAAGCGGTGGTCATCACCCACAGCGAGACTTCGACAGGGGTGATCAACGACCTGGAGACGATCGTGGGTTACATCCGCGCCCACGGCGAGGCGCTGTCGATCGTCGATGCGGTGACCAGCCTGGGGGCGACGAGCGTGCCGGTGGACGCCTGGGAGCTCGATTTTGTCGGCTCCGGCTCGCAAAAAGCTTATATGATCCCGCCGGGACTCGGGTTTTTGGCGGTGAGCGAGCGGGGTTGGGCCGCCTGCGAGCGCTCGACGATGCCGCGCTACTATTTCGATTTGCGCAAGTATCGCAAGGCCCTCAAGAAAAACAACACTCCTTTTACGACGCCGGTCAATCTCGTCTTTGCCCTGCAGACGACGCTGCAGATGCTCAAAGCCGAGGGGCTCGACGCGCTGTTTGCCCGCCACGCCCGCCTGCGCGACGCCACCCGCGCTGCTGTGCGTGCACTGGGGCTGGGACTGTTCAATCCGGACGACCACTCCGCAAGCCCGGCAATCACCGCCGTCGTGCCGCCGGAGGGCATTCCCTGCGACAAGTTGCGCGCCACGCTCAAGAAGCACTACGACATCGTGATCGCGGGCGGCCAGGGGGAGATGGAAGGGCAGATCGTGCGCATCGGCCATCTGGGCTTCGTGGGAGAGCGCGACGTGCTTACGGCCGTTGCTGCCCTCGAAGGCGCCCTGCACACCCTGGGCTACGACGGCTTCACCCCCGGAAGCGGCGTGGCGGCAGCCAGTGCGGTGCTCTTCGGATAGAAGCCGCCTGGGGCATTACGGGATTACAGCCTGTAGTGAGCACTGCTGGCGCATCTCAGGGCGGTTTCGCGGCCGGTGACCGTTATGCGGTGGGTTCTCCCACCAGCAGCTTCCAGTACAGCGCTCCCCAACAGCAACCCTCCGCGAGCTATCGCATGGGTCCTAATGTGGTCGTGTGCACCCCGCCTGCTTCCCCGCCACCGCCTGTGAATCGGGCCCTGCCCTGCAGGCCTGGTCCGTTTATGAACTGCGGCCGAGTACTCCCACCGAGCCACCCTGAACCAGCCTCAAGCAAAATGATAAGGCGGCAGCGGACCGAGGATGTCGAGTTGCCAGCGCCGGTACTCGCTTTGCCAGTTGTGGACCTGCTGGCGCAGCGAACTCTCTTCGCAGACCGGGATGAGCAGGTGAACCCGCTCGACGCCGCGCTGGGGGGAGCCGTCCACGATGCGGCTGTAGCGCTCTTTGAGTTGTCCCTGCAGCCTTTCGAGTTCGAGATCCGTTTGCTCGAAGTCGTCCTCGTAGCTGTGCAGGAGTTGCGGGGCCAGTTTGAGGGTGTATTCACCCATGCCGGTGAGGTTGCGGATGCGCTCGCGGTAGCGCTCGCCGTGGCGCCCCAGGTGATGGGACAGTCCGTCGAGGGAGACAAAGACCGTGCCGAACTGCAGCGGTAACACCGGTTGCTGACGAAACAGGTCGCAGATCACCCGGTCGTGGAGCAGAGCCGCCTGCAATACCTGCTCGTCGTCGTGTTGAATGGTCCGCCAGGGTAGCGTGCAATCGACCGCCGCCGCCAGGGACCCGACTTCGATAAATTCGATTGGAACGCCGCGCCAACCAATGGGCGGACAAAGGGGCAGCGGCAGTTCCAAAAATGCAAATGCGTACAACGCCTAGGACAACGCCACGCTTAGATGCTAGCTCGAAATCAGCCCGCCCAGTTCAACCCCTGACCTAAAAATCGCACCTCGGGTTTGAGGGCAATGCCCCAGTCCGCCACGACCCGATCGCGCATACGAATCATCAAGGTGAGGATGTCGCGGGCGGTGGCGCCGCCGCGGTTGAGGATGAAGTTGGCGTGCTGCTCGGCCACCTGGGCCGCCCCGACGCTTTGGCCCTTGAGCCCCGAGCGGTCGAGCATCCAGCCCGCTTTTTTCTCGCCGCCGGGGTTGCGAAAGACGCTGCCGCAGTTGGGAAAGCCCGAGGGCTGGGTGCGGTGGCGAAAAGCGTTGAATTCGTCGATGTGCTCGATAAGGCGGGCCGGTTCGTGGCCGGGAGCAAGCCGCAGCCGGGCGCTGAGCACCACCCAATCGCGCTGCTGCAATAGCGACGAGCGATAGGCAAGCCCAAGTTCCCCCGCCGCCACCCGCCGCCGCTCGCCGGTCTCGATGAGCACCTCGACACTTTCGAGGGTGTCGGAAAATTGGGCACCGTGGGCACCGGCGTTCATCACCACGGCACCCCCGATGCTGCCGGGCACTCCCACCGCCCACTCCAGCCCCGCCCAGCCGCGGCGGGCCATCTGAAAGGTCAGAGCAGCAATCGACTCGCCGGCTTTGACTTCGATGAGCCCCTCTTCGAGGATCTGGGTACCCCGCCAGCTGCGCAGGTGAATGACCAATCCACCGATGCCCGCGTCACTAATCAGCAAATTGGTCCCCGCCCCAATCACTGTGACCGGCAACTCGGAGCGGCGCGCCCAACCGAGGGCTTCGTCGAGCACCTCGGCTTTGGTCGGCTGCAGATACCACTCGGCCGGGCCGCCCACCTGGTACGCGGTGAGCAGCGCCAGTGAGACCCCCGGCTGCAGCTGATCTTTCATAGGGCAAGAGCCGGCGGTTCCGCCCGCTGCAACAGTTCGGGAATGATCCGGTTGAGATTGCCCGCCCCCAAAAATAGCGCCAGATCCCCGGGGCGCAGATGGGCCTCCAGGTGGCGCTTGAGACTGTCGCTGGTCGCCTCGAAGTGCACGTCCGGGTGGTGAGCGGCAATCCTGTGGGCCACCAACTCGCCGCTCACACCGAGGGTATTGGCCTCCCCGGCGGCATAAATCTCGGTGACCACCACCGCGTCGGCATCGCCGAAGGCCGTGCCGAATTCGTCGAGCAACAGCTGCGAGCGGCTGTAGCGGTGGGGCTGAAAGACCGCCACCACCCGACGGCCCTGCAGGCGGGCGGCAGCCAGGGTGGCGCGCACTTCGCTCGGATGGTGGGCGTAATCGTCCACAAAGACGATGTCGTCGCGCTCGCCGATGCGCTCAAAGCGGCGGTGGGCACCGCGAAATTCGCGCAGCCCGGCGGCAATCTGCTCGAAGCCGAGGCCCAGATAGCGGCCCACCGCCACCGCCGCCAGGGCGTTGGCCAGATTGTGACGGCCCAACAATTTAAGACTCAATTCTCCCAACACCTCGCCGCGCTCGAGGACGCGGGCGGTGGTGCCCTGGGCGGTGAAGTTCACCTGGTCGGCGGTGTAGTCGGCCTGCGGGTGACCATCCAGGCTGTAACGCACAGTCAACGGCATCCGGTCGCGCACCGCCTGGCAGTCGAGGCAGCCTACAACTACCCGCGCCTGATGGGCGTACCGCTGAAAAGCTTCGACGATCTGTTCGAGGTTGGCGTAATGGTCGAGGTGGTCGCCCTCGATGTTGGTGACTACCGCCACCTCCGGTGAAAAGAGCACTAGCGACCCGTCCGATTCGTCCACCTCCGCCACCAGGTGTGGGCCGGATCCCAAGCGGGCGTTGCCGCCTAGTTCGTCCACTTCGCCTCCCACCACCACCGTCGGGTCCAAGCCGCACTGGTGAAGCATCACCGCGATCAAGCTGCTGGTGGTGGTCTTGCCGTGGGTACCCGACACACCGATCATCCGGTAGCCTTCGGCCAGTTGGGCAAGCACCTGGGCGCGATGGCAGACGGCGACGCCTCCCGTGCGCGCCGCCAACAGTTCGGGGTTGTCGGGCTGGATGGCGCTCGAATAGACCAGCCGCGTCACCCCCTGCAGATTTTCGGCGCGGTGCCCATAAAACACCGAGATGCCCGAGGCTTCCAGGCGCTGGGTCTGCAAGTTGGGCTTGAGATCTGAACCGCTAACCCGCTGTCCTTGCGAGCGCAATACTAGAGCCAGGCCGGACATGCCGATGCCACCGATACCGACAAAATGAGAAACTTCGCCCGTTACCAGCGGGTCCAGCGACATATTCACTCCTGTTTCACACCGGTTGTTGTAGACAGAAACATCACGACCCGCGAGATCATGACGGCCATAATCTACCATGTCAAGCCCTGGGGATTAAGTTTTTTTCCCCAAGACTTGCGGGATCGCCATTCACAATCTAGGTGCGCTGCTTTTCGCTGGTGCTTTGTCCTCTGTGCTCTTGAATCTACCGAAAAGGCAGCGGCCCTCCGCGTCCGGATAGGGCGGACGCGGAGGGCTATAAATGACAGGCATTCGCTTATGAGGAAAGCATGAGCAGCGCGAAGGTGGTCGTAGCCGGCAGCATCAACATGGACGTCGTCGTGCGCGCCGCGCGTCATCCACAGCCGGGCGAAACGCTCCTGGGTCAATCGGTGCAGTTTTTCGCGGGCGGCAAAGGCGCCAATCAGGCAATCGCGGCCTACCGTCTGGGGACGCCGGTCACATTGATCGCCCTGGTGGGAGACGACGGTTTCGGTGGAAGTCTGCGCGCCTTCGTAAGCCAGGAAGGCCTGGATACGCAACGGGTACTGGCGACGGCAGGAGCGAGCGGCACGGCGCTCATCACCGTGGCCGACGGCGGCGAGAACACGATCGTCGTCGTTCCCGGCGCCAACGACGCGCTGAGCCCGGTGGATGTCGAAGTGGCTATCGAGCCGGGCGATGTGCTGGTGAGCCAGTGCGAGATCCCCGCCCAGACGATCGAACATTTTTTTGTCCGGGGAAAACGGCTGGGGGCGCGCACGCTTCTCAACGCCGCCCCTGCCCGGCCTTTATCCCCGACCCTGGCGGCGGCGGTGGATGTTCTGGTTGTCAACGAGAGTGAACTGGCCATCCTCACTGGTGCGGCTGTCGATGCCAAGGATGCCGGGACGGTGATCGCCGCCGCCCGTTCGTTGCAACCTGCAATCGAAAATGTCGTGGTCACCCTTGGCGGGCGGGGAGCGGTGGCCTGCCTCGGGCCGGTGAGCGAGACGGTGCCGGGGCGGCGGGTGGAAGCCGTGGCCGATACTACCGGGGCGGGAGACGGCTTCGTGGGTGCGTTGGCGGCCCGGCTGGCCGCCGGTGAGCCTTTTGCACAGGCACTCGTCTTCGCCAACGCCGCCGCTTCGATCTGCGTGGAGCGGCCTGGGGCTGCCGCCTCGATGCCGACCATGGCCGAGGTGCTGGCGGTGTTGTAACAGGGGTCAGGACGCTCAGTGGCTTGCGGTGCGGACTTTCTGCGAATAGAACGACGCCGATTCTTGGCCGACGGCGCACTGTTGGGCAAAAGAAATCAGGTGGTGACCCACCAGGCCGACGTGGATCAGCTCCTCGATGCGGCCGGAGCGCAGGGCAGGGATGGCCATCTTCCAGAACGTCTCGCGGTAATCGCCCAGCACCCCGACTTTGATGAGCAGGTTGGCCAGGATCGTCAGTCCCTTCTGGATATTGGCCCAACTGGTGCGCTCGAGGCTGTTGGGCACGGCGATGCGGTTGGGGTAGGTGTGCTCGCAGTTGTAGGCGAAGCGCTCGTAGAGAAATTCGGGGCTGTAGGCGGCGGTGATGCAGCGGCGCCACATCTCGACTACCTGATCGTGGGGGAGTAAAAATTCAACGTTCGACTCGCGGCCCTCGACCTCGCTCACCAGACGGCCTGCTTGTTGAAGCCGATCCCACAGCGGCGTGCGCGGCAGGGCGTGCAGCAGATTGATCGTGAGCATCGGCAGCTGCGAAAGCCGGATAAATTCGAGAATGCGCTCGGCCGTCTCGGGAGTGTCGGTGTCGAGGCCCATGATGATCCCCGAGACCACCTCCATGCCGTAGCTATTCAAGGTGCCGATCGCCTCCAGAATCGGCACGCTCAAGTTGTGGGTCTTGGCGATCGATTTGAGCGCGTCGGGTTCGGGGGTCTCGATGCCGCAGAAGACCGTGCAGAAATACGCCTCGCGCATCATTTCTAAAATTTTCGGGCTCTGGGCGATGTTGAGGGTGGCTTCACAGGCGAACTGGATGGGATAGCCGTTGCGCTTTTGCCAGGCGATGAGGTGCGGCAGCAGGTCGGCCACCGCCCGGCGGTTGCCGATAAAATTGTCGTCCACAAAGTAGACCGCCCCCGGGTTGCCCGAGCGCAGCATCGCGTCCAGTTCGGCCGTCACCTGCTCGGGCGTCTTCAGACGGGGGTTGCGGCCGTAGAGGGCCGGAATGTCGCAAAATTCGCAGGCGTAGGGGCAGCCGCTCGAAAACTGGACGCTGCCCAGAAAATAGTTGCCCAGGTTGATTTTATCGTAGGCGGGAATCGGAAAGCGGTCCAAGGGCAGGCGCTCGGCGGTCTCGAAGCGCACCTGGCTGGTGGGCCGCTCGGTGTGCTGGTCGATAAATGCGATCATCCGGTCGGTGGCATCGCCCAGTTCGCCGATGTGGATCAAGTCGAAATCAGGATAGTACTCCGGGCAACCGGAGACCGAGGGGCCGCCCAGGGCGGTGATCTTGCCCCAGCGGTGCGCCAGTTCGTTGATCTTGCCGATTTGCGGGCGCTGGATGTGCATGCCGCTGACGATCACCGCGTCCGCCCAGCGGTAATCCTCCGAGCGGGCCGGGCGCATATTTTCGTCGATGAAGCGCACCTCCCACTCGGCGGGCAGGTAGGCTGTCACCACCAGAATCCCCTGCGGCGGCATGAAGGCGCGCACCGAGCCCATCAGCGGATAGGCGTGCTCGAAGGTGCCAAAGGAAGGACTGTAGGCCGGAAACACACAGAGAATCCGCCGCGTGTGGCGCGGGCGATAGCGCGTGCGGCGCTCGTCCTGGATGGCGGCAGATGGGCTCACAGGGGACTCCTTGGGTAAAGATCTTCCGGTGTCAGGATAATATCCCCCGACACCGGCGGTCTGGCAAGCCCACTGAGCTGGGATCCTGTTTTCTTGCAGCTTGGCGGTGGACGCCTTGCGGTTCGAAGCCGCACCATCAAGTTTCGACAAACTCGAGGGCGTGGCCGTCGGGATCGGCGGCGAGAAAGGCCCGCCGGTAACCGATCCTGACGTCGGCAAACTCGGCAGGAGCCGGTGCCCTCAGCCGCTGCGCGGCAAGCGCGGCTGAGGGCACCGCAAGCCGCGTGCGCCAGTGGGCAAGATCGTTCGGACGCAAATCGGCCGGCCGATCGCGACCGCCGCCGGGTTCAAGGTACTCGAGCAGTTCGACCCCGGGACCGGCGGCGGCGCGCAGGCTGGTGACGCGCACCCGCACAGGGGAGAGTTTCGCCAAGCGCTCCTGCTCCAGGCCGCGGTTTTCGCTCTCGCCCGCGACGGACAGGCCCAGCACATCGCGGTAAAAAGCAAGGCTCGCCTCGGTATCGGCGACAACAACGGCTGTGTGATCGATCCCCAAAAATAACCGGTTGTCCGGCTGCTGCCAGCGCGGGTCGCCCTTGTCGGGCGGAAAGGTGATGAGTTCGAGCGGATGCCCGTCCGGGTCGCGAAAATAAAACGCCTCGATGCCCGCCACCGGGAAATTCCATTCGGGCAAGCGCTGCGGCCCGTCGGAAACAAAGCGGACCTGCCACTCGCGCAGATGCCGGTGGGCGCGCTCCATGTCGGCCACGACAACGGCCAGATGCTGGAAGGCCCGATCGTGGCTTTGCAGGTCCGGCGGAACGGGCCTGCCGCGCGGCGTCAAATATTCCGTCAGTTCGATGGATTCCGAACCCAACCGCAGGCGCACCACGCGCGCCATCGGCTCGCTTAGCCCTACCAGTCTTGCGTACTGCGGCCCCGAGACTTCGAGATCGCTTTCAGGGACGCAGTGCAGCGCGTCGCAGTAGAAGCGCACCGAGCGCTCCATGTGCGAGACGGTGAAGCCCACTGCCTCGACGCGCGGCCAGCCTTCGGTGAACAGGGCGCTCACCGCAGCCGCTCCAGCAGGTGATCCCCGACGCGCAGGGCGTTGGCGATGATCGTCAGGGTCGGATTGATCGCCGGATTGGACGGGAAAAAGGAGCTGTCGACCACGTAGAGATTATCCAGATCGTGGGTGCGGCAGTTGAGGTCGAGCACCGAGGTTTTCGGATCGACCCCGAACCGGCAGGTGCCGGCCTGGTGGGCAACCCACTTAAATTTAAAGGAAAATCGCTATGCAAGTAGAGCGAATCCATCATGAAGCCCATGGCGGTGTCGATGGATTTGAGCGTTTCCACCCAGCGGGCTTTCAAGCGGGCAAAAGCTTCTCGGGCCGTGAGCATCAGCGTCGGCGTGTAGTTGGGCCGGGTGCGCAGACGACGGCAGACTTCCAGCCCCTCCAACCCGGGCAACATCAAATCAAGCATGATCAGGTCGTAATTTTTGCCCAGCGCCTGCTCCAGGCCCTGGTGGCCATCGTGGGCAACGTCCGCCCCGTAGCCGCAGTCGCGCAGGTGCAGGCCGAGGATGCGGGCGATGTCTCGATCATCCTCAATGATGAGGATCTGGCGGGGCGAGCAACCCATCATGATTTACCGACCGGGCGCTTCAAGTGGGCGAATGCAATCCGGCTATCCCAGCGGCAACACGGAGGGCTGCACACTTCCTCTCGCTGCGGTAGGAAAGGCGGCCGGGTATCGGCGGGGACATACCCGGAACCCACTCTAAGCCTCGTCGAGGGCTGCCACCCCAGGCAGCGTCTTACCTTCGAGAAATTCGAGCGAGGCGCCGCCGCCGGTGCTCACGTGGCTGAGCTGGTCGACCACGCCCGCTTTCTCGGCCGCCGAGGCGCTGTCGCCACCGCCCACGATCGAGAGGTTGTCGCTCTCGGCCAGGGCGTGGGCCACGGCGAAGGTGCCTTTGCTGAAGCCGGGCAGTTCAAAGACGCCCATCGGACCGTTCCAGATCACCGTGCGCGATTTTCGGACTTCGGCCACATAAAGTTCCTCGGTCTTGGGGCCGATATCGAGGGCCATCTGGCCTAGCGGGATGTTCGCGTCGGGGGTGACCGGCGGGTCGGCCAGATCGCCGAACTTGTCGTTGGTGCGGTGGTCGACCGGCAGCAGGAAGGTGACGCCCCGTTCCTTCGCCTCGGCAAGCAGGTCGAGGGCCAGCTGGAGCAAATCGACGGTCGTGCCGTCCTTTTTGGTGGTGCTCGTCTCGCAGCGGGAAGCTCCCACATCCACGCCCTGAGCTTTGAGGAACGTGTAGGCCATCGCCCCGCCGATCAAGATGGAATCGACCTTGGTGAGCATGTTCTGGATGAGCTGGATTTTGTCGCTCACTTTGGCGCCGCCCATGATGGCAAGCACCGGCCGCTCCGGGCTTTCGAGGGCTTTGCCCAGGTATTCGAGTTCTTTTTGCAAAAGCAGCCCCGCCACCGCCGGGCGCAAGTAGCGCGCCACGCCTTCGGTGGAGGCGTGGGCGCGGTGGGCGGTGCCGAAGGCGTCGTTGACATAAAGTTCGGCGAGGCCCGCGAGCTTCTGGGCAAATTCGGGGTTGTTTTTTTCTTCTTCCGGATAGAAGCGCACGTTCTCCAGCAGCAGCACATCGCCGTCTTCGAGCTTCTTGACCGCTTCTTCGACTTCCGGACCGATCACGTCGTCGGCTTTGTAGACCGTCTGGCCGAGCAGTTCGCCCAGGCGCTTGGCCACCGGTGTGAGGCGCAACTGATCGTCAAAACCCTTAGGACGCCCCAGGTGGCTTACCAGGATTACCCGCGCCCCCCCACCGGTCAACAGTCCAATGGTGGGCAGCGCAGCCCGAATGCGCGTATCGTCTGTGATCTGGCCGCTCTCGTCGAGGGGAACATTAAAATCAACCCGCACCAGAGCCCGCTTACCCTTGAGGTCCGCCGCCCCCAAGGCCTCAACCGTTTTCTTCGCCACCGTCCGTTCTCCCAACGTCCTTCGCGATTATTTTCCGGTACAGCCTACCCCACAGTCAAAGACGGCGCGACTCAGTTTTGGCTGCCGGGCCAGTCAAGGGCGGCAAAACCCGCAAAGATCCAGTCGTCTACCGGAGTCTGGGGACTCTGCTGAAACAACAGCGGCCGATAGGCAAAGGCGACAAGGTGGGATAAACGGCCTTCTTCACCCTCGAACCGGTGGCGCAGCGCGGCGTCCAAGGGGTGGCAACCTTGCCGGTCCTGCACAAATGCACACCGATCGAGCACCGGTGCCATCCGGCCACGGGCAAGAGCCAGCACCTGGCTGCCCCGGCGGCGAAAACAGGTCAAAAACGGCCCGCTCACCGGCGCCCCAATAGGTTGATATTGCTGAAGCCAGGCATCGACCGGCAGCCCACTGCGGCGGGCTGCCGCCGCAAAAGCAAGCGCAATGGCGTCGGGGCGGGCGTCGGGGTAGCACAGTGCGCCGATGCGCAGCGTGCAACACAGCGGATCGACCTCGAACGGATGCGGTGTGGCGCGGCGGCTGAGCATCGGGCGGGAGCGGCTGAGGTCCACGCACGTGTCGCCACCGCAAATCTGCCGGATGACCGGTGCGGCCTCCGCGACTATGGCCAACCGGCCGCCCGCAGTGCCAGGCACGCCGGCGGGCGCCTCAAAGCGCCAGGGCCGACCGATCGCCCGACCGATCGCCTCCACCAGGCTCTCGGTGTTCCAGCAGCGCGGGTCGTAGCGCAGCAGGAGGCTGGCGCTGGCGATAGACGCACAGATGGCGTGCAAGCCGGGCAACTCGCCCAAGCGCGACTCAAGCCGTGCGTCCCAGGCGGGGTCGGCTTCGAGTCCTCGAATTGCAAGATGCAACCGGCCCGGTGTGCGCTGGGCAACGGGCTGAATGGCGATGGACATATTCATAGGTAAGTGCGACACGCCAAAAGGTGCAAAGCCGAAGCAAACAGCAGCGTTCTTCAAGTATCGATGCGGGGATCGCTCTATCGGCAAGGATTAGAGATTTTTTTAATGATTGCTTGCCGAAGGTGAATTCGGTTTTTCTTAACGATTGTTTGCTCTCCCCAATATCGTGCAATTTGTAACGGAAAAAAGAGAAACCCCTCGGTGGGACGAAAGACAGGTCTAAAATCCGGGGGTCGAAAGTAACCCCAGAGGCTTCTCAGCTAAAACCCTTGTCCGCCCAAACCGGTGGACGAGGATTTAACCAGAATGTCCAGGGCTGGAGGCAGAGACCCGAATCGGCGGACGGTGGCGGCCTGCCGCCATAGAGACGCTTTAAACTTCGCTGCCGCGCTTGAGCACATATTTGACGGCGTCGCCGACGGTGGTGATCTTCTCGGCGTCTTCGTCCGGGATTTCGGTTTCAAACTCCTGTTCAAGTGCCATGACCAGTTCCACCTGGTCGAGGGAATCAGCACCGAGGTCGTTGGCAAAGCTCGATTCGGAAGTCACCTCCGACTCCTCGACGGACAGTTGCTCCACGACGATCTTCTTGACGCGTTGATAAACTTCCACTTCGTTCATTCCTGCCTCTAAAGTGCATGCTGTTCGGCCCGGCTGTGCCTGACCCAATCGCTGATAGTACACTGCTTTGGCCTCGAGGTGCTACTGCTTCGGCTCGTCTTACCGGGCCAGTTCCGCCTCGATGGCGGCGAGGGTTTGGCGCGAGTGGGCAGGCAGTCTGGCGCGCACTGCCTGCACATCGGCCCAGGTGTCGATGTCGCTATCTTCGCAAAGCAACCCCATCGCCAGATCCAGATTCCGGCCGCGCCCAAGGGTGGCTGCGAGCAACCGATCGGTGCCCATGGGCATGGCTGTAAACAAATCCACCGGCCGGGCGAGGGCGATCAGGTAATAACCGCCGTCGGTACAGGGTCCAATGACTACCGGCACCTGCTCCAGACGTTCGGCCGCGACACGGTAAATCTCACTATCAAGGTGGGGGCTGTCGCTGCCGATGCCCACCGCCGGGGTGCCCACCGCCTCGAAGGCATGGAGCAGGCGCTCACCCAGATCCGCCCCCTGTTGCTCCAACAGTTCAAAATCCCCACGCCAGGGTGCGAACCAGTCTGGATCGCCCGCGTAGGCGATCACCCGCCGCCACTGGGTAAGGCGGGCAGCTTCGCCCAGGATATCGCTCAAAAACGCCGTGTAGAGCCGACAGGCTTGCTCAGGAGTCAAAGGCGGGCATAGACGGGTTTTGACCCGCCCTGGGACTGGGGTTTTAGCAAAGACGATCAAGGCAGGATGCTTCACAAAGGCTCTGCTAGAATTGCCGTACTTTCCGTTCGACCGCTGCGGAATCGATGATAGCTGGTTTTTTGCTCATTCTGGCCGTGCTGATTCTTGGAGGCGGGATTGCCACCGTCGGCGACCGCATCGGCTCGATGGTGGGCAAAAAACGGTTGAGTCTATTCAAGCTGCGGCCCCGGGATACCGCCACGCTGGTGACCGTCTTTACCGGGGTGATGATCGCCGGGGTTTCACTGGCACTGGTGCTGCTGGTCTCCGATCGGGTACAGTTCGCGCTCTTTAATTACGACCAGGTGCAGTCGCGCCTGCGCGATGCGACCCGCCAACAGGCGGCGGCCGAAAAAGAGCTGCTCGCTGTTCAAGGTCAGCGCACCGAAGAGCGCCGTGCCCTCCAATCGGCCCTCGCCGAGCGCCGCCAGGCGGAGACGAACTTGCAGAGCATCAACCGGCAACTGACCGAGGCGCGCTCCCAGCAAGAACAAAGCGAGCGCAAGCTTGCTCAGAACCAGAAGTTGCTTGCCACCCTGGAGACCCAAAAAGCCGCCGTCCAAAAAAATGCTCAGGTGCTGCGACAGGCCGTTCAGACGCTCAATGGCGAGCAAAGGCGGCTGGCTACTTCTTTGCAGCGCAGCCGCAAAGACCTGGTGCAGTTGGCGCGCCAGAAAAAGAAACTGGAGCGCGAGAACGAGACGCTTTTTTATATCGCCGCCGAACTGGCCAAAAAAGTGGCGGCCTCCCAGGCGACGACCAATCGCCTGCGCAGCCGCACCGAACTGATTTTCGAAGCCGAAGAGGCGGTTGCCAAGGCGAAGGTACCGGGCGGCCGGGGTATGGCTGAGACCCAACGCATCTTCGACGAATTTCTCAGCGAAGTCCAAAAGCAGGCCCTCAAAGCCGGTGCCCAGCCGGAACCGCAGGCGGGCTGCAAAAGTGCGGTGTGCATGAGCGCCGAAGAGGCCCGCCGCATCCTGCAGCAACTCGCTGCCCCCGGCGATCACGCTTTGCAGCTGATTTCGATTGACAACTCGCTCAAAGGCGAGCCGGTCTGGGTCTTCGGACAGGTCCGCCCCAACCAGCTGTTGTTCGAGGAAGGACGGGTGATCGCCGCCCGCCAGATCGATCGTAATGTTCTGAACGACGAAGAAAAACTGCGCGTAACGCTGGTGGATCTGTTCAACGAGGCGAACCGCCAGGCCCGCGACGCCGGTATCCTCACCAGCGGTCGCGACGCCAAGGTGGGCGAATTTTTGTACAGAGACCTGGAGCGGATGATCGAAGAGCTGCGATCGCAACCCGGCAGCGGCGCCGTCACCCTCCAGGCCGTCTCCAAGCAGGATGTCTACACCCTGGGTCCCCTCAGCCTCAAACTCGTAGCGATCCAAAACGGCCGTATTCTCAGCAAGGCCGGGTAAGCGATGATCCTGGGTATCGATCCCGGTCGCTCCAAGTGCGGTCTGGCACTGGTGGGTCTCGACCGCAAGCTCTACTTTCGCTCGGTCGTACCGAGCAACCAACTGCTCAAGCAGGTGGAGCGGCTGCTGGAGAACTTTCCGGTGGCCGCCCTGGTAATTGGCGATCAGACGACATCCGAGTACTGGCAGGCCCAACTGCGCGCCGCCTTTCCCGAGGTGCGCCTGGTGGCGGTACCCGAGCGCCGCTCCAGCGAGCAGGCCCGCGCCCGCTACTGGCAGTTCAACCCGCCCCGGGGGCTCAACCGTCTGTTGCCCCAAGATTTTCGGGTGCCCCCGGAAGCCTACGACGATGTAGTGGCACTCATTCTGGTAGAGCGATACCTGGTGGGGCTGGTGGATGCCGACCGGCGCTAATCAACCCCCGAAAGTCTAGTTAAAATTGATGAAGTCGTGACGAGCCACTCAAGATGACTGTTACATACCCGCGGAAGTTCCGTGACCAGTTCGGGGCCCGCGAAATCCTCGCCATTGTCGTCCGGGACCGCGAAATTCAAAACCTGACGCTCAACCGCTACCGTTACTCCGAGCAGCGCGCCTGCAAGGATCTCACCGAGGTGATCGAGCGCCTCGACGGGCAGCAGCGCGAGCTTATCCGCGACCTCTCGCGCCATATCCACGACGAAGCCCGCCACGCCAACTGGCTGACCGAGCTGCTCTACGACCTGGGGGCAGAACTCAACGTGCCGCCGGGGCTTTCGTATATCGACGAATTCGAGCGCCTTGTCCACGACACCGGCGGCAAGCCCGGCAAAGAGATCGACCTCGATTTTTATCTCATCGAGAGCCTCGCTGCCATCAACGTCACCGAGAAGCGCGGCTGCCTCTATTTTTCCGCCCACATCCACGCGCTTAAGAACGCACCCCAGACGCCTGAAAATCTCAAGATTCGCGAGTGTATCGCGCGGATTTTGCCGGAGGAGGCGGGGCATGTGCGCTGGGGCAACCGCTGGCTCGCCCAGATGGCCCGCACCTCGCCCCAGAACGCCGAGCGGGTCGAGGCGGCCAAGCGCCGCTACACGGCCATCGAGCAGGCGGCCTTCGAGACGAGCATGGATGTCACCCTCGGCGCCGAGTTGCGCCGCGCCCAGTGGCTGCTTGAAATCTCCGAGACGCTGCCGGTGTGGGAGCGGCCGGGATATCTGATGGAGCACCTGCCGCGCATTTTGCCCGAGACCCAGATGCACCGGCTGAGCCTCGTTCAGATCGCCTTCCAGCGCGACCCGGTGCAGTTTATGCAGCAGTTTTTGCCTGCATTTTTGGGCCTGGGCCGTACTGCAAAGGCGGACGCGCCCGAGGCACCCGAGTCGTCCTACGTGCGCAAGACGGCCTGAACGGTGCCTTGAACTTGTCAACATCCCCGGGTGGCTTGTCCTGCCCGGGGACAAGGCGTAGGATCCAGGCGTTCCTCCTGCGACGAGACTTCTATGGGACTATTCGATCAAATCCTTGCGGCCATCGCCAACCCCGAGCAGCAGGCGAGTCAGGGTCAGGTGGCCTCGGTCCTGGGAACCCTGCAGCGCCAGGGACAGACCCACGGCACCGACAGCCGGGCGCTCGCCCAGTTGCTCTCGGTGGTGGGCCAACAGGTGCGGGGTGCTCTGCAGCAACAGCGCGCCGACGTCGGGCCTCAGCAGGCCCAGGCCACCGTGCAGCAGTACAGCGGCACCGAGGCGAATCCGCAGGCCGTCCAGGCGCTCTTTGGAGCGCGGCAACCGCAGGTGGTCCAGGAGACCGCGAACCGCACCGGCCTCGACGCCTCCACCATCCAGGCGCTTTTGCCCATTGTCATTCCGTTGATTTTGCAGCTGTTGCAGGGCGGCACGAACAACCGCAATCCCCAGCAGGGCAATCCCCTTTTGGGCACCTTCCTGGATACCGATAACGACGGCGACGTGGATTTAGGCGACATGGTGCGCATGGCGGGCCGGTTTTTGTAGAGCAGATGTCAGGTGTCAGGATAAAGAACCCACAGAACACAACGATGGAACCAGAGTCATCCCAATCTGCAGATCGGTTCCCGCAGGATCCTATAGCCAGTTTGGAGGACGCTGCCCGTGGCTTGCTCTTTCCAAGCGAGACCGACGCGCCCCTGGAAGCGTTCGAGTGGCCGATTGGAGAGTTGAACCCGCAGCGGCTACTGGAAAAAACGGGTCATCCCCCGGATACAGCCGTGGGCGAACTGGATCTCGATGCGTTCTTTGCACCGGCCTGTCGTGAGGCAGACTGGCAGAAGCCGCGGCAGCAGGCCAACGCCCAACGATTCCAAGCACTGCTTGCCATCCTCAAAAATAGCCTCGGCGAGATCAAAGTTTACCGGGTGGGCAGTGTGGAAGCGGATGTCTACATCGTCGGCCAGAACCAGGAAGGCACCCTGAGCGGCCTCAAAACCCGGATTGTCGAGACGTAGGTGCTCACCGGTTATCCAGGCGGCTTTCGAGTAGCCCCTGGATATCTTTTGGCACGCCCGAGAGCAGATCGTAGCCGGTGGCAGCTTCGATGCGATCGACATTTACCCGAAATTCGCGCCAGCGGGCCTCTTTGATTCCTGGGCCGTTGGGCATGTCCACGGCAATCACCCGCGTGCGTCCCGTCACTGCGGCCAGGCCCGCCCCCGGCATGTCCAGCACGACGATCACTTTCCAGTGGCGCGCGGGCACGCTTACTTTGCCGCCGCCGATTGTACCGAGTTCCCCGCTGCCCCCAGCGATGATGTAGAGTTCTTTGCCGGCACCGACCAGGTCGCGGCAGTGGCTTTCGAGCTTCTCCCAGGGGCCGCGGTTGAGATCCGGGGCCTGGGGGGTCATGTTGGTCATCAAAAAAGTCGCCGAGTTGTCAGCAGCATTCGCCGTGCGGTCCGCCGAGGGCACCAGGTGGCCCCGGTCGTAGCCGCTGCCGGCGTAGTCGGCGGGGATCACCCGATAAAGACCCACCGGCAGGCTCTCGTCCGGGCGAAAGTCGTTCTGGCGATCGGCCCTTCCCAGCCAGGCGCGGTTGAGTTGCCAGCTGGCCCAGTTGGCAGTCCCTTTGGCCGCGTTGTACGAAAGCGCGTACTGCGGCTTGAGGAGCAAATAGTTATTGACACTCGCGGGGGTGGCCGCCGCCCGGCTGGGATTGCCCAAAAGCAGGTGCTCAGAAGCCGTGCCGGTCTTTGTTGGCGGCGGAACAACCGCCACGTTGTTCCGCTTACCGACATACACGTTGAATTTGTCCTCGCAGGCGTAGCCATTGCCGTCGCTATCGAGGTACCTGGCACCGCCACGGTAGGCGTCGATCACCTGCTGGGGCGAAGTAAAGTCGGCGCACCGCAGGCGCTGCTTTTTGGCCGGGGCGCACGAACCAAGCACAACGGTCAGCAGAACCATGCCCAATAGAACAGTTTGGGGAAGCGCTTTTCCCATGGGCCCAGTTGCTATGGGATTTGATTGTCCCATCTCACCAGCGAGGCTGATCGTTTGCGAACAAAATAGGTTCCAGAAGAGGGCAGTCCAAAAACCCCGCCACTACGGACAAGCGATTGTCTGCTCTTCTTCGGTGCGGCACAATCAAACCACAACGGGAGGTTGGCTCCGGCTGCTTAACAGTATGTACAAATCAGCTCGGAGGGTTTGCCCTTTGTCGAGTGTGGAAAGGGCAAACCCTCAGTCGAATCACAACGGCTACTTGCCCAATACCTTCAGGGCATGGGCGACGACATTATCGACCGTGAAGCCGTACTCGGGCATGACCGCTTTAATCGGAGCCGAAGCGCCGTAGCGATCGACCCCGATGACCGCCCCTTCGAGGCCGACGTACTTGTGCCAGCCCAGGCTGGTGCCCGCCTCCACCGCCAGGCGCTTGATACCGGGGGTGAGGATGCTGTCTTTGTACTCCTGGGGCTGGGCTTCGAATAGTTCCCAACTCGGGAAGGAGACGACGCGGGCGGCGATGCCCCGCTCGGCCAGTTGCTTCTGGGCCTCGACTACCAGTTGCACCTCGGAGCCGGTGCCAATCAGGATGATCTCAGGGTTGTCGGCTTCCACCAGCGTGTAGGCGCCCTTCGCCACCGCTTCAACGGTCGAACCCGGCTGAATGGGCAGATTCTGGCGGGTGAGGATGAGGGCGACCGGGTCGCGGGTGCTCTCGATGGCGACCTTCCAGGCGCCCACCGTCTCGACGGCGTCGCCGGGCCGGATGACCGTGAGCTGCGGCGTAGCGCGCAGGGTGAGAATCTGCTCGACCGGCTGGTGGGTGGGTCCGTCCTCACCGAGGCCGATCGAATCGTGGGTGAACACGTAGACCACCGGCGAATGGGAAAGCGCGGCGACGCGCACGGCCCCCTTCATATAGTCCATGAAGATGAGGAACGTGCCGCCGTAAACTTTGAGGCCGCCGTGCAGGGCCATGCCGTTCATCACCGCCCCCATGCCGTGCTCGCGCACGCCAAAGTGAAAGTTGCGGCCTTCGGGCGTATCTTTCTGGAAATCGACGAAGGCTTTGACGTAGGTATTGTTGGAAGGTGCCAGATCCGCCGAGCCGCCAATCAGGCCGGGGAGGGCGGCGGTTACGGCACCTAGCACTTTACCGGAAGCGGCGCGGGTGGCAAGCGGCTTGTCGGCGGGGGTGAAGCTGGGTAGAGAAGCTTCCCAGCCTGTCGGCAGACGACCTTCGATGAGCATCTCAAGCTCAGCCGCCAACTCCGGAAATTCGGCTTCATAGGCGTCAAAGCGGGCGTTCCAGTCTTCCTCAGCTTCCCTACCCGCCTCGACGGCTTTGCGGAAGTGGGCGAGGGCTTCTTCGGGAATATAAAAATCAGGCTCCAGGGGCCACTTGAGGTTTTCCTTGGTGGCCTTGACCTCATCCCCACCCAGCGGTGAGCCGTGCACGTCATGGCTGTTGGCTTTGTTGGGCGAGCCGTAGCCGATGATTGTGCGCACGGCGATAATCGAAGGCTTGTCCGTTACGGCGCGGGCGTTGTGGATGGCCTGCTCGATGCCCTCCAAGTCGTTGCCGTCGGCCACCGCCTGGGTGTGCCAGCCGTAGGCCGCAAAGCGCTGCATGCGGTCTTCGGTAAAGGACAGCTCGGTCTCGCCGTCGATCGAGATGTGGTTGTCGTCGTAGAGATAGATGACCTTGCCCAGGCCCAGGTGGCCCCCCAGCGAAGCGGCCTCCGAGGCCACCCCTTCCATCAGGTCGCCGTCGGAGACGATGGCGTAGGTGGTGTGGTCGATAATCTCGTGGCCGGGACGGTTGTAACGGGCCGCGAGGTGCGCTTCGGCGATAGCGGCGCCGATGCCGTTACCCAGGCCCTGGCCGAGGGGACCGGTGGTCACCTCCACCCCCGGGGTCATAAAGTTCTCCGGGTGGCCGGGGGTTCTGGAGTGCAACTGGCGAAATTGCTTGAGATCGTCTATTGCCAGGTCGTAGCCGGTCAAGTGCAGTAGGGCGTAGAGCAGCATTGAACCGTGACCCGCCGAGAGGATGAACCGATCGCGGTCGAACCACTTCGGGTTGGTGGGATTGTGCTTGAGGAACTTCGTCCAGACCACGTAGGCCATCGGGGCGGCCCCCATCGGCAGGCCGGGGTGACCGGAGTTGGCCTTCTGTACAGCATCCACGGCCAAAAAACGAATGGTATTGATGCTCAACTCGTCCAACTGGGCGGCGGTCCTATCAAGCAAAGTGCCAGTCATGGATACTTCCTGTCGCGAAAGGTGGGCGCGGCGCGCTACTTGACCTTAGAACCCGCCAGCGATTGGGCGGTGAGTGCTTCGTAGATGGCGCGGAACTTGAGGCTCATGAGCACCTGGAAGAAGCCGGTGCCGTCGCGGGAGCCGGGGTAATCGACGTGCTTGAGGATGAGCGAGGCGAGTTCGCCGTAGCGCGTCTCGCTGGTGCTGCGCAGCTTCTCCTCCAGTTCGGGGGAATCCTCCGGAGCAAATTCGCCGTCGATCGACAGGTAGGACGCCGGGCGACCGAAGTAATCCTGGGTGCCGTAGCAGAAGGTCAATTCTTCATCCGAGTTGGGGAACTGGGGCTTCCAGCACACATCGGAAATCGCCCGGTCAAACAGGTAGGGTGCGTCGTAGTTGGGGATGCCCTCGACTTGCACCATGCAGGCTTTGATGCGCTTGATGCCGCCGGGTTTCTCGGCAAGCTCGCTGGGCAAAATCTGCAGCACCACATCGGCGTACTGCTTCTGCGGGTCGATATAGGCCGAAAAATCCGGACGGCGCGATTCGATCTGCTTGAGGACATCCTCGTAGGAGTGGCCGCGCTCGGCCATGTCGCGCTTGATCTTCCATTGAATCTTGATCGGGTCGGACAGGTCGAAATAGATCTTGAAGTCGAACAGGCTGCGCACGCGCTCGTCGTAAAAAGGATGCAGCCCTTCGAGGATGACGATGGGAGTGGGTTGAATCAGCTCGGGGGGGTCGATTTTGCCCGTCTCGTGGTTGTAGATGGGCTTCATGATCGACTGACCGGCCTTGAGAGCCGTCGCCTGCTCAGCCATCAGATCGAAGTTGTTGGCCCGCGGGTCGAGGGCGGTGATGCCCGTTTCTTTGCGCTGCTTGCGGTCGAGCGAGTGGTAGTCATCGAGGCAGATGACCGTGACAAGCTCCTTGCTGAACAGATCTTTGAGCCGCCTGAGGAATGTCGACTTGCCGCAACCCGAATCCCCACCGACACCGATCAGGACCACTCGGTCCAACGTACTGACCATCGCGTTCTCCTTGGACTGGCTTCCCGGACTGGACCACCCGCCACTCGCCCACCGGGCTCAAATGCCCACGGAGCAAGCAAAAAATGCCCCCCAATGGTAACAGAGCACCGGCACCGGAGCAAGCGAAGCGCCCGCCCGAGTGTGGCGATGGTTACTTTCTTTGCTATCTATAGTAAGGTAAAAATACCTATCGGTAAATCTAAACATCGCGCAATATAGCTTGAAATTTGCTGGTGTCCTCTGCCGCCTTGCCCCGGCCCGGTCCGACCGATCCGAGCCAATGTGCTGAGCTTTGGCGGTGAGGTTTTACACTGGGCATAATCTGTCGATCTGTGCCCGCTGCCGTTTCGCCGTCTTCAGGAGATAGCCGATCATGGCCCAAGCCGCCACTCGTACCTTTGAAGTTCCTGTCAACATTTATCGTCCGGCCAGTCCGTTTCGGGGCAAGGCGCTTCAGAATATCAACCTGACACCCGACGATCCGGACAACGATGTGCGCCACGTCGTCCTCGACTTGAGCGGCGGCGATCTGCGCTACTTCGAAGGCCAGAGCATCGGCATCGTTCCGCCGGGCACCGACGCCCAGGGCAAACCCCACAAATTGCGGCTCTACTCGATCGCCTCCAGCCGCATCGGCGATCATAAAGACGGCAAGACCGTCTCGCTGTGCGTCAAGCGCGTCGTCTACAAGCACCCCGAGACTGGTCAAATCGTGCGCGGCGTTGCGTCGAACTTTATTTGCGACCTCGCCCCCGGCGACGATGTGTCGATCACCGGCCCCACCGGCAAGACTTTCTTGCTGCCTGAAGATCCGAGCACCAATCTGGTCTTGATTGCGACCGGCACCGGCATCGCGCCCTTTCGCGCCTTTTTGCGCCGCATCTACGACGAGATGGACACCCCCTGGCAGGGCAAGGTGTGGTTGTTCTTCGGGATGCAAAATTCCAACAGCTACCTGTACCAGGACGAACTGGCCGGCTACACCGCCAAGGGCGACTTCCAGATCGTCGAAGCGATTAGCCGCGAGCAAAAGAACGCCCAGGGCGGCCGCATGTATGTCCAGCACCGCATCGCCGAGCACGCCGGGGCTCTGTGGGAGCTAATCTCAGACGGCAACACCTACACGTATATTTGCGGCCTCAAGGGCATGGAAGACGGCATCGACGACGCTTTTACCGCCGCCGCCGCCGCCAAGGACATCGTCTGGAAAGATTACCGCTATAATCTCAAGCAATCCGGTTTCTGGCACGTCGAAACCTATTAATGTGACCATCCCTTTCCAGTCCTCCGCTGCTCCAACCCTCGGGGTCGAGATGGAGCTTCAGATTATCGACCCCGAAACGGGCAATCTCACCCCGCGCGGACCGGAGCTGGTCGCTTTTTGCGAGGAGCACCCGGAGGTCGGACTGGTGGTCAAGCCCGAACTGGTGCAGGCCACCATCGAGATCAACACGGGCATTTGCAAGGATGTCGCCCAGGTCGAGCGGGATCTGACCACGCAGCTTACGCTGCTGCGCTCTGTCTGCCGCGAGCGCGGCGTAAGCTTTCTCTCGGCCGGCACCCACCCCTTTGCCCGCTGGCGCGAGCGGCAGTACACCCAAACCCCCCGCTACCGTGCCTTGGTCGACAAACACGTCTGGACGGCCCGGCGGATGCAGATTTACGGCCTGCACGTCCATGTCGGCATGCCCGACGGCGAGACAGCGATACAGGTAATCAACCAGATCACCCAGTACGCGCCGATGTTGCTGGCGCTCTCGGCCAATTCGCCTTTTTGGGAGGGTGACGACACGGGCCTGGATAGCTGCCGCACAAAGGTTTTCGAGAATCTCTCCTCCGCCGGTCTGCCGTTTCGCTTTGAGAACTGGGAAGGCTACGAAAATCTGATTCAGGTGCTGCTGGAGACCGGTTCGATCGGCAGCCAGCGCGAAATCTGGTGGGATATCCGGCCCCACTCCGACTTCGGCACTATCGAGGTGCGTATCTGCGACGCCACCCGCACCCTGGCGGAGGTGCTCGCCCTCACCGCCCTGGTGCAGTGCCTGGCGGTCTATTTCCGGCGGCTCTACGAAAGCGGCGAGGAAGTCCGTCTGCTGCACCCCGGCATCATCCGCGAGAACAAGTGGCGCGCCTGCCGCTGGGGGCTGGAGGGCGAATTGATCGACCCGCTCACCCTCCAAGGGATTCCTACCCGCAAACTGATTGAGCAGACCGTGGGCGAGATGCAGCCGCTGGCGGCAGAGTTGGGCTGTAGCGCTTATCTGGCGGGGATTTTCGCCATGCTCGAATCGGGCAACGGTGCGACGCGCCAGCGCCGCATCCACGCCCAGACCCGCTCACTGGTGGCGGTAGTCGCCGATCTCGAAGCGGGTCTTGCCACCTAAGTAACAGTAGGCGGCAACAATAATTCGCCCCGGACCGGGCGGCTTGCTGGTACATTTAAGCCTGAAATTGTGCGGGGTGGGTCCGGGGTGCGAAGGTTCCGGTGGTTGGCGGCGCTGTGTGCACTGGTGCTCGGGGCCTGTGCCCAGAACGGTTCGGAGGGCGGCAATCGGCCGGTGGTGGGGGTGTCGCTGCTCACCCGTCAGGACGCTTTCTACCGCGAACTGGAGCGTGGTCTCCAAGAAGAAGCGGCCAAACAGAAGCTCACTGTGCGACTCGATGCGGGCGAATTCGATCTGGCCCGCCAACAGGGACAGCTCGAAAATTACACCGTCCAGAAAGTAGCGGCGATCGTGGTTTGCCCGACCGATTCCCAGGGGATCGGTCCCGCCATCGCCCGCGCCAACCAGGCCGATATCCCGGTCTTCACCGCCGACATCCGCGCAAAAGAAGGCACAGTTGTCTCCCACATCGCCTCGGACAACGTCGCAGGCGGGCGGCTCGCGGGCGAGCACGTCGCCAAGCGCCTGAACGGCCAGGGCCAGGTGGCCATTATCGATCAGCCCTATATCCAGTCGGTGATCGAGCGGGTGCGCGGCTTCGAGGAAGCCCTCAAGCCCTATCCGAACATCCGGGTGGTGGCCCGCCTCACCGGCGACGGCGTGCGCGACCGCTCCTTAAAAGCCGCCGAAGATCTGCTCCAGTCCCAGCGCAAGCTCGACGCCGTCTTCGCCATCAACGACGAATCGGCCTTCGGCGTCGTCTCGGCCATCGAGGCCGCCGGGCGCAAAGGCATCTTCGTCGTGGGCTACGACGCCTCCGAGGAGGCGCGCAAGCTCATCGCCGGGGGCCAGTCGCCCCTGCAGGCCGATATCGCCCAGGATCCCTACCGCATCGGCCAGGAGACGATCCGGGCGGTGGCTGCTCACCTCGCGGGCCAACCGGTGGAACCGGTGATCCCCGTGCCCGTACGGCTGGTGGACAAAGCCGCCCTGGGCAACGAAACCCGTACCCCCGCCCCCTGACACCGATGCCTCTCCTTGCCCTCGAAAAGATCACCCGCCGCTTCGGGCCGGTCACGGTGCTCGACGGGGTGGATTTCACCGTCGAGGTGGGGGAGGTGCACGCATTGGTCGGTGAAAACGGCGCCGGCAAATCGACGCTGATGAAAATTCTCTCGGGCGCCCTTGCTCCCGACGCGGGTACCGTCCGCTGGCAGGGTGCCGCCGTCCGGTTCGATTCGCCCCGCGCCGCCCGCGCTGCCGGCATCGCCATGATCCACCAGGAACTGGCGCTGGTACCGGCGTTATCGGTGGCCGAAAATATCTGCCTGGGGGAGGCGCACAGCTGGTGGCGGCCGGTGGACTACGGGAAGTTCGAAAATTCGGCCCGCGCGGTACTGGAGCGGTTGGGCCAACCGATCGACCCGCGCACGCCGGTCGGACAGCTCAATTTGCCCGAACAGCAGATGGTCGAGACCGCCCGCGCCCTCAGGCAAAAGGCGCGCCTGCTCATCCTCGATGAACCCACAGCCAGCCTGAGCGCCCAACAGAGCGAGCAGCTGTTCGCCGTGCTCAGGCGGATTCGCTCGGAGGGCACGGCAATTATCTATATCTCCCACCGCCTGGAGGAAATCTTTGCCCTTTGCGACCGGGTGACGGTCCTGCGCAACGGCAGGCGTGTCCACTGCGCTGCGGTGGGAGCACTGTCGATGGCGGCGGTGGTGCGCCACATGGTGGGCCGCACCCTCGAACCGACCGGCGCCCCGGCCGCCTCGCAAACCGGCCGACCCGTCCTCACCGTGCACAATCTCTGCTGCGGCCGGCTCAGAGATGTGCACCTGGAGCTGCGGGCAGGCGAGGTGGTGGGGCTGATGGGGGTGGCCGGGGCGGGCCGCTCCCGGTTGGTGCGCACGCTGTTCGGTGCCCAAAGGCCCGAGGCGGGAGAGATTGTGCTGGATGGACGACCGGTGGTCTGGCGCTCGCCCCGCGACGCCATCGCCTGCGGCATCGGCCTGCTGGGGGAGGACCGCAAGCGCCACAGCCTGCTGCCCGAGCGCTGCGTGCGCGAAAATATGGCCCTGGTGAGCCTGCCCGGCCGCGCCCGCTGGGGGATCGTCGAGCAGTACCGCGAGCGCAGTGCCTGCCGCGCACTGGGGGGACAACTGCGCCTGGCGCCGCACGCCCAGGAGATGGCCATCCGCGCCCTGAGCGGCGGCAACCAGCAAAAGGCGCTATTGGGACGCTGGCTGCTTGCCGGGTGCCGGGTGCTGCTGCTCGACGAACCGACCCGCGGCGTCGATGTCGAGGCCAAAGCCGAGATCTACGGACTCATCCGCGCCCTCGCCGCGGGCGGCACCGCCGTGCTAGTGGTCTCTTCGGATCTGCCCGAATTGACCCTGCTGGCCGAGCGCCTGCTGGTGCTCCAGGGCGGGCGCATCGTGGGCGAACGGCGGCCCCCCTACGACTCTCAGGCGTTGTTGGCCCAGGCACTGGGGGTGGCGGCCGAGGGCAGCTGATTTTCTGGGTGCTCCCTCAGCTGCCGCATCGCTGCGAGCTGGGTGCGCAGTTGGGCGCGCACCTCGTGGCGGTAGGCAAAAAAGTGCTCCCCGGCCGCAAGGGCGATGAAGTAATCGAACAGCAGCCGCGATTTGGTGAGGGCGATCGCTGCAAGCTGCCACCAGAAGCGCCAGCGCGTCGAGCGGACGATCCCCTGATGCCAGCAGACGGCCGCAAACATCCGCAAAGCCGCCCAATCGAAGCGCCTGCGGCTATCGGCCCGCCGGGCTCCCATGCGCCCAAAGTGGGTGAAGGTGCGCTTGAGGTAGGGTAGCGGCTCGTAGATGCGCCAGAAAGCGTCGATATATTCTTCGACAATCTCCTCCAGCGGCCGGGTGGGCACGAAGTTCATCAAGGCCCCCTGATGGAAGGTACCCAGACCGTCGATAAGCCGTCCCTCGCGCTCCAATCGCCGCCAGAGCGCCGTGTTCTGCAGCGCCTGCAGCAGGCTGAGCTGGGCCTGGGGGATGCCGGTCAGCTCGATAAAGGCGCGGATGCGCTCCCCCGCTCCGGGCCGCTCGTGGTCGAAGCCCATGATGAACCCGGACATAATCTGCAGACCCGCCCGGGTGACCTTCTCGCACGACTCCGCGAGCGAATGGCGGGTGTTCTGGAGCTTGTGCACCTCCAGCAGGCTGTCGGTATCGGGGGTCTCGATACCCATGAAGACGGTGGTAAAACCCGCCTTCACCATCAGTTCCACCAGTTCGGGGTCTTCGGCCAGATTGAGCGACGCTTCGGTGAGCAGAATAAACGGGTACCGGCGCGCCTCCATCCAGGGGACGAGCGCCCGCAAGAAGATCTTGGCATTGCGGGCGTTGCCGATGAAGTTGTCGTCCACCACGAACACGTAGCGGTTCCAACCCATCCGGTAGAGCACCTCCAGTTCGGCGAGCATCTGCTCGGGATGCTTGGTGCGCGGCTTGCGGCCGTAGAGGTTGATGATGTCGCAAAATTCGCACTGAAACGGACAGCCACGCGAGAACTGCACCGTCATCGCCAGGTATGCCCGCATATCCAGCAGATCAAAGCGCGGGACGGGTGTGCGGGTGACATCAGGTTTGTCGGCGGAGCGGAAAATGCCCCGCTCTGCCCCGCGCCCAAGCGCGTCCACAAATAGCGGCACTGTGCACTCGCCCTCATCGAGGATCAAATAGTGTGCCCCGGCCGCCAGGGCAAAATCCGGCACCGAGGTGGGAAACGGCCCTCCCACGGCCACTTTTTTGCCCAGGGCGACGCCCTTCTCGATGAGCACCCGAAAGTCTTCTTTCTGGACGATCATCGCCGAGATGATCACCAGATCGCACCAGGCCCAATCTGCTTCGGTCTCAGAGCGCACGTTGCGGTCGGCAAAGCGAATCTGCCAGCCTGCAGGCAACAGTGCCGCCACGGTGATCAGCCCCAAAGGCGGGTTCGTCGAGCGCAGACCCGCAAGCTGGAGCGTCCTGCGGTAGGACCAGAAAGAATTGGGCATATGGGGCCAAAGCAGCAACGCCTTCATCGGCTTTACCCCGCAATGCTTCAGAATCTTTAGATTACTGCGCAGCGTCGGCTCAAGGTGTGAAGTTTTTGCACGCACGCTGCAGACACATCGCCATCAGCGACCCGAGCGCAGAAAAAGATTGCTCCAGCAAGCGCGGCGGGCGTGGGCAGGTGTTCGTGTTTCGAAGCACTCGGTTCACCATTGTCCACGATTTACCACGAAAGACAAAATTTTAAGATTTACTACTGGCAAGCGGTCGCAGCATCCCGCTCGTGTAGGATACCTCTGTGGTGCGGGCGGGAAAGCGATTGCTTCCGGGTCTGCCAAAGGAGTTTGTCATGTCGAATACCTTTCTGCTTCCGGTACGGCTGGGGGCCGCCCTGGCGATCGTTTTGTGCACCGCTGCACCCCCAGTTCTGGCGCAACCCGCCCTGCGCGCCCAACCCCCGGCCGTCACCGAGGGCAACGGTGGGTCGATTCGCACTTTTCGCACCGGCGTGCAGAAGATCGCCGCCGGCACCCGCGGCGATCTGATTGTCACCTTTGTGGCAAGCGGGCCGGTCTCGGCGCTCACCGTCGAGGAGGGCAAGGCGGTGCAAATTCCGGTCTCGGGCCGCATGGGCGACGTCAAGTTGCCGAGCGGCTCGATGCTGCTCGGTGCGCTCAACCGGCTCGATGAGAAGCTGGGGCAATTCATCTTCGACACGCTCGTTATCGAAAACCGGGTCTACAAAGTGCAGGCGATGAGCGACCCGGTGCCAGGCAAACTGCGGGCGGACCCCTATAGCCTACAGACGGTCCAGGACGGCAAGGATCTGAGCAAATCTTATGTGCGCGAGCGGCGGGGGGTGACCCAGGGCCGCACCACCAGCAGCGTCGGCCGTGCCACCGGCAGTATGGTTGGCGCGATCGGCGGCACCTGGGGATCCTACCGCGCCGCCTCGGCGATCGGGGCGTTGGGGGGCCTGATCGGGGCGCTGCAGCAGCAGGGGGCGGTCAATCAATCGACCGGCGAGCAAGAAGAAATTCTCGAACGCGATATCCCGAGCGTGCTGGTGGCCGATCTCTCGCCGCTGCAGAGCCTGTCGGTCCAATTTCTGGCCGAGGTGGATATGACCCAGCCGCAGACGGAACTCTCGCCGGCCCACCGGCCCGGCCCGGCGGTGGTCCCCAACGCCGCGCACACCCCGGCGATGATGTACCCGATCAGCCCCGTCGGCCCGGCGCCGGCCTATCCGTCGGGCTACGGCTACAACAGCCCGTATCCGTATTCCTACCCGCCGGGAGCGGTACCCTATCCGCCCGCCGGAGTGCCCTACATGCCGGTGCCGCCCCTTTATCCGCGCTAAAAGTGCGAATGCACTCACGTTTGGCCGGTGAGCACCGCCCCGTCGTCGATAATCAATCCGTCCTGGACGCGGATCATCCGATGGGTCTGCCGGGCAACCTCCGGTTCGTGAGTGACGATCACAATCGTGATCCCGCCGTCGTTGAGGGCGGTGAGCAGGGCCATTACCTCCTCGCTGGTGCGGGTGTCGAGGGCGCCGGTCGGCTCGTCCGCCAGCAGTAGGGCCGGTTCGTTGACCAGGGCGCGGGCGATGGCGACGCGCTGCTGCTGGCCGCCGGACAGCTGGCTGGGTTTATTTTGCAGGCGATCGGCAAGACCCACCTGGTCAAGGAACGCCTCGGCGCGCTCGCGGCGTTCCGCTTTGGTGTAACCCGCGTAGATCATGGGCAGCATCACGTTTTCGAGAGCCGTCAGGCGCGGCAGCAGGTTGAACTGCTGGAAGACAAAGCCGATGCGGCGGTTGCGTACCTCGGCCAGTTCGTCGTCGTTGCGGTCGGTGACATCCTGGCCTTCGAGCAGATAGCGCCCGCCGCTCGGGCGATCCAGACAACCGATAATGTTCATCAGGGTCGATTTGCCGGAGCCGGAGACACCCATAATCGCGGTGTACTCCCCGGCGGCAATCGCCAGATCGATGCCCCGCAGCACCGGCACGACCACCTCGCCCAGGGTGTAGTTCTTGACGATATTTTCGAGTCGAATCACAGCAATTATTCCTGTAGGTGCCTTTTGATTGTTGGCGCCGTGCATCCCCGCCGCGTTTGCGATCGCCTGCCCGCGGGTACAGCTGCCTCGGGCCACCGCCGCTATCATACAAAGTAGCGACCCGGTTATTCAGTTCAGAGCAATGTCCCCTGTTCGACCGCAGCTTGAAGCGCTGATCGCTCAGCTCGACACCATCCGTTCCCATGCAGAGGGCCTCAAGCAACAATTCGGTGAGCACCTCCAGCAAGTGCATCCCCACTTTGGCGACAGCGCCCACAATCTCATCGACTATCTTGCCCTGCGCCGGTTCGACCTGCGCGAAATTCAGGAGCAGTTGAGCGGTTTGGGCCTCTCGTCACTGGGTCGCACCGAGGCGCACACCATGGCGAGTCTGAGCGCCGTGGTGCAGGTGCTGCAGCAGCTCGCGGGCCGCGGTGGCGAGGTCGTCTCTTTTGCGGACGATTTTGCGCGGGGCCAGGATTTGCTCACCGCCCACACCGAGGCGCTCCTGGGACCGCGGCCCGCGCGCCGCGCCGCCCGGATCATGGTTACTTTACCCAGCGAAGCCGAAGGCGATTACCTGCTGTTGTGCAATCTCATCCGGGCCGGGATGAACTGCGCCCGGATCAACTGCGCCCACGACAGCGAGCCGGTCTGGGGGCGCATGGTGGGCAACATCCGCCGCGCCGAGCGGGAGGTGGGGCGCGCCTGCCGGATTTTGATGGACCTGGGCGGGCCGAAATTGCGCACCGGCCCGCTTGCCGAACCGCTCACCCTCCGCAAAGGTGAGGGGCTCGTCCTCTGCCGCGACGCAGAACAGGGCAAGCCTGGCTGCGAAGAGGCTCCGGCGCGCGTGGTGTGCGCGGTCAGCGGGATCTACGGCGGTGTGCAGGTGGGTGAGGCCGTATTGTTCGACGACGGCAAAATCGAGAGTGTCGTGCGGGGGGTGGCGGAGAACGAAATCCAGTTGGAGATCACCCGGGCCGCCGACAAAGGCAGCCGTCTGGCCGCCGACAAGGGGATCAATTTTCCCGAGAGCCGCCTGAAGCTTCGGGGGCTGAGCGAACAGGATCTAGAGCACCTCGAGTTTGTCGCCCGCCAGGCCGACCTCGTCGGGATGTCCTTCGCCAACGAACCGGAGGATGTCTTTGCGCTGCAGGCGGCTCTGGGCGAGCGGGGGGCGGGACATCTGGGCATTGTGCTCAAGATCGAGACACGCCGCGGCTTCGAGCAGTTGCCCAGGCTGATCCTGGCTGCCATGCGCTCCTATCCGGCCGGGGTGATGATCGCCCGCGGGGATCTGGCGGTCGAGTGCGGCTGGGAGCGCACCGCCGAGGTGCAGGAGGAAATCCTCTGGCTGTGCGAAGCGGGGCACATGCCGGTGGTCTGGGCGACCCAGGTACTCGAAAAGCTGGCCAAAAAGGGCTTGCCCTCGCGCGCCGAGATCACCGACGCGGCGATGAGCCAGCGCGCCGAGTGCGTCATGCTCAACAAAGGCCCCCACGTCGTGGAAGCGGTGCGTTCCCTCGACAATATCCTCTGCCGCATGCAGGAGCACCAGCGCAAAAAGACCGCCACCCTGCGCAGCTTAAAAGTTTCCAACCTTGTCTAGAGTGCACGCGCAAAACGCCGCTGCCAAGCATCGGTCTATTTGAGGGAGAACCAAACCCCGAAAGCGCGTGTACCCGCTCTACGAAACGGATTTCTACGCCTGGACGCAGCAGCAAATCCGGCTGCTCAAGGAGCGCCGGTTGGAACAGCTGGATGCCGTGGCCGGTTTTGCGCACCAGGCTCACATGACCAATGTCCCGTCGCGCCTTTATGGCCTGACGCCCGCCCGCATCCGCAACCGGGAGGGCCGATGAGGTCCGGCTTCTCACTGTGCAAAAACCTGCACAAATAGGACCGGGGGAGAGGGCCATGGCCCTCTCCCCCGGCCTCATCATTTCCACAATGCTCGACCCACCGGAATTAGCCGACAGTCACCTGATTGGTCTCGACGGCCGTGGCGCCGTTGACGGTCTTGGCCACGGTCACCATCTTCGTGAGGATCGCCTGGCTGGGCACTTTGCCCTTGAGCACGACGGTGGTGCCGGTCTGGGCCACGTAGAGCGTGTCGACATCGTCAAGTTCAGGATCGTTGTCGAAGGCGAGGGCGACGCGCTTGGCCAGGCCGCTTTGATCGTACTCCCCGTTCAAACCGACGCGCTCCGGCGGCACCGGCTCACCGGTGGGCGTCTGGGCCGGCTGCGCAGGCGCCTGGGCGGTCTGCTGCGGTTTTTCCAAGCCAAAAAGACGTTGAAGCCATCCCATATTGCACTTGTCCATGCGTAACTACTCAATCAGCATAGTAACCGTCCCCACCGGAAAAATGCCCCCCAGGACAGATATGAACCTGTCGGGAATCCCGCGTGGATACATATGTATATCTATCTACCCGTGGGTTGTCCAACCCTCCCGGTGCTCGGCAGGGCGGCAAGCCGTCGCCGCGCCGCCACTGCGAGCGAGCGATTGGGAGGCTTGACCGGCGACACGGCTTGCCGGCGACCGTGCGAAGGCTGGAATGCCCCTAGTAATGAACGGGGGGCACGCCCACCGTACTGCCTGCAAACCGCCACTTCGATGTCCGATCTCTCCTCGCTCGCCTGGGACTACGGGGACCTCGCCGCCCACCTCGGCCTGCTCATCCGGGCGCGTTATCCGCTGCTTTACATTGTCTCGGCGGAGGAAGGACCGGTGGAGGACGTGCTGGAGCAGGTGGCGACAACCCCCTGCAGCCTGCGCGCAAGATCCGCCGCTGGGACGTGGTGGCCGGTTGGGAGGATAGCGGCCAGGCCAAAGGTTCGGCCATCCAGGCGCTGGAGCAGGTGTGCTCCGCCACGAAGCTGCTCAAAGCCGCCGTGCCGCCTGCGCAACTCACCCTCCAGGGACTGGCGGAGGAGCAACTGGTGCGCGCCTGCCTGGGGCTCACCCGCACGCGCATCCGCCGCATCCTCGCCCGCGCCCGCGCCGAGCGCGAAAAAGTGAGCGAAGCGGACATCCGATCTCTCGCTGGTGCGCACAAGCCCCCTGCGCCCCGGGGAGCGCGAGCTACGGGCGGAGGTGATTGCCAAATCCGACCGGCCCTGGGGTTGCGGGGGCGCGGATATCGATCACGTGGATCGCCGAGGATTATCTGGATAGAGCCGGTCTCACCCGCCGCAGCGTCGGCGAAACGGCCTGGCAAAATTTGATTCTGATGGCCGAATCAGCCAAGATCCGGCTTTCCACTCAGAGCTTCGCCGCCGAGAGCTGGTTCGACGAGCAGAGCTTCGAGACCCACGAGTTGCGCCTCGATCGCGACGGCCTGGAGGCAATCCTGGAACGGCAACAGCTCCTGGATCGCCTGCGCGAGGCGGGCGACGAAGTACTCGATCAGGCCTACAGCCGGGGCGTGACCAAGAAGGAGATCGCTTACGTCGTGCTGATGGGGGGCACCAGCTTGATCCCGGCGGTCCGCAAGCAACTGGTGAGCCTGTTCGGCCGTGGGAAAGTCCGATTCGGCAAACCCTTCGAGGCAGTGGCCCACGGCGCGCTCACCCTGGCGCGCTACGGCGCGGTGGAGGACCACCTGCGCCACACCTACCTACGCCCTGCGCCACTGGAATCCGTCTGCCAGGACCTACGAATACCTGCCCCTGTTCGCAGGCGGCACCCCCTACCCGGTGACGGGCGAACCGATTTTGCTGCAGGCCAACGCCGCCGGCCAGACGGAAGTGAGCCTGGTCCTGGGCGAATTGAGCGCCGGGACGACCACCGAAGTCTACGAAGCTGCCACCGGCATGCTGCGCACCCGCACAGGCAGTGCCGACGGCAGCTTCCGGCCCCTGGGCAAACGCAACCAGGCGAATTTCACCCTCGAGCCGGCCGGGGTGGCCGGAGTGGAACGGTTGGAAGTGCGCTTCGCCGTCGACGGCACCGTGGCAAACTATGCAGTTGTCCACCTTTCCGTGCTGCAACTCGGTGGCACTGGGCGAGCGGCCCTGCGGTTCGGCCAGGAAGACTCAGTGCGCTCTATTAGATTCCGAAATCGCCCGTTAATTTCTAACTCGAACTATTCCCGATAGAACCAGCAGGAGGGTTGCAGCCAGGGCGCAGCCTCCCCCGACCACAAACGGAGCCGCACCACCCAATCCCTGCCACAGAGCACCCGCCAGCAGACTCGCGGGAAGTGACCGCCGGTCTGTCCGGTTCGCTCACCCCGAAGGCGAGCAAGGCCACGGCCCCGAACCCGGGCACCAGGGCGACCAGAAACACCAGCCGAAAATTGTCCTGCGAAGCGGCCATCAGGGCGGCGGCGGCGAGCGGTCCGATGCAGGCTCCGACCGTGTCGAGGGACTGGCGCAGTCCGAAGGCCGCTCCGCGCAGGGACGGCGGGGTCAAATCCGCCATCAGTGCGTCGCGCGGCGCCCCGCGAACGCCCTTGCCCAGCCGATCCGCGAAGCGGGCCACCAGCACCCAGGCGGGGCTGGTGGCTAGGACGAACAGGGGTTTGGCCGCTGCCGAGAGGGCATAGCCCGCCACCGCCAGATTCTTGCGCTGAGCGAGATAGTCGCTCAGGGCGCCGGAGAAGACTTTGACCAGCGAGGCGGTCGCCTCGGCGATGCCTTCGATGATCCCCACCGCCAGGACACTCGCGCCCAATTCAGCCACCAGAAACAGCGGCAGCAGCGCGTGGATCATCTCGGAACTGGAATCGGTCAGCAGACTGACGAATCCCAGAATCCAGACGGGACGGGGAACGTTTCCGGGTAGTTTCATCGGTGTGCTCCCGCGCCGCGCTCCCGCCATAGCACATCGGCTTGGGCAGACCGATGTCTTCGGGCGCACACCGCGGTCCGGCCGTCAGCCGCCGCCGGTCAGCTCGTCACAAAATTCCAGTGTGCGGTTGAGGGCCCAAAATTCGTCCTCCTCACCAATTGGCTGGCCGATATGGGCGACGTGGCCGCCCTGAGGGGTGATCACCAGGCGCGCACAGCGGTTGGCGGCGCTGCGCTGCTCCAGTTCGTCCACGATGCGCGGATCGAACATCGGGTCGTCGGCGGCATAAATAATCCAATGCGGCAGCGCCAGCTCTTCGAGCAGATACAGCCCGCTGGTTTTGCGGTAGTACTCTTCGACCGAGGCAAAGCCGTAGTAGCCAATCACCATCTCGTCGTCAAAGTCGCGGATGAAGCGAACTCGATCGAGCACCCCGGCCGGAACGGTCTCGGGGTAGAGCCGCAGGCGCCGGGTCACCTCGCGGCGCAACTCCTGTACCAGGGCTTCTTCGATCAGCCGCCCGGTCCAGGTCTTTTGCAAATTGGCAAGGGACCAGTTCGATTCGAGGTTCGGGCAGAGGACGACCGCTCCCGCCAGGGCGTCGCTGTGTAGATCGCGGGCCGCCTTCAGCGACCAGAGGACCAGCTGCCCCCCGAGCGAGACGCCGAAGGCGACGGCCGGCGCAGCGCATCCCAGCGCAAGTGCCTGCTCGGCAATGCGCACGATATCTTCGCCGTCGCGCCAGCCGTCGGAGGGCGGTACCGGTGAAAGTTCCGCCGTCTTGCCGTGGCCGCGCCAGTCGTAGAGCACCACGTCGTAGCCGCGGGCGTAAGCCTTGCGCGCCAGATAGTGCACGTACCAGCTGCCCTCCAGCGAACCGACGATCCCATAGCAACCGATGAGCGTTCCACGCGGGCAGCCTCCCGATTGCCGGGCGTAGCACCCGGCAATCGGCACTCCTTCAGCCCCGGCAAAGACGTGTTCTTGCCACGGCGGCACCGGCAGCGGCGGTGCCAGGGGCGAGCGCTCGCCGTACTGCTGCCAGGCGTTGCTATGCAGCAAGCTCACGGCGACAGTCTGCACAAAACCGTCCTGAAAGTACCAGGGAGCGCGGTAGGGTTGCACCGTCAGGCTCCGGGGCGGCGGGTTTCCTGGGCCAGATAGCGCTCGAACAGCGCGTTTTCTTGGCGCGTCTCCAGCCGCCACAAAAAGACCATCAACGCAATCACCCCGGATTGCACGGCCAGGTTGGTGAGGCTCACCGGCAACTCCCGCCCCGCCAGCACCCGAAAAAAGGCGACGAAAAAGCCGACCACGCCGCTCGCACCGAAGGCCAGGTACAGCCCCAGCCGCAGCTTGCGCCAGGGATGGCGCGATTCGACGCGCAGCGAAGCCCGACGGCGAGCGATTTCTTCTGCGTTCATGGCGCGCTTGTAACGGAACTTTACCAATTATGGCCGCGAAGCGTCGCCATGGCGCGTCCGCAGGCCGGGCTCAAGTGTCGATGCGCGACTGGGTGGGCTCGGTGAGCACGTACTGGTTGAGCAAACGCACCAGTAGGGCGGCGGTAAAACCGACGATCAACAGCAGCGCCAGACCGACCAGCGAGAAGAGGGTCGAGAGGAGCAAATTGGTCACAAAGGGCGGAATAAAGCGCAGAAAAGGCCCCAGGTAGGAAAAAGCGACCAGCCCACCCACGGCCACCGCCGCGTAAGTACCCACGAAGGCGGCGGCCAGGGCCGCACCGGCCCAATCGACAGTGACCAGGGCAACCACCAGGCCGAAGGCCACCCCGGCGGCGAGCCAGCCGACCGGGAGATTGCCCAGCCGCAGCCAGAAGAGGGCCGCCACCAGAAAGCCGGTGCCGACGGTGGCCACCAGGGCGCTGCCCACGCCGATGCCGGCGGCGACGGGAGTGCTGGCCGCCCGGGTGAGGGTGCGGATGGAGGCGCCCGCGTAGGCTCCGAGGGCGGTCCCGGCGAGGGCGGCAAGGGCGATGCCGAGCAAGACGAGCGGTAAAGAGGTGCCGATCAGGTCCATGGGCGTCTCAGCTGAGAGCTTCGTTGTCTATGTTAGACTTCCGCTCCACTCGCCGGTGGATTGCAGCGGATTTCGAGCATGAATCCGTCCGGGTCAAAAAAGTAGATGCCCCGGCCGGTGGGACGGCTGACCGGTCCGTGGTCGATGGGCACACCGTGGGCCAACAGCACCGCCACTGCCTCGTCGAAGGCCTCCGGGGCGATGTCGAAGGCCAGGTGGTTGGCGCGGGTGAAGGCTTTGTGCGGATCCGGGTCGGGCGGTCCCAGGTCGGGCTCAAAAAATAGATCGATCACCGTGCCGTCCGGGGTGATGAAATTGGCGATCTTGCCCGCCGCCACCTGCGCGCGCAACGTCGAAGGCACCGCCTCACCCGTCAGCTCCTTCAGGCCCAGCACCTCTGCGTAGAAGCGGCGCGAGGCAGCCAGATCCCGCACGTTGAAGGCGAGATGGTGCACCCGGCGCAGCGCACCGGGGGTGAGCACTTTTGCAGATAAAGCGGACACTGGCGGCGCTCCCGAGACAGTTTGGCCACTACCTTAGCCGCTGGCGAGAATATCGAATAGTTCGCCGCTGCTCAACTCTTCTGCAAGGGCAACCAGACCGGAGCGCACCCGGTCCACCTCCGCCGTCCCGCCGCCGGTCAGCACCTCCATCCACAGCACGCCCGCCATCGCCACATCCACCTGCTCGACGCGCTCCCCCGCCTGGTAGCCCAGCCGGATCGCCTCCACCAGAGATTGCTGCGCCGCTGTCCAGTCTTGTTGTTGGCGGTGCGCTTCAAAAAGCGACAGCAGCGCGTGGCGCAGCAGGCCTGCCGCCTGGGCGCGGCGAAAACACTCGCACGCCTGCAGGTACTGCGCCTCGGCCCCGGTCCACTGCCGGCCCTGGTAGGAGATATTGCCCAACAGCAAATACCCAAGGCCCAACTCCGAATCTTCTCCCAACCGTTCTGCCAGGCGAATGCCCTGGGTGCAGAGGCTCTCGGCTTTGTTGGTGGCGGAAATTTCGATGAGCAAGTTGGCCTGGCGCAACAACTGCTGCAACAGCTCCGCTTCGCGGTTGGTCAACTCCAACAGCGCAATCGCCTGGGCGCGGGCGTAGATGGCCGCCTGCAGATCGCCGTTTTCTTCGTGCAGCTGGGCGAGCTGATCCCAGGTACCCACCGCGCTGTGGGCCGATTCGGCTTCTATAAACGCCCGAATCGCCAGCCGCAAACTCGCCATCGCCTGCTCCAGGTGGATCGGTTGCTGCAGAGCGGCCATCTGGGTATAGGTGCGGCCTTCGAGCAGCGAGCGCGAGTAACCGGCTTCGAGCGCACTGCACAACAGCAGCACCCGCCGGCAGTAGACCATCGCCCGGGTGGGTTGTTCGCTGCGCTGCAACAACAGTGCCCCTTCGAGCAGACAGTGGATCTCGCGCACCGGCAGATGAAAGCGCCAGGCCAACTCCCGGGCCTGCTCCAATTTCTCGAACGCAAGACCCGATCCTGGGGAGCGCTCGCGGGCCAACCCTTTGGCCGATTCGACCACCAGTTCGATCAGATGCTCGACCACCGGGGCGTAGCGCCGCTGGAGCGCCTGCCAGTTTCCCGTGGGCCGCGGCAGGCTCAAATCCAGCACCATCCCCAGGCCCGGTTCGGGCGACTCGCTGCGCTCTAGGTGAGCTGCGAGCGCTTCGAGCGCGGCCGGCTCGTCAGGCTCCTGTTGCACTGCGCTCCAGAGCGCCGCGAGTTCGGTCGGTTCCATAGTTGGCTTGTCGATAACGGTAGTCGTGAAAAAAAAAAGCCCGTGCCAGGCGCGGACCTTCAGGAAAAATCCCTATAGATGCAGATGTATAGCGCTAGACGAGGCTCAGGCGCTCGCCGTGGCGGGCGTACCATTCGAGGGTGCGCCGCAGGCCCTCGGCCAGTCCGGTGCGGGCGGCAAAGCCGAACTCGGCGCGAGCCCGGGAGGTGTCGAGGCAGCGGCGGGGCTGGCCGTTGGGCTTGTCGGTCTCCCAGAGGATTTCGCCTTTAAAATCCATCAGTTCGCACAGCATCTCCACCAGATCCTGGATGGAAATTTCCTCGCCGGTGCCCAGGTTGACCGGCTCCGCCCCGTCGTAAGTGCGGGCGGCTTCGACGATACCGGCCGCCGCATCATCGACATAGAGAAACTCCCGCGTCGGACTGCCGTCGCCCCACACCGGCAACGTCTTCTGTCCGGCCTGTTGGGCCCGGGCGATTTTGTGGATGAGTGCCGGGATGACGTGGGAGCTTTTCGGGTCGAAGTTGTCCCAGGGGCCGTAGAGGTTGACCGGCAGCAGGTAGATGCCGTTGAAGCCGTACTGCGCCCGGTAGGCCTGCAACTGCACGAGCAGGGCTTTTTTGGCGACGCCGTAGGGAGCGTTGGTCTCCTCGGGATAGCCGTTCCAGAGATCGTTCTCGCGAAAGGGCACCGGGGTGAACTTCGGGTAGGCGCAGATCGTGCCCACACAGACAAATTTGCCCACACCGGCTTTATAGCTCTGGTGGATGAGATGGGTGCCCATCATCAGGTTGTCGTAGTAGAGTTCTGCCGGTTTTTCGCGATTAAGGCCGATACCGCCCACCTTGGCCGCCAGGTGGATCACCAGATCCATCCCTTCGACGGCCCGCGCGCAGGCGTCCGGCTCGCGCAGGTCCAGTTCGCCCGAGCGCGGGGTCACCAGGTTTTGCGCTCGGGCGCCCCGGGCCAGCAGTTGTTCGACAACGTGGCGGCCGAGAAAGCCGCCCGCGCCGCTCACCAGGATCTTGGCGCGCTCGAAGTCCGTTTGCATCGCGAAGAGGCCCCCTTCAGGTCGTAGATCAGTGTACCGTGCGCGGCCGTGGGCGGCCGAGTTTACCAAGCGGGTGGGAATGTCGTAGCATCGGTAGGTCTTCGAATACGCAGGATGCGCCAACAAACCGTACCCCGCTTCGGACGGCCCTGGCTGGAGGGCCTGGCGAACGGACTGACCGTACTCATTGTCGTCTCGACCCTGTGTTGGGATACGCTGTCGGTGCTGTTCGCCTACTGGATGGCCTACGAAGTGCGTGCCTCCAGTCCCAATACACTCTACGGACCGGAATTTTACTGGGCGCTCGCACAATTTAGCGTGATCGCCACGCTGCTGGTCTTCGCCGCTTCCGGCCTGTACCGGGCACCGGGCTTCCAGTCGCGCTTCGACGAAGTGGCCAAGGCGCTCATCGGTCTTGTCCTCGCCTTTGCGATCGTGGTGGCGGGGGTCTTTTTCTTCCGCGAGGCCTCTTTTTCGCGCTTCGTGCTGCTTTATGCCTGGGCCGTGGCGGCGGTGTCGATCGTGGCGGGGCGGTTGGCGCTGCAGCAGATCAACCGCAGCCTCCGGGGGCGCGGCTTCGGACTGCAGCCGGTGCTCATCGTCGGCACCGGAGCACCGGCCGAATCGCTCAAGGCGCTGCTGGCGATGAATCCCCAGTGGGGTCTACATCTGGTCGGTCTGGTGGCCGAGGAGCCTGAGGCGGCGGCCGCAAGCGGTGAGGTGATTGCCTCGGTCGCCACCTTGGGACGTTACCTTACAACCCACGAGGTGGCCGAAGTCTGGGTGGCGCTGCCCGACTATCCGCGCAGGCAACTGCTCGAACTGTTGCAGGTGATTACTGCCGTGCGGCCGGTGCAGATCCGGCTGGTGCCGGGCATTCTCGAATACGTGACCGCCCGTATGCAGGTGGATGTGCTGGGGGGAACGGCGCTGCTCACGCTGCAGGATACGCCGCTCAGACGTGCCTCCAATCGTTTTGCCAAGCGATTTCTGGACATTGTGCTCTCCGGGTTCGGCCTGGTCCTCGGGGCTCCTCTGCTGGTGCTGATCGCTGCTGCGGTCAAGTTCACCAGCCTGGGACCGGTGTTCTACAAGCAGGAACGCATCGGCCGCGACGGGGCCGTGTTCTGGATTTATAAGTTCCGCACCATGGGCGAGGGTGCCGAGGGACCACAACCGGGCTGGACAATCCGCGACGATCCGCGCCGCACGCCGGTAGGGGCGTTTTTGCGCCGCACCAGCCTCGACGAACTGCCCCAACTTTGGAATGTGCTGGTGGGCGAGATGAGCCTGGTAGGGCCGAGGCCGGAGAGGCCAGTTTACGTCGAGCGCTTTAGCCAGGACATCCCTAAGTACCTCGACCGACATCTTGTGAAAACTGGAATCACAGGTTGGGCACAGATCCATGGCCTACGGGGCGACACTTCTATTGCCGATCGGGTGCGTTATGACCTCTACTACATCGAGAACTGGTCACTGCTGCTCGATTTGCGTATCATTTTGGTCACCGCCGTGCAAGTTTTGTTTCACCCCGAGGATGCTTATTAAGCATTCTTCACGTCCTCAACGAGGAAGCTTTTGATAAGCGACTGTGTAATGCCAGCAAAACCACTCAAGGCCTGGAATCCTCAGCAAAAAATCATCCGCAAGGAGAATTGCGCGTTCCAGGGTACCAGGCAGTTGAAGACGACGCTTCAAGCGCAAGGTCAAATAGAGAAACTCAAGGCCATAGTGCACAAAACCGCAAAGAAACCAGACCGGTTCGATTCGAACAATCTGCAGACCATAGTTCTTGGCGATGGCCCGGAAATCGGAAATCGAAAAGCCTTCTGCTTCTTCATCTGCAGGAGAATGACCAGCTTTTTTCGGAAGTAAACGTGACGCCCAAACCTTGAGTGTATTCAGCAGAGCGATCATTCTTTTATTCGGCTCAATGCCAAAGATAATATTACCTCCATCCCGTACAACACGACACATTTCAGTTAGAGATTTATCCAGATCAGGAAGATGATGTAGAGCAGCAATCATATAAACCACATCAAACTGAGAATCCCTGAGGGGAAGACAGGTGGCATCTATAGCACAGTAAAAAACCCGTTGATCAGCAACTCGCTGTGAAGCACGAACGAGCAAACCATCGGATATTTCTGAGAAAAGATAATAGCTGAAGGGCAGCTGCCGTTTCAGAAGAGATTCTAAATCAAAGCCAACGCCACCACCCAGCTCCAGAACATTACTATCCCCGCGGAGAACATTTTCAATAAAGTCCAAAACTTGGCCATGGCAATGGAGGTTGCGTGGAGTATCAATCTGGTTGAGATCGATCCACTGCTCTTTAACACTATCGTGGTAAAGAGCATCACCTTTGACGACCTCGGCCATGTTGCTCGGCAAAAGGTTGTAACCCCTGTATTTGAGAGAGTAAGCATAGTAATGATTGTTTGCGCAACGCAAATCTTTTCCTTCTCTTTCAAGAGGGAGTGAGCATTCAGGGCAGCGCCAACTCAGATCAGAATTCTTCATTACTTCGAACAACCTCCATCACAACAAATTACATGACCAAGAATACGACTATACTCCTTACTACGGAATGGACAGAAAGGACGGCAACAACAAGATTTCAATCAGTTTTGATGTAAGGATTCAGGTGCCGGTCTTGGCGAGGCGCCTATAGGCTATACGCTTGCTGCATGAGTGCGTTGCCACCCCTGCCCAGTCGCGAACAGTTGCTAAACCTGCCCCAAGACCGGGCAGTGGACTTGCTGCTGGGCTACATCGTCCAACTGGGTGGAGTGGTCGAACAATGACAGACGCCCCTTGCCACGGACAGCGCCCCCTCCTCTAAGCCTCCTTCGACAGACCTACTGCTCAAGCCGGAGACACCCAAGCCCGCTACCGATGAGGCTGTAACCAAGCGCAAAGCTGGCGGTGTGCCCGGCCACCAGGCAGCCACCCGTAAAGGGTTCGGCAAGCCCGAGCGCTTCGAGACTTTGCGGCCCGAAGGGTGTGCGCATTGCGGCTGCGACCAGTGGCAGACGATTGCTGTGGACGAACGCAGGTAGCCTGTCTAATCGTCAGCTTCGCCCGCCACACTTGCCGCTACCTCCATTGTCAAGCAACGAGCATCCCTGCCTGGCCCGCTCAGCTGGTAGGCCACTGTGAACTGGATGCCGGGCTGATGGCATTGCTTGGCTGGCTCGGGAACTACGCTCACCTGAGTGACGAGAAGCAGGCCGAGTTCATCGAGACTCTGTGCGGCGTTCGATTGCCGCTGGGTACCCTCGTCAGTGTCAATGAAAGGCTGGCACGCACAGTCCAGCCCAGCGTTCCGGCTGCTTGGGCGTATTTGAGAGAGGCTCGCGCGGTCTATGTTGATGAGACCCCCTGGCCGGTGATAGGCAGCAAAGAATGGCTATGGCAGTTTGGCACAGAGCCACTTAGCCTGTTCCACGCGGGCGATACCCGTGGACGGGTGGAACTGGTCGCTCGGCTGGGCGAGGTGTTTGGCGGCACGCTCCTCAGCGATGATTTTTCGGCCGACAACGGTTATGCCGTCGCGGCGCAGCACAAATGCCTCGCCCATCTGCTGCGACATTCAAGAAAGTGGAAAAACATGGCTGTGGGGAGCCCACAGGGTTGGGTGAAGCGTTCATCGGTCCGATAGAAGACGCCTTTGTGCGCCACCGGCAGTGGCAAGCCGAGCAGTGCACTTCCGGGAACGAGTGAGCGCAGCCCTCAGGGGGTGGCTGCCGAAAGCGGGCTAGGAAGGGGGCAAATCGCTGCGGTCGTTGCGCGACCGTGCAGAGCAATGGTGGCCGTTTTTGTCCAACCCGCGGGTACGTCCGGACAACAACCTATCGGAGCGCACCTGGCGCCTTGCTGTGACGAAGCGCCAGGTGTCTGGAGAAAGTCGGTCAAGGGAACGATTTACCCAGACGGCGGACTTGTTGAGTGTGATTGAGACGTGTCGCCGCCAGGGTCGCTCAGCGATAGAGTTTTTTGTAGAGTTTTTTGTACCGGCGTTGCAGGCGGCGCATCAAGCGGGGTTTGTGATGCCGTCACTAATCCCTGAAACGCAGACCTGAATCCTTACGTTTTGATATTAGTAAAGAAGCTGCCTATGATTCAGAAAAAACTTGAAAGCAGAGATCATATGTTGAAGTCTTAAGTAACTGAATCGGGATTTGCTGCTCGCCCGCTGATATTCATGAAATGCAATCGCTTTTGGGTCAAAAATAACTCGAAATCCATTTTCGCGAGCATGTAGGCAGAGGCTTACATCTTCAAAATAGAGAAAGTACCGTTCGTCAAATAGACCGAATTTCCTGACGTAATCACCTGAAAGAAGCATCATCGCACCGATACCCCAGTCTACTTCAAAAGGCTGATCAGCAAATCCAATTTCCTCATAGTAATATCCAAAAGGATAAAGCTTTTCTTGAAATCTTGATCCGAAAAGATTGAGCAAAACAAAATAAGTAAAGGTGGGGAATCGTCGCACAGATGGCTGAAGAGTATGGTCTAAATAAAGCAACTTTGGACAAGCTATTGCTATATTTGGATGCAGTTCGAGCGTCTCACGAAGCCTGGTTACCACAGCTGGCTCGAAAGTCACGTCAGGATTTACTAGTAGATAACTTTTGCTGCAAAGCAGCTGAACGACACGGTTATTAGCCCTGCCAAAACCAATGTTTTGATTATCAAGAATACCAAGAACCACGTTAGGATGCTCGTTAGCATATTGATTGATAATATCGGGACTGTTATCCAACGAAGCGTTATCATAAACGACGATTCGACTGGATCTATAGTGATTGGTTCTTACAGCTTTCAGGCAGGCTCTAATGGACTTCTCAAGAGTGCTCGAGGAATTGTAACTAACAATAACAAAGGTCATCTCAATTTTGTCAAGAAGAGGGGGAGAAACATCCACCTCTCCACAGTTCAAAAATTTTACTGATTTCCAGGCTTTTGACATCTTACTAACTCCTCACAAGATCTCACTGACGGAGCCGCATGCCGTTTTCGCAAGCAGCTGAGTTATCCAAAATGCATTGGTAATAGCTCTCAAGAGCCAGGAGGTGTCGATCGAGTGTGAATGGATTTTCCCAGTACCTTCTATAAGCCATCGAACCCAACTCGATAGCGAGACCAGGATTGTTGTGCAAGATTTGCATTTTAAGCGCGAGATCGTCGCAATCGCCACCGCGAAACCACAACCCAGTCACGCCATCTTCAACCTGTTCCCTAGCAGTGCAGGTATCAGGGACAATTGCAGGGATTCCCAAGGCTGCAGCTTCGCGAATGACTAAAGGAGAAGCTTCATACCAAAGAGAAGGAAAGACAAGTGTACGCGCTTCCATTAAAACCTTTAAGACTTCGGCTTTTGACAGCCAGCCTGTGATTTCAAGCTGAGCATTTATCCTCAATAACTGGTCACGACAATCACCTTCGCCAACTAGGATAGTTCGCACACCCAATTGCCGGGATGCTTTAGCAAGCAAGTTCAATCCCTTTTCCTTAGCGAGCCTTCCCACTGCTACAAAAGTGTGATTTCGGTCCACTGGTACTGGCGGAAGTTTCGGAATATCAATGGGGTTGTCGATTAATTCGAAACGAGAGCGAGGATCAAGATAGGGAACAAGCACTTTTTTACTCAGTTGTGACAACACGATAAAGTATCGGAGTGCCTTTGGAATATCATAGAGTTGACTTTGAATAAAATGCCTTCCTAGGCGCCACATTTTGTGGCTAAAGCTTCGAGAGTCACAGTTCTCAGTGATACATTCTATGCTCAAAGGCTTATGAGGGCAGATTGCCAATTTGTTATGTAAATAAAAGCTGCCCGTCGGACAGGCTGTAAAGTAGTCGTGCAGTGTGCATACACTTGGAAAGCGCTGCTTGATCACCTGTTTGACAAGGGCAGGGGAAAGAGCTTTAACCCAAGTGTGAATATGAACAACAGTTTGCTTCGGATCTAACTCACTGAGGATCTGGTTAAGCAGCTGTATGGCACGAAAATTCCAAACACCTTGAATACTGGCTCGTAGACGGTTTGGGTCATTGAGGATATCGAACTGAGATGTGGTCACAAGCCGTAATTCGCGGCTTGGTATCAGTATTGAGTCCCTTAGAGGGGTAGCTGTAAAAAAAATCACTTCATTGCCCCGAGAAGCGAGAGCCCCGGCACTGGCTATGGCAACCTGGGCTGCACCTCCAACAATCTGAGCGCTGTCGTTAATAATTACAATCTTCAAGGGCGCCCTCTGGCCAACTCAGAAAGTGTCTTTACTTAATGGAAGACTGTTCTCGATGTAACTCAACTTCCAACAAAACCCAAGCAGTAGAGGCGGCAATGGATTGAAATAGGTAGGTTCATTCAAGAGTATGAAGGCTAGTTCGACGGTAACGGCAGTGTGAATGACAAAAAATTTCTGACCCACTTGGTACAGTTCCAGAAGTCTCTCAGAAGCGTCTTCATCGACGCAAAGTCGTTTCCGCATTCGCGAAAAGTGTTGCTTGAACTGTGCGATTCTAAGCCAGAAGATAGCGATGAAGGCAACAGCGCCAAGAATTCCTACCTCTGAGAGAAGTCTGAGCCCCATCGAGTATGCGTCACTGCGATTAAGATCGACAAGGCGGAAAATAACATCGGTTGTGACTGCATCATGGGAAACAGAGTGGGCTCCCAACCCTACGCCAAGCAACCAGTTTTGTTGAAGTGAGTAAACTGTAGCAGAAACCGCTAGAAAATAAATCGTCACACTCAGGTTTAACCCTGAAATTAAATCTTTTGCACCATTTGGATAGACGATGATGGCCGCTATCGCTTCAACGCGTTCACGGATATCAATGGGAAGACTGGAATAAAAACTGGCGACGATGAAAACCAGTATTCCGAATATCAGCACAAATTGTAGAATTCGTCTTGGCTCGAGCTTGTATGAGGACAGACCCCCAATTCGCCCAGCGAAAATAATGTTATTGATAAGCAATGGTAAAAAGAACGCGAAAATTCCTAGGATGAATAGATATGTCGTAGCAGATTTTGTAAGCAAGTTGCCAATCACGAGAATCATCAGGCGCAGCAAGCTAGTGGAATACAGCTTTCGGCCTGTGATTGCTAAACTCGCGACTACTGCTCCCAATGCAGGCAATGTGAAAGTGCCCAAATCTCTTGGCTCTGTCATCAACCCTTTGTATCTCCCTCCAAGTTGGTATTGCATCCAATAGCTATATTCTGTGTGGGGATACGGGAGGGAACGAAGAATTTCACCAAGAAACAACTGAATCCAGTTCCTGCCAGTTGCAACATCGACAATAGCTTCTAAGATTGTTGCTGTACAAAGGAAAGTCGCTACCCACACATAAGACTTGAAACAATCGATTGCAAAACCTGGTTTTTTGTTGAGATTAGAGACAGTATAATAGGTAGAGAAGAAAATAATAAGCGAAATAAGTATCCCCGTAGCTTTTAAATAGTTATCACCTGTACCTAATAGTAATCCTACTACAGTTGAAGCAATCGCGATAACGAAAAAGAAAGGAATACTCAGTGTTGCTAATCTTGTTCCAAACGTTTGGTGACTACGAAAATTAACCATTGACGGATTGACAATTTTTCGGGCAGCATGGATTGAAGTTGCGACAATCATCAGTAACGTTGCTGGCTGAAAAAATCCGTATCCTAGCTGAATAAAAGAGAGTACTCGAAGCGGAAGTGCAAGAATTGCCGCCTTCAGCAGTCGCTCTTCGAGGGTTGATCTCTTTTGCATTGTTACTTGGTTTAGGATTGCCAGGAAAGATCTAGCTGCGCCTTTTTAGTCAGCAAATTGACGGCCACAGGGTAGCCCCACCGGCCATCAATTTGGTAAAGTTGCAATAGCCGCGGAGAGTCTGACAGTGCAAGGGCTGGCATCTTTCCTTGTTCAATTTGTAAGTCGACTTTTTGGGTTGCAAAGCTGTCACTTGCTGGTACTGGGAGCCAGTAGAATATCTTGCGTTTTGGGTAAGGTGGAGATGGATCGTCGAAGACAAAGTAGACTACTCTTGGGTCATTAAACTGAATTTTAACTGATGTGTTCAGCCTGCTGTTGTTGTCAAGCAATGCATAAAGGCTCTGCAAAGCGACAAAGGCTACTTTTGGCGAATTATTCTCGCGCACAATTCCGAACGAGTTTTCGATATGTCCCTTAGGGTATGGGCGGTCCACATGGCGGTCACGAAGTAAAAAGAATGTAGACATCTCCATTCCTACAGCGAAATCCATAATCTGCTGCCTTAGTAGGAATTTGGCCTGGGTCAATTCTGAAATTATTCCAGATTGAAAAGGGGTAATTGGTGCCTTCGGAATTGCAGTTGACCATCCTGCTTCAGTAACTGAGATTGGTTTGCCTTTGACCATCTCTTTAAGCACTTGAATCTGCTCAATATACGAATCGTAGCGGGAAGTAGGTTTGCCGTCAAATGTAGATGGATTTTCTGGTACGTTTTTTTGATTATAACTTTGCCTGTAGGGATGGAAGCTGATACCATCAACGTAATCCAGCAGACCGGCATCGATTGCAAGCGGAATCCAGGGATATGGTTTGCTTTCCATGCATTGCAAAAGTGCTACTTCAGGGCCGTATAACTTTATTTTCGGATTAATCTTAGTAATCGCGCCTCGAACTTTCCCTAAGCCGGAAACGTACGTTTCTGGCGATACTCGTGGGCTTGAAAAATCATTTGTTTTTGGCACATTTGGTTCATTCAGGTAGTAGTAATGTTGTATGCGGCTTCCATAGTTAGATACTACTTTTTTCCAGAAATCAACATCGGGATTGTCGACTTTGCAACGGACCTCTATATCTGCTTGTTCACATAGACTAAGCAACTGATTCAATCGTGGATTCTTGCTTTCACCTAGTTGTTTCTCTGCATTGTATAGTAATAAATGCTTGAGTCCAAGATCTTTCATTTCCTGAATCGAAATTGCATCTTCGGCTGCGTTAATGTTTGCCAAAAATGAAATGACTGTTGCAAAGGGAGAAGCTGCGATTCTATCGCTTGACCGTTGCAGTGAAAAATTGATTCTTGATCGGACCTGTGTTGGCAATCTTGCGAACGATGTTTGGGCTTGAGCCATTGCACCGCTGGCAATTATGCATCCCACAGTTGGTACAGTTAGCTGTATAAGATCCCTACGCGTTAATTTATCCATTGCCAGATTACCTCCAAGAGTTTACGGGGAATAACCTTTAACGCAGCGGTTGTAAAGTTTACCCACGCCTGCCACTCACTAATCTCAGGGTGATTTCTTTGAATTTGGAGATTTTCTCGAATTGCTAACATTGGCCTGCGGTTGCTTATGCCTCCTGGTGACATGTGCACAATAGGGGCATCTACATATCGAGAGTTTACTTTTGAGCCTAATCGTAATAAAAATTCGTAGTCTCCTGCGATTTTATATTCTGTGTTGAAAACGCCGTGGGTTTTGAACAGATCTTTTCGGTGTAGCATTCCGGGGTGGGCGACTACCATATGCCTTTTGAGCCTGGACCAGTTCCAGGGTTCCCCCCATTTTTTAAGTTTCTTTCCTTCTTTACTTATAAAGAGCACCTGCCCACTTACGAGATCCACTTGCGTGTGGGTTCTTTCTGCAAGTATCTGGAGGCTTCTTTCATCGCTAAATGTATCATCCGCGCCAAGAAAGCAGATGTAGTCGCCACTAGCTTTTGATAATGCTTTGTTCCATGCATCGTAGATCCCTTTATCTTTCTGAGTATGCCAGTACCCGATTTTCATCCTGTTATCGCGAATAATTTCTACCGTTTTGTCTGTCGATCCTCCGTCTACGATGACCAATTCCCAATGTTTATAGGTTTGAGCTACGACGCTGTCTATACATGACTGTATAGTGTTCTCCCGATTAAGGGCTGCAACTACAATCGAGATCAGTGGTTCTCCAGGTTTCATCGATTTCGATAGATTTCGTTCGGCAGGCTATTTACTGCTTTTTCGTGAAAACAACTTGCCAAGCAGTCCCGCCTTTTTGGACCTACTACCTTTGCGAGTTTTTTCCTCTGGTGCAGGTTCTCCATAATAGTGATAGTAGTATTGGTAGTAGTAATAGTTTCCCTCAGATTCTTGCTTGAGGGCATTTGCCACGATCCCAACTGGCACAATATTTGCAGCACCGAGCCTTTCGAGTGCTCCTTTTAAACCTCCGCGTCTGGCTGTTTCAAGGCCAACCACCATCAGCATGCCATCCGCATATTTCGTAAGTATTGTAGCGTCGCTTAATCCGATAAGCGGCGGTGAATCAAGCAAAACTAAATCGAATTCGTTGCGCCATTGTTCGAGTATTTCTGCCATTCGCTTTGAGTCGAGCAAAGCTACAGGGTTCGGTGGAATCGGGCCTGAGGTGATGACCGAGACATTGTCCATCGGGCGTAGCACTACATCCTGCCACCGCATTTCCCCAGACAGAACTGAAGAGAGACCTCGACTGTTTCCTAACTGAAGTCGTTTCGCTACGGTCGGTTTTCTCATGTCAGCATCAATAATTAGAACCTTCCGGTTCAATTCTCCAGCGATTCTAGCCATGTTTGTCGAAACCGTACTCTTCCCTTCCCCTGGCGATGAGGAGGAGATTACGAACACGTTCATCTTACTGTCCGAACTCAAGAATCGAAGGTTGGTTAACAGTGAACGAAATGCTTCCTTATAAGGAGAACGCGAGTATGGATCGCTTTTGACCTGCGAGTCTTTGATCGAGGATTTAGCTTCGGAGCCTTCGCTATTTGCGTTGGCGGTATTCAAGTCTTCGCTGTAAGGAATCGCGCCAAGTAATGGAAGTTTAAGCAGTTCCTTGGCTCGTTCGACTGTGTTTATGCGATCGTCGAAGGATTCGAGTAGAGTGCCTGTCAGCAAACCAAAAATTATGCTGAGAAATGCTCCTGCTCCTATGGTTATCAGCGGCTTTGGCCAGACGGGTTTGTCTTCCTTAGGAAGGATGGGCGGCTCGATAACCCTCCAAGGTGAAAGTTCCTGTGCTGCCTGAATTTTTAACTCCTGTAAACGCTGTAGCAGTCGCGTCAGACTTTCAGACGAGATGACGGCGTTACGGTTTAACTCTTGATACCGCTTTGCAAGGCTTGGTACCAGTTGAAACTGATTGAGCAAACGAGATTTTGCTGCCTCTAGTCCTGCGACTCGGGCTTCTTGCACCAGATATTGGTTCTCCGCTTTGAGCAGCTCCCCCGCCAGTGAGCGTTGCAGTTCTCCATAGCGGTCGTTCAAACCAGCCGGTGTGCCCGTATTTTCGGGGGGCACACCAGCAATTGTGTCCTGCAGAGAGCCAATCGAATTATCTTTTGGACTGCTTCCCCCAGTTAGTAACCTCGCCTGTCCGGCAAGCAACTTTTGCAACTGATTCCTCTTGTCACTAAGGTTTTGAACCGTAGGATAATCATCGCGGAAACGTGTTCTCTCAACAGCAAGCTGTACTTCTACCTCCTTAAGCTGCTTGAGCAAGTCTTGATAAATCTTGTCTTCGCTGAGGGTCGCCGACACGAGGGCAGATCGCGGTGAAGAACCAAGCCGGGATGTTAGTGTTTGATAGTTTTCTCTTGCCGTTCGATACTCCACTCTTGCCCTTTCCCCTTCTTCGGTGAGCGTTCCAAGGATCCGAGTCAGTTCCTTGCCTTGTTCTTGGGGATCTAGGATGTTGTAACGCCCTCGGAAGGCACGCATGGCCTCTTCTGATTCTTCAACGCTCTTGCGCACTCTAGGGAGCTCTGCCTCAATGAAGAGAATGGCACCACTGACCTGAGACTTCTGGACCTCCTGACTGTATTCGATGTAAATCTCTGCCAACTTCTTCAACATGTCCTGGGCAAGGCGTAAGTCCGTATCTTTGAAGGCGACGGAGACGACTTGTGTACGTGTTACCTGGGTAACGTTGAGCCGTTTGGTGATGTCATCGAAATCTTCATCTTCCAACCTAGGGTATTGCGGCCGAAGATCTTCCAGGGCTTTGTTGATCAAGGGTCGACTCGAAAGCACCTGAATCTGGGTGTTGATTTGCGTAGGAAAGTCTGCCCCACCACTTATCGGCGAAATAGCCTCTTCTAAAACCTGGGTTTGAGCGCCCTTGTCCTCAAGAAGCAGCAGCATTTCCGATTCGTAAACTGGCTTGCTCAAGAATGTATATGCTGCTGACAGCGAGAGGGTGGCTACTGCGATTCCGAGCACTGGCAGTCGCCAGCGCCAAAGTATTCGGGCGTAGTTGCGAATGCCGAAAGATCCACCCTCTTCGGTGCTGTCTTCAAGAAGTCCCAAGGAGGCCTTGGAAAATGTAGATCTATCTTCCATTAGCGCAAAGCCCTGAAGAGGACAAAAATGTTGGCGATCTGGGTCAGTGGGCCGAGTCCCGTGTTTATGCCTGTAATCAGTTCGCCGCCGAAAGAGCGACGGACAATCAGCATGTCTTGATCGCGTAGCGGTGGATTTTTTTCGTTATCGGCAGCTTGCTCGACTTTAGCGTCGATTACTTTGCGATACACTGTGCCGTCCCGGTTGATCCGCAACAGTTCGACCCGCGTCGGGTCGGCCAGATTTGAGAGCCCGCCCGCCGCCTGAAGCGCGACCGTCATAGGAGCGTTGCCCTTGAGTTTGATGGTGCCTGGCTTGATCACTTCGCCGACCACCTGAACATCAATGGTTTCGGGGGAAAGATTGGACGTGGCAATGTAACCATATTCTTGAAGATTGACCGCCTCAGCCCGTGGTACCAGCAGCGCATCGCCATCTTGCAGCACTGGATTCTGGCTGACATCGCCATCTTGGATCAAAGCCCAAAGATTGAGTCTGCGTCGGGCGGTTTGCCCATCAGGCATCTGACGGATCAAGGTGATGTTGCGAACATTGGAAGCCTCGGTCAGCCCCCCGGCCTGGGCAATGGCGGAACTGACGTTGATCCGGTTGGTCACCACGCTTGGCACTCCACCGGTGGCCACCACCGCCTGGATTGGTTGGGTTGTGTAGGGGCCAGGTCGGTTGACCTCTCCGCTCACCGTCACCGTCACCGGCCGGGGGCGCTCGATTGTCACCGAAATGTTCGAGCGCACCAGATAAGGGCGGTACAGCTCGGTGAGTTTAGTGGTGAGCTGATCGGCGGTCAGGCCCTGTGCCCGGATGCTGCCGAGCAAAGGTAGCGACAGCGTTCCGTCCGGAAGGACCGAGCGCGATCCGGACAGTTCGGGAACAGTAAAGTAAGTGATGAGCAAACCATCGCCGGGGCCGATGGTGTATTCGGTCGTTGCCGCTTCTAGCGAAAATGTCTTGTTGTCGGAGAGGGTAGGTACTTGAGGTCGTCCCCAGCAGGAAGGCTGAGACAACGTAAGTGCTGGCAGCAAAGCCATCAGACTCAATAACGCCCTGCGCATTTAAATTACCAAACTCGCCATTGTGACGGCACTAGGTTGTCGAAGAAAATCAGCAAGACCCACAAGATGACCGGGGTAGACTTTACCATAAAAACAATCGGAATGCAACAGCCTGATAACGGATAGAATTTTGCCCACAGTCGCCCTCATTCTACAAATTTTTCTAGCTCAATTCTTGGGAGCAGTTCGAGGCACCCCCCCACAGTACAGTTCACCAAACTTCTATTGTCGGATTGAAAAGCGAGCTGCGCCAACGAGTAAGCTGCCTCACTGTTAGGCAGGTCCGGCAGTTGCCATTTAACCCCACCAGCAAAGTAGTTTGGGTCAAAATGGTTGTCGTCTTTCTGTCCGGAAACAACCGTCTTGTTTGCTGGCCCTTTCGTTGAAAAGTTGTGATCACAGCCTATTAAGGCCACATCCTTAAAGCCCATATGAAAAGCCAATTGCATGGCTACAAACGTCACAGTGTAACCCTGGTACACGCTAATGGAGCAGTCCTGGGCAAACTTGTTTTGGCTTGAGGAATGCAAAAAAGCAATATTCTTTCGCGCCCGTACACGCTGGAGGCCGCAGCTGTCCAAGAACAGAGGAATCTCAGTGCAGTTATAAAATTCGGCGTTTTGTTCAACGACAAAAGGATTGACAGCGACAATGCAGGCAGGTCGAAACGAAGTTTTATCGAATAGAAGATTGATTTTGTTTAGACCGAAGGAAAAGATGCCTTTCAGCCGTGAGAGATTAGAGTGTAACAGGCTCGGTCCATTGCAGACAATCACGGCTTTCTGGCCGAGATATCTATCTTTCCAGGCGCGAACCTTCGAGCGCGAATGCCACGACTCAATCTGGAGATCCCAGCGCAAACGGTTCCAAATCTCGAAGGCGGCAAATCGGTAAGGATTGAGCGTCGGGTTTTGTTTCGATCCAATGTTCTCACTCCGGTGTGTTTGTGAAGATTGCACTTTAGATACACTCAGACGTTCTAGGATTTGTGGATGACAGGCAGCCAAACGGCTCCGAGGCAATAGACTAGGATAAAGGCCAGCGGCGCCAGAGAGGTCGCTTTTTCGAAGGACCAGAAGCGCAGGCGAAAGGCCCGGTAGGAGTGCGCAGCACAGTACCAGGAAAAAAAGCCTAGGTAGCCTGCGAGTAGCCCCACCGGCAGGGCATAAACTCCCAAAACTCCAAAAGCACAGACAGTGACCGCGGCAAAGATGATGCCGTGCACGAGGGTCACGATGTGCCAGATAATGTGGTTTGTCGTGGTATACAGCTGCAAGTGCATAGCACCGTAGCGCTCGCAGAAAAAGGCAATTCCCATCAACACCCACAACAGTGGGTCGACAAAGGGTGTGCGGCTTCCGATAAGTGCGAGCAGCGGTGCAGCCCCCAGGCCGATGGTCACAAAGCCGAGTCCGTAGGCCCAGTAGGAAAGCAGCATGCCCCGGCGGGCGACGCGCACTTGTTCGTCGAGTTTTCCCTCACTGTGCAGTCGGGCCAGCAGGGGGGTCTTGCTGTAGAAGGGAGCCTGAGAAAATTGACTGACCGCCTGAATGAGCCGAAGCGCAATGAGGTAAGAAGCCACCTGCTGGACTGGTCCCCACTGGGCGTACAGCAAATTGCTAGCCTGAATCAGGCCGCTGGTGAGGGCGATACCCACACCGCTGCGCCAAGCACTCGGCCACACCGCCTGAAAAATTGGTCGATCAAAACCCTGGCCGCACTGGGAAAAAAAGCGTCCCTGCTCAACTGCACCGCACAGCCAGCGGTTGCGGACCGTTGCGATGACGAGCCAAATCTGATTGGCGGCCACCAGGCCCAACAGGCCTCCACCTGCGAAGAGCACTGTAGTGCTGGTGACCACTGCCCCCAGGGAGGTCGCGATTTCCCAGCGTCGTAGCAAGGCAATTTGGTTAATGCCCTGCAAATAGGCACTGTAAGCGTTGCCACGGAAAGTGATCGCGGTGGTGGCGAGCACCACCGCCCAGGCGAGCCAGGCTTCTGTGCGCTCCGGCAGAGCGTCGATCGGCTTGATAAGCGACCAAGTGCCGAAGGAGGCAAGGGCGATTACGGATACAACCGTAAGCCGCCCATAGACGGTACCCATGGTGGAGCAGATGCGGCCAATCACCTCCCAATCAGGCTTACCACCGCCGTGGACGCGCTTGGGGTTTCGGAAATCCACAAGGTTATTGGAGCCGCCCATCGCATAGGCGATTACCCGCGAAAAAGTACTGCCGAATCCCAGATCGGCAAGCATCTGCAATCCAATAATGCTGCTGAGCAACGACCAGACGACCACCTGTTCAGCGCTGAAGCGGGCCAGCACCAGCGGAAAGACGGCGACCAGACTCAACGTGCGCGCTGCAAAACTTCCCCAGGTCGTGATTGTCGGTGAGTGCCAAAGCTTGAACGGCAGATCGGCAAAGGAAAAGCGGGTCGAAGGTCGCACCGTGCTTCAGTACCTGAGTAGGGGGCTGGTAGGAGGAACGACGAGCAGATCGCACCAGCCGTCCCCGTCGGCAAGAGCACTGGTGTACTGCACGAACGCAGAGCAATCCTCTAAGGCGAGAGCACTTGCCAACACCCTCGTAATCGAATCGCCCTTAAAACGGGTGCGCTTGGGTAATTCCGCCACGACGTAGCGCTCCACGAGGCTCCTTAAAAAGGCGAGTGGTTCGCTGCCCTGGCTCTGAAGCAATCGAGGGGAAAATTCGCTGCGGACAATCCAGTTGGCGCTATTCGCCAGGAAGTTTTCGCCACCCTCGAAGACCCGTTCCTCAAATCCCTGCGTATCGATTTTGATATAAACAAAATCGCTGTGGAGCACTGACTCTAGCACTGTTGACATCGTAGTGGCAGGGGTTTCAATGGCCCGCCAGTAGGCAGCAGGCTGAGAATCGTAGTCTTTGAAGACACGGTTGTCCTGGCTGCCGCGCAGATTCAGAGAAAAGCAGGTCTGTCCGACACTGTTAGAACAAACTGCACTGACGATCCGGTAATTGCAGTTTCCAGCCGCAAGGTTCTGGCTAAGGAAGGGCCGAAGCGCTGGCGAGGGTTCAACTGCAATGATCAGACAGCCTGGATTGCGTGCAGCATGGGCGAGAGCTGTAAAACCATAATTCGCTCCGATGTCAAGGTAAATTGTCGGCCGCAGGCGTTCGACGAGTTCGGCTTCGAGCGGACACACGAGTTCGCTAAAGTACAGCTTCTGTTTATACATCATCCCGCCGGGATCACGGGGGCTAACTGTCAAAGTAAATTGACCAAAATCAATGGTATCACTGTTGGTTACTAATCGCTTGAGACGGCGGTAGACCTTATCACTCAGTTGATTTTTGGACATGTCTTGTTATTAATCGCTAGTGCTCATCAGCTGAGAGCAACGGGAATATACTTTGGATCCCAACGCCCCAAAGGCATACCAAACTTGTTGCTTGATTTATAAAATTCCGCCAGATTTTCGCGCAGGTAGTCGCACTGGCGGTAGCGTTCCAAAATCCAAGCAGGATCTTGATCTTTGCGTCTGTAAGCCAAAAAGTGCTTTTCAAGATCCAGGGCAGCGAAGCAGTACCCTTGTGAAGGCTCATGAAACCAAGTGGCCTCTCGTTCGGTACCAGAAGTTGTGACCGCCCAGTGAGCATTAGGTTTTAGTACGCGGCGGATTTCCTGTAAAGCCTGATCGAGCGCTTCAGCAGGAATGTGTTCGAGGGCTGAGAGAGAAACCACCGCATCGAAGCTGGCTGTAGCGAACTCAGGCATATGACAGAGATTACCGACGCACCATTGCAGTTCACCTAGTCTGGCATCCAGTTGGTTTTGGCGTCGCCATCCATCATGTGCCCTGCTGTACTTCCTTGATTTATAGGCTTGATAGACAGGTGACCAACGCAACCAGTGCTTGAGCCAATCTGAACCTCTGCGAGCCACACCATCCGCCACCATTGCAGCATAGGGAGTTGGGATGTAACTGGGTAGAATTCGTCGCTCGGTGCGGTAGCGCTCGCGGTAGGCAACAGGCGGCTCGCCCAGTACCATGTCGACATTTGCAACCGTAAAACCCAGTTCCGCCAGCAAAAACTGCACCGGGCCGCCGCCGCCGCCGGCGTCGAGTACCCGCAAGCCATTCGGCCAGTGTTTGACCTGCGAGTATATCCAGGTAAGGTCGGTGATGTAATGCCAGCCCAATTGCGTGCGACCAGTGGACTGTACGAATTCCTCAATGAAGCGGAAGTCGTCGGAGGCCAGTTGTTCTAGAGGATCGATAAACTCGTATGTCAGCATGATGTAGAGTTGACGATGGCCCAGAAGCGAGCGCACCTTTCCCGCAATTCGGGCTTTGAAGGAAGGTTGTTTAATGCGCCGCCCGCTGCCGTTTGGGCGATACACCGCGGCAATCGCTGCGATCAGCGCTGCCTCTTCCGTCGAGCGCAGGCGCTTGCGTAAGATTAAGAATAGATAATTTGCCTGGGAAAGGAAACACGGCATTCTGGCCCATCCACGCCAGTCGGACGCGCTCGTAATTTTGCCGCACCTAGTCAATATTTTGTTTGAGCAGCGAGAAACCGGTGCCAGCCATGCCGGAGACATAAAATGTCACCTCACCATCGAAGTTCCACACCGCGCAGTCGTAGCGCAACCGTTTGCCGAGCACGTGCGGCGGTTCGTTGGGCTCAAAGCTCAACACCCGGTCAAGCTTGTGCTGGTGATCTTGCCAGGGCAGACCAAGGCCGCCAACAGCACCAATGTCAATGAGGCCGATTTTAGAAGTAGAATCCATCACTTCAAGCCGGGTCGTGCAGACGGTGGCTGATGCCGCCGTCGAGGTCAAGGGCCGTTCCGCTTACAAATGCCGCCTGCGGCGAGACTAAAAACAACGCCGCACGGGCAACTTCTTCAGGTTCGGCAATACGGCCCAGCGGATGCATGCGGGCCAAATCCTGCCACTGCTGTGCCCTGCCCTCGAAGCCGGCTTTTAGCATTGGTGTTGCTACAGCCGCCGGGCAGATGGCGTTGACGCGCACGCGGGAACCAAGATCGACTGCGAGGCTGTGGGTAAGCCCCACCAGGGCCGCCTTGCTGGTGGCGTAGCTGACGAAGCCGGGTTTGGTCGCTTTGGCGTGCACGCTCGCAATATTGACCACCGAGCCGCCCGCCCGCTCCAACTCGCCAAGCAACCCCTGGATGAGCAAAAACGGTGCCGTCAGATTGACATCGAGGGTCTCGCGCCAATCGGCCGGGGTGATTTGTCCGGTTGCACCCAGCCGTTGCACAGCAGCATTGTTGATCAGTGCGTAAAGTCCCTCAGGAGGCAACTCGGCGCGCAAACGATCCAAAGAGCTGTCCCGGTAGCCCTCCTGCAGGCATAGTTTTTGCAAATCCACCGGCACGAAGTGATCGCACTCGCACTCACCCTCCCGTACATCGAGAGCCACCACCCGGTAGCCGGCGGCCTTGAAGACCGAGCAGAGCGCCCGTCCGATACCGCCGTTGGCCCCGGTGATCACCGCGGTCGTCGGCACTCAGTCGATCCCCAAAAAACCGAACAGCAGCGCCATCGCCTTGAAGCTTGCGCGATCGACGGCATCGGCGGTGTTCGAGGCGTTGTGGGAGCCGAAAATGCAGCGCTCGTGAGCGCGCAGGGGCGAATCGGCCGCGAGCGGTTCCACTTCGAAGACATCGAGGGCGGCTGAATGCACCCGGCCGCTTGCCAGGGCCGCAATCAGCGCCTGCTCGTCGATGAGCGGCCCGCGGGCAACGTTGACGACGCGCACACCAGGCTTAGTCAGCCCAAACGTTTCGACACCCAGCATGTGGCGGTTTTCCGGGGTGAGCGCACAGGTGAAGACGATGAAATCGGTTTCCTCCAGCCGCTCGGGCCACACGGCCGGCTCGACTTCTTCAAGGCCTGGCACTGGCGCATAGCGCGGGTCGTAGGCGATGATGCGCATCTCGGCTGCAGCAAGACGGCGGGCGGTAGCTTTTCCGATATCTCCAAACCCGACTAACGCGACGGTTTTGCCCATAAGTGAGATGCCGCAGGGCTTCGGCCAACCACCGGCGCGCACCTCGCGGTCGATATAAAACGTCTCGCGCGCCAGGGCCGTCACATAGGAAACTGCCACGTCCGCCACTTCGGCCCCGAACATCGCCGGGGTGTTGGCAATTGGGATACCTAGATCGCGGGCGGCGACAAAATCGACGTTGTCGACGCCCACTCCCCACTTGACCGCCGCCTTGAGCCGCCCACGCACCCCCGCTTCGAACACTTTCCGCGTCGCCGGGTCGTCGCCGATGATCCAGCCGTCGAAGCCGGGCAACAGTTCAATCAACTCGGCGACCGAGAGCGTCTGCACCACCGGCGGGCAGTGCACCTCGGTACCGCTTTTCTCGAAGTGGTCTTTGAAGTGCTCGATGCGCCGCAGCATCGGCGGGCAGGTGACCAGGACGCGCATTTTAGACAACGGCAGGGTACAGGGTATGGGCGATCATCTCAGCAATGTCCCAGCCTTCTTGATCGTCGATGTCGGCGGACTCGCGCCGGGGCGTCTCGAACATTGTCGGCCGCGCACCGATGCGCGAGCGGGTGGCGGCGAAACTCTCGGCGCTGAAGATATAGAGGTTGGAATTTTCCTCGAACCAGGGCTCGAGATCCTGGGTGCGCAGGAGTTTTTTCGGATCGTGGTTGACGGGGCTGCCGTCGGCCCGATAAAAGCGCGTCTGGAAGCGGTTGACCGCAAAGAGCGAATCGGCACGCGCAGCAGCCTGGGCCCGTTGGTAGGCGGTCAGCGCCGCGCGGATGGTCTGGGCGCTCAATAGCGGGTTGGTCGTGTGGGTCATCAGATAGATGTCGGCGGGCACATGCGCGACATCGTCTTCGAGTACCAGATTCATGCTCACACAATCGCCGCAAATCTCGGCTTTGCGATCGCGAATCAGGACGCGCCGGGAGTCCACCAGACCGTGTTCGGCCAGGATCGCCCGCGCGTCGGTGTTGATGATCACCCGGTCCACTTCCGGCATCGACAAGAGCGTATCGAGGATCCAGCGAAACAAAGGCTTGCCGTTGAAGGCCCGGAAGTTCTTGCCCGTCACCCGGGCGCTATGGGCTTTCATGGGTAGCAGAGCGACGATCGACGCGGTTGGCGACGGCGGCATGGTTCTCTCCTGGAGGGGCAGCTGCCGCCGGTCTTGAACCGGCGGGCTTGCCTGGATAAAAATAGCGTTCTTTTTTGGCTTTGGAGAGTTTTTGGTGCTCGTGGTTGCCGCGGTAGGAGCCCCAGAACTGCATCAGGCGGAACATGAAAATCTCGCCGGCGAGAGAACCCAGTCGCCCCTGCACCAGGGCGCGGGTGCCGTCGAGCCACAGAGCGCTCAACAAATACCGGCCAAAATCAAAAAAACTGATGTGCACCTCCGGCAGGATGTGCTGCAGGGCAATCGCCTCGCGCTCGTAGCGCCTGCGCACCTGCGCCCACGATTCGTGGTGGTGATGGACCACCGCCGCCGCCGCCGCGTAGCCGACGCGCAATCCGGCCGTATGCAGGCGCTTGGCCAGGTCCATATCCTCCAGGCCGGTGAGCGCTTCGTCGAAGCGGTATTGCTGCCAGACAGAGGCCAGCAGGGCGGCATTGGCGTTGTTGCAGAAAAATCCTTCCTGGGGAAAGCAACTGGTGGAGGCAAAGAACTTGGCAAACAGCTGGTGTTCACTGAAGCGGGTCGATTCGCCCCCTACCTGGCGACCATAGGACAGGGGCATCTGCTCGCTGAGCGGAGCCACCAGGTTGGAAAGCCAACGTTCGTGCACAGGGATGCAGTGGCCGCTCACGAAGACCAGCACTCGGCCACGGGCGGCGGCGCAGCCGATGTTGAGGGAACGGCCGAAGGAAAACTCGACTTTAGGAATAAACTCCAACCGGCAGCCGTGGGCGCGGGCGATAGCGACGGTGTCGTCGGTCGAGCCTGAATCGACCACAATCACCTCGCAGGTGAATCCGTCGGTGTGTTGAGAGGCAATAGCTTCAAGCAGCCTGGGCAGATAACGCTCTTCGTTGAAGGTGCGGACAATGACACTCACCAGCATGGGCTTTCCCGACGAAAAAGCGACATCGCAGTAGAAGGTTGAAGCAGTGCGCAATTGGAGATTACCTGAACTGCCCACCAGGACAGCAATAAAGGACAATCCCGAGCCTAAATGGCCGCCAGGCGAGGTGAAGCACTCTCAAGCCTTGGGGAGGAAAGGGGACGCAACCAGGACAACGGCAGGTACCGGCTCAGCCTTGCATTTCTTGAGTCAGGTTTTTCTGACCATCCCGAAATCCGTCCACAAGCATTGTTACAGATTTTGCGCAAACGTCATCATCCGTTGGCGCGATTGATCCGGAGTTGCTCAGCAGCGAGGCCGACACGGACCCTGCCGGGAAGGAGCGAGGCGAAGGGCTCTCAAGCTCTCGACGGCGATGCAGACGCCGCCCACACCCGCCAGGTTCACAAGCGGGGAAAAATCGACAGAAGCCCGGTGCCGATGAGCTAGCATGACGTGCGATGCCAGGGAAGGTGCCAATGCGCGTTCTGATTACAGGGGGGGCAGGGTTTATCGGATCGCACCTGTGCGATCGGTTGGTCAGGGCCGGAGACGAAGTAATTTGCCTGGACAATTACTTTACCGGGGCGCGCACCAATATTGCCCACCTGCGCGATTGCCCCAATTTTGAATTTATCCGCCACGACGTCACCGAACCGATTCGTCTGGAGGTGGACCGGGTGTACCATCTGGCCTGTCCGGCTTCTCCCATCCACTACCAGTACAACCCAGTCAAGACAGTCAAGACCAGCGTGCTGGGGACCCTCAATATGTTGGGCCTCGCTAAGCGGGTCAAGGCGCGCATTTTGCTCGCTTCGACCTCCGAGGTCTACGGCGACCCGCTGGTGCACCCACAGAACGAAGATTATTGGGGAAATGTCAACCCCGTGGGCATCCGCAGCTGCTACGACGAATCAAAGCGCCTCGCGGAGACCCTGATGATGGATTATCACCGCCAGAACAGCGTTGACATCCGGATTATCCGCATCTTCAACACCTACGGCCCCCGCATGAATGAGGGGGACGGGCGGGTGGTCAGCAACTTTTTGTTCCAGGCGCTGCGCGGCGAGGCGCTTACTATCTATGGCGAAGGCAAACAGACCCGCAGCTTTTGCTACATCGACGATCTGGTGGAGGGGATGATCCGCCTGATGGACAGCGACTATATCGGCCCGATGAACGTCGGCAATCCGGACGAATTTACGATCCTGGAACTGGCCGATCAGGTGCGCTCCCTGGTCGACCCGCAACTGCCGGTGCTCTTCAACCCGCTACCGTCCGACGACCCGCGCCAGCGCTGCCCCGACATCGGCCGGGCGCGGCGGATTTTGGGCTGGCAGCCGACGGTGGACCTGGGCGAGGGGCTCGCGCGCACAGCGGCGGATTTTCGCGCCCGGCTGATGCAGCATGCGTGAACCGGTGCCCCCGGCCTTTGAGCATTTGAGCCTGGCGGAGCGTATCTTTGCGACGCTGGCGCTCATCGAGCGCCGGGGCTTCTGCGTCGAGTTGGGCTGCCTGGCGGAGTGGCTGGTGGGCGGAGCGGTGGCGGCGGGCGAACTGCGCGCCGCCGTCGAGCGCACCGAGGGCCTGCACATCAGTGGCGACCTGGTGCACACCGACCGGCTCGATCCGACTGCGGTGCGCCGCGCCCTGGAGCGCCAGCAGGCCCACCCGGAGGCCGCCCGTCGCTGGTGGTCCACAGTCGAAGCGTACGTCGAACAGTTGGTGTCGCACTGCCCACAGATCCGCTGCGTGGCGCTGGCAGGCTCGATGGCCGCGGGCGGCTTCGTCGAGACCGACGATGTCGATTTCAATTTGTTTGTCGAGGACGATACCCGCTACACCACCTACCTGCAGGCAAACGTGATCGCCCTGGGTTTTAGCGCCCGCCACCGCAGGCGGCCCACCGACGCCCACACCCGTCGGCCGTTTTTGCCCAAGCTCATGAGTATCAACGTCATCTGGGCCGACGGTGAAGTGCGTCCGTTTGTGCGCCAGGACGGGGCGATGGCGTTGGAGCTGTTTTTAAGCCGACCGCTGTGGGGGGACGATTACTACCGCAGTGTGCTGGGTTGCAACCGCTGGCTCGATGGCTATTTTCCGCAATTTGGGGCGGCGGATTTTTTGTGCCCGGCCGCCCGGCCGCACCGGACGAGTCCCTGGTGCCGCTGGCGCGAGCGCTTCAGCTACGCCGCCGCCTACGCGGGCTGGCGGTGGGTGATGTGGACGCGCCGGCACAACCCCGAAGCCCTGGCGCGCGTCGAACTGGTGCGCAAGTACCAGCACCCCTACACCCTTTTCGGTTCCTCCGACGCCGGGGGCGGGGTAAACTGCGTAAAGTAATCCGCCAGGTGCTCGGATGGCTCCGCTGGTCTGCAACTACTACGTCACCTATAAGTGCAACGCCCGTTGCCACTTTTGCGATATCTGGGCGCTGACGCCGCCGCCGGAGTCAAGCTATGGGACGATTTGCGCCAATTTGCGCGATCTCCGGCGCCTTGGAGTCAAGTACGTCGACTTTACCGGCGGCGAGCCGCTCCTGCGGCCCGATATCGTCGAACTTTACGCCGAAGCCAAGCGCCTGGGCCTGATGACCACCCTGACCACCAACACGATCCTCTACCCCAAAAAAGCCGAGGCCCTGCGGGGGTTGGTCGACTTTTTGAATTTTTCTCTGGACGGTCCCGACGCTGCTTCCCACAACCAGTCGCGGGGGGTGGACATCTTCGAGCGACTCGTCGAATCGGTGCACCTGGCGCGCGCTCTGGGCGAGTACCCGACGCTCAACTTCACCGTCACCGCCCAAAATTTCGCCCGCATCGGCGAGGTGGCCGAACTGGCCCGCCGCCTGGAGGTGCGCGTCTGGCTCAACCCGGCTTTTACCGCCCACGAACATTACAACAGCGCCAAAAATCCGACACCCGAGATCGTGGCGGCTATCCGCGGCGCGGCCGAGCGCTACCGGGGCACGGTGGGCTACAACCGGGCCGCCCTTGCTCTGATCGAAGCTGGGGGCAACGACACCACCAAACCCCGCTGCAAAGCGGTCGATGCGGTGATCGTCATTTCCCCGGACGACAAGTTGCTGCTGCCTTGTTACCACTTCGCCCAGCACGCGGCCCCGATCGGCGGTCGACTTTATGATCTCTACACCGAGGGCGAAAAAGTCCAGGAGTACCGGACCTCCCAGGGCAAGCTCAAAGTCTGTGAAGGCTGCACAGTCTGGTGCTACTTGATCCCGAGCTTCTTCAAGGGACTTGACCGCTACACGCTCCTCAACGGCTTCACCTACGCCGATGAGTTCTTCGCGCGCCGCCGGGGGCGGCGCGGGGTGGCCGTGTAAGCGGTGTTACACTCAAATTGACAATTTATCGCCCGCCGGTATGCCTCTGCTCAACCTGGTGCCCGACAACGGCAGCCGCTTTGTGGCGGATGTCGAGAAGCATAGTTCCATCGCCCTCTGGGCGCCCCCCGAGGGTGGTATCGAAGGCAACTACCAGCGCCGGTTGCGGGGAATCGGCTACCGCACGCAGATCATCACCGCCAAGGGGTTGGGGGACATCTCGCGTTTTTTGCTCGAGAGCCACGGCGTCCGCCCGGCCCATCTGGGCAAAAAGGACAAGCGCGTATTTACTTTGCCGCCGGAACTGGCGATCTACATGGACACGCTGCCGGCGAGCGCCAAAGGTTTCGTGCTCTGGATCATCGAAGGCAAAGTGCTCTCGCTTTTTGAGCTGGAGTCTCTGGTCGGTCTGCCGGCGGCGGTCCCAAAACTAAAAGTAATCGTCGAGGTGGGCAGCGACTACAACATCCGCTGGATGCCGCTGGAGCAGGCGGTGTCCAAGATGGCGGAGGGGCGTTAGAATACGGACGTGAAATGCCTGGCCCGTCCGTATGGTTCTTTAGCTGCCGGTAGCTGGTTCAAGCTCATTGGAGGAGCCAGTCTCCAGAATCTTCCGACCCTGTCCAATCTGGCACTTGTGTACACCCTGGCCGGGGCGGACTGCATTGACGTCTCCGCCGATCCGGCGGTGATCGCGGCAGTCGGTGAGGCGATGGTCCATGGTCGCCGTTTGGCGGGCTTCTCCCCGGATGCGGGGCCGTTTTTGATGGTGAGCCTCAGCGATGGAGACGATCCCCATTTTCGCAAGGCACATTTCGATGCTGAGCGCTGTCCGAGCGACTGTCCGCGTCCCTGTCTGCGCATCTGTCCGGTGGACGCTATTGCTGCGGGCGGCATCGAGGCTCTGCGCTGCTACGGCTGCGGTCGCTGCGCACCGGTTTGCCCGCTGGGCTTGATTGAGTTTCGCGCCTGGCAGCCCGAGGTGGCCACCATCGGTGCGCTGCTTGCGGACTGTCCGGTAGATGCCGTCGAGATCCACACCCACCGGGGCAACCTCGCAGGTTTCAGGCGGCTGTGGGCGGGGCTGGTGCCCGTGTTGCCCCGCTTGAAACTGCTGGCGGTGAGCTTTCCCGATGAACCAGGCATGCGCGAGCACTTGGCGGACCTTTGGGAGGTGATGCGCGCCGGTCCGCTCTCGGATGCCGCCCGTTCGCATATTGTCTGGCAGATAGACGGCCTGCCGATGAGCGGCGATCTGGCCCGCGGTACGGCCAGAGCCTCGGTGCGCTTTGCCCGCGAAGTGAGTACCTGGCGCCTGCCGGGGTATTTGCAGCTGGCGGGGGGCACCAACGACGCGAGCGTCGCACTGGCCCGGGCCGCCGGGCTGGCGATAGGCGGCATCGGCTACGGCTCCTATGCCCGCCAACTGGTCCAGGCCCAGACCGAAACGGGTCCGCTCGCCGAGGAGCCCGAGCGCCTGTGCCGGGCTGTGGAGCAGGCCCGAGCGCTTGTCTGCCAACTCAAACCCCATCTTCAACAGGAGGGTGCCGCCCCATGGCTTACGACGACACCGCAACTTCGATGAACCACAACGAAATGCGCGTCACCGACGACCTGGAGAAGCTGCTGGCCATCCTGCCGGTACCGCTGCAGGAGCGTCTGCACGCCCACGAACGCCTCGACGAACTGGTCGAGGTGGTGCTGGATCTAGGACGGCGGCCGGAGGCGCGCTTTCGCGAAGGCAGCGACTATCTCTCCGAGATCCCGGTCACCCAGGACGAACTGGACGGGTGCACCGCCCGGGTGGGCGAATTTTCCGGCGACAACCGCGCGGGCATCGAGCGGACCCTCCACCGCATCAGTGCGATGCGCAACCGCCACGGCAAAATCATCGGTCTGACCTGCCGGGTGGGTCGGGCGGTCTTCGGCACCATCGGCATGATCCGCGATCTGGTCGAATCGGGCCGCTCGATTTTGCTGTTGGGCCGCCCCGGCGTCGGCAAGACCACCGCCCTGCGCGAGATCGCCCGCGTGCTGGCGGACGATCTGCACAAGCGCGTCGTGATTATCGACACCAGCAACGAAATCGCCGGCGACGGCGACATTCCGCACCCGGCCATCGGCCGGGCGCGGCGCATGCAGGTGGCCAGACCCGAGTACCAGCACCAGGTGATGATTGAGGCGGTCGAAAACCACATGCCCGAGGTGATCGTCATCGACGAAATCGGCACCGAACTGGAGGCCCTGGCGGCGCGCACGATCGCCGAGCGCGGCGTGCAACTGGTCGGTACGGCCCACGGCAACAAGCTCGAGAACCTAATCAAAAACCCGACCCTGAGCGATTTGATCGGCGGCATCCAGACGGTGACCTTAGGCGATGAGGAAGCGCGCCGCCGGGGCACCCAAAAGAGCGTCCTGGAGCGCAAGGCGCCGCCCACCTTCGAGATCGCCGTCGAGATGCAGGAGCGCTACAAGTGGATCGTCCACAAGGATGTGGCCGAGACGGTCGACTACTTGCTGCGCGACCGCAAGCCCCTGCCCGAGACCCGTGCCCTCAACGGCGCCGGCAAAGTGAGCGTCACGCGCGAACTCTCCGAGGCGGAGTGGGACGAACCGCTCACCACCCGCACCGGCTCCTGGCACAGCCCAGTGCCGGTGGTGCCTTTGGGGGCGATGGAGATGGAGGCCGATTTTGACGGCAGCCGCGTGCGCATCTATCCCTACGCGGTCTCGCGCAGCCACCTGGAGCGCATCGTCAACACCCTGGGCTACCCGGTGCTGCTCACCAAAGAGATCGACGAAGCGGACGTGGTGCTCGCTTTGCGCTCCCATGTGCGCGACAAGGGCAAAATCGCCGCCGTCGCCCAAAACCGCCAAATCCCCGTGCACACGGTCAAGGCCAACACCATCCCCCACATCACCCGGGCGCTGCGGCGCATCTTGCAGATCGACGAACCTGGCATCCCGGGCGATCTGGACGCCGGTTTGTTCGGTTCGCTCGATTCGGAGGACGAACTGGAGGCGATGGAGGAGGCTCGCCTGGCGGTCGAGCAGATCGTACTGCCCAAGGGCCAGCCGGTCGAACTTTTGCCCAGAGCCCCGCACATCCGCAAGATGCAGCACGAACTGGTGGAGCACTACCGGCTCAAATCCGAGAGCTTCGGCCAGGAGCCCAACCGCAGGCTGCGTATCTATCCGGAGTAAGTCCCAGGGGACTGTCAAGGGCGGATCTCCGCACCTGCGGGGGTCCAGCCCAGCTGTTATATTGGCAAAAAAGGCTGGGGAGTCACCAATGAGCGAACTTGCCAACTACGGGCCTGGTGCGATCCGGGCCGCTTATTCCGGGGACTACGGCTTTCGCACGCCTCCCCCGGACCTGCCCTCTTTGCTGCTCAACGAGCGCATCGTCTATCTCGGCACACCGATCAACGACGTGGTGGCCGAACTGCTGATTGCCCAACTGCTTTATCTCGAATCGGAGGACAACGCCAAGCCGATCGAGATTTATATCAACAGCCCCGGCGTAGCCGGCTTCGAGACCAGCGCCTTCGCGGTCTACGACACGATGCGCCACGTGCGCATGCCGATCAAGACCATCTGCCTGGGCCTGGCGGGCGGCTTCTCGGCGCTGCTGATGGCGGCGGGCACCAAGGGTCAGCGCATGAGCCTGCCCAACTCGCGCATCATTCTTTACCAACCCTACGGCGGTGCGCGCGGCCAGGCCACCGACATCAACATCCGCGCCCAGGAACTGCTCACCACCAAGCGCACCCTCAACCAACTGCTGAGCGTCCATACCGGCAAGACCGTCGAGCAGATCGACAAGGACACTGAGCGCCTTTTTTATATGTCCCCGCAGGAAGCCGTTTCCTACGGCCTGATCGACAAGGTGCTCGAACCCAGTGCCAACAAGCTCACCAAGCTCAAAGCGGTCGGCGCCTCGGTCTAGTTGAAGCCACCTCCAAGGAGATTTGCCATGCCCATCGGTATTCCCAAAGTTCCCTACCGCCTGCCGGGTGGCCAGAGCCAGTGGATCGACATCTTTAACCGCCTGGCCCTCGACCGGATCATCTTTTTGGGCCGCGAGGTCGACGACGAAATCGCCAACGCGATCATCGCCTCGATGCTCTACCTCGACTCCGAAGATCCCGAAAAGGACATCTTCCTCTACATCAACAGCCCCGGCGGTTCGGTGTCGGCGGGTCTTGCCATCTATGACACCATGCAGCACGTGCGCGCCGACGTGGCCACCATGTGCGTGGGTCTTGCGGCGAGCATGGGTTCCTTTTTGCTCACCGCAGGCGCCAAGGGCAAGCGCACCAGCCTGCCCCACTCGCGCATCATGATCCACCAGCCCCTGGGCGGCGCCCAGGGCCAGGCCACCGACATCGGCATCCAGGCCAAAGAGATCCTGTACACCAAAGATCGCCTCAACCAGATCCTCTCCGAACGGACCGGCCAGCCCCTCGAGCGCATCGAGCGCGACACCGATCGCGACTTTTTCATGTCCGCCGAGGATGCCAAGCAGTACGGCCTGATCGATCAGGTCGTACTGCACCGCCCGGTCTGAATCTGTGTGGCAGTTGATTGAAGATGGACCGTGGAGCCACTGGCAGTGTAATTTGCTCTGCGATTGGCCCCACGGTTTTTTCACGCGCCACGCCCGGGGCGCCCCCCCGGGCGAACTGGCCTCGGCCCTTGGCTTGGAGCCGCACAGAGCCTATCGCCTCAAACAGATTCACAGCGCCCTGGTGCACCCGACGCCGGTGGAACCGGACGCATCGGGGGATGCGCTTTGGACCGGACGGGCGGGTGAATCGGTCTGGGTGGGAAGCGCCGATTGCACGCCGATTTTGCTGGCCGACCCGGTTTCGGGGACAGTCGCGGCCATCCACGCCGGTTGGCGCGGCACCGCTCAATCAATTTTGCCTGCCACAATCGAACATCTGCGCCGGGCGGGAGCGGATCCGAGGGACTTGCTGTGCGCGATGGGACCGGCGATCAGCGGCAGGGCTTATCAAGTCTCAGAATCTGTCGCTTTTGAGGTGACCGGCACGGTGCAGCGGGCAGAACTGGCGTTGTTGCCGGACGTAGAGCCTGGGAAGGTGCGCCTCGATGTGCGCGAAGTCAACCGCCAGCAGGCGTTGCAAAGCGGCCTGCGCGCCGAGCGCATCGCTGTCTGCCCGGCCTGCACATTCGGCTCGCCCGATTGGCTCCACTCCTACCGGCGCGAGGGGGGGGGTAAAATTCAGTTCTCAGGCATCGGCCCGGGGCTTGCGATTGAGCACCGGCCGGGCGACGACCACGGCCTCCACCGCCCCGCTTCCGGCTTTGCGCAAGGCGGCAGCACAGCGCGCCAGCGTCGAGCCGGTGGTACAGATATCGTCGACCAACAAGATCGGTCGGCCGGCAGCGACTGAATCGACTGCAAAGGCGTGCTCCAGTTCGCGAGCGCGCCGCTCGGGGTCAAGGCCGTGCAGAGCCGGGGTGGCGAGGATCCGCCGCAGCCCGTGGGGCCGGTAGGGCAGCCCGGTGCGCCTGCAAAAGGCGCGGGCGATCCGTTCTGCCTGGTTGTAGCCGCGTTGGGCTTGCCTGTCGGAGTGCAGGGGCACAGCCACCACCTGAAAGCCGTGCAGCGGTTTTTGCTCAACGAGCCACCACCGCCCGAGCTGCTCGCCCAACCAATCTCCCAACTGCGGCATCTGATCGTACTTGAGCATTTCGAGGGCGCGCCGGAGTGCGCCCGCGTAAGCGCCCCAAGGATGGACGCGCATCGAAGCGCAGATGATCACCGGCTGTGGATGGCGGCAATACTCGATGGCCGATGCGCATCCGGCGCACAGATACGCACCGGCACGCCGGTCGCACAGCGGGCAGCGGTGGGCAAACAGCCAAAGTTTCACCACATCTCACTACGCAGTTGCCCGTCCAATTTAAAGGCGGTGACCCTCAAGCCACCCCGGAAGCGCCTGGATTCGGCAAAAATTTCCACCGCACAGATCTAACCAAATGGCGACGCTCCCCTAGCAGAAGAAGGCTAATCTGCGCTGGTGTGGACAAAATCGGTGCAGGGCGGACGATGGGAATTGAACCCACGAATGGAGGAATCACAATCCTCTGCCTTAACCGCTTGGCTACGCCCGCCGCGGTCGGTCTATTTCTTATGTTACCACCGCTCCCGCAAGGAGCGCCTTACTCAAGGTAACTGTGTGGTGAATAGGTGACAAGGACAGTGTATAATGCTACAGTAGAAGGTTGCAGGATGTGCAGTGCGGAACGATTGCGCTCAGCCGTTGGCGATCCCCAGAGTGTCTTTCATGACCAGGATTTCGTCGCGGTGGGCCTGAATCACCAGCTTTGCGCCCTGGGCGGTAGCGACGATTCGAGCGATCACTTGCTCGGGACGCCGGGCCTTGCTCCAGTAAAAGAACCCCGCCAGTGGGCTCAGCAGGGGCAGCAGGGCAAAGACCCATCCTCCTGCAGGCAGCAAAACGGCCAGAACCAATGCCAGGCAGACCAGACCCAAAAGCGCAAGGAGCGTCAGGAACACGGCCAGAAAACGGCTTGGGGCGACTACCCCCAAGAAGACCAAGCGGCGCTCCTGCTCCTCGATCAGGCGGTAGGACCGACCTTCGAGGTAAGCGCGCAAAGCGTTAGCCAGTTGCTGTGGCTGGGAAGTGAATTCCAATTCCGCCTCTTCGGTGCGGTCTTTGACCGAGGCGCGCAGGAAGAAGAACAGGCCCACCAGCATCAGCAGCGTCAGTACAAGGGTTGAGAGGATAGTGATCTGCTGCATGGCTACTATTATTGCCCCGGCAAGCCCGTTTTGCCCAGTCGATGATTTGCTTAGACAAGGTCTTTGCTTAGACTTGTTGTTGATCTTATAATAAGAGTTGAGAGGGTAAAATCAATTGAACTTAAGCATCTGCGCTCAAGATAGAAATTTGTGGCCGCTCCCTCCCGGTCTGCAGTCGGGGAACGCAAAGCAGGAACACGGCGGGTCGCTTCGATGGTCTAATTCAGTTAGAGCGATGGCTCCCACGGGTGTGCACCGAACCGAATCCAGTCTCCCCGGTTTGTTTGCAAGGCAATCACGTTAGCGAAGGTTGAACGAAAAATGCACATTGTCGATATCGATAGAATGGCGACCCCGGACAATCTGGAGGGGGGTCCGGACCCGGTGCTTGATCCCCAGGCGCTCGAGGCCTTTGTGCAGGTGGATATCACCGATGAGCGCCCGGTGCGCCCGGGCAGCTCCACAGATCTGGTGCGCGTGTACCTGCAGGAGATTGGCCGCGTGCCCCTATTGGGCCGCGACGAAGAAGTCGAACTGGCCCAGCAGGTCCAGAAGCTGATGAAGCTCATGGCCCTCAAGGAGTCGCTCTGGGGTTCTTTAGGCGACGATTACAGCGATGAGCAGTGGGCGGAGTCGGCCAAGGTCGGCCTGTTCGAACTCAAGCGGCAGGTGCTGGCCGGCAGCCGGGCCAAAAAGAAAATGATCGAGGCCAACTTGCGCCTGGTGGTCTCGGTGGCCAAAAAGTACCAGAACCGCGGCTTGGAGCTTTTGGATCTGGTGCAGGAGGGCACGCTGGGCCTGGAGCGGGCAGTCGAAAAATTCGACCCGACGAAAGGCTACCGCTTCTCGACCTACGCCTACTGGTGGATCCGCCAGGGGATCACCCGCGCCATCGCCACCCAGTCGCGCACCATTCGGCTACCGGTGCACATTACCGAAAAGCTCAACCGCATCAAGAAGACCCAGCGCAAGCTCTCGCAGAACCTGGGCCGCACACCGACCATCTCCGAGATCGCCGAAGAGTTGGAGATGGAGCCGACCCACGTGCGCGAGCTGATGAGCCGCGTACCCCGCTCGGTTTCGTTGGAGACTCGCGTGGGCAAGGACAAGGACACCGAACTGGGCGAACTGCTCGAAGCGGAGGAGGTCTCCCCCGAAGAGAGCGCCGTCCAGGAATCGCTGCGCCGCGATGTCAAGGAGTTGCTCGACGATCTGACCCTGCGCGAGCGCGACGTGATCACGATGCGCTACGGGCTATTGGACGGCCGCACCTACTCGCTCTCTGAGATTGGCCGGGCGCTGGATCTCTCGCGCGAGCGCGTGCGCCAGATCGAATCGAAGGCGCTGCAGAAATTGCGCCAGCCGCGCCGCCGCGCCAAGGTGCGCGATTATCTGGAGCTGATGGAATAAGCCTCGCACTTTGGGGTGTTAGATTGAGGGCCGCCCGACAGGACGGCCCTTTTTTATGCTCGAAAGCGACACCCTTGAAGCGTCCTCAGGCGAAGCGCAGGCGGTCGTGTTCATGCTGCACGGCCGGGGAGCCGAGCGCACCGATCTGGTGCCCCTCGCCGAAGCCCTGGCGCTCGCGCGAGTTCGCTACTGCTTCCCCGACGCTCCTTTTGCCGTTGAGGACTACGGCTCCGGCAGCCAGTGGTATGCCTTCGGTCCCAATCACGCCGCAGGGGTGAGCGAAAGCGCCGAATTGCTCAAAGCGCTCGTCGCCAGGGAGCGGCAAGCCTGGCCGAAGCTCCCCTATGCCCTTTTAGGCTTTTCACAGGGGGCGGTGATCGCGCTGGGGGCCGGGCTGCTTTTCGATCCGCCGCCCGCCGCCATCGTCGCCCTGAGCGGCTATTTGTTCGAGCCGGAGGCGCTTTGGGCAAAGCGTCCCCGGGAGCTCGCCCCGCCGGCCGTCCTGATCGTCCACGGCAGTCAGGATCCGATCATCCCGGTGCGGGCCGGTCAGGCCGCCGCCGCCGCCCTGGCCGGTAAAGGTTTCCCGGTGCAGTACCACGAATTTGCCATGGGACATCAGATCAACCGGGCCGAGATCGAGCTTGTGCGGAACTTTTTGCAGCACACCCTCGGTCTGAGGGCGGGTAAAATTCAGTAAACCATGCCTCAGGCGGCCTGCCGACGCGCTGATTGCGGCGCGCTTCACCCCGCAAAGCGTCGGTCGCCAGTACCTGAAAAAAGCGGTGGGTCTGATGATGCCCTCTTCGGATGAAAGCAACCGATGATTCAGCCTTCGTTGTGGATTTGCGCCCTACTTTTTCTGTTGGCCGCACCGCTGGCTGCCCAGACGGAACCGGCCGCTCCGGTGGTCCTGGCATCCAGGCTGATCGAACAACTGGTACAGGGAGATTTCACCGGGGCTGTCGAGCGCTTTAACGACCGGCTCAAAGTGGCCCTGCCCCCCGACAAGCTCGCCGCCGCCTGGAAGCTCATCACCGAGCAGGCGGGTCCATTTAAGAAGTTACTGAAGATGCGCACCGAAAAAGACCGGCAGTACGACGTCGTGATTATCACTTGCGCCTTTGAGAAGGCCAATCTCGACGCCAAGGTGGCCTACGACGCCCAGCAAAAGGTGGCAAGTCTGTTGTTCTCTCCAGCCGTGTCCTCGGACTTGCCGAGCTACATTCGCCCCGCCTCCTACCGCGAGGAGGACGTGCAACTTCCCGGCGGTCTGCCCGGCACGCTGGCTGTCCCCACAGAAGCGAAGGTGCTTCTACCCGCAGTGGTGCTGCTGCACGGCTCCGGCCCCGGGGATCGCGACCAGACCCTCGGTCCCAACAAACCGTTTCGCGATATCGCCCTGGGCCTCGCTTCGCGGGGGATCGCTTCGCTGCGCTACGACAAGCGCACCCGCGTTCGCCCGGAGCAATTTCAAAATGCGACTTATACCGTCCGCGAAGAGGTACTGGACGACGCCCGTTCCGCCCTTGCACTGCTGCGAGCTCGTACGGAAGTGGACCGCCGTCGCCTTTTTGTGCTCGGCCACAGCCTGGGCGGCATGCTCCTGCCCAGGTTGGCCCGCGAGGAGCCGGAGGTAGCCGGGCTGATTGTCCTCGCTGGTCCGGCCCGCCCCTTCGCAGACGTGCTGGTGGGGCAGCTCGATTACCTGATGGGCTTCTCCACGAGCGAAGAAGAAAAAACGCAGCTGGCTGTGATGAAACAGCAGGCCGAGCGCCTGAAAGATCCGGGGCTTTCGGAAGCTACACCGGCTGCGAATCTGCCCTCTGGGGTACCTGGCTCCTACTGGCTGGATTTGCGCGCCTATGACCCGCCCGCTACCGCGCGCACTCTGCAAACTCCGATGCTCATCCTCCAGGGCGAACGCGATTACCAGGTGACCCGCACCGATTTCGAGCTTTGGAAACAGGTTCTGGCGGGGCGGTCGAACGTCAAGTTCAACCTTTACTCGCAGCTCAACCACCTGTTCATGGCGGGCGAGGGCCAGATTTTGCCCTCGGAGTACCTGACGAGCAGCCACGTCGCACAAGTTGTCATCGATGACCTGGCTAAGTGGATCACAAGCTCGGCCGGCAAACGCCCTTAAACATCTGCTGCGTTGGTCTCCAACCACTGCTCATGGTCCTTGCCAGTACAGCTGGACCACACCTGTCATGTTGTCTTCGCCGTATCCTTGACCCATCGCTTCGCCAAATACGCTTCGGGCGGCTTGGGCCAGCGGCGCGCGCGCCCCTTGCTCTGCAGCCATTTCCTGCAAGTAACCGAGATCTTTCTCCATCAGCGCGCTTGGAAATAGGGGCGCGTAATTGCGCGCTGCCATCGCACTTGCGGCACCTCTGGCCGCAGGGCTGCAAACGGAGGTCGAGCCAATCATTTCGGCAGCCCGGGCCTCGTCGATCCCGCAACGGCGCATCAGTGCGATCAGTTCGCCCATGGCCGCCACCTGTACTCCCAGCAGGGCGTTGATTGCGAGCTTGACGGCAGCCCCGCTGCCGATGGGTCCGGCGTGGTGGACTGCCCCACCCACTGCCTTGAATACCGATCCCGCCTTCGTAACCGCACTGGCTGCGCCGCCAACAAGATAAATCAGTTGTGCCGCCTCCGCCTGCGGCCGGGAGCCCGACACCGGGGCGTCCAGCAAGGCCTTCCCAGCCGCCTGGAAGTGTCCGGCAAGCTCCTGTACCCAAGCGACGCTCAGCGTCGAGCTTTCGATAGCGACGGCACTACCGGGCAGGCTCGCAAGGGCGCCAGTCTCGGAGTCGAGCCAGACGGAGCGCGAGGCTGCATCGTCGCGGACCATGCAAACGGCAAAATCCACTTCCTCCACGGCTGCCCGAGGTGTTTGGGCGGCTTTTGCTCCCGCTTCCACCAGGGGAGCGGTTTTGTCCGGAGTCCGGTTCCAGACTGTGACTTGATAGTCTGCTCTCAGCAGCGCCGCGGCCATGCGCGAGCCCATCGCACCCATTCCCAAAACGGCGACTTTCGACATGTACTTGCTCAGAAGTGTTGAATGTCAGGAATTGATCCTACAAAAACAGCCCGAAGTAGTGTAAACTTCGGACTGTGTTCAATTCCTTTTAATTGCCCCGATGCTACTCGATTTTCCGCAACTTGTCAAAACCTTTCTGTCCACCTTGCCCAATGATGATTTCCCTGTCCTCGATACCCGGCTCT
>JAHHGR010000012.1 GCA_019359725.1 Aphanocapsa lilacina HA4352-LM1 | reverse complement strand
CGCTCTGGTAGGGTAAGCTGGCTGAAGCTCATAGGGGTTCCTGGTTGTCGTAGTAAACGTCAGGATACCTCTATGAGTCCCTCAGCGGAAGGCTCTCAAGCGTTGCACTTCATTTTTGAATCGGCGTGGCAAGAAATTGTTTCCCCGCTGGTGGTATTGGAATTTGTCTCCGGCGATGGTCAAGAAGAGCGCGATCGCACCCCGTTCGAGGGCAAGTTTTGGGTGTACGAGCAAGCCATTCGGGTACCGTTCTACGGCATTTACGAGGCTGCCAAGTCCAGCGTCGAGGTTTACCACCTGGTGGATGGGTACTACCGACTTTTGCTAGCCAATGAGCGCGGACACTTTCCTTTTGAACCGTTAGGTGTGGAGCTAGGGATTTGGCAAGGGCACTATCAAAACGCAGACCTTCCCTGGCTTCGGTGGTGGAATGGGCAGGGCGATTTACTGTTGACAGGGGAAGAACGGGCAGACCAAGCAGAATCTTTGTTAGAGCAGGAACGGTTGAGAGTGGAGCGATTAGCAGAGCAGCTTAGAGCACTGGGTGCGGATCCAGATCGTGTGGGTTGAGGGAGAACATTGATGACGGTACGAGGTTCTCATCGTCATTCCTCCCAACTTGAGAACGCCTGCCACGATTATCATTCGGGTGAACAGCTTTATCAGACGTCCTGCCGTGCACTTCTGGGCCAGGCGCTACGCAACCGACGACGAAAAAAAGATTTGGACAAAATATCACCCGTTTACCAGCAGGGATAGCGACCAGGGCTTTTCCATGCTCTATTGTTTGCTGGCGCACCCCTGCCTCGGGGTTGACGAGCACCGGATCGATAAGCACGCGCTTCACCGGCCTGGAATTGGCGTTCATAGGTGTGCGGGGTTGAATCTGGGGGTGCGTGCGATGCGAAAAGATAGACTGAAGGTCACCATGCTGCTTGGGTGAAGCGATGAACGCATTCAAACCAGGGCTACCGATTCGCTCGGCAGACCTGTCTTTGCCGACGATGTACGATTTACCGAGTGAGAACCCCGAGGAGCCTGGTTTGCCGGATCAGTTCCACGACTGGCAGCCCCAACTGCTCAGTCAAACCTTCAGGCCGCTGGCCGTGCCCCCGGACCAGGTGTTCACCGCCGCCGATTTAAACCTCTACTACGACCCGCGCAACCCCAGGTACTACAAGCGTCCGGACTGGTTTGCGGTGGTGGGTGTGCCGCGCTTCATCGAAGGGGGCAGGCTCAGCTATGTGCGCTGGCAGGAAGGGCGCTCGCCCGTCATCGTCGTCGAACTGCTCTCGCCCAATACGATTGAAGAGGACCAGGGTTTGACGCTGCGTGGCCGCCAACCGCCTTCGAAGTGGGAGGTGTACGAACAGATGTTGCAGGTGCCCTACTATGTGTTGTTCGACCGAGTGGGGGACACGCTGCAGATCTTTCGGCTCGAAGACGGGCTTTACAAGCAGCAGCAGGATAGCCGCTTGTGGATTGCCGAGTTGGGAATTGGTCTGGGATTGTGGACAGGGACGTTTGCCGATTGGGAGCGCCGGTGGTTGCGCTGGTATGACAGTGAAGGGCGGTGGATCCCCTCGCAGCCGGAAAAAATTGCCCAGGAGCAGCAGCGCGCGGAGCTGGAGCGGCAACGGGCTGAACTTGCCGAACAACGCGTCCAGGAACTGAATGAACGGCTCAAAGCAGCGGGGCTCGATCCAGAGGGTCTGTAGAGTGATGGACAGGTTGGTGTTGGGCACACCAGCATTCGGTTTGAGCAGGCTCTGCTGAGCTAGCCGCCCGTGCCGCGCTTGCGCGGCAGCGGCTGAGCGACAAGCCCAAACAAACTGCTGGTGGGAACCGGCTGGAAGAGCGTCTGCCCACAGGAACGAGCGCCTTTTCCCGGCGCCGCCCCTCAATGGCACCTCAAAATGTGGAGCCCGGCGAGCAGTCGGTGGTGAGCGAACACGGCCGCTGACAACAGTCGTCCGTTGTTAAGATGGCGGCAAGCAGTGGATGCACGGGCCATGGTTTTTGCACCTGACACCCTCGTCTATCCGGACACCGACGGTCAACCGATGGCGGACAACACCGAGCAGTTCCGCTGGATTGTTTACCTCAAAGAGGGTCTGGAGTGGCTGTTCGCGGGCGATCCGGATGTGTTCGTGGCCGCAGACTTGCTGTGGTACCCGGTAGAGGGCAATCCGCAGTTGTGCCAGGCGCCCGATACGATGGTCGCCTTCGGTCGCCCCGAGGGCAAGCGCGGCAGCTACCGGCAGTGGCTCGAAGCGAACGTCGCGCCGCAGGTGGTCTTCGAGGTGCTCTCCCCCGGCAACACCGTCCCCGAGATGACGCGCAAGTTCCAGTTTTACCAGCGCTTCGGCGTCGAGGAGTACTACATTTATGATCCGGAGGGTGGCACCCTGGACGGTTTTGTGCGCGAAGGCGGGTGGCTTTCGGGCATCGAGGCGATGGCCGGCTGGGTGAGCCCGAGGTTGGGGGTGCGCTTCGGGCTCGATGAGCGGGGCGGGTTGCGGCTGTGGCGGCCGGACGGCACGCCGTTCGAGAGCTACGGCGAGATAGCCGTGCGCGCCGAGCAGGAGCGGCAGCGCACCGAGCAGGAGCGGCAGCGCGCCGAAGCGGCCGAGCAACGCGCCGAGCAAGAACAGCAGCGCGCCGAAGCGGCCGAGCGACAAGCCCAAAGCCAAAGCTCACGCGCCGAGCTTGAAAGGCAGCGCGCCGAGCAAGCCGAAGCGCAAGCGCAACGCCTGGCCGAGCGTTTGCGCGCCCTGGGCATCGACCCCGAGAGCTGAACGGCCTTGGCGGCGGCCATGGACTCCAGCGACCGCTGCAAGCCCTGCTTGAGCGATTGGCGTTCACGTTTATCCAAAATCTGTTCTCGTGAGAGATAGGGAGAGGAATATGCCATTTTCGGGACCAGCGCTCGAACACCCAATCCATTTACCCACTCTTCTGCGTCGAGTCGTTGAGGCGTCACCAGATAAGCCAGCGCTGATTTCGCTTGAGGCTCGTTGGACTTGGCGAGACCTTGACCAGGTGACCGATCGGCTCGCGGCCAACCTGCTCAGTCTCGGCTTGCAGTCCGGAGACCGGGTGGCTTCACTAATGCCGAACCGAACCGCCTTGGTACTTCACTATCTCGCATGCCTCAAGGCAGGACTTGTGGCCACTCCACTCAACTATCGCTATGTACCTCCAGAGATCGACCACGCCCTTGAGGTCTCCGGTGCCTCGCTTCTGCTTGCTCATGCCGAGCGCGATGACGATATTGCCGCCAGCAAGCTGGCAGGAAAGCTACCGCTAGGTGTGATCAGTTACGGGGCGAAGGACGAACGGAGTTCCAGTTTTGAAACGCTCTGCGATCGCCAGCCCGGCAACTTAGAATTACCATCACCAGCACCGGATGACCCAGCCTTTATCTTTTTCACCTCAGGGAGCACTGGGTTACCTAAGGGAGTCACGCACTCGTTCGCCAGCTTTGGCTGGATGGTTGCGAGTGCAATTCAGGGCTTGGAGCTAACGCCTCAGGACATAATGCTTCCGGGTTCGTCGCTTTCCCACATCGGTGGGTCCTTGAGTTCGCTGGCTGCTCTCGCGGCCGGTGCCCGCGTTATCGTCGCGCGGACCTTTGATGCTTGTGAACTCCTGCCGCTCCTGCGCGATGAGCGGCCAACGATTCTGGTCATGCTCCCAGCAGCGCTGTTTTCCCTGGTGTGCGACCACGGTGCTGCTCGCAAGGACTTTGCCTCTCTGAAGCTCTGTTTATCCGGAGGCGATAAGGTCGCAGCAAGACTCGAGCAGGAGTTCGCTGACCTCACGGGTTTGTGCATCGACGAGAGCTATGGCATGACCGAGATTGGCTTCGCTGCCGTCAACCCTCCGTTGGGAGTGAACAAGCCAGGCTCTGTAGGATGCCCCTTTCCGGGATTCTCTATGTCAATTCGCGATGAAGGCGGTGTCGAGGTTGCCCAGAGTCAGCAAGGGAGGCTGTGGGTCAAGAGTCCGAGCAACATGGTGGAATACTGGAATGCTCCGGAGGCAACCAAAGTCACGCTTCAGGACGGCTGGCTCGATACGGGGGACGTCATGCGAGTCGATGCCGAGGGCTACCTCTGGTTCTGCGGACGCAAGAAACAGATCATCGTGCACGATGCTTCGAACGTCTCTCCCCAGGAGGTTGAGGAAGCTCTACTCGAGCACGCCGCTGTTGAAAGCGCCGGAGTTGTGGGTGTGCATGACCTCGTACACGGTGAGAATGTCCGAGCCTACATCACGCTCAGGGAAGGCGCGAAGCGGCCGACCAGTCAGGAGTTGATCCGCTTCGCGCATCAGCGCATTGGCTACAAAGCTCCCGAGGAGATTGTGGTGCTGCCGGAGATGCCACTGAATGCCACCGGCAAGGTTGATCGGGTACGTCTGAAAAAGATGGCTGAGGAGCACGACCATGAACTGATACTGAGGTGATGGTTTTCCCAGCCGGTTCTCACCTGAAAAAGGAACGCTCAGTGAGACCACGGACTGTGATCCGCGTCGAGGGTGAGGATGGCCATGGGGAAAGCATTTTTGCTCCCTTGGTGAGCGCCCTCGGCCCATATTTCGGCAGAACCTAGTGCACCGCCGCCCCGACGAAGCGAGTCGGCCGGTAAGGTTCGAGCAGATCCGGACAGCGGCCGGTGGCGATTTCCTCGGCGAGCAACCGGCCCAGAAGCGGTGCCAGGGTGATGCCGCTGTGGGTGACCACTCCGTAGACGTCTGGGGCACTGGCAAGCGGCCCGACGATCGGAAAGCCGTCGGCGGGCACAGGCCGCACACCCACGCCGATCTGTGAGCGCGCCGCCAGACCGGGAGCGTCTAGGGCTTTGAGATGCCTGGCAGCCGACCGCAACAGTTCGGCTGCCAGGGCCAGAGGCTCCTCGCCCGGCGCCACGTCTCCCAGCCGCTCGTCGATGCCGTCGGCCCCCAGCATCACTCCCCCCGCGGGCGTGGGCCGCAGGTGCAGACCGCTGCCGTCGAGGGGCTCCACCAGGCGCTCGATAAGCCCCAGCGCCGACCCGGGCGGGGTCTGGACCAACAGCCCCGGCACCCGCCGCACCGCGAAGCGCTCGCTGTCGAGCGGATCGCGGGCGGCCATGCGTACCAGTGTCGGCAGGTGAATGCCGCCCGCCAGCACCGCTCTCGCGGCGGTGATTTCGCCTTGCGAGCTCATCACGGCAGCCAGACGCCCGGTAGCATCGTACCGAAAAGCAAGAGCAGGACAGTTCTCCCGGATCTCCCCACCCAGCGAACGCACCCGCCCGGCGAAAAAGCGGGCGAGTACGGGCGCTTCTACCCACCGATCCGCCGGGGCAAATAGCCCCAGGGCCGTGGAGGGAAAGCGTACTTGCGGTTCGAGTAGCTGCATGGTGTCGAGTTCGAGCAACTCCGCCGGGTAGTCCCACTGCTGCAACCGGCGGATCTGATCGCACAGGCGGTCGACCGCCTGTGCGTCATCCCCGCCAACCCAGGCGAGATAGCCGCCCCCGCGCATCCCTAACGCCTCACGGCCCCAGCGCGCCTCCAGTTCTGTGTAGACCGCCATCCCCCGGGCGTTGAGACGGTGATAGGTCCAGTCGGTAGTCTTGGCAGTGGCGTTGAGCCAGCCGAAGGTGCAGCCGGTCGTACCGGCACTCAAGGATCTTTCTTCCAACAGGACGACTTTGAAGCGGCGCTCGGCCAGAGCCCAGGCGGCGGCTACCCCCAGGATGCCGCCTCCGACAATCACCACGTCTGCCAAAGTTTGCATACTTACTCCTCACAGAAAAGTCGGCCGCCAACGGGCGCCCCTACCCCAGGTAAGCGCGCACCGCGCTGTAGAAGTGGCTGATCCCCAGTTCGTGCTCCTCGGCCAGGTGCGCTATCTGGTAGGCGCGGGAGCGCACGCCCTCCTGCAGCAGCACACACACGTCGGTATCCTCCTGGCCCACTTTGCTCGGACCGGCCTCGCCGATGTACGGTTCGGCGGCGTGCTGGGCGGGCGTCTGATAGATAAATGCCTCGAAGCGGGTGAGCGTCGGGCCAAGTGGGATATAGCGCGAGAAGAAGACCGTGCCGGCGGAGGTGCCGTAGGTGATATTCGGAAAGATAAAGCCCTGGTAGGAGATTCCGCCTGCCTGCCAGCGGCGGCGCTGGGGGTCTTTGGGGGGGCACTCAGCCGCGTAGGGGACGGGAATATTGATGTGGCGGCCGGTGGGGATAGTGCCGATGCCCTGCACGTCGTAGAGCGGGGCGAGCGTCTCGGCGTGGACGGTGGCAAAGTGGTAGTCCTCGACGAAGTTTTCGATCTGAAACTTCCAGTTGATTGGCTCCTCGCGGGTGAGGTGGGCAACCTGGCGCAGATCCTCCCAGCGGTGGCCGTACTGGTTCAGATAATCGGGCACTCCCGCCAGGTACTCGGCGAGGGACTCTCCTTGCGGGTCGGGATTGACGAACACGAAGCCGCCCCAACCGTCCACCCGCGCCCCGGCAAGCCGCAGGGCCGATTTGTCCAGATCCGGAAACCAACCCGGCTGGGCCACCGCGAGCAATTTGCCGCTCAGATCGAACGTCCAGGCGTGGTAGGGGCACTGCAGGAACTTGCAGCTGCCTTGCTTTTGGGGGAGCAGCCTCGCCCCCCGGTGCGGACAGACGTTGTGCATCGCCAGAAGTTCGCCCTCGGCATTTTTGACCACGAAGATCGGTTCTTCGCCCAGGACCGTCGTCAGATAGTCGCCGGGGTTGGCCAGGTCTTCGAGGCGGCCCACCCACTGCCAGGTGGAACGCCAGATCGTCTTCAGCTCGCGCCGGTAGATCTCGAGGTCAGTGTAATAGTTTGCGGGCAGTGCGTAGGTTTTTGGGCGGGGTGGTTGGATAGCGGTCATTGGTTTTCCTCTGGAGAATGGTACATAAAATAACAACTATTCGGATGTACAGGCACTACGGCGGCACGGACTGGGAAGGCTGCACGACTACGAGCGTCTGGCCGCTGCTGACCAGCTGGCCTTCGGCGCACAGCACGGCGAGGACTGTACCGGCAATAGGAGCGGTGACGACAAATTCCATCTTCATCGACTCCAGGATCGCCAGGGGATCACCGGCGGCGACCGGCTCTCCCGGTTGAACGGCAATCTGCCAGACATTCGCCGAGAGCTGGGCGCTCACCGCGCAGGCTCCGGCGGGCAGTGTGTACTCCTCGGCGGCAGACGGCGCAATAGCCGGATCTTCGGCGACGGCGGCAAATTCGCCCGCCTCGCGCCACCGCTCGCGCTCCTCGGCAAAGGCCCTCTGCTGCTGCGCTCTAAAGGCCGCGGCCTCCGGGGCGATCTCGGCTAGAAAGTCGTTGTACTGTTTCAGGCTGAAGATGGCTTCGCTCACTTCGAGTTTCGCGCGGCCGTGGCGAAAATCTTCGCGCAGGCGCAACAGTTCCGGCCCGGTGACCGGATAGAAGCGGATCTGATCAAAAAAGCGCAGCAGCCAGGGCCGGGTAAAATCGGCGGTGTGCCGGTAGCGGTTCCAGACCTGGACGGTACGGCCCACGAACTGGTAGCCCCCCGGCCCCTCCATGCCGTAGATGCAGAGATACGCACCGCCGATGCCCACGGCGTTCTCAGGCGTCCAGGTGCGCGCCGGGTTGTACTTGGTGGTGATCAGGCGGTGGCGCGGGTCGATGGGAGTAGCAACGGGGGCTCCAAGATAGACATCGCCCAGGCCCAATACCAGGTAGCTCGCCTCGAAGACGATGCGCTTCACCTCGTCAATACTTTTAAGCCCGTTGATGCGGCGGATAAATTCGATGTTGCTCGGGCACCAGGGGGCGTCCTTGCGCACCGACTGAATGTACTTGCGAATGGCGAGCAGCGTCGATTCGTCCTCCCAGGACAAAGGCAGGTGCAGTATCCGGGTGGGAACCTCCATGGCCTCGATCGGGGGCAGTTGCGACTCTGCGGCGGTCAGAACCTCCAGCAACCTTTCGCGCGGCAGGATGCGGCCGTCGAAGTGCACCTGCAGCGAGCGGATACCGGGGGTGAGTTCGAGCATGCCCGGCAAGGCGTTGGCCTGCAGCCACTCCATCAGCGCGTGCACCCGGAAGCGCAAATTGAGATCGAGCACCGGCGGGCCGTACTCGATGAGCAGGTACTTGTCCCCCGACTGGCGGTAGACGACGGCGATTTGCTCCGCAGTGGCCTGAATGGCGTGCAACACGGCCGGGTCATCCGCTTCGGCCGGAGCGGGCGGAGCCTGTTTCGGACCTGAGAGTGTTTCGACGGCCAGATCTTGTGCTTGTTCGCGGCGCAGCGATTCGGCAAAACCCATCCGCCGGAAGCGAACGGTGTCGCCCGGTTTGAGTTGGCCGATTTTCCACAGTTCTGCCCGGGCGACAGTGGCCGGGCAGACGAAGCCTCCCAGGCTCGGGCCGTCGGGACCGAGGATGACCGGCATGTCGCCGGTGAAATCGACCGTGCCCACCGCGTAGGCATTGTCGTGAATGTTCGACGGGTGCAATCCCGCTTCGCCGCCGTCGGCCCGCGCCCAGATGGGTTTGGGGCCGATGAGCCGCACGCCGGTGCGCGCCGAGTTGTAATGAACTTCCCAGGCGGTGGCAAAAAATGTCTCGATATCCCGGTCGGCAAAAAAGTCCGGCGCCCCGTGGGGACCGTAGAGCACGCCAATTTCCCAGTCAGAATAGTATTCGGGGATGAGGGCGGCAGCAAGTGGCGGCGGGGCTCCTCCCCCTGCGGCAGGCCGCACCAACCGGAGCACATCGCCGGTGCGCAGCGTCCGGCCGCAGTGGCCGCCGAATTGTCCGAGGGTAAAGGTCGCCCTGCTGCCCAGGTACTCAGGTACAGCAAAACCGCCCCGGACCGCCAGATAGGTGCGGTAGCCGGGGCCGGTGGCGGCCCCCAGGCGCAGGGTGCTGCCTGCCGCCGCCGGCACGGCGCACCAGTAGGAAACGGGTTCGCCGTCGATCCGGGCGTCCATCGCGGCACCACACAAACAGATCACCGCGGCGGTGTGGAAACGTAGGGTCGGGCCGAGGGCGGTGCATTCGAGCCCGGCCGCCTCGGGGGGGTTGCCCACCAGGCGGTTGGCGAGGCGGAAGGCGAGCGGATCCATGGGTCCGGAGGGAGGCACGCCGATGTTCCAGTAGCCGGTGCGCCCCGGGTAGTCCTGGATGGTGCTGTGGGTACCGGGCTCCAGCACCTCGACGGTAAGCGGCGCGTAGTGAAAAGTTTGCAGGAAGCGGGTACTCAGGTTGCCCGCCAAAAAATCGGCGTCCGTGAGGATCTGGCGCAGGTAGTCAAGATTGGTCTCGACCCCGGCGATGCGGGTATCCGCGAGGGCGGCCTGCAAACTTGCGAGCGCTTCGGGTCGCGATTCGCCCCGGACGATGAGCTTGGCGAGCAGGGGGTCGTAGTAGGGTGTCACCTCCGTGCCCCGCTCCACCCAGCTGTCGCAGCGCACGGCCGGAAAGACCGCTTCGGTGAGTGCGCCGGTGCTGGGCTGAAAATTGCGGCCCGCGTCCTCGGCGTAGAGCCGCACCTCGACGGCATGCCCCCGGGGCCGGTGCTGGTACGCCTCCAGAAAGGCACGCTCGCCTGCTGCAAGGCGCACCATCCACTCGACCAGGTCGATCCCCGCCACTGCCTCGGTGACGCCGTGCTCCACCTGCAGGCGGGTGTTCACCTCCAGAAAATAAAACGCCTCCGCCTCGGCGTCGTAGATAAATTCCACCGTCCCCGCCGAGCGGTAGTGGACCGCCTGCCCCAGGCGCACCGCCGCTTCGCAAAGCCGTTCGCGCAGCGTCTCGCAAATACCGGGGGCCGGGGTCTCCTCGATCAGCTTCTGGTTGCGCCTTTGGATCGAGCAGTCGCGCTCACCCAGGGCTATCACCCTTCCCTCGCCGTCGCCGAAGATCTGCACCTCCAGATGCCGGGCATGCTCGACGTACTTTTCGAGGTACACGCCGCCGTCGCGGAAGTTGTTTTCGCTGAGCCGTTGCACAGCCTGGAACGATTCGGTGAGTTTTGCTTCGCTGCGGCAGAGGGCAAGGCCAATCCCGCCTCCACCCGCCGTACTCTTGAGCATCACCGGGTAGCCGATCGCCGCCGCCTGCCGGTGCGCTTCAGAAAGATCGCCAAGCAACCCTGTCCCCGGCAGCAGCGCTACGCCGTTTTCGGCCGCCAGAGCGCGGGCGGTGTGTTTGCGCCCGAAGCGGCGCATCTGGGTGTGGGTGGGTCCAATAAAGACGATATTCTCGCGCTCGCACGCCTCGGCAAATTCGGCGCTTTCGCTCAAAAAACCATAGCCCGGGTGGATAGCCTGGGCACCGCTGGCGACGGCCGCTTCTAAAATCCGCTCGTAGCGCAAATAGCTCTGGGCCACCGGGGCGGGGCCAATCAGGATCGCTTCGCCTGCTCCCTGGACGTGGGGGGCGTAGGTGTCCGCCTCGGAGTACACCGCCACCGAGGCGATCCCCAGCCGATCGAGGGTGCGCAGGATGCGGCAGGCGATTTCGCCCCGGTTGGCAATCAAGACTTTGTCGAACATGCGAACGTCGTCGTCGGGTAGGTAAGTTTAGCGGCAGGGGTCAGGCGCGGGCGGAGCCCAGATGACCAGCCGGATGGGCGTCGGATTGTAGCCGTTGCAGGGGTTGTTCATCTGGGGACAGTTGGAGATCACCACCAGCGCGTCCATCTCGGCGCGCAGATCGACCGTGCTGCCGGGTTCGGAGATGCCGTCCACGATTTCGAGCGTGCCGTCGCGGCTCACCGGCACGTTCATAAAAAAGTTGATGTTGCTCACCAGGTCGCGCTTGCCCATACCGTAGCGGCTGAGGGCCGCGAGGAAATTCTCGACACAGGCGTGCTGATACTTTTTATCCAGCCCGAAGCGCACAGAGTTGCTCTCGCAGCTGCAGGCGCCGCCGGAGGTGTCGTGGCGGCCGACACTGTCGCCCACGATCGTCATCAGCACCCCGCCGTCGTTGGAATAGAGGCGGCTGCCGGTGGTGAGGAAGATATTCCCCTGCAGGCGGATCGTGTCGGGGGCGCTGTAGCGCTCCGAGTAATCAGCAGCGTTGTAGACCAAAAAATCGACCGCCTGGTTGCCCCCCAGATCGACGATGCGCAGAATCTGCCCCTGCTCGACGACGTGGGACCAGGGCCTGCGCGCCGCAAGCACCTCGTCGTAGACCACCCGTTGGGGATCGATCCCCTGCAAAGCTGTCGCTACCATGACCAACCTCCTTTAGACAAACAGCGCGTTGGTATTCTCAAAGCCGCGAACCGCCTCGGGGCAGCCCGTGCGGCACGGATCGCCCGGGGCGGGGGGGGGCGAGTTCCAGACCACCACCCGGATGGGCGTCGGCTGGTATGTCGGGCTCGGGTGCAGGACGTGGGGCGTGTTTGAGATCACCACCAATACGTTCATCTCGGCGCGCAGATCGACGGTGCTGCCCGCTTTGGAACGCTCCTGGAAAGTCAGCCCGCCGTCCTCCTCCACCGCCACCCGCGCAAACAGGTTGAGGTTGGGCATGATGTCCTTTTTGCCCAGGTCGTGCTTGGCCAGCGCGTTGATAAAATTTGAGCGCGTATTGCGCCAGTCGCCCTCGCCGTACTTCTGGGTGCTGCTGGCTGGATTGCTCGCGCCGCCCAGGGTGTCGAAGGCGCCGCCGGTCGTCTCGCCGGTGATCGAAAAGAGCACCCGCCCCATGTCGGAGTAGAGCACCTTGCCGACTCCCAGACAGATGCCGAACTGGATCTTGACCGTGTCGGCCGCGTTATAGCGCTCGATCGGGTTGTCGGCGTTGTAGCACAACAGCGAAATCCCCTGCCCGCCTTCGAGATCGACAATCCGCAGCGTGGTGGCCCGTTTGATCCTGCGCGACCAGTAGGCACCCCCGGGCACGGTCTCCTCCCAGGTGACCAGTCCTGGGTCGATCCCGTTGTCCGCCGTCGCAACCATCGGCTCCTCCTTCTTAACAAACCACAAAGCCCGGGAAACTTCCGGCAGCAAAGCTTGCTGCGGTGCTCTCCCGGGCTTTTCTCCCGCCGTGTGACCGGCCCTGCTGTCGGACCGGCTGCTCCTCTCGGACCAGCCGTCCCACCGCAGGAGCGGGACCGGAACCCTAGAAGCTGGTTTTTACTGGACACTCTTATCAGGAGCACAGGCCGGGCGGTGTATCGGCGGCTACGCTTGCCGATGGGTCCGGCCGGGCAAGATAGGCTGCACTTGCGTTTGGAAAGTTGCCGATGCCTTCGCTGTCCTGGAGTCTCGACCTGCGGGCGCTGGCGGCGCGCTACCGGTCGGGGGAGGCCACGCCCGCAGGGGTGGTGGCCGAGGTCTACGAGCGCATTTCCCGCTACGCGGATCCGGCCGTCTGGATTCACCTGCTGCCGATGGAGCGGGTGCTGGAGGGAGCCCGCACCTTGGCAGGTCGCGACCCGGCAGGCCTGCCGCTCTACGGGGTGCCCTTTGCCGTCAAGGACAACCTCGATCTGGCCGGGGTGCCCACCACCGCCGGCTGCCCCGGTTTTGCCTACGGGCCTGAAAGGACGGCTCCGGTTGTCGAGCGGCTGATGGCCGCCGGGGCAATCCCGGTCGGCAAGACCAACCTCGATCAGTTCGCCACCGGCCTGGTGGGCACCCGCACGCCCTACGGCGTCTGCCGCAACCCGTTCGACCACCGCTACCTGCCCGGCGGTTCCAGTGCGGGTTCGGCGGTGGCGGTGGCGGCGGGGCTGGTGAGCTTTGCCCTGGGCAGCGACACCGCCGGGTCGGGGCGGGTTCCGGCCGCCTTCACCAACACCGTTGGGCTCAAGCCCACCCGGGGTCTTTTGAGCACCCGCGGTCTGGTGCCGGCGGTGCGCAGCCTCGATTGCGTGTCGATCTTCGCCCTGACTTGCGAGGATGCGGAAGCGGTATTGTCGGTGGCGGCGGGCTTTGACCCGGACGATCCGTTTTCGCGCCCGGCGCCCGGCGTCGAGACTCCGTCTTTGGACCACCTGCGCGTCGGAGTGCCCGAGACCGACTATCTCGAATTTTTTGGCGACCGCGCGGCGCAGGGTCGCTACCGCGCGGCCCTCGCTCGGCTGGAAGCCCTGGGCTGCGAACTGCTCACCATCGATTTCGGGCCGTTCGCCGACACCGCCCGGATGCTCTACGGCGGGCCGTGGGTGGCCGAACGCCTCGCGGCGGTGGGCGATTTTCTAGAGCGCGAACCGGAATCCGTCCATCCGGTGGTGTACGAGATCATCGCGGGTGGGGCGCGCTACGACGCGGTGAGCGCTTACAAAGCCGCCTACCGCCTTGCCGGGTTGCACCGCCTGAGCGAAGGGCAGTGGCAGCAGATGGACGTCCTGGCCATCCCGACCACCGGCACGATCTATACCGTCGCCGAAGTAGAGCGCGATCCCATCGCCCTCAACGCCAACCTGGGCCTCTACACCAACTTCGTCAACCTGCTGGATCTGTGTGCGCTCTCCGTCCCGAGCGGCCCCGGCAAAGCCGGTCTGCCCACGGGGATCACCTTCGTCGCCCCCGCCTGGCAAGAGACCCTGCTCTGCCGACTGGGGGGCATCTTCTACCCCTGGCCGGGGGCGACACTCGGCGCAACCGGCCACCCGGTGCCCACCCCCGAGCCCATAGCAGCCCCAGCGGCTCACGGGATCCAGATCGCGGTGGTGGGCGCCCACCTGAGCGGCCAGCCCCTCAATCACCAACTCACCGATCTAGGCGGTGCGCTGGTGCGCACCTGCCGGACGGCTGCGTACTACCGGCTGTTTGCCCTCGTTGGTGAAAAAGTTCCGAAGCCCGGGCTGGTGCGCACCGACGACGGCAACGGTGCGGCTATCGAACTGGAAGTCTGGCAGCTGCCCGCCGCAGGGTTCGGCCGTTTCGTGGCCAACATCCCGCCGCCCCTTGGGATCGGCACGCTGCTGCTTGAAGACGGGGAACAGGTGAAGGGTTTTCTGTGCGAAAGTTACGCCTTAGCAAGTGCGCCGGACATTAGCAGCTTTGGCGGTTGGCGGGCCTATCTGGCCGCCCATGGATCTTCAGCCGGGATCGCGCACGGGTAAGGGCAGCGCCGGGACAAAGCCCGGCGGGTGGCATTCGACGGGCAGCGCGTCAATGACCACCAGACCGCCGCCGCCGATGGGCCGGTAGGGCAGGTATACCGGTCGCCCCCAACCCTTGCGCTCCCAAACTTCCGCCGATTCCCCAAAAAAATTGACGATCAGCCCGGCGCTGGTCATCGCCAGAGGCAACGGTACAGGCATGATGTCGTGGGGCTCTGCAAATCCCCAGATCCGCCCATCGACGTTGTAAAACCCCAAGTTCACTGCGCAACTCCCGCAGCCGTACCTCGCCATCCAGCCGGTAAAGGACCCGCGTTCGTGGCCCCCGCCAGTTTACCTGTTGAAATACTTTCGCACGATCTTCCCATTTCTTCTACCTAGGACTCTACATCCTACCTGGCATCAGTTTCGTTGATTCATGCGGCAGCCCGCAGCGGTGGCGACGCGCTCAACGGTGTACATTTCGGCACCCGCGGCGGCGGTGGCGACCGCCGCACCCCTGGCCCGAACGCTTCGCGCACCGGTGTCCTTAAAATTCGAAGACAGCCCGCAAAGTACCGACGGCAAGCCCGTTGGAGTTGCGCGAATGCACGGGCTGGACGATGAATTGCAGATCCGGGGTGAGGCTCACCCGAATCGTTGAGCCGCAGGCGGTAGAAAATTTCGATATTGCCCTCCGTGCCGCTCGGGACCAGGGACGTGGTCAGGCCGGCAGTAGCAAGACCCGCAGCCGTGCCGGCAAAAACGCGGACGGGCTGGCCGTAGGCGACGCTCAGGTTGTTGCCGGGGGCAAAAAGATTCGGTAGCGCAAAGCCGACGTGCCAGGTGTTGGAGCGCACCCCCGAGAAAGCGTACCCGTCGAAGGCGTTTACCTGGGTAGACGCAAGGCCGTAGCGCCCAAACAGAGCGAAGCGGGGGGTGATCGCCCACTCGGCGTTGATGCCGTAAGCGTCGTTGGTGCTGTTGCGGATCGCCTCCGGCATGACCGTGGCGAGCACCGCCCCCTGTTCGACGACGCGGGCGTGCGGCTGCCCGCCCCCCCACCCCCGCCGGTGAGGGCAAGCACCACCGAGCCGTCGAGCTTGGTGGTGGGCGAAAACAGGTTCGCCTCCAGATTGCTGGCTTTTGCCTCCAGTGCTGCGGTCCGGACGCGCAGCAGTGCCAATTCCGGCTCGAAATCCGCCTGCAACCGTCCGAGCACTGCCAGATCCGTATGGGTCAAATGCTCTTCGCCGCCAACGATCAGAGTGTCCAAGGCATCGAGGGCCGCGGCCAGGGCCGCGGCAAACTCCAGACGGTTGAGGGGCCTTTCCCCTTGCAGCAGAAGCCCGGGCACCCCCTGCAGCAACTTGCCTCGGGCCAGGGTACTCAAAGCCCGGCGAGCCCAACTTTCGGGCTCCACATGCTCCAGGCCCGACACGGCGTCAACGGCCACCATTTGAGTCGGTCCGGACCAGAAATCTTCACCCTGAGCGAACGCAACGTTCGGCGCTGCCACTATCCAAGCCGCCGTTCCTGCCAGTATCCACCCCCGCTTCACCTACCGACATCCTGCAATTGCACCTATGTATCATGCATAGGTGTTGCGGACAATAATCTCGGGGCGCAATCCGGAGGCTACAGGACAGCTGTGGGAAATCTTCGGACTAACAGCAAACCCAGCAACTCTCCAGCCAGTCGATCATGTCGCCGCGCCGACCGCGAAAGCGAAACAGCACCGACTGAATCTGGCGGGCCTGCTGGATACCCGCTTCTCCCGGTTCCACCAGGGCCAGCAGTTGGCCCTGCGCTGAAACTTGTGTGCGAATGCCAAGGTCTTCGAGGCGTTGCTGGACCATCGTCCGTTCCCAGGGATGCACAGAGACGAGTTGGGCACACTCCGGCGCTTTCGTAAATTCCATATCTGGCGACGCTTTCCTCGGATGCGGCTGGGTCTTGCTGCTATTTATTCTCAACTACCCACAATGTAAGGTCAGCGGTGGGGGATGTCAACCGGTGGGCGCCGCGAGTTTTGCCGGGATGAACCGCGAGTTCACCGAGCACTCGCTCCAGTGCTGCCCCCGAGCGACCGCGAGCACACGGGCGCCTGCGGCGATCGCCGCTTCGACAATGACCCGGCCGACGCCGCGGCTGCCACCGACCACCACGACATGCTTGCCTTTCAACGCGCCCATCGGTTTTGCCTCTTAACTTTTAATTTGCAAGTTAGTGCGCAGCCTAGCAGGCCTGGCTTGTAAAATGCAAGTAATCAGCCACTGCCCCGAGCCATGAGCCAACCAAGACGCTCTTTTTGCCCGATTGCCCGTACCTTGGATTTGATCGGCGATCGTTGGACGCTGCTGATTATCCGGGACATGATGTTCCTCGGAAAGCAACGGTTCGAGGAGTTTTTAGAATCCCCCGAAGGGATCTCGACGAATATTTTGACAAACCGCCTCAAGCTGCTCGATGAACTGGGCCTGGTGCAAAAGCAGCCCTACAGCAGCCATTCTCGTCGAATGAACTATCAACTCACCGACAAAGGAAAAAGCCTGCGGCCTGTTTTGAAAGCGATCATCGCCTGGGGCTTGGGGCAGATTGCCGATACCCAGATCCCCCAGGGCCAGTTGCCGGATACCCACGACCCCGACTACCGCTTCCAGTGAACCCGGCTCGAAAAACGGCCTTCGAGGCAGCAGCCGGCGTTGTGTTACTGGCAATGTGTACCGAGCCGGCCCACCGGATTCAACCCTGTCGGCAAGCCGCCCGCGACAGCCGGAGGCTGCTGACCCGCCGGGGAGCGAGAACCCCCGCCGTCCGTTTTCCCTGTTGCAACCAGGGCATCGGTCGCGATGTTTCTTTCGCGTGTGCACTTCGGCGCGCCCGGCGAGCGTCGGTTGCAGGTAGAGCAAGGGGTGCCGCGCGTCCGCCCCAGCACCCCGCTTCGCCATATATACCCAAAGTATTCTCCATCCCCCCGACCTCGACCGGAACCTGCGGGGCCGCTTCTTCGTCCGGGGTGTTCTCTGCCGGGTTGCCCGAACCGCTTCGCGCAACCCGGCGGCCCGTTGGTTCAGATCGCTTTCGAGGCGGTGCCGATGCCCGCGAGGGCGGAATGACCGGACAGGGACCGGGGGGAAGCATTTATTGAGCGGTTGCTGCCAAAAAATACGCTCGATCGCAACAGAAAACACGCCAAGAGTTGCTATAGTAATTAAAAATTTTGGCACGGCGTGTGAGGAACAAACGGGTTGTACTGTGGTCTGCAAGCAGCGCCCTCGCCTGGGCATCCTGTCTTGCCTGCTGCTCCACCGCCCTGGCGATGCCGCAACTGACCGGCTGGCAATTCGACTCCCAGGCTCAGCAGCTTTCATTTTTTACCCGCGGCAGCGTGCAACCGCGCATTCAGATTGTCGAAAAACCCCGACGGGTTGTTGTCGATTTGCCGGGGGCCGATGTGTTCGCGCCCTCGGACGCGTCGGTGCGCAGCGGTCCGGTGCGCTTCGTGCGCGCCGGGCAATTCGACCCGCAGACGGCGCGCATGGTGATGGAACTGGCCGAGGATGGCCCGCAGCTGCAGCCTGAGCAGGTGCGCGTGCGCCAGGTGGCCCCCGACCAATGGCTGGTGCAACTGCTGCCGAACGTGCCGCCGCCGCCGCCAAGCGCCCCGAGCGCGCCGCCGGTGGTCGCGCCGCCGCTGACGACGATGCCGCCTGCGGTCGGTCGCCGGGTCCTGGTAGGCGGCATCGAGGTGCGCCCCGAAGGATTTTTGGTCAAAACGGGCGGCTACGTGCGCTCCGACGCCCGGCTGCTGGAGGAGCAACCGCCGCGCGTCGTCGTCGATATTGAAGAGGCTGAACTGGCCAAGAATTTTGTCGAGCGCAATTTGGCCGTCAACCAGCAGGGCGTCACCCGCCTGCGCACCGGTCAATTTCAAGACGACCCGCCGCTGGTGAGAGTGGTGCTCGATCTGGGGGCAGGGGCGGCCAATGCCTGGGAAGCGCGCTACAGCGCCGATTTGGGCGGGGTGCTTATCCGCCCGGCCGGTTCTGCGCCCGCCGCCACGGCTCCCACCGGCGAGAAAGTGTCGTTGCAATCGGCCCAATTGACCCCCGAGGGGCTGGTGTTTAACAGCGACCTGCCGCCACGGCTGGAGACCAACTGGGAAAATCCCAACGAATTTCGGATTGTCTTCAGCCCTGCGCAGCTACCGGCCAACTTCTCCGGACCGCTCATCGACGCCGCCAGCCCCATCGACAACCTCAACATTCGCCAGGTCGACGATCGCACGGTGGTGGCGCTGGTGCGGGTGTTGCCCGGCACGCGGGTGGGCGATCCGAGGCCGCTCGACGGCGAGCGGCGCCGGGTGCTGGTGCCTCTGTACCGGCGCAGCACCACACCGACGAGCCCCGTCCCTGATACCTACGACCCGCTGCCCAACGGCAGCGGCCGACGTATCGTCCTCGACGCCGGGCACGGCGGCAAAGATCCCGGCGCCATGCGCGAGGGGGTGCGCGAAAAAGACCTCAACCTCGCCATCGTCCGCCGGCTCAACAATAAGCTGCGCGCCGCCGGCTACTACACGATCCTCTCGCGCTCCGACGACACGTTCATCTCGCTGGGCGAGCGCGTCGACATCACCAAGGCGACCCAGGGCGATATTTTCGTGAGCGTTCACGTCAACACGATGCCCAGCCGCGGCGATATCCAGGGCATCGAGACCTACTACACCCATTCCCGAAGCGCCCGCCTCGCCTACGTGCTGCACCGCCGCCTGGTCGAGCGCACCGGCAAGCCCGATCGCGGCGTGCGGGTGCGTGGTCTCTATGTAACCCGCCACAACGCCGTACCTGCGGTGTTGCTGGAGGTGGGGTTTCTGACCAATCCCGAGGAGCGCGCTCAGTTGCAGCAGCCTGAGTATCAGGAACTGATCGCCGACGCCATTGCCCAGGGATTGCAGGACTACGCCCGTTAGGCCAGAACAGTCGATAAGCGATCGCCAGCGGTTTGTCAACGGCTTGCCGCGCCGTTTGTCGGTGGCGCGGACGAAAGATATTTTGCTGCTTCGCGTATATATCGCCGGACCGATGTTTGAACCCCAGGGCAGTGCCTAGCATCGAAAGAAGGTAGATATCATTTGTGCGAAGGAGCCTTTCCAATGCTGGACAAAGTACGCGGTTACATCCGGACGGCTGCCGTTGGCGGTATCACCTGCGCCCTTGCTTTCGGTCTGATGGTCGGTGCAGCCTCGGCCGCGGACCGCGACAACAATCCGCCGGGTCGGGTAGGCGGACCGGGGACCAACTGGGAAAACCCCCGCGGACCTGCGGGTGGACCGGGGGCGAGCCCCGACCGCCGTCGGTGTCTACCGGCGGACCGCGACAACAATCCGCCGGGCCGGGTAGGCGGGCGCGGCACCAATTGGGAAAACCCGCCTGGGCCGACGGGCGGGCCGGGTAGCAGCCCCGACCGGCGCGGGTATTATGCGGCGCGCGACCGCGACGGCAACCCGCCGGGAGCCGTGGGTGGCCCCGGAACCAACTGGGAGAATCCCCGCGGACCCGTCGGTGGGCCGGGAGCAAGCCCCGATCGGCGGCGCTGCTAGGGCACCCTGGACACCCGGTCCACCTCAGCGACCGATGCCGACGTAGACCAGGCCCATTTCCTGGACCATCTCGCGCTTGAGGCAGTTTCGGCCGTCGATAATCACGCGCCCGCGCAAGCGGCGGCCGACTTCACCCAAGTCGAATTGCGGGTACTCGGGCCATTCGGTCATCACCACCAGGGCGTCGGCTTGATCGAGAGCGCCGAGGGCACTGTCGGCTATCTGGAGATCCGGTACCTGGCTGTGGGCTTGAGCGGCCGTCACCACCGGGTCGTGGGCCACTACCCGGCAGCCTAAATTGAGTAACTGGTTGGCCACTTCCAGGGCCGGGGCGCTGCGGATGTCGTCGGTGTGTGGCTTGAAGGCCAATCCCCAGATGGCGATTGTCCGGCCTTTGAGGATGCGCAGTTCTCGCTGCAGCTTCTCGATGATCCGTTTTCTTTGGGTGTCGTTGACCGACAGCGTCGCCTTGAGCAGGGCGCACTCGTAGCCGTATTCCTGGCCGGTGCTTACCAGGGCCGAGACGTCTTTGGGAAAGCACGAGCCGCCCCACCCGGCACCGGCATTGAGAAACTGGTTGCCGATGCGCTTGTCGAGACCAATCGCCTGGGCCACCCGCGAGACATCGGCGCCGACCCGTTCGCAGATATTGGCGATCTCGTTGATGAACGAAATCTTGGTGGCCAGAAAAGCGTTTGCAGCGTACTTGATCATCTCGGCGGAGGCCAGATCGGTCACCACCAGCGGCACAGGCTCGCGCTCGGGCTCATCGGGGCTCACCCAATGGCGGTACAGCTCGCGCATCACCTGCTCGGCGCGCTCAGATTCAGCACCAATGACGATGCGGTCGGGATGAAAGGTGTCCCAAACGGCGCTGCCTTCGCGCAGGAACTCGGGGTTGCTGACGATGTTGAAGTCGGGCTCACCCGCCTGCGCACCTGCACCGCCGCCATCGGTGAGGGCCGGCACGGTTTTGCGGGCGCCGTCCTCGACCAGCATCCGTACCCAGTTGCCCGAACCGACCGGAACGGTCGATTTGTTGACAATGACGCGGTAGCGTCCGTCTAGATGCTGACCGACGCTGCGGGCCACGGCCCGGACGGCGGAAAGATCCGGCGATCCGTCTGGACGCGAAGGGGTACCGACGGTGATGAACAGCACTTCGGCATGCTCGACAACCGCAGCCAGAGCGTCCGTAAATTCCAGCAACCCCTCCCCGACGCCCTGGCGGACCAGTTCTTCCAACCCAGGCTCATAGATGGGCATCATTCCCCGCTTGAGGCGCTCAACCTTGGCGGTGTCGTTGTCCATGCAGCGCACCCGATGGCCGACCCGGGCCAGACAGGCGCCGGTAACCAGACCGACGTACCCTGTGCCAATCACTCCCACTTTCATGCAGCGTTTTCCTCAATCAGCATTCGGCGCCCCCGGAAGGTCACTGCGGCACTTCACATTAGAGTACGCTAAAAGAAAAACTCTCCAACAGGCAAAACTCGACAATTGCGCACAAGCGCAGGCGGGCAGGGCGACACGATGCAGCAGACGCCTCCTCCTTTTCTGGCAATTACCATAGGCGATCCGGCGGGGATAGGCCCCGAGGTGGTGCTCAAGGCCCTGGCCGACGACACCCTGCGCGGTCTTTGTCGGCCGCTGGTCTTCGGCAGCCGCCGTCTGCTGGAGCAAGCCTATTTGTACTTGCGCGCCTTGAGCCCGGATCCGCTCGCCAACCCCGACGACCTTGAGATCGACGATCTGCCGTCCTCGCAGCCGATTGAGACCGGTAAGCTCTGTGCCCACGCCGGGGATTTGAGCTTTGCCTATCTGCAGGCGGCCATCGAAGCGACGCAGGTGGGCCGCTGCGCCGGGGTGGTCACCGCTCCCATCCACAAGTCCGCCTGGCATCTGGCCGGACACCGCTATCCGGGGCAGACCGAAGTCCTCGCCCGTGCCTGCGGCGCCGAACGCTACGGAATGCTCTTCGTGGCGCGCTCCCCTGCCAACGGCTGGCCCCTCCGGGTGCTGCTCGCCACCACCCACATTCCCCTCGCTGCAGTTCCTACGACCCTTACCCCTGAACTGGTGCGCTCCAAGCTCGCACTGTTGTTCGACAGTCTCGAGTACGACTTCGCCCTGAGCGACCCGCAAGTCGCCGTGGCGGGCCTCAACCCCCACAGCGGCGAAAACGGCCAGCTCGGCAGCGAGGAACGCGACTGGCTGGCGCCGCTGATTGCCGATTGGCCGGGAGACCGGTTGCTTGGCCCGGTGCCGCCCGATACGCTGTGGATAGAAGCGGCGCACGCCTGGGCCGGGACCGCCCACCACGGCGCCTGCGACGCCTATCTGGCCCTTTACCACGACCAGGGCCTCATCCCGGTCAAAATGCTCGCCTTCGATCAAGCCGTCAACACGACCATCGGTCTATCTATCGTCCGCACTTCCCCCGATCACGGCACCGCCTTCGATATCGCCGGCCGCGGCATCGCCCGTCCCCAGAGCATGGTTGCGGCCATCGCCCTGGCGGCCGAACTGGCGAACCGGCGGGCCACCCGTTCCCTTACTGCTCCTGCTGCGTTGTGAGGTAGTCCATTGAGCGAAGTCAAACAAGTTTTCAGCTGGGAACCGGTCACCCGCTGGTTTGCCGTCGCGGTGACGGCGGCGGGTCTCGGATTTTTTGCCTGGTGGCAGGTGATTCCGTTGGGGGTGGGCATGGTTCCCACCGACGGTGCTACCGAGGTTGATCCGCGCGAGCCGGTCGTCATCGAGACTATCGGCCTCGGCAGCCGCCTGAGCGAAGTGCAGGTGCAGGACAATCTCGGCCGACCGGTGGCGAGCGAAGGTGATGAACGGCGCCTCACCCTCAAGCCGCCCCTGGCCTTTGGGACCCGCTACACGATTGCTGCGCGCGTCGAGCGCGAGTGGACGCAGCAGGTGGTGAGCACAGTGATGCACTTCGAGACCGTCGCCATCCCCAGGCTCTCCGGTCCCACCGAGCGGGTTTTTAAGCCCGATCGCTCGGTGACGCTCCAGTTCGACCGACCGGTGGGCGAATTGAGCGTGCTTGGCGATCTGGCCGTTGCTGTCGAGCCCGCCGCCGACCGCCGCTCCTTTCGCCTCGCGGCGAGCAACCCCACCCAGGGCAAGCGCTACCCGGTGCAGCTCGTCTGGTCCACTACCACCGGTGTGCCTTTGCCGCCCCTGAAACTCGACCTGGTCGCGCCGCCGCCATTGACGGTCAAGGCCAACACCCGCGGCCTCGACAACCTCGGGCTGGCGTTGCCGCTGCAGTTGACCTTCAGCGAGCCACTGCTAGAGCGCGCTCAGGCAAGTAACCACATCGCTGTGCAAACCGACAAAGGCGAGGCGATCGCAGGCAAGTGGCGCTGGGTGGGCAGTCGGCGGCTGCGCTTCACGCCCGCGGGCGGCTGGCCGGCTGTGAGCACCATTCGGGTGAGTGTCGGTGCGGACGGTCTTGCGGCCGTGGGCGGCGGTTATCTGGAGAAGCCCTTTGACTTCAGCTTCACCACCGGCACCGACCGGCACATTTACATCTACCTCGACACCCAGAAAGTGGCGGCGGTCGAAAATGGCCGGGTGGTGCGTACTTTCCGAGTGAGCACCGGCAAAGCGGGCACCCCGACGGTCACCGGCCATTTCTACATCTACGACCGCTACGCCATCAAGACGATGCGCAGCCGCGCCGACCCGGGCGAGCCCGGCCACTACGTGGTCGAGAACGTTCCTTACGCTCAGTTTTTTCACGAGGGTTACGCCTTTCACGGTGCCTGGTGGCACAATGCTTTTGGCACCCGCGTCAGCCACGGCTGCGTGAATATGGCCACCCGCCGCTTCAACAAGCGCTCTGGCGCCTCTGAGGATGCCGGCTGGCTGTGGAAATGGGCGGCGATGGGCGTGCCGGTGACGGTGCTGGCAAAAACCTCCGCCCGGACGGCTTTGTGAAAAGCCCCCTATGAAACGCTGGCATTGTGTACAAAATTGCGGCGCCTGCTGCTACTTGGCTCCCGAGGAGCGGCCGTTTTTGGCGGAGTGCCTCAGTCCTGAGTTGCTGCGGCTCTATTACTCGCTGGTGGGTGCCGACGGCTGGTGCGTTCACTTCGACAAATCCACGCGCACCTGCGGCATCTACCAGACGCGCCCGGCATTTTGCCGGGTGACCCCGGAAGTATTGCGCGATCTTTATGGCGAAGATCCGGCGGATCTTTCCGCCTGGGCCGTCCACTGCTGCCGCGAGCACATCGATTCGGTCTGGGGAACCTATAGCCCCGAGCGCCGACGCTTCGAGCAAGAAGTAGGCGGGGCGGTCCCCGGCGCCTGACACTCACGGTACAATCTCTGGGCGGCAAAAACGTTCGAGGAATCTGCTTCCATGCAACGGATACGACGGTTGGCCGGCGCACTCGCGGGCGTCGCCTTCGTCCTGGCCATGACCGCCTGCACCCAGGCCGGACTACCACCGGCCGACCCACAGGAGAATCCCACGGTGAACAATCCCAGCGGCGCCCGGGCCGATTTGCCCTCCCTCGCGGGCAAGGCAACCGTCGAGCTGAACACCTCCAAAGGCCGCATCCTCCTCGAGGTCGACGGCGATAACGCTCCGCTCAGCGCCGGCAACTTCGTCGATCTAGTCAAGCGCGGGTTCTACAACAACCTTGCGTTTCACCGGGTGGTGTCGGGGTTTGTTATCCAGGGCGGCGACCCGCTCGGCAACGGCACCGGCAGCTTCATCGACCCGGCCACGCGCCAGCCGCGCTCGCTGCCTTTGGAGATCCGCGCCACTACCGGCGACGGCCAGCCGGGCGAGATTCTCTATGGCCAGACTTTTAGCCTCAGCGGGCGCAACCCCCGCACCCAGCCGCCGGTACTCGTCCATAACCGGGGGGTTCTGGCCATGGCCCGGTCGCAAAGTCCCAACTCGGCCTCGTCGCAGTTCTATATCACCCTGGCGGAGACCCGGCAGCTTGACGGCGAATACGCCGTCTTCGGCAAAGTGATCGAAGGCCAGGATGTGGTCGACAAAATTCAGGTGGGCGACAAGATTGTCTCGGCCACCGTCGTCTCCGGGGACAACCCGGCCACCGGCTCGGCCCTCAATTAGCGCGAGGCTGCCTGCAAGCGGCGCTCCGCTTCGCGCAGGCTGATCTGGGCGAGGGAGCGGTAGAAAACCACCAGCTCCTCCGACGGGTTGGCGTTCGCCACCCCCAGGCAGCGGCGCGCCGATTCGACCGCCGCCTGGTAAAACTCGGGGTCAGAGGCGACGATCCCCGCCGAGAGCTGGTAGAAGCTGTTGACGGCGGCGGCCACCGTCACCGCGAGCTTGTCGTCGGAGTGCAGCCGCGAGAGTTGCTGGGCGATGCGCCGGGCGGCGGCCAGTTCGGCGAGCAGTTCGTCGGGGGAGACGGCCCGCGACTCGCTTACCTGCCACAGGGTTTCTTTGAGCCCGAGGGCCACCCCGCGCACATCGCCGTCGGCGGTGGGTGAAGCAACCGGTGCGGCGCCACCCATGGCGCGACTGAGCTGCAGACGGGCATCGGGCAGGCTCCAGGCGATACCCAGGGTGCCGGCCAGGATCGCGGCGATGCCCAGGCCGGCGAAGGCCGCCACCGCCAGATAGCGGGTCCACGGCCAGCCCTGCCCCCCCAAGTTGTTGGCGAACAAGAAGACGCCCGGCTGTTTCTCGTCGGGCAAACTCACATTGCTCACCACCGCCGTCAGGCCGTCGGCGCGTTCGAGCTGATCGCCCGGGGCGAGACGCTGTTCGCGATCGAGGGGCAGACCGTTGAGCTTGATGGCCTCGGCGGGCACGCAGCGCACCCGGCAGCCGTTCTCGTGCTGATAGAAAACCAACAGCGGCCGGCGGGTGCGACCGGCCATCAGTCTGCCGTCGCTGTCCCAGCTGATGCGGATGATGTTGCCCTGGAAGCGAAAGATTTCTTCCTCGGCAAATTCGTCGTTTTTGAGCACGCGCAACTGCAGCAGCATCGCTTGGGGATCCCATCTTGAGATAGCTTAGCGAACCGTTCGGGGCGCTTTTGCTAAGTTAAAGGGCATGCAGACCATCTGGACCCAGCGGCAACTGCGCAAAGCCGTGCGGCGCACGGCCAAACTTTTGCGGCGGCAGGCGCCCCCGCGGCCCTTGCAGCCGCCGCCCCGGCCGCCCCGGCCGACGGCTACGGTCGCCCCACGCCCACAGCGCGACCCCCAGGCTTTTTTGCGTCAGTTCCTCCTGGCCCTCAGAGGCATCGGTCTGGGCATTTTTCTGAGCGCCGCCGTTTTGTGGACTCTGCAGCTGGCCCTTCCCCAGGGGCAGTACCACGCGCGGGTGCAAATTCCCCTCGCCCGGCACTGGGGGCTGCTCGAGCGCGAGGTGATGGGCTGGTCGAGCTACGCCGAAGCGCTCGTCAAAGCCGGCAAACCGGACCAGGCCCGCTCAGCCTACGGCATCGCCCAGGGCCTACTCGACACCCGGGCCGAACCCACCCCGACCAGTCTCGAACTGCAGCGCCGATTGCAGGAGCAGACGAAGGCGCTCGACCCTTTGCGCGGCAAAGTCGACTTTCCGGTGATGATGCGCCCCGGCTGGGGGGAGACGCTGCTGCAGCTGGCGCGCGCCCCTTTTGCCCCGGATCACTGGTTGGACGCCCTGGTGGCCTATCCGCTGGTTCAGGAGCCGCAGATAGCGGCGCTGTTGGTGTTGAGTTTGTGGCTTGCCCTCAGTTTTGTGCACGCGCTTCAAAACCAGATGGCCTGGACGCGCATCCTCGATCAGGAGCGGCCCCTATCGATTGGCCGGGTGCTGCCGCTGGTTTTGGGAGCGGCCCTGTTGGCGCTGTTGCTCGCGGCCCTGGTGACGCTGTCGCCTTCTGAGCCGGTGATTGTGGCGGTGGTTTGCGGTGCGGCGGTGCCGGGGTTGTTTGTACAGATTCTCAACCGCGCCTACCAGTTGCGCGCCCGGCGGGCGCTCGCCGCCTGGGAATCCCAGCACCGAGCCGAATTTAGCAGCGAACTGCACAACACCGCCCAGCAGAGCATTATGGCGGCCCAGGGGCTGCTGCGCGAAATCATCCACGATCTCGAAGCTTCCGACGACCCGGAGGCGGGGCATTATGCCTGGCGGCTGGCGGAGGCGATGGAGCGCTGCCAGGAGGTCGAAAACGAACTGCGGGTCCTGCGCAACGGCACCGAGGACAAATTTGCCCGCGGCCAGGCCTTTGCCGACGCCATCGAGCCCATCTGCGACCGCCTCATCCGCCGGGGGGTGGACAGCCACTTTCACTGGCTGTGGGAGGGCCAGCCCGTGGACGCCGCCACCTGGGGCACCTGGGCTTTGAACCTGGCCGAGAGCGCCCGCGACCGCCGCATTGCCGCCACGTTCTACCAGGTGCTCTCGGAACTGACCTGGAACGTCATCAAGTACGCTTGCCTGGACAGTACCCCGGTGCACGTCGACGTCGTCTTCAACTGCACCCGCCAGAAGCATCTGGTGCGCTACACCCTTGAAGTGAGCGACAACGGCCCCGGCTTCGACGTCCAATCGGCGCAAGATCGCCGTCCCCACTCGGGCATCTTCTCCCTGGAGCGCTATTTGCGCCGCGTCGAGATCGTCGGCGCCCAGGCCCACAGCACCCTGCACACCGCCCCCGGTCAGGGCACCCGCATTATTACGGAGATCGTGGCGACCGCCCAGCGGGCATGACGGCCAAGTGCTATCCTGGCTTGCAATTGTCGGGGGTTGCTGTGCGTTCGGTCGTGCGCTTGTGTCTGGTGTTGATTGCTCTGTGCTTCGGTCTGGGTTTGACGGCGGCCGATAGTACGGCAAAGCCGAAGCGCAAGAGCAACGATACTTCCCGCAGCGAGCGCGTCGAGCGCGGCAAAACGGCAAAAGCAAAAAGTACGAAGCGGACCAAAAAATCGGAACGCTCCGAGAAATCGGTCAAATCGGCCCGCAAAAAACCAGAACGGCCCGCCAAGCAAGCAAAAGTCTCCCGCTCCGAGCGGGTCGCCAAATCGACGAAGAACCGCTCTACAAAGACGGCGGCACGGAAAAGCCCCCAGAAGAGCGCCAAGGCCAAGCCGACAAAACCCGCCCGTAGTGTCGAAGTGGCGAATGTCGAGCGCAAAGCGCCTTCCCGAGCGGATTACGCTACCCGGACCATCACCTTTGCCGACCCCTACGCCGGTTGCAACGCCCAGATCAAAAGCACCAACTGGGTCGATTACCAGCGCTGTATCGAGCAGAAGTACCGTCAGCGCCCGCGTTGAAAGTCTATTAGCTAGGGAATTTCTGTGATGGAACCTTTATCACAAATTCAATTGCAAGAGCTGCTGAGGCAGCTACGCACTAGAGTTCTACGAAACCTAGATGCAGCCAGACACCCCCCGGAAATGGGCGGCCTCGTCTGCGCGTCGCTTTTCATGGGCAGTACGCAATCTACTCCATGCCGTCACAGAGCGAGCTGGTGATCCTGCGTGTGCTGCACGGTGCCCGCGACACAAGGGGCGGATTCGAGTCGTAAAGCCACAGTACCAACCAACATCTATTGATGAGGAAACCCATGCGTACCGAGTGCTTTTGGCTCCGCCGACAACTGACCTCAATGGGCTTGATCGGCCAGCTTGCGGCAGTAAAAGCGGCCTTTGCAATTTGCCTGGCCATGGCCGTTGCGGGCAGCTCTGCGGTCGCCCAGGAGAAAGTCCAGGCCACAAGCCCGAATGGCGAAACAGCTCTGGTCGTCGAATTCGACGTCAAGCCTGGATCGGAGGCCGAGTTCGAACAGGCCCTCGCTATTCTCACGCGCTGCGCAAAACTCGATCCAGGCGCCATAGTCTTCAATGCCCACAAAGTGCGTGACCAAGCGGGGCGATACACGCTCTACGAGATCTGGCGCAGCCCCGAGGCCTTGATGTCGCATTGGCAGCGCCCCTACGTGAAGAACCTGCTCAAGACCGCGGAACGCACCCTCGCCAAACCGATTGCGGACGGCGGGATCGTGCGCCGGTTCATAAGCGAAATCGAACCAGCGAAGCGCTCTGCTCCCGTCACCGGTGATCCGTCGAACGTTACGGAATGCAGGTGACGTGTATGGTCGATCTTCAGTTGCTCTGGGAAGAAGGTGAAGCGGCAATTGCAGCGAGCAACCATCCAAAATTCGAGGGCAACATTCACTCGCTCGGCGGTGCCTTTGGCTTCGACGCCGCCCTCAACCGGGCGGTGGCCGTCGACAGCCGCGGGCTCCTCGAATCGCTGCGCACCGTCTACGGAGCGAGCGCGCTGGTGGGCGAACTGCAGCCCAAGGGCCGCTCGGGCTTCATCCCGCCGTAGTGGAGACACCGACCCCCCAACTTTCTGCCGGGCGGTCGGTCCGGCCTCACTAACAACGGAGGGAGCCCGAGTTCTTACCGGAGCGGGAGGCGTCGGGCAGGCATTTTGGGGTCAATGGATTTAAGGGACATCCAGCAGATCGATGATTCTGTGGTGTGTCCTTCAGAACAAAGTGCATCTTTCCATGGTGCCTATCCGTGGAGCGTTCCTGTGAAAACACCCGAAGACATCTCCAGAGCAGACCTAGTAGCACAGCTTGCCCGGTTGCAGCAAGAGGTCGAAGCGTTGCGCTCCAGCGATCAGTTGCATCGCGAGGCAGCCGAAGAGTGCGCCCGGCTTAAAGCCCAGCAAAAAAGTGCTGCCGAGCGTTCTCATTTTTTGGCCAATGCCGTTGCCATCCTGGCTTCTTCGCTCGATTATGCCGCCACGCTGAGCACGGTGGCTCAACTCGCCGTAGCGCATCTGGCCGACATCTGCATCACCGATCTGCTCGAAGATGACCGGACCATCCGGCGGCTGATTACCGCTAACGCTGCATTGCGGAGCACGGGCCTTGCCTGGGAAGTCGAGCGGCGCTATCCGTTTGTACCCAATGCTCTGTACGGACCGGCCCGGGTGGTAAGCACCGGCCTGCCTGAGCTCGTACCGGTGGTCGAAGACTGGCTGACCGCCGCCCACGGCATCGGCTGCGAGCACCTGGAATTGATGCGCTGTTTTGAGGTCGGTTCCTACATGTGCGTGCCCCTGGTGGCGGGGGGCCGTACTCTCGGGTCACTGACTTTTGTAGGCGGCCGCACTTCCCGGCGCTACGGCAGTGACGATCTGGCGTTGGCGCAAGAACTGGCCAATCGCGCCGCCCAGGCGATCGAAAATGCCCGGCTGCACCAGGCTGAGAGCCAGGCGCGCGCCGAAGCTGAGGCGGCCAACCGCACCAAGGACGAATTTCTGGCTACCCTGAGCCACGAACTGCGCACCCCCCTCAACTCGATCATCGGCTTCAGCCAGCTGCTGCGGCGCGGCCGGATGAACCCCGCCGCCATCGAGCAGGCCGCCGAGGCGATCGAGCGCAACGGCCGCCTGCAGGCCCAACTGGTGGACGACCTGCTCGATGCGTCCTATATGCTGCGTGGCCAGCTGCGTCTGCGCTGCTGCAGCGTCGATCTGCGCGCGGTGGTCGAAAACGTGCTGACTTCCATGCGGGCACAAATCCGCGACAAAGGCCTCGTCCTCAGAACCCGCATCGCCCAGAACCTCGAGCCGCTCTGGGGCGATCCGCGCCGTCTCCAGCAGATCGCCGCCAACTTGATTGCCAACGCCATCAAATTCACCCCCCCCGGGGGGATGATGAGTGTGAATCTGGAGGCGGTAGCGGGTCAGGTGCAGCTGACGGTGTGCGACACGGGCGTGGGCATCGACGCCGAATTTCTGCCGCACGTTTTTGAAGTGTTTCGTCAAGCCGACGGCACCTCCACCCGTCGCCACGGCGGCTTGGGGTTGGGGTTGAGTTTGGTGCAGCATCTGGTGCACCTGCACAAGGGCACAATCGAAGTGCAAAGCGACGGCAAAAACCGGGGCAGTAGCTTTACAGTCCGCCTTCCCCTTGAGGCCACACGCAGCGGTGGGGCGGAGGCCGCCGAGGATGGGGCAGAGGCGGCAACCCTGAGCGGCTTGCGGTTGCTGCTGGTGGTGGAAGATGCCGAACTGTGCCGCACACTCCGTGCCGCCCTTGCCGCTCAAGGAGCGCGGGTGCTGGGTGTCGATCGCGTCGAAGCGGCCCTCGAGCAGTTCGAGAGTTACCGCCCGGATGTGCTTATCACCGCCGCTCCCGCCTACAATTGCGAGGGACTCTGCTGCTCCCTGGTGCGCAAGCTTGGCGAGCAGGAGGAGCCTTACCCCGCGGCAGAAATCGAAGCACAGGAGCGCCGGATGGTGCTTGCAAGCTTCGCTATCCAGCCTCCCCGGCCCGTCGAGCCGGAGGACCTCGCCTCGGAGGTGGCGCGGTTGGTCGACAGGCAGGTGATCACCCGCATGCCGGGTGAATCGAGCACGGCCCCAAGTCGTCTATTGCGGGGAGATTAGCCGGCGTTCGCGGTCGGGAGGCGGTTCGACGTTGAGCGCTCCCAGTTCGATGAGCCCCGAGGCCCAGGCCGGGTCGAGTTCGCGGCATTCGTAAAAATCGGCCCCCGCCGCCTCGCCGGTCTCATCGAAGGCCGCGCCCCGTAGGCAACTGCGGCTAAAATCCGCCCCCGCCAGATTGGCGGCACTCAGACAGGCTTCCTCCAGGCTGCTGTCGCGCAAGTTTGCCCCGCGCAGGTCCGCGCCGCGCAGGTTTGCCCCGCGCAAGTCCGTGCGCGAAAGGTCCGCCTCGCGCAGATTCGCCCCGCCCAGGTCCGCCCCGCGCAGGTTCGCCCGCGAAAGGTCCGCCTTTTCGAGCACCGCCCGGCCGCCGCTGACAGCAGTCAGGTCCGCGTCGCGCAGGCAGGCGGCTCCCAGATCCGTCTCCTCGAGCACCGCCCCGACCAGGCTGGCTCTGTGCAGATCCGCTCCTGTAAGCCTCGCTCCGCGCAGGTTGGCGAGCACCAAAGCAGCCCGCTCCAGCTTTGACCCCACCAGATTGACATCCTGCAGGTCCGCCCGCAGCAGGTCCGCCTCGGACAAGTCGATTAAAGGTGCCTCGCCGGAGCGGATCCGCTCGATCAAAGCCGTTTTTGCCGATGGATGACCCACGGGTTTGCTCCAAAATGGGGATAACCGCTGTCCATTGTACGATTTCAGTCCCCTTCGGTCCTTGAAGGCGTCGGCAGCAGCGTCCGCGCCCACCCGAGACAGCGGTAAGCCTGCTCGGTCCAGAACTCACTATCCCAGTAGACATAGCAACTTGTCTCGCAGACCAGCAGGGCGTGGGCGGCCTGCTCCAGCGCCCATTCGTCGCGGGGAGACGCGCCCATGCGCGCCCGGGCGACGTCGCGGCTAAGTTGCTCGACCGCCTCGAGTACCTGCACCCGCCGCTCTCCCGCTTTCCAACTGTGGTGGCCGCCAATCCAGGAGCCGCCCCCGGCCGCAAGTCGTACCTGCGAGGCCGGACCGTCCGGCAGGTATCGATCGAGATATTGGCTCACGGTCAGAAATTCGATATCCCGCCAGTGGACCTGGTTTTCGAAGAGCGGCGCAAACCCGTTCGGGAAAAACTCGAACATCATCACATTGCCGTTCTCGCCGTCGGAGGTGGGCACCACCAGGGCGGGAGTCTGCGTATTCGTCTGTTTGAGCGCTGTGCCACGTTGGCGGGCGGTGCCGATGCAGCCGTCGGCGTTCTGGCCGCTCTGCTGGCGGATGCCCATCTCGGTGTCGCGCACGACGCAGAGGATCTCCTCGCGCTCGCCCTCGGCTGTGATCACCAACCGGTGCACTTGATTTTCCAGTTGCACGGTGGACCAGCCCTCAGGTCGTTCCAGGGTGGCGGCGGGCAAGATCACCCACTCGTAGCCACACTTTTGAATCAGCCGCACCAGGCGCAATGCCTCGATGCCGTCCCCGAGCATGCCCATCTCCGGCAGCCAGAAGCCGCGCACGCGCGCGAGGGCTTTTTCGCCGAACAATTCGGCAAAGACCGCCCGCCACTCCATAATTTGGGCCTCGTGGTCGCGCTCGGGTGTCGCCGGGAAATAACAGTGGCTGTAGGCCGTCCCGGCAAATTCGACCGCCTCGGGATACTCGGCAAGCATCTTGCGCAGTTGGGCAATGACGTTGCCCAAGGGTTCGCCCCGCACGTGGTAGTTGGCAAAGGTGCCGTCGTGGGAGAGTTTGTCGAGTTCTTCGAGCAGCACCCCCGAGTAATCGAGCATCAGCCGGGGCGCGTAGCCCTGTGCGCTCAGCCGTTGCACGTAACGGGCGGGGTTGAGGTAAGCTTGCGCGTACCAGCCCGCATTCCAACGCTCCTCGGAATTTTCCGGACCGTGGAGCATCTTTTCGAGATTGCCAATCAGCCGCCCCTCTTCGCCATCACCCACCCAGATGGGCGGCTGATGCATGTGCAACCACGGAACGAACACGGCTAGCGGCATTCCACTCACAGCTTCCCCCTTATGCCTGGCGAACGATGCCCCCAGTATCCCGCTTCAGTTACCGAAGCACCAAGATTTACCCAGGCGGTTGTCCTTCCCCCAACGAAGCCGCCAACAAAGCCGGGCCGCTTCAGCCCTCGCAAAACCAGAGAAAAATGGAGTTGGCATAGGTGCTAAGCGAGCCGCTTCGCAGTTGTTGAAAGGAGCTTATGAAGATGCTTCCCGCTTCTTTAGTTAAGAGGAGCATACCTCGCATGTAGATGGAGCAAAGACAACAGTTCTGAAAATCCGAGCAGACCCTCTGCTTCTTTGCGTTCGCGGGCCGTCAACTCCTCACCCGCCTCCTGGCGGGACAATAAAGTCTGCAGACGTTGTTGGGCCGCCGCGGGCAACTGAAAGCGGGTGGATTCAAAGGGAACACTGATGTTTTCCATCGGGTGACTGCTGGGTTTGGTCCTTATGTAGGATAGCGGCAAAATGACTTGTACTTGAAATACCGACCGCGGAGAAACAACGGATTTTCGGGGGCGGTTTGCCGTGCGTCAGGACTCGCTGTGCATCCTGTTGTTGAAAGCCCGGTGTTCAGGGGTATCAAGGCGCCGCTGCACCGTACCGAGAACCTGGGCCAGATCCCCCGCCAGCAGCGCAGAGACGGCCAGACACAGTCCCCGAAAAATCCGGCTGCACAGGGTGCCCTGCTCATCAGGGCTGAGAAGCGCGTACTCCCCTTGCTCCAGATAGAACCATTCGAGGCGTTGCTCCTCAACCAACCAGAGCAGATACTCCTGCACCCCATTGCGCCGGTAGGCGCGCAGTTTTATTGCGATCGTAAGAAGCGGAGCTGGCCGCAATTTCTACCACCAGTTCCGGCGCCCCTTCCACATAGCCGTCGCCGCTCAGCCGTGAGCGGCCTCCCACGGCCGGGTCGAGCCGCAGCAGGGCATCGGGCTGGGGCTCATTGTCACCGTCAAGCCGGACCGTCGCGTTGTCTCCGAGCCGGACACCCGGCGTGGCGGCCCGGTACACCCCCAACCAGGTGATGAGCGAGGCATGGGGTTCGGCGTGGGACGCAAACCGGACGGCTGAGGACAAGTGGACTACTCCTTCGATCAGTTCCGCCTTCTTGAGGTGGGGCATCGCTGCGTAGCGTCGCTCAAATTCCACGCGGTTCAAATGGTCGCCGTTTTCTAGAGGGAGAATTTTTTGATCCGAAGGTAGGAACATAGAACTTGGCTCCTTGGCCTGGGGCCGCACGCCTGCCGCCATTGTCGCATCGGCCCGGGTGGGACGACTGCCGGCAATACGTTAAGAATGCTTATTGCGCTACCGGCAAATGCGCGGCTCAAGTGGCATTTGGTAAAATCTTTGCGGGAAGTTTTGGCGTAAATGCCGATACGTAGCTATTCCCGTAGTCTGCGCAGGAGGACCAGAATGGTTGTCGGGGAGTACGACAGTGTGTTCAACAGCACCGCCGTGAGCACCGAACAGTTGAGCGCCAAGGAGGCGAAGCTGGCCATCGGCGCACTGGCGATGTTCAGCGACGGCGTTGTCCAGACCGAAGAACTCGGGGTAATGGCAGACCATCTGCTCGACGCCGAATTCGATGCCGCCGCCATGCAGGCCGCCAGTACCAAAGTCAATCGCATCTACCAGGAAGAAGGGGCGGGGGCGCTATTCAACGGAGCGATGCGGGCGCTTGCTCGGGACGAGCTGGAGCCCGCCTTCGAGTTGGCAGTCCGGACCGCCCTGGCCGACCGGGAAGTCTCCGATGAAGAGCGCGATTACGTGGTCGCCCTCGCCCGGGCGATGCGCATCGCCCCTGAGAAGCTCCAGCAACTGCTAGCCGACTACACCGGCAATCAGCCGGAACTGTTCCACGGTTGAATCCAGAGCATGAACATTTGACCAGACTTGCTAGAATGGCGTCGTCCGTGTTCCCGGCAACTATGTTTCAGTACGACCCGCTGCGGTGCCTGCCCTCTTCGGCGGAACTGCCTGATTCCGACGAAACGCCTGTGGACAACGAACTGCAAGACCTGGTTCCCGCCCTGCTGCGCTCGATTTTGGTACTGTTGTGGGCCGAGCGCAGCGACTGGTTTTTTGCCATCGACATGGGGATTTACTTCGATCCGCTCCAGCCGCCCGTCGTCCCGGACGGTTTTTTGAGCGTGGGGGTGGAGCGGCGCGTCGATCCGAACGGCCGGCTCAGCTACGTGCTGTGGGAGGAAAACGGCACCGTCCCGATTTTTGTGCTCGAAGTGGTCTCCCAGACCTATCGCAGCGAGTACGACCGCAAGATGGAGCTGTACCGTCAACTGGGCGTGCTGTACTACGCGATTTACAATCCGAAGCCCGGACGGCGCAAACCCAAACCCCAGCCGCTCGAAGTCTACAAACTCACCGACACCGGCTACGTGTTGCAGCCCGGCGAACCGGTGTGGCTGCCTGAATTGCAGTTGGGTCTCGGCCGCGCTGAGGGCGAATTTGAAGGCTGGCAGCGCGAGTGGCTCTACTGGTTCGACGCGCAGGGACAGCGGCGGCTGCCGGCCTGGGAGCGGTACAGACAGGCCGAGGAGCGTATCGCCCAGGAGCAGCAGCGCGCCGACCAAGAACGGCAACGCGCCGAACGGCTCGCCGACTACTTGCGCTCTCGGGGTATCGATCCCGATGCCCTGGGTTGAAACCTTACTCCCACTCGATCGTGCCGGGCGGCTTGGAGGTGATGTCCAGCACTACCCGGTTGATGCCCGGCACCTCGTTGACGATGCGGTTGGCGATTTGCTCCAGCAGGTCGTAGGGAACGCGCGCCCAGTCGGCGGTCATGCCGTCCTCGCTGGTCACAAAGCGCAGGGCGAGGGCGTAGGCGTAGGTGCGCCGGTCGCCCATCACCCCCACGGTCTTGACCGGCAGCAGCACCGCAAACGACTGCCAGTAGTCGTTGTAGCGGCCGGAGCGGTTCACTTCCTGGCGCAAAATAAAGTCGGCCTCGCGCAGGATGTCGACTTTGTCCTTGGTGAGTTCTCCCAGCACACGGATGGCAAGACCCGGCCCCGGAAAGGGCTGGCGCTGGACGATTTCCTCCGGCAGCCCCAGGGCGCGGCCCACCTGACGCACTTCGTCTTTGAAGAGTCGTTTGAGCGGTTCGACTAGCTTGAAGCGCAAATTTTCGGGCAAGCCGCCGACGTTGTGGTGGGATTTGATCTTGACGGCCACCCGCTCGCCGGTCTTGGGGTCGATATTTTCGCCCGCCGACTCGATGATATCGGGGTAGAGCGTCCCCTGGGCCAGATAGTCAAAAGGCCCGAGCCGCAGGGATTCCGACTCGAAAACCCGGATAAATTCGTCGCCGATGATTTTGCGCTTTTGCTCGGGGTCGCTTACTCCCTCCAGTCGGACGATAAAGCGCTCGGTCGCATCGACGTAGGCGACCGGGATGTGGAACTGTTCTTTGAAGAGCTTGACCAACCGCTCGGGCTCGTTCTTGCGCATGAAGCCCTGGTCGATAAACATGCACGTCAGGTTGTCGCCGATCGCCCGGTGCAGCAAAAAGGCGAGCGTCGAAGAGTCGACCCCGCCGGAAAGGGCGAGCAACACCCGTTTGTCGCCCACCCGGGCGCGCACCTCGCGGATCGCCTCCTCGATAAAGGCGGCGGTCGTCCACTCGGGTTCGCAGCCGCAAATATGGTAGACGAAGTTGCGCAACAGGGCCATGCCGCCGCGCGAGTGCACCACCTCCGGGTGGAACTGCACGCCGTAGAGGTGGCGGCTGTGGTGGGCAATGGCGGCGCAGGGGGTGTTCTCGGTGTGGGCTAGCAACTCGAAACCCTCGGGCATCCGCAGGACCGAGTCGGCGTGGCTCATCCACATCGTGGTGCCGTCTTCGACGTTGGTGAACAGGTCCGTCGGATCGTTGATAAATAGCGAAGCTTTGCCGTACTCGGCCCGCTCGGCCCGCCCGACCACCCCGCCCAACTGCTGGACCATCAGTTGCATGCCGTAGCAGACGCCCAGAATCGGAATGCCCAGCTCCCACAGGGCCGGGTCGCACTGGGGCGCGTAGGCCTCGTAGACCGAATTGGGACCGCCGGAGAGGATGATCCCCTTGGGGGCCAGGTGCCGGATTTCGGCAATTGGCGTCTGGTAGCTCAGCACCTCGGAGTAGACTCTGGTCTCGCGGATGCGGCGGGCGATCAACTCCGAGTATTGCGAACCGAAATCGAGGATCGCGACCATCTCGCGGGCGAGCCCAGGGCGCTGGGCGGTTCCGCTTTCGACCTGGGTCGGCACGGTGGGGGCGGCTTCCCCTTCGGTCCGTGCAGCGGCGGTCGGGCTGGAGGTCATGGTAGTGCGCTCACCGAAAGATTATTCAGCACATCATAGCGACGGGTTGGCCCGATTGTGGAAAGCCGTACCCGGATTTGTCTGCATCGCGGGCGACACGGCCCGCTCGGCAAAGGCGCGCACGCGCGCGTCGAGGCCCGTCAGGGCGGTCCCCACCACCACCGCCCGGGCGCCGCGGGCGAAGGCAAGGGCAACTTGCTCGGGGCTTTGCACCCCCCCTTCACACCAGACCGGTACGGTAAGCCGTCCGGCCAGCGCTCCCAGCAGGTCCAAAGCCGGAAGCGGTGTGCCGAGGGTCGCCTCGGTATAGCCGCACAGGGTCGTGACCACAATGTCGGCACCGAGGCGGGCAGCCGCTTCGCCTTCAGCTACGGTGGCCACGTCCGCAAGCACGGGCCTGTCCAGTTCGCGGTGGATGCGCCCAATGAGCTCCGCCAGTGACTCGCCCCCCGGCCGGGTTCTGCCGGTGGCGTCGATGGCGACAATATCGGCACCACTTTGGGCCACCGCCGCCGCATCGCCGAAAGTCGGGGTGATGTAGACGGGACTGTCCGCGTCGGGGCGCTTCCAGAGACCCACGATCGGCACATCCACGCGGGCGCGCACCGCCCGGATATGTTCGGGCGATTCGATGCGCACGGCGACAGCCCCGTTCAAGACAGCAGTCGCGGCCATGGCGGCGATGATCGTCGGATCGCGCAGGGGAGAACCCTCCGGAGCCTGGCAGGAGACAATCAGCCCCCGCAGGGCGCTCAGGTCCTTCATCCCGGGCGGGAGACGGCGAGGAGGGCGGGGGCGGTGTCGAGCGAACCGGTGGTCTTGGCGCGCTGATCGCGGGGGACGTAGACGAGGGCGATGTAGATGAGCCCCGCCAACATGATGATGAAGGTGATCGTATTAAAAATACCGGCGCGATACTGAAAGGCGGTGTAGGCCCACAGCCACGGAAAACGGCTCGCCAGGTGGGCGCGCAGATTCTCGTCGGACCCCCCCTCAAACGGCCCGCGCGGGAAATCTTTGAGCAGAATTTGTTTAGCCAGTTCCCGGTCGCCGCCGCTCAGCTGCACCCACATGTTGTAGTCGCCCACCAGTTGGGCGCGGGCTTTGGCCACGGTGTCGTCGTCGCTGGTCAACCAGGGAGGATCGCCGTAGGATGGCCGATTGGACTCGCTTTCCTGCATACTGTCACCGGACGGTAACGGCATCGCCGCTTCATATTTCACAATCAACGTTAACACCGATCCCGCCGTTGGGAACCCCCGCGCCACCCAAGGAGAACGCCCATGTCCAGTCCTGCTTCCCCCGGCCGCATCGCCCGCGTTTTTGCCGCCTTGCACGCGCGGCGGGAAGTTGCCTTTATCCCGTTTATCACCGCGGGAGACCCGGATCTGGAGACCACCGCCGAGGCGCTGCTCACCCTCGACCGCAACGGCGCCGATGTGCTGGAATTGGGCCTGCCTTACTCCGATCCGCTCGCCGACGGACCGACCATTCAGGCGGCGGCCACCCGCGCCCTTGCCCGGGGCACCACCCCCGGCGCCGTGTTGGATCTGGTGGCCCGCCTCACCCCCGAGTTGCGCGCACCGCTGATTGTCTTCACCTACTTCAACTTGATCCTGGCGATGGGAATCGAAGCATTTGTTGGACGGCTCGCCGCCAGTGGCGCCAGCGGCCTGCTGGTGCCGGATCTGCCCGTCGAAGAAGGCGATGCGCTCCAGACGGCCGCAAACGTCCACGGGCTCGACGTCATCTGGCTGGTGGCGCCGACCAGCCCCCCCGAGCGGCTCAGACGGATTGCCGAGCGCACCACCGCCTTTGTCTATCTGGTAAGCACCACCGGGGTGACCGGCGCGCGCGCCGAGGTCGCCTCCTCGGTGCGCACGTCCCTTGCCCAGTTGCGCGCCCTCACCACCCGTCCGGTGGCCGTCGGTTTCGGCATCTCCACTGCCGAGCAAGCCCACGCAGTGGCTTGCCTGGGGGCCGACGGCGTCATCGTCGGTTCCGCCTGCGTGCAACTGCTGGCCACCGCTGCCCCGGAAGAGCGCCTCGGGCGGCTCGCCGAGTTCTCTCGCCAATTGAAAGAGGCCAGCCAAACTCTTCCTGCAAAAAGTTAAGGAACATTAACACAATCTCACAGGGAAAAGCCCCGCCGTGTATTCTCGGGGCAGAGGGAAACACGACAGAGCTCAGTCGGGATATGTCCGATTGTCCAGGGGGGAATTTCTGGGCTCTCTTCTTAATTCACCCAGCCCCATAGACCGCCCGCCGCTACTGCGCCAGCACGAAGCGCACCAGCGTGCGCACGCCGAAGCCGGTACCGCCCCGGTTGGTATAGCCTTTCTGCTTTTCGGTCCACACGGGACCGGCGATGTCGAGGTGCACCCAGGGGGTCTTCTCGACGAACTGCTTGAGAAAGAGCGCCGCGGTGATTGTGCCGCCTTCGCGCGAGCCGGTGTTGCGCATGTCGGCCACCACCGACTTCATCCCTTCGAAGTAGCTCTCTTCCATGGGGAGCTGCCAGAACTTCTCGCCGCTCGCCTCACCCGCCGCGCGGATCTGCCGGGCCAGCTCTTCATTTTCGGTGAGCAACCCCGCAATATCGTTGCCCAAGGCGACGACGCAGGCGCCGGTGAGGGTGGCCAGATCGACGATGGCATCGACGCCCAGTTTCTCGGAGAAGACCAGTGCGTCCGCCAGGGTGAGCCGTCCCTCGGCGTCGGTGTTGTCGACTTCGATGGTCTTGCCGTTGGAGGCGGTGAGGATGTCGCCGGGGTGGATGGCGTGGCCTGAGACCATGTTCTCGGTGGCCGCCACGATAAAGTGCACTTCGATGTCGGGTTTGAGCTGCCCCAGGACCTTGGCGGCTCCCAGGGCGGCGGCGGCCCCGCCCATGTCGACTTTCATCAATTCCATGCCCTTGGCGGGTTTGATGGACAGTCCACCCGAGTCGAAGGTGATGCCCTTGCCGATGATGGCGACGCGCTTGCGCGGGGTGCCGTGGGCGGGTTTGTAGGTGAGGTGGATGAATTTGGGCGGCAAATCGGTGCCCTGGGCCACTCCCAGGTACGCGCCCATACCCAGCCGTTCGCAATCTTCTTTTTCGAGAATCTCGCACTCCAGGCCGTTCGCCTCGGCGATGGCCGTCGCCTGCTCAGCCAGGGTGACGGCGGTGACGTAGTTGGCGGGGGCGGAGACCAGTTCGCGCGCAAAGATTGTCCCTTCGGCCAGGATGTTGCCCCGGCGGACGGCCTCGGCGTAGTCGCCTTCGCCCGCCACCACCAGGCTCACTTTGGTCAATTTGCTCTCGCCGCCGTTGTTGCTGTTGCCGTTTTCTTCGCTGTCCGATTTTTTGGAGCGAAAGCGCCTGTCCTCGTGTAGGGCTAGGCGGATCGCCTCGACGAGCGCTTCGACGGTCGCCTCTTCGCCGCCCTCACTCAGGGGCGGCACCCACACCCCGGCGGTGGTCGCCTTGATCGCCTTGAGGGCGCGGGCACCCTCGCCGATGCACTGGCGCAGCGACTCAGGCTTGTACTTGGCCTGCTCGCCCAGACCCACCAGCAGCACCTTGCGCAGGCCGGTGTCGCCGCCCACGCGCACCGTGAGCTTCTGGCGGCTTTTTGGTTTGAATTCTTCTTCAGAAATGACTTCGAGCACCATCGCCGCCACCGCCGCATCGAGGGCGGCCAGGGCCTGGGCCGGTTCCGGCCCGTCCTGGAACAGACCCACCAGCAGGGCGTCCCCCCGATATTCCCCCGGAGAGATCCGGACCGCTTCAAATTCCATGCCTTGACTCCGTTGCTTTGCTGATTGCTCTAAGTTAGCTTTGCCGGGGGATCGCCGTGGCGGCGGGCGAAGCATTGCTTTACCATCGTTGCGGTGATTTTGGACGTGTCTGCATGCTTCGATTGTGCGCTTCAGCCCTCGCGTTGCTTCTGGTGATTCCCGGCCTCGCCCTGGCGGCGGACCCGCCTTCCGGGCCGATCCCGGCCGCCGCTTCGCCCGAGCGGATCAAAACTCTGCCCCAGCTCACTACTAAGGCCTACGTCAAGCTCGACACGACGAAAGGAGCGATTGTGCTCGAACTGGACGGTCCGAACGCCCCAGTCTCCGCCGGTAATTTTTTGGATCTGGTGAAGCGCAAATTTTATGACGGCCTGGTCTTCCACCGGGTGGTGCCCGATTTTGTCATCCAGGGCGGCGACCCCAAAAGCGACGGCACCGGCGGCTTTATCGACCCGGCCACCGGCCGCGGGCGCACGATTCCGCTGGAAATTAAACCCACCGGGGCCACGGAGCCCATCTACGGCCGCATCGTCGGACCCACCACCCCGCCGGTGCTTCCCCACGCCAAGGGCGCCCTCGCCTGGGCGCGCGAAAACAACCCCAACTCGGCCAGTTCCCAGTTCTATATCGCCCTGAGCGACAACCCTTCGATCCGCGCCCTCGACGGTCGCTACGCGGTCTTCGGGCGGGTGGTGAGCGGCATGGACGTGGTGGCCAATATTCGGGCAGGCGACAAAATTCTCAAGGCCACCGAGGCTTCCGTACCGTCGCCGGGAGCGGCTTCCAAAACTCCCTGACCCTCGTCACCTAATCCCGAACGGTCCAGCCCAAGATGCACCGCCAGTCGGCCACCGGTTGCGCTTCGAGTGGTTGCTCGGCCTGCGGCTTTTCAGGCTCGGTTTCGACAGCAGCAGGAACAACTGAAGCTGCGGGCTCCTCCGGCACTAGAGCCGGCCCGATTTGGGGGCAGGCTTTTCGGGTGGCTCGGGAGCCATCGGAATGACCGCCGGGGCGGGTGCCACCGCCTGCGACGCCCGAGCCACCGCCTTCGGTTGCGCAAGGGGGGGCTTCCCTCTGCACTTCGCCCTCGGGCGCGAGGAATCCATCGAACATCAACAGATCGCGGAACCAGTTGCTGGACATTACAAAACTTTATATTGTGTTTCCATCCTACTGCGCCCGGGGCGGCTCGATCCCGCCTGCCGTTCGTTGCCCCATCGATTAGATTGAAGGCGGTCGCTTCGGATTGTGGCCGTGGCCGTCTATGCCTTGCTCAGCGCGATTGCAGCAGTTCTGGTTGTGCTGGCTGTCCCGGCGGTGGCCCAGAGCGGCGATGCCAATGGCGACGGCCGCTTCGATCAAAAAGACATCGAGACCATCGACGCTTACCTGGCGGGGACGGCACTGCTGCAGGACGAGCAGATCCGGGCGGCCGACGGCGACGGCGACGGCCGTATCACCAATGCGGATCGCGAGAAGTTGGCCGGGCGGTTGACGGGGATGACCCGCGGCCAGGGGCCGGGTGAAATCCAGGCCGAGAGCGCCGACAGCGGTGTGGTGGTCGATCGGGCCACGGGCAAACCGCTGGCGGGGGTGGAAGTGTCGCTTCCTGACGAAGGGGTGACCGTGCGCACCGACGGCGAGGGCCGCTTCAAGCTGCCCCAATCGAGTGCCGGCAAGATCCTCACCGCCAAGGCCGACAACTACGCACCTTCGGCCGCTGCCGGCGGCAAGCGCCGGCAGTTCCGGTTGGAATTGGAGCGGCTCTCGCCGCGTCTGGTGGTGCTCGACGACCGGGTGCACCACCTGGGGGACGACAAGTACGGCTATGGTTCGGCCAACTACAGCGAATTTCGCCTCCAGGCCCAGGGGCCGCGCCTGGAGCGCGCCTTCGAGATCGACGGCGAGCCTGAGGATTTGACGCTGCGCATCGGTTCGCTGATCGGCCTCGATACGGCCCACTCCGTCGCCGCCGGCCAGTCGGCCCTCGGCCAGTTTGCCGGCAGCCGTCCGGACGGGTTGCGCATCTACCTCAACGACCGGCCGCTGCAGAAGATTTATCTTAACGGCGACAACATTGCCGTCAGGCTTCCCGCCGCCCTGCTGCGCCGCGGCGAGAATCGCCTGCGCCTGGAGACCCACCCGCTGCGGCTGCCGGGGGCGGCGGGCGACGAGTTGGAGGACCTGCGTCGGCGCTTCGGCCTGGTCAACTACGACGATGTCGAGCTGGCCCATCTGCTGCTGGTGGACAGCAGCGCCTCCACTCGCCGTATCCGCGTGCGCGGCGACGTGGTGCGCACCCCCAGGGCCGGCAACGACGGGACCAATCCTTGATCGCCTCGGACCCGGCGTGCTTGACTGGTGCGCTCGGGAGCGCTCCGGCTTTCGACCAAATCCGAGCCGCAGCCGCTTTACGCCCCTGAGCGGTTGTCTGCGGCTGCCGCAAACTGTGAAGACACGGGTTACGATCCGTTGCAGAACTGCACGATAAGGATCTGCCATGGGTTGCGTATTTCGCGCTGCTGCAGTCACATTTGCCTTCTGTCTGGCCCTCGGCACTCAGGCTGCACCTTCCGCCACTGCCAAAGAGAGGCTGCCCCAGCCCTTTGCCACCCCCTCCGCCACCAAGCGCTCCGCAGCAATCGGCTGGTCGGAGGGTCGCACTCCGATGGCCCCGGCGGGTTTTCGGGTGAGCCGCTTTGCCGGGCAACTCGACAACCCGCGCTGGCTGTACGTGCTGCCTGGTGGCGACGTACTGGTGGCTGAGTCGCGCACCCCGAGGTACGGCCCCTCTGCCAACCGCATCACCCTGCTGCGCGACGGCAACGGCGACGGTACCCCCGAGGTGCGATCGGTGTTTCTCAGCGGCCTCAACCTGCCCTTCGGCATGCTGGTGCTGGGCGACAGTTTCTACGTGGCCAACACCGACGGCCTGCTGCGCTACCCCTACAAAAGCGGCCAACTGCGCATCGACGCGCCGGGAACCAAGATCGTCGATCTGCCCGGCACCGGCTATAATAACCACTGGACGCGCAATCTGACGGCCAGCCCGGACGGCAAAAAAATCTATATCTCCGTGGGCTCAGCCACCAACGTCGATGAAGAAAACATCGACGCCAAAGACCCAAGGCGCGCGGCGATTCTGGAGGTCAACCCGGACGGGAGCGGCCTGCGCGTGTTTGCCGGCGGCCTGCGCAACCCGGTGGGCATGGACTGGCTGCCCGGCGAGGACGGCCTCTGGACCGTCGTCAACGAGCGCGATCACCTGGGGGACGACCTGGTCCCCGATTACCTCACCCGCGTGCGCGAGGGTGCCTTCTACGGCTGGCCCTACGCCTACTTCGGCCAGAATGAAGATCCGCGCCAGAAGGGCAAGCGCCCCGACCTGGTGGCCAAGGCCGTCGAGCCGGATTTTGGCCTGGGCGCCCACACCGCCTCGCTGGGGCTCGCCTTCTACCGGGCGCGCACGTTTCCGGCCACCTACCACGGCGGTGCCTTTATCGGTCAGCGCGGCTCCTGGAACCGCTCGCGCTTCGCAGGCTACAAGGTGCTGTTTGTACCGTTTCGCAACGGTCAGCCCACCGGTCCCGCCCAGGACTTTTTGACCGGTTTTATCGCCGATGAGGCCCGCTCCCAGGTCTACGGCCGACCGGTAGGAGTGACCACCCTCGCGGACGGATCGCTGTTGGTGGCCGACGACGCGGGCAATATCGTCTGGCGCGTGGCGTACACCGACCGCTAAGCGCTCAGGCGGCGGTGCTGTACTGCCCACCCGCAAGCACATTCGCCGTGAAGACGAAGGCGTCGCGCACTCCCCGGCCCGGCTGCTGCACCCGGACAGGCGAGGTGTAGTGAAACAGCTCGCGGTCGTTGATGACCAGCAGTTCGCCAGGATCGAGCGTCCAGCGCAAAATTGGCTTGCCGTGCCTCTCGCGGTACAGAAGCGTCTCGCCCCCCTGCAGGTTGTCCACACCCACCACGTAGATGCCGATCACCTGGAAGCCGTCCTGGTGGATGCCCTCGGGAGCGGGATAGCCCAAATGTCCCTCGCTGCAGCTGATCTCCAGCTGGTGCACGCCGATTTCGACGGCCTCGCCGCGCAATCCCGACAGGCGGGCAAACGTTTGTAACAGTTGAGCGAAACTTGCCAGTCCGATCAACTCGTCGGCCAGAGGCTGATAGGAGCGCACAATCCCGCCCAGCTTGGGATTGTAATCGCTGCTCTGGTAAAAATCTTGATGAGGCAGTTTTACCAGTCCTGCAGCTGACAGCTTGAAACGATCAAATCGGCGCGTGCGGTAACCGCCGGGCGTGTACTGATCGGCTGGGAGCGATGCAAAATAGGTACGAATTTCAGAGACATCAAAATCCAGCCGCTGCAGGGTAAACAACTGTTCCATGCGCGCTTTCCTCTGCTGCGTCCAGACCCATTATAAATCGCTCCCCAATCAAAATGTAGCACGATAAACATTTTTTACAGAGGCCAGGGCCTGCGACACTGCCATCCGGGATAGATTGGGAAAGGCGCTCAGCAAACGCAACTATGAATAATATGCTCGATCTCGACTTTGTGCGGCGGCAGTTTCCGGCGCTTGCGGGAGAGTGGGTATTTCTGGACAACGCGGGCGGTTCCCAGATTCTCGGCCGGGTGGTCGAGCGGATTGCCGATTTTTTGCTGACCACCAACGTACAAATTGGCGCCTCCTATGCGATCTCCGAGGCGGCCACCGCCCGACTCGACCTGGCCCGCGCCCGGATGGCCGCCTACTTGAACGCTGCGTCCGCCGAGGAGATCGTCCACGGCTCCTCCTCCACCCAATTGCTTTCCAACCTGGCGGCGGCGATGGCTCCTGGCCTGCAGCCCGGCGATGAGATCGTCGTCACCGACTGTGACCACGAATCGAACATTGGCCCCTGGGTGCGCCTGGCCCACCAGCGGGGGCTCGTCCTCAAGATCTGGAAGATCAACCCCGAGACCTGGAGGCTGGAACCGGAAGATCTGGAGATGTTGTTGGGCGAGCGCACCCGGCTGGTGTGCTTCACCTACGCTTCCAACGTCGTGGGCACCATCCAGCCGATGGCCGAGATCGTTCGGCTGGCCCACCGCTACGGAGCGCGCGTCTGCATCGACGCGGTCGCCTACGCTCCCCACCGCGCCATCGACGTGCGCGCCACCGGTGTCGATTTTTTGACCTTCAGCACCTACAAGACCTACGGTCCCCACGCGGCGGTCCTCTACGGCAAGCGCGACTGGCTGTTGGAGCTGGCGAGTCTCAACCACTTCTTCATCGGCAAAGACGACATTCCCTACAAGCTGCAGCCCGGCAACGCCAATTTCGAACTGGCCTGGGGAATGGAGGGCCTGGTCGATTACTGCGAAGAGCTGGCCGCGCTGCACGCCGAGCTTCCGGCCGATACCGTCCACGGCCGGGTGGAGCAGGCTTTCGAACCGATCGCCCGCCATGAGGAGTACCTGGCGGAGCGTCTGCTCAGCTATTTGACCGGCAAGCCGAACGTGCGCATCCTGGGTCTACCCGAGGCGGACGGCAGGCGGCGCGTCCCGACGGTAAGTTTCTGGATTCCGGGCCGCCACGCCTCGGAGATCCCCAGCCAGATCGACCCGCTTAAGATCGGCATCCGCTGGGGCGACTTCTATGCCCGCCGCCTCATCGACAGCCTTGGCCTCACCCCCGCCGGGGGAATCGTGCGCGTCTCGATGGTTCACTACAACACACCCGCAGAGATCGACCGGCTCATCGCGGGGCTGGAGAGCATCTTGTAGAGTGCTTCAGGCGCGTACGGCCAGGCACTGGCGCACAAATTGTCCAAGCCGTTCGACGCCTTTGTCGATGGTGTCGAGGTCGGTGGCATAAGAGAGGCGGACGTGGCTATCGGAGCCGAAGGCGATGCCGGGGACCGCGGCAACGTAGAATTGCTCGAGCAGCTGTTCGCAGAAGGCCGTCGAAGTGAGCCCCGTGGCGGAAATATCCGGCAGCAGGTAAAAAGCTCCCTGGGCGCGGGCGCAGCGCAGGCCCGGGATCGCCGCCACCGCTTCGTACATGGCGGTGCGCCGTTCGGCAAAGACGCGCACCATCCGCTTTACTTCGAGCGCCACCTGCGGATCTTCGAGGGCCGCGATTGCCCCGGCTTGCGAGTAGGCGGCAACATTGGAGGTGCTGTGGCTCTGGATGGCGCTGGCGGCTTTAATCAGATCCGTAGGACCGGCCAGGTACCCGAGCCGCCAGCCGGTCATCGCAAAAGCCTTGCTGAAGCCGCTGCTGGTGATCGTGCGCGCAAACACCTCGCGCCCCAGGCTGCCGATGCTGTAGTGCTGCACGCCGTCGTAGACGAGTTTTTCGTAGATTTCGTCGGAGAGGACCATCAGGTCGTGGCGGAGGATTACCCCGGCAACCGCCTCCAGTTCGGCGCGGCTGTAGACCATTCCCGTTGGGTTGGAGGGGGAATTGAGAATGAGTAACCGGGTGCGGGGGGTGACGGCGGCCTCCAGTTGCGCAGGGGTGATCTTGAAACCGGTTGCCTCGGTGGTGGGCAAGAGCACCGAGGTACCGCCCGCGAGCGAAACCATCTCCGGGTAGCTCAGCCAGTAGGGGCTCGGGATGAGCACCGCATCGCCGGGCTCGATGAGGGCCATGATCGCGTTGTAGAGGGCCTGCTTGCCGCCGTTGGTGACCAGAATCTGCTCGGGGGTGTAGGGCAGACCGTTTTCGCGCTCCAGCTTCTGGGCAATCCGTTCGCGCAGGCGCGGCTGCCCCGCCACCGGCCCGTACTTGGTCTCGCCGCGGTCGAGGGCCACCTTGGCCGCCGCCTTGCTGGGAGCAGGAGTATCGAAATCGGGTTCCCCGGCGCTCAGGCCGCACACATCGACGCCGCCCGCCGCCAGCGCCTTGGCCTTGGCGGCGATGGCAAGCGTGAGCGATGGGGTCAACGAAGCGACGCGGGTAGCCAGGCGGGACATGGTGAGGTTTCTCCAGATAACGATTGGCGCAAATGGGCCATTTTCCCAGCTTGACACACAACCGCAGGCGGCGGGAGTGAAGTGATTGCTCTATGAGCTGGCTCAAGGACGCCGCCCCGGCCGCGCAAACAATTCAGCAAGGGGCCGCCAGTCCCCGGAAGGGATGAATGCCGACCAGTAGTAGGGATGGCGGTAATGGCGGCTGCGCAGCATGGTCAGTTGCACCCGGCGCAACGCATCGCCACTGCCTGCCCCGGCGCGCAATTCTCCATAGAAACCGACCATCAGATCCCTGATCGTGGCGTCCTCCACCCGCCAGAGGCTCACCAGCTGACTTGCGGCTCCCGCCAGGGTCAGGGCACGCCGCAGACCATAGACGCCCTCACCGCTTTCGACATCCCCAAGTCCCGTCTCGCAAGCGGAGAGCACGGCAAGTCGGGTTCCGCGCAAGTCGAGCCCGGCCATCTCCAGGGCGGTGAGCACACCGTCATCACCGCCGCTTTTACGGACATTCACCCCCGCCAGGGCCAGCCCCGAGCGCAACAGTGGATTTTGCGCCTGGGCAGTCGGGCGCAAAAAGAAGCCGTGGGTGGCAATGTGCAGAATGCTTGGGCCGGACGAGCGCTTGAGGGCGCTTTCGGTGGCCGCCGCCTGGGTGAGCACCTGTGCGTCCGGCAGCAGTTCGGCAAGGGCCGCGACTTCTTTGGCGGTGGCAGGGAGCGCCGCAAAACCGAGTGCATCAAACTTTCCCGCCCGCGTTTCGATGTTGCCCGCCGCAGCGAGGCGATCGACAACGGCACCCGCCCGGTCAAAATCCGGATCGGCCATCAACAGCGGTGGGCGTCGAAGACCGGCCGGGCGAGCCAGCCGCAGCAGATCCCGGCCGGAACCCAGATACTGGATGGTAAAGCGTTCCACCAGAAATCGACCCTGCTCATCTACCAGAGCCGCAAAGGGGATCAAATTGAGCGCCCCGTCGGGGGAGACCAGCAGCCTTCGCCGCCCGCCGAGTTTAGCGCGCACCGGCTCCATCAGCACTCGGTCGAGCCGGCGGGCGGCGGCTTTGAGTTCAGCTGTCGGCAGGGCGCTGTTGCGCACGGCATTGCGAAAGACCTGGACTGTCGCGTCGATCGCCTGGGCCTCGCCTAGATCCACCCAGTCCAGTGCGCCGCGCCCATCGAACAGGTAGGCCGCGTAACGCGGCGCGGCGAACTGCTCACTGAAGCGGGTGGCCTGCAAGTTAAGTGGCCGGTAGAGCATCAGTTCCACCAGGACAGTCGCGCCTGGAATCTGCCTTTGTACCGACTGCGGGTCAGCCGGAGCAGAAAGGGCGACAAATTCGGCGCTGCGGCGGCTGAGGGCGGCTTCGAAGCGTTCGGCTTCGCGCTGCAAAGATTGCGACCCGCCGGTGGCGGCGGACACCGGTGCGTCCTCGCCCAGAACCCCGAAAGCCAGGGTGGCAAGCCGCGTGCGGGCGGCAGTCCATTGGTCGAGAAGCACCTGGTCGGCTGGGGCAAGGTGCGCGCGCAATGCCGCGAGGCTGCCGCTCTGGACATCGAGGATACGGCCCTTGCGCCGCAGGACGGTGGCGAAGGCCAGCCGGGCGGCGGCAGGATCGGCGGGGGAAGAACGCAGGTGCAGCGAGATGGCCGTGTCGGTGGCAGCGGTCAGAACCTGCAAGTAATCGCGCTTGTGGCGTTCTGAACCCGCGGCGAGCGAATCCGCCAGATTGTGCTCCTGGATCTCAAGGGCGCGGGCAATCAACGTTCTGGCGCGCTCGGGCTCCCCCTGGCGGACCGCGAGCTGTGCCAAACCCTGCAGCGACTGGGCCAGGCCGGGGTGGTTCGCCCCGAGCGAGGCTTCGCGAACGGCAAAGGCGCGGCGAAACAGCGGTTCCGCCTCGTCCAGGCGACCTTGATCGAGGTAGAGCCCGGCCAGGCTGTGCAGACTGCGCGCCACATCCGGGTGATCCGGACCGTAGGCTTTTTCCCAGATGGCCCGGACGCGCAAGAACAGCGCCTCTGCACGCTCGACTTCGCCCCGCAACCGGCACAGCATCGCGAGACCGTGCAGACTGCGGGCCGCCTCCGGGTGCTCCGCGCCCAGGGTTTTCTTCCAGACCGCCAGCGCCTCCAGAAAATACCCTTCTGCCGCCGTATCGCCGGCGCCGCGGGCCATCAGCAGCATCGCCAGGCCGTGCAGGCTCTTGGCCACCTGCGGGTGGTCCGCACCCAGGGTCTGGCGGCGGATGGCCAGGGCCCGTTCGGCGAGCGGTTGCGCTTCGGTGAGGTTGCCGCGCGCCCCGTAGAGCATCGCCAGACCATAGAGACCCTTGGCGACCAGCGGGTGCGTCGGGCCAAAGGCGCGCTCGCGCAGGGCGAGCGTCCGCTCGAACAAAGCCTCCGCCTCGGCGTAATCGCCCTGCACCCCGTGCAACACGGCCAGGTTATTGAGGCTGTCGGCCACCTGCGGATGCTCCGCTCCAAGCGTCTGCTCCAGCAATTCCAGCCGCCGCCGACCGAGAACGATCGCCTCTGCAAACCGCCCGGCCGCCTGCAACGATCGGATTTGAGCGCTCAGGCGGTCCGCTTCGGCCGCAGGCTGGGCCTGGGCGAAAAGTGCTCCGGGACAGCTCACCAGCAGCAGCGCCGCCGCCAGCGCCGCCAGCCCTCTTGCAAGCCGACGGGGCGGCTGATACTCGGATGCGGCCATAGTTCAGGGCGCAGGAGGGAAACAGATGAACCCTCGGGTCTAGGGTCGGACGTTCGGAACAGAAATTTGGTTCAAGGCCACCGGAAATTGCGAGATCCCTGCAAACGTCGGTATGGGCAGGGCATTGGCGATCACATCGAGTCCCTCGGAGCGCAGCAGCGATTGCCAGCGCCCGGCAGCAAGTGGTGCACCGGTTGCGGTGCGGTGCAGCGCCGTCAGTTCAGGCAGCAGATCGTACCAGTAGCCGTCCTCGGCCAGCAAAGCGGTTCGTTCCGCCGGTGGGGCCTGCTCCAGCCGCCGTCTCCAGGCAACACTCGGCACAACCCGGCTGACCCAGGCATCCACCGTCAGGTTGGCCGAAGGATCGTCTGGATCGCACAGCAGCGTCACCGACCAGTGGTAATCCCGGCCGGGGGCCAGCGGCGGCACCCCGGACGGCAGCGCGAGGGCGACGACGCCGGGGGCAAGACCGTGGGGGTCCAGGTGGGTCCGATAGAGAATGTGTCCCTCGCGCGATTCCAGGGTAAACAGCACCGGCGGGGCGGAGGCGCCCAGGGTCGGCAGGTGCCAGAGGAAGGTGGGATGGGTAGCCTGGGTCAAGCCGGGCGAACTTCTGGGCACCAGGGCAGTCAGCGGTGCCGGCACCGGTAGATCGCATCCCGCCGAGCGCAGTTGCCTGACCCGCTGCGCCGGCAGGCGGCGATCGCGCGTGCGCACGAGCTTGAAGAAGTTCTGACCCGGCGCGGCCGGTTTTTGCACCGGGCGCTCGCCAGGGTGGGGCCTGGCGGGTGGGGGAGTTTTTGGCGCTTCCCCGGCCGCCGCAGGCGCTGCCCACCCTCGCCAGGCCATGCTCATCACGAGCAGGGCCCAGGCAAGTCGATAAAGCAGTATGGGCATAGGCGGTCTTTGGCTCCAGTTCGGCACAGGCAACTGATCAATATTTGCACCGGCGGTTGGGCGTGTTGTCGGGACCGGCTGCAAGCCAATTGCAGCCGCGGGCGACAAGGCCCGCCACATCGAGCTGCCAATCATCCCAGAGCAACACAGTTTTGTCGAGTCCTGCAGAAATCACCGTCCGGCTGTCGGGGCTGAATCCGACGCTCGTCACCGGGGCAGCGTGCCCCTCGAGCACTTTGAGCAGCGTCCCGTCAAGACTCCACAGCTTGACCAGGCGATCGTGCCCGGCGGTGGCGAGGGTGCGGCCGTCGGGGCTGAAGGCGAGCGCGTCGATCCAGTCTGCGTGGGCGGCCCAGCTCTGCCGCAGACGGCCGTCGGTCTCCCAAATCCGCACCATGCCCTCCTCGCCCGCGGTGGCGAGGAGGTGTCCGTCGGGGCTGTAGCGCAGCGAGTGCACCGGGCCGGTGTGCCCGCTCAACTGCCCGAGGGCGGTGCCGTCGCGCCGCCATAGCCGCACCGTGCCGTCGCCGCCGCCTGTGGCGAGGCGATCGCCCCTGGGGCTGAAGGCGACATCGAGCACACCTCCTGGCGTGCCTCCAAAGGCGGGCTGCAATGCCCCCTGCGCATTCCAGAGGCGAACGGTCTCGCCCGCGGTGGCGAGGAGGTGTCCGTCGGGGCTGTAGCGCAGCGAGTGCACCGGGCCGGTGTGCCCGCTCAACTGCCCGAGGGCGGTGCCGTCGCGCCGCCATAGCCGCACCGTGCCGTCGCCGCCGCCTGTGGCGAGGCTATCGCCCCTGGGACTGAAGGCGACATCGAGCACCGCCTGCGCGTGGCCGCGCAGGATTGCCAGCGGCTTGCCGTCGCGACTCCACAGGCGAATTGTCCGATCGTCGCCCGCACTGGCTACAAGCGCTCCATCCGGGCTGAAGCGGGCGCTCAGTACCCCGTCGGTGTGGCCATAAAGGGTTCGGCGCAGGGGCGGCTGCAGACGCCACAGCCGCACGGTGCGGTCGAGGCTGGCGGTGGCGAGGGTCTGGCCGTCGCCGCCAAAGCTGAGGGAGGTGATGTCGGAACTATGGCCCTGCAGCACCCCGGCGGGAGTGCCGTCGGGCCGCCACAGCCGCACGGTGCGGTCGAAGCCGGCGGTGGCCAGAAGCGCACCGTCCGGGCTGAAGGCGACCGCAAAGACGGCTTCGCTGTGGCCGCGCAGGGATTTGAGCGCATGGCCTTCCCGGCTCCAGAGCCTGACCGCCCCGGTGCGATCGCCAGAGGCGATGACGCGCCCATCGGGACTGACAGCCACCGCCAGCGCCCAGTCGCGGTGACCGCGCAGCGTGGCGCCCAGGCGGCCGTCGCGCCGCCACAGTCGGATGGCGCCGTCGGCCGAGGCGGCGGCAATCAAGTCGCCGTCGGGACTGAAGGCCAGGGCAAATACCGGATTGCCGGGATCGGCCAGGGTCCGCAGCAACCGGCCTTCGACGCTCCACACGCGCACACAACCGTCGGAGCTGGCGGTGGCCAGGGTCGCCTCCCCGGGCGAGAAGCGCACGTCGTAGACGCCGCGCGGATGGCGCAGCCTCACCACCGGTCCGCCCTCGGACCGCTGCAGCGCCACGATGCCGTCGTCGCGGGCCACCGCCAGTAACCCGCCGTCGGGGCTGAAGCGCACCTGAAGGTTGGGTTTGTGAGCGGCGCTGCCGGCGAGCGTCGCTATCTTGCGCACCAGGGTGCCGTCGGGACGCCACAGCCGCACCTGCCCATCGACGCTGCCGCTCGCCAGCAACGCCGCGCCGGGACTGAAGGCGACGCTTGTCACCCACTGCGGATGCTCGATGCGATTCCATTGCTGAACGGTGCTGAGCGCTTCGCGCAGGATGCTTTCTGTCTGGCGGGTCTGCCCGGTGTCGGCGGACAGGGCCTGCAACTGCTGTCTGCCGGCCCGCAGGGCGGCCTGCAGACCCTCCGGCCCGCGGTGGGTGCTCAAAAAGCTGCGGGCGTAGGCGGTATGGGTGGCGATCTCGTTGTGTTGGAGGTCGCCCACGAGCTTGAAGAGCACACCGCCCAACACCGCCACCACCAGCGCCAGGGCTCCCATCGCCCCGGCCGCCAGCCTGGTGCGCACCAGCGCGCGTTGTTGGCGGTGCTGCAGGGCTGCCCGCTGCGCCAGGCCCGCCTCGATAAAGCGGTTGCTGGTGGCGGTCAGCTCGTCGGCACAGCCCTGGTGCAACTCCTCAGCCTCGGCCAGCCGCGCGCCGCTGAGTAAAAATTCGTCGCTGCGGCCGCTTTGCAACCACAGGTGCGCCGCCTGCTCGATCTGCCGCTGCACCCGCAATCGGGCGCGGTTCTCCTCAAGCCACCAGCGCAAAGTCGACCAGTTGCGGATCAGCACCTCGTGGGCGACCTCCACGGTCACCTCGGCGTGCAACTGCTCGATGGCCCCGGCGACTTCATCGTCGGCAGCGGCGCCGCGTCCGCTGCCGGTACCGGCGGCCTGACCCCTGTTTTCCTCGGCGCCAATCACAATCAAACGCGCGTCGCTGAAGGCTTTGAGCGTATGTTCGACCAGAGCCGGGCCATAGCGCGGCACCAGCAGATCCGCCTTGCGTACCCGCCTGCGGGTGTCGGGCATGCCTTCTCCCAACTGGGTGAGCGACAGAAAAAGCCAGTGGGCGCAGGCGCGCGCCTGGGGGCAGAGCGCGCCGAAAACCTCCTCGGCTTTGCGCTCCAGGGCGCCTTCGATGCCGCCTATCTGCTGCCGGTAGGCCCGCAGAGTGAGCCAACCGCCCGCGCGCCGCTCCCACAACTGCTCCAGGACAAATTCGAGCAGCGCCAGTTCGCCGCGGCTGCGCTCGAGATCCCGCAGCAGCACCTCCACCAGTTCCGGCTCTACCTGCAGGCCGACCTGGGCGGCCGGTTTGAGGATGATGTCACGGTAGTCGGCCTGGCTGAGTTCTGCGGACAGGTAGACCACCGAGCGCTCCAGCAGCCGGTGCAACCCCCGCAACCGCAAAGCGCCCTCGGCACAGTCCGCCCGCAGCGTAATCACCAGCTTGAAGCGGTCGGGCGCATGTTCTAAAGCCCCGAGCACCAGTTCGATAAATCGGTCGCACTCCAGGGCGGCACTGAGGGTCAAAAGCTCCTCGAATTGGTCGATCACCAGCACCAGCACCGGCTCCGGCCGGGTGCGCAGCCAGCGGACAAACCCCTCCGCCCCCAGGTACACCAACCCCTCCAACTCCCGGCGATCCGGCCCGCCGGCGTCCGGCGCCCCCGACTCCCCCAGCCGTGCGATCAGATTCGCGAGCGGGTGGGTTCCCGGCTGCATCGTGCAAAGGCGCCAGCGCCCGCTGCCCGGAATCATGCCCCCCTGCCGCAGCTGCGCCATCAACCCCGCCTGCACCAGCGACGATTTTCCGCAGCCGCTCGCGCCAACCACCGCCACAAACGACCGCTCGTGCAGTGCATGGAGCAGCCGGGCCACGAGCGGCCCGCGCCCGTAAAAAAATGGGGCCGCTGCCTCTGCGAAGGCCCTTAGCCCCATATAAGGGCAAATCTTGACGTCAAAAGGTGCCGCCGGGTCACCGGGGAGAACCTCGACGACTCCCTCGACCGAAGAAAGCCAGCTTTCGAAGTGCGTGGCGTCTGCGGCAGTCTGGTCCTGCAACTTGGCTATCCATTCAGCAACGCTCAATCCGGCCCCGGCGGCGGCCAGGGTGGCCACCAGCGCCTCCCCAAAGCGCCCGGCGAAGCCAGGCGCCGACAACCCGGCCATCAGGCACAAGCCAGGGGTTTGCGGCCGCTGCTGGCTTTGTAGCCAGCGGCGCACCGCTTCCAGGTTCCCAGGCTCCACAACCCAGTCGCAAATCCAGAGGCGCCGGTCGCGGTGCCCCGCCTGCATCTGCTGGTCCAGCCACAACAGACCCACGGCGGTGCCACCGAGATCCAGATGCAGATCCCCGTCTCCAGTGCAGGTGATGCGCCCCCCCAGGTAAACCAGCACCGTCTGCGCCACCGGTGGATCGGCCAGCTGCAGGGCCAGCCACTGCCTGGGGACGGATTCAGCGGACCAATAGCGGATGTCGAAGCGACCGAGGCGGGCCAGTTCGCGGCTGAGTTTCACGCCCACGCCTCGACCGACCAGCGATTCGATCACCAGCGCCCGGCGAGGCTGCGGAGCCCCTGCCGCCCGCGGCGAGCGGCCGAGCACCACCGGGGCCACCCCGCCGACAAAGCGCTTGGGTGTCTGTAGAGAATAGAGCCGAAAGCGCTCGCTCTCGCCCAGGCAGCCTTTTTGGCGGTTCAACAGGCGCAACTGTTTGTTGATCTGATCGATATAGCGCAGGGTCTGGTAGTAGACGAATTTGTACAGGCCGTCGATATCGATCACACCCTGGCGGTCCGCCGCTTCGCCGCGCAGACCGCGGATGAGATGGTAGGTGAATACGCCGTGGCCCAGTTCGGGAAACTCCCACGAGTGCTCGCCCGCGTCGCACGAAAGCAGCGCGTAGAGATTGCGCCGCTGGTGGGCATGCCGCTGCAGAGCCGCCACCAGCCGGCCTGCCGCATCGTCGGCCGGGTTCGCCCCGGCCGGGGCGAACCCGGCGCCGCTGTGGCAGGCATCCAGCCAGAGCAGCTGCTGATGGGCACGGCAATTGGCCAGGGACCCCAGCAACTCCGGCAGTCCCAGGGCAGTCTGCTCCAGAGCGCCCAGGCGCGTATCGGCCAGACAAAAGAACACTTCGGTGCAGCGCCGGTCGAGCACGCCGTGGCCGGAAAAATAAAACACCACCGTGTCCTCCGGCTGTGCCTCAGCGACCAGTTGCGCCAGACTGGCGCGCACCGCCCCCAGCCGCGGCGGTCGTCCGTCCTGCGCGTGGTGCACCAATTCCACGCGCCGCTCGAAGCGGCCGGTGAGCCCGGCCAGGGCCCCGGCCAGTTCCCGACAATCGCAGACGGCGCACCCCAGCACTCCCAGTTGCGGATCTGCGTAGATATCGACGCCGACCATCAGCATCCAGAGCCTTCCCACCGCCGCGTGCAGCAGACGGTCGTCTCGGCTGGTGCGCAGACCCAACGGCGGCATCGCTTCTCCCCTCGTACCTTCGGCGCAGCATCGCCCGGGCCTTGCCGACGCCGACTCTGCCTGCTTGTAGGGGTAACCCTAGAACATCTATGCACAAAAAAGCGGTCCTAGCTTTTGTGCGGTCCGCTCTCGCTGTCGGGTGCAGGCCGGATGCAGGACTGGTAGGCGTCGATATCGGTACAGGTGCCAAACCACTGAGCAATCCGGCCCTCGGCGTTGCGGATCGGCTGCACCTGCATCAGGTGCCATCGATAATTCCCATCGCCGGCGCGCAGCCGATATTCCATGGCGTACGATTCGCCGTTGCGCGTAGCTTTGTACCCACGCTGTAGACAACTGGGCAGATCCTTCGGGTGGACAACCGCCTTCCATCCCCAACCCTGCAGCTGCTCCGTGCTCATGCCCGTGTAGTCCAGGGCTCGCTTGTTGCAACAATCGAGAGCACCGTTTGCTCTCGCAGTCCAGGCAATTTGTGGTAAACATTCAAGAAGATATCGCATGCGCCAGTCGTCGAACATTGGTGAACTTACCTCCTAGCGTCATTGATAGCCATCAATGCCACCTGGCGGCTACGTATTCAGATGGAATTTGGTGCCGGAAAATCGATTTGAGCCGAACCTTTGGGCGGATCTCGGCCACAATTTTTTACATATTTGCCATCGGTGCAAGCGGCGGGAGCACTCAAGCCAACCGCAAAATCTCCCGGTCAAAACCTTCCGGCTCCGGCTCGATTTCCCAGGTGAGGGTGTCGCCCAGGTCGACGGCCACTTCGACGTACAGCCGCTCGACGGGTTGCTCGGCACTGTCTTCGTTGTTGGCAAATCCCTGCAGGTCTTCGGCCAAAAGGCGCAGCACGAAGCCGGGCGGCACAGGTTCGCCGACTTCAGCCGCCTGCAGTTCGAATCGCCAGACGTTGCCGTGCGGCGATTCGACAGGTTGCAGTTGCAGCTCGTAGTCTGCTCCGGCGATGCGCAGACGGCGCGTGAGCAGCATGCCCACGGGCGGCCCCCCGCGCGGGCGGCCGCGGGCACGGGTGCCCCCCGGTTCGGCCCGAAGCCGCCAGCGCCGCCAGCCTGCGAGTTCGCCCAGTGGGCTGACACCCGCTTGGATCCAGTCGGGTACCGAGCGCTGTTCAGGCAGGCCCAGACGCAGCTCGTACAGCTTTTGCCGCCAGCCGCCGTGGGCTATCAGCGCCCCCCACAGGCCAAACGGTACCGTCCACTGGGGCATCGGGAGGGCCGGGTCACCCAGCCGGGCCAGCAACTGCCGGGCCTGGCCCAGCGGCACGGTCGGCAGGGCGGCGAGCGGGGCGCGGGTCGGCTCCGCCAGTTCGAGGTGCAGAGCGGCCGGCAGACAGGCCACCTCCCGCACTAGATTGCCTGCGAGCAGGCAGTACTGACGGCACTGAGCATCGTAAACGGCCACTTCCTTGAGGTGGCGGTGGCTGATAAACCCCCACAGCTGCACCGCTCCCGCCTCCGGCTCCACCTGGGCGGCCAGGTAATAATCCGCCGCCCAGCCGGGAATATCTATCCACTCCTGCGGCACGCGCAGTTCGTCAGCCATCGATGCTTCGCCTGCAACCACCAGCAGCCGCCGCTCGCCGACGGCGAGGGCCGTCCCCGCCACCCATGGCCAGAAACTTGGCAAAGCCGCCTCCCCCGGCCAGATTCGAGCTACACAGCCCGCCTCGCACAGCCAGTCCTGCACACCTGCCAGCGCCAGGCTCCCCAGGTAAGCCCGCCAGACCGCCGCCGGGGCGCCGAGCGGCTCGGCACGCTGGCGGGCGGCTTCGCGCCCAACTTCAGAGATTTCAAGCCAGAGGTCGTTTGAATCCATGGGTACGACGAAAGTGAGAGAGTCCGCGGACAAAGGGGCGTCGATGGCGAGGGCAAGGACCGCTGCGCTTATTCGCAGCGGTCGCCGTGGTAAGCCTGCAACCACTCCTCCAGGACTGTGCCTATAGCTTCGAGTAGGGCGAGCGAAAGCGGCCTATGCAGAACCTGCGCGCAGCGCGGGGCCAGCTGTTCGAGCAATTGCGCCTTGAGGCGCTTGAGGCGGCGGTGAACCGTCCATTGCCTGATACCGAAGCGCTCGCCAATCTCGCTCTGGGTCGTCCCACCCTGGTAGTACAACTGCAGCAGATCCCGGTCGGCCTGCGCCTGCACCTGGATGATGGCCTCGCCCAAAAGCGCGTTGAGCCGTTCGTGCAACGCCTCGCGCTCCTGTTCTTGCTCCTGGGCGATCAGTCGCTCGAATTCGGACGGTTGCTGCACGACGGGCAGCGTCTCCAGCCGGTCGAGGGCGGTGCCGTCCCCAGGCGCACCCCCCAGCGAACGGACATCCGGAACGAGCGCTGCGCGGACAGCCACCGCACACTGGCGCAGCCATTGCTCGATCAGTTGCGGGGTGGGCGGCGGTCCGGCGGCAAGGCCCTGGCCGATGCTTTCGCGGTGGTACAGGGCGCAGACGCTCTGCCAGGTGGCCGAATCCGGGTCTGCGAGCCGGGCGGAATCGCGCCGGGGCGCCGGGCAGTACAGTTCACGAAAGCAGATCCAGGCGAGCACATAACAGCGGATGGTGCGTGCATCGTAGGGTACCTGCCCCAGCGACGCGCTTAAAAACCGCTGGGTGACCCGCCGCAACAGCGCCCAGGGCGAGCTGATGTCGGCTTCTTGATGCTGGCGCAGCGCTTCGCCGATGATGCTGTGGAAGACCGAAGTAGCATAATTGTCGAGACTGTCGCCGCGTTCCGGCTGAAAACCGCGCAAAACCCGGTCGCACTTGAGCATGCCGATCTGAAACAAATCGAACACTTCAAAACGGGTACTGGTAAAGCGGGTACTGGCCCGGCGGGCCGCCCGGTAACAGGCTTCCTGCAAATAGGCGCACAGGTGGCGCGCCGCCAGGCGGCGCGCCTCAGCGCCGACGGTCTGGTCGTCCTGCCAGATGCGATGCCAGTACAGCACCCAGAAGCGCCGGGAGGCATCCGCCTGGGCAAGGCGGCTGAGGGAATGTTCGATACTCAATTGCAACTGGGCATCGGCGATCCAGCCCGCCGGACGACCCATATTCCAACTCAAATAGGTCGAAAAAAGTTCGACAATTTCTGCGCGACGATAGAAGGGGAAGGGGCTCCTCACACTGACCTCCTTGGTAGGGGAGAGCATCCATACTCTACCTGAGGTGCACTTTTTGAGATAAAAGAAGTACGAAAAAATTCGGAAAATTGGAATCGGACTGCGAAGCAGCGGATGCTCCTCGGCAGCCGGGCGCTGGACTAAGGAAGCGAATCAGCCGCCGCCTGGGCGTCGATGAAACCGAAGCCGTCGAAGGGCGAGTAGCCACTGAAAACAGTATTGATAAATGTGCCGCTCAGGGTGCCCGTGGAGGTTGTGGCGGTGAAGGTTGCTCCGGCCAGGGCGTCGGCGGAGTTACCGAAGCCGCCGGTGGCCAGATCCCGCTCGATGCCGAAGTTGAGGGTGTCGCCGGAGTCGAAGCTTGTGAAGGTGAGGGTGAGCGTTGCGGTGGGCGCACTCGGTCCGGCGGAGGTGATGGCGGGGAGGGTGGTGCCGGTCCTGGTGCCGGTGGTGAGCGGGAAGCCGCCGCTGGCGCTCGGGTCGAAGATGAGGCCCGCCGGAGCAAGATTGATGGTAAGGGCGGGGAGGGTGACGCCAGGACGATGCGAAAGAAATTGGCATCGGTACTGCCGGCGCCGTTGCCGGTGACGCCCACCACCCCTGCACCCGCGGCGGCAAAGAGCGGGTCGATATCGCGGGGCGGGGCGGTGCTCTGCAGGGCCGTGCGGATTGCCGCCGCACTCAGCGAATTGGGACCGCCCGCTTTTTGCAGCAGCAAGGCGGCGATCCCGGCGGCGTGGGGAGCGGCGGCACTGGTGCCGAAGAAGTTTGGAAAGCCGTCCCCCTCGACGTCGGTGCTGCTGAGCGGCCCGGGCGGAAAGAAGGTGGTGTTGACGCCATCGGCCGCGGCAAAGTCGGGTTTGTTGCGCACCTCGGGGGTGGTGAGGCGGTTGCCCGCTTTGTCGAAGGCGATGGTGACCGGGCCGGGGGATGAAAAGTCTTCTAAGACCGGGTTGAAGGGCGGCGCCCCGAAGGTGTCGTCGTAGACGTAGGCGGCGACCCCCATTGCCGTTGAGGGCCGAGTTGTGGCCGTAGGTTGCCACGAAGGTGCCGGGGGCGTCGTTGAATTCACCGGTGTAAGTGCCCCCGAAGACGACATAGCGCAGGCGGCTTGCCTGCTGGGGTACGCCGGGGGCGCGGGTGGCGCTGCTTTTGGCAATGACAATCCGGTAGGTTTGACCGGCGGCAAGGTCGCTTGCCGGAATTTCCAGCGGCTGGTTGGTCGAGAAGTTGTTGGCAATACCGCTGCGGGAGGCCACATAACGGCCGCGGCTGTATCGTCCGGGGCGCGGGTGCTGGCTGTAGTGTTGGTGTTGAAGCTGTCCGAGAGAACCCCCACGGTAATGCCCGCGCCGGTGAGCCCGCTCAAGTTGAGCTGGTCGGTCTTGTGCACCACCGCTCCCTGGGAGGTTTGGTGTTTCCTGTGACAAAGGTCGATGAAGTGCAAACGGCTCTGCCGACTATCGGTCGAGCCGGGCCATCGGCCGGTGGTTGGGGTGCGCCTTGGGGGCAAATCCAGCAAAAAATTCTACCAGAAGTATGGGCACGCATTTTATAAAGTAATGATGCGCTACGCTGTCCTAAAACCCCACCATCCGAAAAACGCTCCGGTACGTAAGATGGTTGCAAGTCGCCTCATCCTGGTGAGTTCTATGCGCCTACTTCTTTGCCTGTTGGGCCTGTTGGTGTTGAATACGGCGGCGGCCGAAGCCCAATCGACTTCGACTGTGACGCCCAACACCGCGACCGGCCAGCCCCAGCCCGGTTCCGAGCGAGACACGACCTTCGGCACCCCCGGCGGTGGCCTGAACATGATGGATCTCATCCACCAGGCCAACATGGGCTCCGTCCGCAACATGGATCAATACAAGCGCGACCGCGACCGCGGCCTCGACGATGCGATCAACAATTTCCGCCGCACCGACGTGCGCATCACTCCTAAGATCATCAATCCCGCTCCTACCGGCGAGACGGTTCCAGCCGAAAAACCCTGATGCGCATCGCCGTACTCGGAGGCGGCGCCTGGGGAACGACCCTGGCGGGCCTTGCTGCGGACCAGGATCATCAGGTGCGGGTGTGGTCGCGTTCGGAAGCATTGCCTCTGGGTGAAGTTCTCGCACAGGCGGAGGCAGTGTTCAGTTGTCTGCCGATGGCGGCGGTGGCCGGGGTGATCGATCAGGTTATAGCCCTTGGGCTGCCTGCGGGGGCGATCGTGGTCAACGCCACCAAGGGGCTCGATCGCCGCACGGCCCGCCCCGCCTCCAGCCTCTGGCAGGCCCGCTTTGCCGACCATCCGCTGGTGGTGCTGTCCGGACCGAATTTGGCTGCTGAGATCCGCGCCGGTCTGCCGGCGGCCACGGTGGTGGCAAGCGCCGACGGCCAGGCGGCCGGACGCATCCAGCAATGCCTCGCCTCCGAACGCTTCCGGGTCTACACCAGTGCCGACTGGCGCGGTGTGGAGCTGGGGGGCGTGCTCAAAAACGTGATCGCCATCGCCGCCGGGGTCAGCGACGGCCTGGGCCTGGGGGCCAACGCCAAGGCCGCCCTGATTACCCGCGGTCTGGCTGAGATGATCCGGGTAGGCACCCACTGGGGGGGACTTGCCGAGACTTTTTACGGTCTGTCGGGTCTGGGCGACTTGCTCACTACCTGCAACAGCCCCCTGAGCCGCAACTACCAGGTGGGTTTTGGCCTGGGCAAAGGCCAATCTCTAGAAGCTGTTCTCGAGCGTCTCGAAGGGACCGCCGAGGGGGTGGCGACCGCCGCCATCCTCGCTGAATACGCCCAGCGCAGCGCACTTGAAGTGCCGATTACCAATCAAATCTGCGCTGTCCTGGACGGCCTGCGCCCCCCCACCGAAGCGCTCGCGGCCCTGATGACCCGCCGGTTGCGCGAGGAAGGTGGCGGCTAAAACGCTGTAATAGCCGGCTCCTTCTCTTCACAGCAATGACAGCGCGCCGACTCTTATCAAAACGATCGGCTATGAAAGGCTGTACCAGGATCCCCGCCCCTGGCCATGGAGCTGGATCAACCTGCGATCGAGCAGGGACCGTCAGTGCAGCTTCAGGGTATTGCGGCTGGCACCGGTCATGGTCATAGCCTCCCCAATCGTGATGCGGCCGTGATCGCGAAGATGTTCGAGAATCTGGACGGACAGGTCGGGAAGGTCGGTTATCAGCAGCCGTTCCCGCTCCACCTTCTCCCGAAGCCGCTGCATCTGCTTGTGCAAGGCTCGCAGGAAGAACAGCAACCAGGGTTGCCAGTCCGGTTGCCCGGTGCGGATGGTTCCCTAGGTGCGGCGCAGGGCCAGGTAGTATCCCTCCTTGTGCTGCTCGATGACGCTCTCAAGCGAACTGTAGGGCAGGTAGGCATACCCCGCCCGCAACAGCAGCAGGGTGGTCAGTATCCGGCTGAGGCGGCCGTTGCCGTCCTGGAACGGATGAATCTCCAAAAAAACGACCACTGCCAGGTGTTATGGGAAAAACAGTCGGCCGTGGAGATTTTAGCTACACAGTACGACGCCTGACGAACCACCAGCCCACAGCCGCGACCACAGCCGCGCCAACCAGCGCACCACCCACCGCGGACGCAGGCTCGAACATCGGTTTGGGCCGCTCCGGGAGGGCTTTGATGTCGTGGACGTAGAACTCCACATAAGTATCTTTGGTGCGGAAACGATAGGTAATTTCCTTCGGCCTGTCCTTCAAAATCGTCGGCTGAACCTGGCTTTCGAAACCGGCTTCTTTGAGAAAGCGCGTCACGATATCGGGGCGCGGCGTGTAGATGTCGGGCATAGCAGATTTTCATCGCTCTTCAAATTCAAGCTTGCCCAATACAATCAGGCTTTCAAGATCTTCTGCCGCATCAGCAAGATAAGTGCTTACTACCGTCCGAATCTGATCGAGGGCCTGATCATCAGCCAGCCCAAGCATTTGGCTCAAGTCGCCAATGTCCACGCCTCGGCTGGATATGGATTTCATCAGTACTAAGTAGCCGGTTGTGGAAAAACCGTATCACTTAAAAGCTGTAGCTCTCGCCTTTCTGCCATGCCCCATCGCATTGCCCTGACGCCAGAACAAGAGCAAGCTTTACTGCAACTCAAAAACCACGCCATTGGCGTGTACGGCAGAAATGGCCGCAAGGGCAAGAGCAGGGATTGTACATTTTCTTTTTGCCGCCGTACAGTCCGCAGTTGAATGACATCGAAGGGGAGTGGTTGCCAATCAAACGTCACGGGATGCAAGGTCGAAGTTACGAGATGGGATACGAACTGGGTGTGGCGGTGATCGAGGCGATAGACGGCCGCTACCGTCATCAGGGATACGCGTGCGAACGCTACCTTTTTAATTGACCCGTCTACTTAGACTTACCATACAGCCCTGGGCCATAGGATTAAGCTTGCTCGCCTACCGGCTCGCCGGGCTGATATCCCCCAGTGCTGAAGCACGGGGATATCAGCCCGTTTTGGTAAACCACGGCTAATTCCAGCCCATCAATTCGGGCAGGCGGCTGACCGGGGGAGCGCCGTGGGCGAGGGCCTGGGCGTGGAAATCCATCAGATCGAAGGGTTCGTTTCTGGCTTTGGCCCGTGTTTCTGCTTCCTCACGCAATCGAAACCAAGCCTGGGCTCCCACGAAGTAAGTGCTTAGCTGCGTGGAACTTACCTGGGCGCGCACCCACTTGGCCCGTGCTTCTCCCTCCTGCTGGAAGGAGCGATCGACCATCAGCGCCACGGCTTCCTCTTCGCCCATCGTCCCGGCGTGGATGGCATGATCGAGGATCGCGTTGGTGACGGTGCGCAGATAGAACTTTTGACCGTGCAGGGCGATGGCCTTTGCCCTGAGGGCCGGATCTTGCTTGATGCGCCACAGCGCGTCTGTGAGACCTGCGGGTTTGTCTTTACCGGGGTCCGGCCCGCCGTAGCCCGCCTCGACCATCACATGCTCGGTGTAAACCGCCCAGCCCTCGACAAAGGGGCCGTTGGCGTTCACCTTGCGCACCTTCGACGGGACACGCTTGGCGTAGTAGCCCTGGACGAAATGGCCGGGGATCGCCTCGTGGATCGAGAGAATTTCGAGCATAAAGTTGTTGTATTCGCGCAGGAAGGATTCGCGCCGCTCGGGTGTCCAGTCCTCGGGCACCGGCTGGACAAGATAAAAACTCGGCAATCCCGGTTTGTCGGCGTCGAGGGGAGCAGGAGCGGCCAGACCGGCGATTGCTACCCCCCGTTGCTGGGGCGGCGTCCAGATCACTTTGAGTATCGCCTGCCCGTCGAGGGGCACCAGCTTGCGCTCGCGCACAAAGGCGCTAAGCCGTTCGAGGTTGCTCTCACAGGCGGCGCGCAGGTCTTCGGCACGGACGTGGTCAGTGGCCAGTTCTGCAAGCACGCGCCGAATAATGCGCTCGTCCGCCTCCGGGCTGGCTTCGAGGGTCTTGAGTGCCGCCGCACCGAACAGCGGCACGAACAACTCGCGCGCCAGACTCGCCATGCGCGCACGCACCCGCTCATGCTCTTGCCGGGCGAGGGCATAGACTGCGTCGGCCCCCAGGTTCGTCTCCAGGGTGAGCCGGAGCTTGCGCTCAAAGTTGGTGCGGCCCAGGCGCCAGTTCTCACTTGGCCCCGGCAGCAGTTCGTTCTGGACTACGGATCGCAGCTTCTCGACGGCGGCAACAGCGGCGGGGGTGGCGGCGGCGATGCGGCGGCGCAAAGCCGGGGAAGCATTTTTGAGCTTGTCGGGGATCTCTTTTTGAATCAATAGAAGCGTTCCGGCCAGTTGGCCCACCGCCACGCGCGAGTGGGGAGCGAGGGGCTTACCTCGGCGCAGATTGGTGATTGCCTCTTCCACGAAACCGGGCAGCTTCTCAAGACGGGCGGCGACGCTCGCGGCACGCACCCCGGCTGGGGCAAATTCGCGGCTGACCAGTTCGTCGAGGCCGGTGCCGATGTTGCCGGTGTAGTAGAGGGGGTTATGCAGCCAGGGCGCCTCGATCTGGTCGGTGAAGCGGGCCAGTTCGAGGCTACCCACCAGCGAGTCGAAATCGATGCGGGTATCAATCGACAGATCCTGACGCCCGAAGGCGGCAAGCCGGGCCAGGGCAGTGCGGATGCGTTCGCGGTCGCGCTCCCGACCCAGGGAACTCACATCCGGCCAGCGATCGTCGTAGCGGTGCTCTCCTACCGCGGTGGCACCCACCGGATCGCTTGCGAAACCCTCGGCCAGAATCGCCTCGAAAAGCGTTTGCGCCCGGGTGTCGCGCTCCGCCGTCGGGGCGGCCCGGACCTGACGGGCGGCAAGCCAGCAACCGGCGGCGGCAAGTACGGTACGGCGCTTCAAAAGCATAGAGAACATCGATAACCCTAAATCGCTCGACGAAACCTGCCGATTCTACCGACCGGCATCCACATCCGTCTCGCCCAGGAGGGTCTGCACTCCGCCGCGCGCCTGCTGGAGGGTGGGAGCCTGCACCAGCACCAGGCCCGCGGCGGCATCGAGCGACGCTTCGGGCTCCAGGGCCGCGCGCAGCGGCAAATCGTCCGGCCAGTCGCCGACAAAGGCCGCAGCGGTCGGACGGTGCACTTGCAGGTCGACCACCGGTAGGCCGAGGGCACAGCGCCAGTGGCAGCAAAACAGATCCGGCCGCTGGCTGGTCAGGGTCACCAGGGCCGTTCGATCGGGATGGGCAGTCAGTTTCTCGAAGCGCACAGCGCCGCAGACCACCGCGAAGTAGACCATGTAAACGCCTGGGGGAAGCGGCTCCGACAGATCGATGAGGCCGCGGGCAAAGCGGTAGAGAATCTGGCGCGCTTTGTCGGAGAGCGGCTCGGGCTGCCAAAGATATCTCCCTGCCATGCCGATCGCCTCGGCGTAGAGCACCCCCCGCGCCGTGAGCACCAGCGGCAGAACCAGGAAAGCAGCCGTACTGTCGGGCAAGGTGAGGGGTACTTCAGCAGGTGCCAGGTCGGCGCAGCGCTCGAAGAGGGCGGTAGCGGGCGAGGCGCTATCCGGCCGCGCCAGCCAAATGATCCGACCGGCCGGTTCGAGAACCGGTAACGACGCATTTTCAAGCACCCGGACTTCGCCCCCCCAGCGGCGGTAGCTCTGTGCGAGGGCTCCGGTCAGCTCCGCCGGGCCGGCTACCGATAGCGGGGGAATCATCGCCCGCCCACCGGCGGGGGGGCGAGCCGGGGCGGAGATTGCGGCTGCGCGGCCACCAACGCCTCAAGGGCGGCCCATCGGCGGGGATCGGCCGCGGCGGTCCGCCGCCGGTGGGCATTCTCGGCCAGCAGCCTTTCGATGCGCTCCGCCACCGCCTCCAGCCGCCCGGCAAATTTGCGCCGGTACACATCGGGCACTTCCCGCAGCCGCACTTCGAGACGGCGATTCTCTTCGCCCAGGACACGGACTTGCTCCGTGAGCTCCAGCACAACCGCCTCGCGCTCGTTAGCCTCGGCGCGGGCGGCCTCCAACTGGTCGGCCAGGGTGCGGTAGTGCCGTCGGCACGCGGCCAGTTCGGCGGCCAGTTGGTCCAGGAGGGTACCGTGGCTCAGAGGCGGCAGGGGCCACTGGTCGGTTGCTGGTTCCAGCTTGCGGTCCATTGCGCTGCAGTCCGGGGCGAATGTGGTCCTAGGATACCCAACTGCCCTGCGGCACTCTCACCGCGTCGGGTTGCGTTTCGGCCTTGGCGCCCAGGACCGTGAGCGTTTCGGCCGCGGTCGGCTCTAGGGCAATGGCCAGGGTGCGGCCGAACTCCTGTTCGAACTCGGCTTTTTTGAATTCGGCGTTCCACAGCTCCATCTCGCACGGGTCGGCCGGGTCGTGCGGTTGGACAAAAAGCTCAACTTCTTGAGGAGCAAAGGTGAGCCGGACGCCCCGCACGGCCCCTTTGTGGCGGCGATCGAGGGCGGAGGCGAGCCGCAAAAACACGCTCATCTGGCGCACCAGGCGCTTGTGTTCTTTGGCCAGGCGCTGGAATTCGCGGTGCTTGCTTTTGGGGGTGCTCTTGCGGTGGTAGCGGGCGACGTTGGCGATCACCTCGATCTCTTCTTCGGTGAAACCGAGCATGCCGCCGTGGCGAATCAGGTAGTACGAATGCTTGTGGTGGCTCGAATGATTGATGAAGTGACCGCAGTTGTGCAACATCGCCGCCGCCCACAGTAGCTCGCGATCGGCGTCGCTCCAGCGGTGCAACCGGCCCCGGGACTGATCAAAAAGGCTCAACGACAGACGCGTCACCTGCTCGGCGTGGGTGGTGTCGAGGTTGAATTTGTCGGCCAACTGCAGCACACTGCGCTCGCGCACCGAACCCTGGTAGCGCAACCGATCGGCAATCAGTCCCCGGCCGATCATCCAGTCGACGATGAGCCCCTCGCGCAACGCCGCCTCACAGACGGTGATCGAGCCCACCCCCAGCATCTGCATCGCTTCGAGCAGAATGGTCGCCCCGGCGACGATGATGTCGGCGCGGCGCTCGGAGACTCCGGGTAGACGGCGTCGCGCTTCGAGATCGAGTTCGCGCAACTGCGCTGCAATCTGCTCAAGACTGGCAAGCGTCAACGCGTAGCCCTGTAGCGAGGTAGGAAAGCTGCCCCCCCGTCGCGCATCGATCTCCGCCAGGGTCATGATCGTCCCGGAGGTGCCGACCAGGCGCTCGAACGGCCCCAGGGCCAGTAGTTTGTCCACGGCAGGCTCGATCAAATTGCGCACCTGGTTGCGCAGGCGGCCGTAGTCGCGGCCTGAGATCGGGTCGCTTTGAACAAACTGTTCGCTGAGGCGCACCGCCCCCGCCTTGACGCTCGCCAGATAGCGCGGCTCGCGGCCGTCGCCCAGGATGAACTCCGTCGAACCGCCGCCGATGTCGATGACGGCGTGGGTGCGGTTGTCGAACTCGATGGCGGAGAGCACCCCGAGGTAGATGCGCCGCGCCTCCTCCTCCCCGGAGATCAAGTCGACTTTGAGCCCGACCACCCGCTGGATCTGCAGCAAAAATTCCGGCCCGTTCGGTGCCTCGCGCACGGCACTGGTGGCGACGGCGATCATTTCCTGCGCTCCCAGCCCCTCGGCAAAGGCTTTGCAGTGGCGCAGCGCGTCGAGGGCGCGCACCATCGCCTCGGGCGTCAGCCAGCCGGTCTTCTGGCAGTACTCGCCCAGGCGCACCATCTGCTTCTCGCGGGCGACGATTGTGTAGCCGGCCAGTCGGGGGCGGATATGCACCACCACCATGTGGATGGAGTTGGTGCCGATGTCGATGGCAGCCAGGGTCTTCTCTGCGTCAGCCGCGGGTTCGAGCATGGGGTTGCGTGCAAAGTTTGCTCCAATTGTAACGGAGAAGATACACCCCAACGCGGGGAATCGCCGCGCACCCACCCGCAAAAAACCCCGCACAGGCGGGGCTTCTCACACGGATTCTCGAACGGGTCAACAGTTTTACTTCTCGCCCAGGCCAGAGGGATTGCCCTGCTTGTACTGCAGCCAGGCTGCCACGAGCAGTCCGGCAATGGTGACCGGCACAAAGCCGAGGACCATGCCCAACAGAATCGGTTCGATCACGGCGCTTTCGCTCCCATGCTGCAAAACGTTAACAGGATATCCCAGAATTTGCGCTTCCATGACTATTTGTATGGTTATGTAAAGCGCGGGCGGTGTCTATCTAGAGGTAGCCGCGCTCGTACAGCAATTGGACGACGCGGTTGGCAGATTCATCCTTTGACTCGGTGTTGGTCAGGATGGTCAGATCCGGGTTGGTTGGGGCTTCGTAGGGGTCCGACACACCGGTGAAAGCCGGGATCTCCCCTTTGAGGGCCTTGGCGTACAGGCCCTTGACGTCGCGCTCGATGCACACATCGAGCGGACAGTCGACGAAAATTTCTAGAAAATCGACGATATTGGCGCGCAGTTCTTCGCGGGTATTGCGGTAGGGGCTGATGGCGGCGCTGATGGCAATGACGCCGTTGCGCGAAAGCAGGCGGCACACATAGCCGATGCGGCGGACGTTGGTGTCGCGGTCGGCTTTGCTGAAGCTCAACCCGGCGCTCAAATTGAGCCGCACCTCGTCGCCGTCGAGCACTTCGACGTTTCTGCCAATCTCCTGGAGTTTCTTGGCTACAATGCCGGAGATTGTGCTTTTGCCTGCGCCGGACAGGCCGGTGAACCAGAGTGTTACACCTTTACCCATGGGATGTTGCTCTTCTTCGAGAAATTGGGACTGAGCATAACAGGTGAAGTTTAACAAAATGGTATCTGATCGTGCAGTTTTTTTGAGGGCTTTCTGTCGTCCGGCGGCTACAGGCTGTACAATGCGTTGAGGACATGCGTCTATAGGGCTTATGGTTCGTCTGCTGCACATTTCGGACATTCACCTGGGTAGCGGCCTATCCCACGGGCGCATCAACCCTGCCACCGGGTTGCATACCCGTTTTGAAGATTTTTTGTATTGTCTGTCGCAGGCAATCGACCGCGGCCTGGCCGAGGGGGTTGACCTGGCGCTGTTCGGGGGAGACGCATTTCCGAACGCCACCCCGGAGCCGACCCACCAGGAGGAGTTTGCCCGCCAGTTCAAGCGCCTCACCGACGCCGGCATTCCGACGGTGCTGCTGGTGGGCAACCACGACCTGCACGGGCGGGGGGTGGGCGGGGCGAGCCTCAATATTTATGCGGCGCTGCAGGTGCCGGGCTTTGTGGTAGGCTCCAGGCTGCAGATTCACCCGATCGCCACGCGCTCGGGGCCGGTGCAGGTGTTGAGCTTGCCCTGGGTGAATCGCTCGACGCTGCTGACGCGCGAGGAGATGCGCGGCAAGAGCCTCGAGCAGGTCGATCTCGCCCTGGTCGAGCGGATGAAATTGGCCCTCGAGGCGCAGGTGCGCCGCCTCGACCCGGCGGTACCGACAGTCTTGCTCGGTCATCTGATGGTCGAAAACGCCGTCTTTGGGGCCGAGCGCCACCTGGCGGTGGGTCGCAGCTTCAGCATTCCGCTCGCGATGCTCGCCCGTTCTGAGTTCGACTACGTGGCCCTGGGCCATGTCCATCGCCACCAGGTGCTCTGCGAAGATCCGCCCATCATCTATCCAGGATCGATCGAGCGGGTCGATTTTGGCGAAGAAAAAGAATCCAAAGGCTTTATCCTCGCCGAGGTCGAGCGCGGCCGTTGCCGCTACGAATTTGTGAGCGTGCCCGCCCGCAGCTTCAAGACGATCCAGGCCAACCTCGCCGACAGCGGCGATCCCCAGGGCGACCTGGCGGCGATCTTGCGCAAGCACAAAATCGAAGGGGCGATCGTGCGGGTGCTCTACCGTTTGCATCCCCATCAGATCGAGCGCATCGACACCGCCGGCTTGCGCCAGATGCTGGAGGGGGCTTTTTCTTACCAGTTGCAGCCGGAGCTGATTAGCCAGCTCAGCCAGCCGCGGGTGCCGGGGCTGGGCGAAAGTTGCGCCCTCGATCCAATTGACGCCCTCAGACAGTACCTCGAGAGCCGCCCCGAACTGGCCGATTTGCGCCTGGCCCTCGTCGAAACAGCCGAGGCGCTGATCAAGGGCGACAGCCCCGGCCTGCCCGACACCAACGAGTGCGAGAGCGACGCTGAGGTGCTGGAGGTGACCACCACCGCCGCCCTTGATCTCCTCGCGCGCGAGGAGGGTCTGCCCGCCGGTGGCACCAACGGCCAACTGGGTCTATTTCACGCTTGATATTGATGGGCCGGCTGATCCGGGTGCGGTAGCTGTACTCACCGCGGCCACACAGTCAGCCGGTGTATCTTAAGGAAGATCAATTCTCCCGGTGTGGTGGAGTCTGTCAGACAGGTGAGTCATTTGTCCCACTGTGTCTACCGGGGCAACTCAACGGAGTTATGCCATGTTCTACCCACTCATCGCGGCATCGGCTCCCGGAGCCCTGCCCGAAGGCCTTTTGAGTCTGGGGCAGTTGCTTGCGAGCCTCATCGTCATCTATGTGGCGAGCAAACTCGGCGGCGAGTTGGCCCTGCGCCTCAGGCAACCCGCCGTCTTGGGCGAACTGGTGGCGGGGCTGGCGGTCGGTGTCTCGGGACTCAAGCTCATCGACCCGACCCAGCCGGTGCTGCTGTTGCTTGCCCAGGTGGGCGTCACCCTGCTGCTGTTTGAAATCGGTCTGGAATCGGATCTGCGGGGATTGCTCAAGCTCGGTCCCCAGGCGGTGGCCGTGGCGGCGGTGGGTATGGTGGTACCCTTTGCCCTGGGTTACGGCGTGATGAAATTTGCCGGAGCGGGGGAACTGCTCGCCATCTTCGTGGGCGCCTCCTCCACTGCCACCAGCATCGGGATCAGCGCCAAGGTGCTCTCGGATCTGGGCTACCTCAAGCGCACCGAGGGGCAGATCATTCTCGGAGCGGCGGTGCTCGACGACATTTTGGGGGTGATCGTCCTCTCGGTGGTGGCGGGGATCGCCCAGGGGGGTAGCCTTGAGCTGGGCGAGGTAGCCCGCATCGTCTTCTCGTCGCTGGGCTTTCTGGTGGGAGCGATTGTGATCGGCAACCGCTTTATGCCCGTTTTTCTGGGGATCGTGCGGCGGCTGCGCACCCGCGGTGAGTTGCTCACCGCCTCGCTGGTCTTTGCCTTCGCCCTTGCCTACCTGGCCGAACTGTTGGGCTCCGCTGCGATCATCGGCGCCTTTGCCGCCGGATTGGTGCTCGCTGAGACCGACAAGCGCCACGACCTCGAAGCGCAACTCAGGCCGGTCACCGACTTTTTTCTGCCGATTTTTTTTATCACCGTCGGCGCCGGGGTGAATCTGGCGCTGCTGGGCAATCAGCAGGCGCTGTTGCTGGCCGGGGGATTGAGCGTCACTGCCGTGCTGGGCAAACTGGTGTGCGGCTGGGCAGCTTTCGGCGTCAAGGCCAACAAGTTTGCGATCGGCGCCGGCATGGTGCCCCGCGGCGAAGTCGGCCTGGTCTTTGCCAGCGTCGGCCTGGCCTCCGGGGTACTCACCGGCGTCAACCACACCGCCGTGGTGATCATGGTGATTCTCACCACGTTTTTTGGACCGCTACTGTTGGGACTGCTGTTGCGTCGCGAACCGATGGCGGTTACCGTCGGCAGTTCCTGAAGCGGCACTCCCTCAGGAGTCTGCATGCCCACCCTCTCGCCTGCTCGAACCATCTGCCTGGGGTTTTTGCTGCTCATTGCGATCGGTACTCTACTGCTGCTGTTGCCCTGGTCGACGGCCTCGGGCGAGTGGACCCCCTGGTTGGTAGCGCTATTTACCAGCACCTCCGCCGTCTGCGTCACCGGATTGGTGGTGGTCGACACGGGCAGCTACTACTCGTTTTTTGGCCAACTGGTCATCCTGTTGCTCATTCAGGTGGGCGGCCTCGGCTACATGAGCGCCACCACGTTTTTGTTGTTGCTGGTCGGGCGTCGCATCAGCCTGAGAAACCGTCTTGCTCTGCAGGAGGCGTTGGGTAGTCTTGGCGATAAGGCTGTGCCGCGCCTGGTGGCCCGCGTCGCCATCCTGACGCTCAGCTTCGAACTGGTGGGGGCGCTTGTGATTGCCCCGACTATGGTTCGACAGGAAGGACTGCTCCCCGGGCTATGGTCGGCGATTTTCCACAGCGTCAGCGCCTTTAATAACGCCGGGTTCGGGCTCAGAAGCGACAACCTGATTCCCTGGCAGAACAATTTTTGGGTTCTAGGGGGGCTGGGATTTTTGATCCTGGCGGGGGGGCTCGGCTACCAGGTGTGGATCGAGTTGTACGAAAAAATCTTGCTGCGGCTGGTGCGGCTGGTCTTCGGCAAGCAGCCCGCCCCGCCCGCGCCGCTATCGCTGCATACGCGGGTGGTGCTGCTCACCTCGGCAATTTTGGTGGTGGTGGGTTCGGTTTGTTTTTTTCTCATCGAGCGGACCAATGCCCTCACCCTGGGCAGGCTCAGCCTTGATGCGCAGGTGGCGGGTGCTATCTTTCATTCGATTAGCGCCCGTACCGCCGGCTTCAACGCCGTCCCTTTCGATGGCCTGCTGGAAGCAGGGCTATTCTGGATGATTTTGCTGATGCTCATCGGGGCCTCGCCTGCTTCCACCGGGGGGGGCCTGAAGACCACCACCTTCGCCATTCTCACCAGCAACATGCTGGCTGTGATTCAAGGTCGGGAGGATGTGCTGCTATTCGATCGGCGCCTCGGAGTGGGTGCGGTGCGCAAGGCGAGCGCGGTGCTGCTCGGCTCGATTGCCGCGATTGCCGTCGCCCTGGTGGGCCTCACCCTCAGCGATCCGGAGCCCGGCTTTGTGCAGGTGCTCTTCGAGGCGGTCTCCGCCTTCTGCACCGTGGGACTTTCGACCGGCATCACCCCGAAGCTGTCGGTGGTAGGACAGCTCATCCTGGTCTTCAGCATGTACCTGGGCCGGGTGGGCGTGCTGCTGCTCGCCGAGGCGCTGCTGTCGCAGAAGCCGACCTTCCCGTACCGCCAGCCGGAAGAACAGATTCTGATAGGTTAGTGGTATGAACCTGATGGGATGGCTTAAAAAAGAGCGGCGCAACCAGTTTTTGATCATCGGCCTGGGCCGGTTTGGCACTTCGGTGGCCCGCACTCTGCACAACCTGGGCTACGACGTGCTCGCAGTCGACGCGGAGGAGGAGCGCGTGCGGCGGGCGGCCTGCGAGAACATCGCCACCCAGGTACTGCAGGTCAACGCCACCGATCCGGATGCACTCAAACAGATTGGGGTGGGCGAATTTCAGGTGGCGGTAGTTGCCATCGGCAGCTTCTTGCAGGAGAGCATCCTTGCCACCCTCAACGCTAAGGCGATGGGGATCGCTTACGTAGTGGCCAAGGCCACCACTCCCATCCACGGCGCGGTGCTCGAAAAAGTCGGCGCCGACCGGGTGGTCTACCCCGAAAGCGACATGGGCCGCAACGTCGCCCTTTCGCTTACCTCGCGCGGCATGCTCGAATCGCTGCAACTCGACCCGGAGCACAGCATCGTCGAGGTGGTGGCCCCGCGCGAATTCACAGGCCAGACCCTGCGCAATCTCGATTTGCGCCGCCGCTTCCGGGTGAACGTACTCGCCTTGCGCCACGACGGCCGCTTCAACGTCAATCCCGACCCGGATGATCGCATCGGCGCAGGGGACGTCATCGTCATGATCGGCGCCAACCGCGATCTTGATCAATTGCCCAAAGCGGATCTGACCATGCCCGACCACGCCGCCCGCACCAGGGCCGAGTCGTAGTTTTAAACGGGGGGCAGTGCACTCGTGCTGGTTTGGGCTACCGCCCAGCCCAGGTAGCCCTCGGAGACCTGCACCGCTTCGAGGGCGACGACCTCGGGCACTTCGTAGGGGTGCAAATCGCCTAGAGCCACTTCCAGCATCGCGTAAACTTCAGCGGGCACTTTGAGCAGGAGCAACTGTTCGGTCTCAGTCGAAAGCTTGTCCTGCCAGATGAACACCGAGACCATCGGCGGCAGCAGTTGGGCGCAGGCGACAAGACGGCGTTCGACCAGGGTACGGGCAATGGCAATCCCGCTCGCGTGGTCCGGAACGGTGGTGAGCACTACCAGCAGCGCGCCTTCCACTAGCCCCCCATGATGCTGAAGCCGCAGTCGACATAGATAGTCTGGCCGGTGATGGCGGAGGCCAGATCGCTTGCCAGAAACAGCACCGTATTGGCCACTTCTTCCTGGCGGACCGCCCGCTTGATGGCGGACATCTCTTCGGTTTTGTGGATGGCCTCGTGGATGTTGCCGACGCCCGAGGCGGCGAGGGTGCGGATGGGGCCGGCGGATACGGCGTTGACCCGCAGGTTTTTGGCCCCCAGTTCGGCGGCCAGGTAGCGGGTGTTCGCCTCCAGGGCGGCCTTGGCCGGCCCCATCACGCCGTAGCCGCTCATCGCCCGCACCGACCCGATGTACGTCAGCGTCAAAATGCTGCTGCCTTCCGGCATCAAGGGTGCGGCTTTGCCCGCCAGGGCGATGAGCGAAAAGGCGCTCACCTCCATCGCCAGGCCGTAGCCGTCGCGGGTAACGCCGGTAAACGGTCCCTGCAAGTCTTCTTTGTTGCCAAAAGCCAGGCAGTGCACCAGGATGTCGAGCTGTCCCCACTTCTGGGCAATCGTCTCGAACAGCGCGGCAATCTGCTCGTCGCTGCGCACATCACAGGGGGCAAAGATCTCGGGGGCGAGCGGAGCGCTCAATTCGCGCACCTTGGCCTCGAAGCGGCCTTTTTCGTCGGGCAGGTAGGTGACTGCGAGCGCTGCCCCGGCGGCGTGAAAAGCCTGGGCGATCGCCCAGGCGATCGAGCGGTTGTTGGCAATGCCGGTGACGAGGGCCTTTTTGCCGGCGAGGGTAATCACTTTCGTTCTCCTGTAGTCTTGCTTTGCGGGTTGGTTTTGTAAATTGGCTTAAGCTTCGAGATCGTGCCGACCACAGGCTCTATCGTAACGGTGTCGGTAACGGTTCCCGAAGGAGTGACTTCAGTTGCCGGACTTGATGTAGCCACTCTCAAACAAAAATGTCCGCAAAGCGGCCGGGAAATTTGTATAGCGCTTCAATTGCCCTTTGCATCGGCCGCGATCGTCGTACTCGCCGCGACACTCTGTTAGACCGGTGTCGGAAGTCCGGTCGTACCGCTTGAGCATCAATTCCCAACCGCTGCCCAACTCACCCAGGACCGCTTTGGTGGCCACGTACCCCGCCAGGGTGCCGTTGATGCCCGAATCGCCGAAAGGCCGCGTTTTGAGGGTGTTCCACATCTCGGCGAGCCGTTTGCTGTGCAGCGGGCGGTAGCGCATGTCGAACGAGATATTTTCAAATTGGTCGGCATTGAGCTGCCAGATTTGCACCGGCGGGTAACTGTCGGCGTAGCTGCTGAAGCGGTACAAAAATGCATTATCGCTGGTCACGAATCTAAAAATTCCATCGTCGTTGAGCTGCTCGAAGGGGGTTGCCTCGCCATCGAAGCCCTCCAGTTCCACTGGCTTCCAGGCCGTGCCATCCACGCTACTGGTAAAAATTGTCATGTCATTGCAGCAGTGAGCTCCACCGGTGAAAACGGATAGGAGCACCTCCGGGTATGGATTGAGTGGGTCCATTTCGGCTATCTGAACGAGCAAGGCCGGGTTGTACGGGTCTACCCGAGAGGTGGCGACCCGCTTTTGATCGACGAATACCGTGAAGTCGGCCTGCCACTGCAGGCTGCCATCCGGCTCGCGGATCTGCTCAGGAAGGATAACGGCCTCGACTTTCCCGAGGCGCAGACGCCTCTGGACTTTCCGGTCCTTTGGACCCAACTCGTCAAAGGCAAGGCGTAAGGTGGAGCTTGCAGCCGGCTTTGATTGGGCCAGTGTGAGCTGTACAAGATAAGTCAGGCTCAAGAGTAGCGCTACGAGAAGCAAATTGGGATTTTTGCGCATCAAGTTTCTCTGGGGTCGCGCCGAAGATGGTGTTCCGGGAAGTAGCGCCGGGGGAACTGATCGCCCAGGTCGACTTCAAGAATCGGCCATTTGAGCCCTTCGACCGGCTCTAGTCGGGCGGTGACCACCCCGCGCCGGTCCTTGAGGGCGGTGCCGTGCAGGCGCGGATTGACGTAGGCGACGCGCACCCGTTCTCCCACCTGCAAGGTCACGACATTACTTCCCCATAAACTCGATCGGCATCTTAACACCGATGCCCATCGCTCCCGGTGCGGCCTATCTACCATTGACACTGCCGCCGCCCATTTCTGATAATGGAAAAGCTTAAAAATTCGCGGTCGTGGCGGAACGGTATACGCGCTAGCTTGAGGTGCTAGTGGAAGCAATTCCTTGAGAGTTCAAATCTCTCCGACCGCATAGGTTCACCCATGGGTGCCTCAGACAATGCCGGATCTGCCGCCCCTGACGGAAGCGACCTTCTGGGACATTCTCGAAGAGCGGCTGCCCGACGCGGCGGTCAACGCCCTGCTGTGGCAATGCCTGGGTTACCGGCAAGACGCCTCGGGAGCCTGGGACAATTCCGGGGTGGAGCCATCCTGGCGCAACGACTACCCGGAGCCGCCCGATTTTATCGATAGCCGCCCGGCCACCGTCAAACTCACCCGCTCGATTCCAGAGGCCGATAAACAGCTACTTAAGGAGCAGCTGGGTTTTGGCGGCTATCAGGTCTCGGAACTCAATCCCCGGCGCACCCGCCGGGCCACCGCCGTCAATTGGCTGCTCAGCCACTTGCGGCAAAGCCGCGATAGATAGACAAGATGCCTTGTTTATCTATTCGGGAAGATACATTTATGAACTCTTAACAGCTTTGGAGAAAACCGGCTGAGGCCAGTTCTGAATCATTGACGATCAACTACCAGCTCACAACTTACAGATCCATTACCTCTGCCATATCTGCCAATTGAGAACGCAGGCTTTTTCTTTGTATTTTGTCAGGTATGGAACCATCTTTAATACCATTTAGCGCAATAGATAAGCGCTATAATAGAAATATCTGACCGAGCAAACATCATGCCCAAACTCCTCACTCTTACCGTTACACAGTCTCCTGCCCAGCTACAAAAGTTGATGGCTGAGCAAACAACCAACTGGGCAAGAGAGCGGCTGCACGCTCTGTACTTGTATGCCAGTGGCATCGCCCCCTTCGAGAATACTATCGCACGCCTGTTGGGTAAAGATACTTCCACCCTCCGTCGCTGGTTCCGTTGCTACGAACAAGAGGGCCTGCAAGGCTTACTCAAACCCCAGAAGTGTTGAATCAGTGAACGCTTGCACACAGTTCGAGGGGCCAGACCCTGCGCCTCCAGCTGCCCAGCAATTTTCCCAGCCAATGCACATAACTGACTTCCTGACACATACAACATTGCAAG
>JAHHGR010000011.1 GCA_019359725.1 Aphanocapsa lilacina HA4352-LM1 | reverse complement strand
ATCAACGACGAACTGAGAAGGCAGGTCCGCAGCCAAGCGGGTCGAGAAGCAGAGCCGAGTTTGGGCATCATCGATAGCCAGTCGGTCAAGACAGCCCAAAAAGGGGCCATCAAACGGGTTTCGATGGTGCAAAGAAGGTTAAAGGCCGAAAGCGCCACAGCCTGGTAGATAGCCTGGGCCTGTGGCTATCTGTCTGTGTTGATGCAGCGAACATCCATGCCAGTGTGGGTGCGGCCGGGGTGTTGATGCCACTACAGAACAGGCAGCCGAGGCTGAGAAAGGTGTTGGCCGACCAGGGCTATCGCGTTTCGAGGTGCAATGGAAACGCTGGATAGTGGAGGGTACTTTTGCCTGGTTGAACAATTGCCGCCGATTGAGCAAGGATTACGAGCAGTGGCCGCAGAACCACGAAGGAGTAGTAGATATGGCGATGATTCGATGGATGCTGAGGCGGTTAGCTGGTTAGTTCAACTTCTCTTAACAGACGGTCTCTTATCCATCACACCGTTTCGGCCCGGTTCGCCCGCGCTTCTGCCTGGCGGCGGGCGTGGAAGCGGCCCAGGGGACTGTCCGCCTGCCGACTTTCAAGCTCGTCGATGATCCGCTGGATCTCGGCACTGCTCTGGCGCAGGGGCCCGCACCGGCCGCCCGCAACCGCTCCCCAAGGGCCTGGCGGGTCGCTTCGTCAGGCATCCAGGGCCCACTCTCTGCCGGGTGTTCGCTCATGGCAGTCTCCAAAGCGTTTGACTTCGTCGATAATCAGCAGCGCGCTCTCGATACGTTCCCCGGTGAGCACCGCCGTTTGCCGCAATTTTCGCACGGCGTCGGTGGCGTGTTCAGGCAAGGTACCGGCGATGGTCAGCAGCAAATCGCTCAGCCGTGGGTAGTTGTCGCGGCCCTCTTCGCGCACCGCCGCCAGGTCGGTCAAGTTCGGCAGGGTTTGCCAATTCTCGCCGTGGCGGTCGAGCAGGGCCTGTTCGGTCATGGTGGCGACGTCGATCACCGCCAGTTGTCGGTCCATCAGGTCGAGCATCTCGCGGCCTGGGGCTTCAGGCAGGCGCATCGGGGTCTCTGGGATCGGGGGGGAACAAAGGTGGAGTAAACGGCCCAGATTCCAACTCCGACTGCGCCCACCGCGCCACCAGAGACTACAGCCCATAAAAAAGCGGGCCACTGGCCCGCTTTGGGAACGCGATTGAAGAAGGGTTAGCGGCCAATCGTCAGCCTGTAGGAGCCGTCGGCGCCAACGCTCTGGGAGACCACAGCGTGGCCCGTGCGCTTGACTTCCGCCAGGGTCTTGTTGACGGCGTACTTCTGGTTGATCGAGTTGATGAGCTCGGTCTGGTTGTGCTTTTTGGCGACGCCCCAGAGATCAGCAATCAGATCGAAGGAGCCGTCGGAGTTGCGCGACCAGCCCAGGTCATATTCGCCATCGAGGGTGGCGACGATGTCGGCGCGCACGCGCTGGCCGTTGTAACCGCGCACATCGGCGACGGTCTTGACGGTGATGCCGAGGTCGCGCAGCGAAGACTTGAGGATCTCAGCGTCGGTGATCTTGGTGCGGAGAGTGCTGAAGTGAGACATGGTTTCCTCCTGAAGGAATGAAAGGTAAGCGTTGAAATGGAACTGGATGGACAGCAATCGGATTGCTCATCGACAAGGGGAACGACCACCTCCTGAATCAGTACCACTGGGCATGTTTAGAACTCCATGCGCTGGTATTCAGCGACCATGGACGCGGCCGGGCGTGCCCGATGCCTGGCCCACTCCCTGAGCGCCGTCACCTGCTCGGTCGCCGTCCGAGACAGGGGCAGCGTCGACTTGAGCGCCGCGAGGATGTCGAACTGGGTAAATTCGCGATCCTGGGCGAAGGCGTCGTACATCGCAGCCACCATGCCTTGCTCGATCTCGGCTCCCGAGTAGCCTTCGCAGGCTCCCGCAAGCGAATCGATGTCGAAGCGGGCAATGTCCTCGCGCCGCTTGCTGAGGTGGATGCGGAAGATTTCTTTGCGTTCTTCGAAGTTGGGCAAATCGACGAAGAAAATTTCATCGAAGCGGCCCTTGCGCAAAAACTCGCTCGGCAAGCGCTCCACCCGGTTCGCCGTCGCCATCACGAACACCGGAGAAGTCTTCTCCTGCATCCAGGTGAGAAACGAACCGAAAATCCGCATCGAGGTGCCCCCGTCGGAGTCCGAGGAGCCCCCCGCACCGGCAAATGCCTTGTCCACTTCGTCGATAAACAAAATCACCGGTGAAATCGATTCGGCCACCCGCAACGCGTTGCGCAGGTTCGCCTCCGAGCGGCCCACCATCGAACCGTCGTAGACCCGGCCGATGTCAAGGCGCAGCAGCGGCAACCCCCACAGCCGGGAGGTGGTCTTGGCGATCAGCGATTTGCCGCAGCCGGGCACCCCCAGGATGAGCATGCCCTTGGGCTGGGGCAGTCCGTACTGGCGGGCGCGCTCGGTGAAGGCGTCGGAGCGCTGGGTGAGCCAGCGCTTCAGCTCGGCGAGTCCGCCGACCGAATCGATGGTGTCGTCGAATTCGAGGTATTCGAGGATGCCGTTGCGCTTGATGATTTGTTTTTTTTCGGAGAGGACGATGTCGACTTCGGTTTCGGTGAGTCTTCCGGAGACGACTTCGGCTTTGCGGTAGACCTTGTCGGCTTCGTCTTTGGTGAGCCCGAGGGCGGCCTTGAGCAGTTTCTCGCGCCCCTCGGTGCTTAGCCGCCGGGTGCGGGTGAAGCTGCCGTTTTTGAGGTGAGTGTTGAGCACTTCGTCGAGTTCGCCCATGGTTGGCAGTGGAAACTCGACCACCACCACGTCCTTTTCGAGTTCGACCGGAATACGCTGCACCGGCGACATCAGGACGATCGTCTTGTTCATCCCTTTGAAGCCTGCAATTGCATCGCGCAGCCAGCGGGTCACCGAGGCCGACTCGATAAACGCATGCAAGTCCTTAAAGATAAAGATACCCGGCTCGCGCTGGCGGGTGACCCACTCGATGGCCGCTTCCGGCGATACCGTGTTGTGCTGGGTGAGCGTGCGGGGACGGCCGTACTCGATGATGCCGTGGGTCACCGTCCACAAGAAGATCTTGCGCGGCGGCTTCAGCTGCGAGATGGCGGCGATAGCCTGCTCTGCGCGCTCCTCCTCCGGAGTCAGCAGATAGATAAGGGGGTAGTGAGCCTGGATGAGAACTTCTAACTCTTGCATGGCGATTCACCGCGTGGCCGGGAGGATCTCAGTGCACCAGGGACAACTCTTCGCGCTCCTGAACAGTGCCGCTTTCGGGAACGCCTGCTGTGGCCTCGGCGATTGGCGCGTCGGCCAGAATCGCCTTGGTGCGGGGCAGGGTTTCAAGGTTGTCGGAGCGCAGCACCACGGCGGTGCGACATTCCGGACATTGGTAGACCCGGTGGGTGCGACCGTGGGTCGCCTCGACCGCCTCCGGATGGGCCAGCATGAACTGCAAAGCGCGCTCGGCGAGCACCGACATCGGCTGCTCCTCGACGGCGGCTTTGATCTTGAGTTGGCGATGCAACTGCGGCGGCAGGTAGAGCGTGACTTTGTGCTTGCTGTCGTCCATTTCAAATCCCTTCATCGGGATGCAACTGACTGGGATGCCGCCCATACTACAGGCCGCCAACGGTATGACAGCACGAAGTTTATTAAACTTTACGAAGAGCTTGGTGGACGGGGATCGCTTGCGCCGGTAGCTGGTCAGCCGCCGGGGGTCTGCAGTAACCAGAAGCCCGCGATCTGGGGGCTGCCCTCCGCCGGTTGAACCGCCAGAAAGTGCAGTCCGCGGCTTCCGGCGAGCCGCTCGGCGAACTGGCGTCCCCGTTCGCGCATGCCGGGGTCGTCGAAGGTGGCGAGGATCCAGCGCTCGTCGAGGCCTGCCTTCAGGAGCAGTCCGTCGATCTCCGCCCGGGTGTACTGCAGGCTCACCGGTTCGCGGGCGGCGAGCCAGGAGGCAAGGTCGCGGTCGCGCTTGGAAAACAAAAACACCCCGGGCACCGGTGCGTCGATACCGTCGAGGAGGGGCACTTCGAGGTGAGCAATCGGCAATTGTCGCAGCTGACCCAGTTCGGTGCCGGGCAGGGCGCTAAATCCCCAGCGCTCCGGAAGCTGGGCGTCGGGGATGGGGGCGGGAACAGCCTCTTGCTGAGGTGCGCCGGGGGGTAGGAGGCGATAGTCCGGCATCTGCGGGTATTGCGACTCCTCGCGTTCGGCGCGCCAGCGCTGCACGGCGATGGCCCGGCGGCTATGGCGCAGGGGAATGCCCAGCCGGCGGCAGGCCGGCCCCGCCAGATTGAAAGTGGCGGTGCGAAAGGCGCGTATCTGCAAAGGCGGCCCGCCCCGGCCCGCTGCCAATTCTGCCAGTCGCGCTTCAAGCCACACCGCGTTCGCTTCGCCTGCCGAACAAAATTGCGCGCGCAGCGGGTGGCCCTCGGCGGTGCAGACGAGCAATTCCCAGCGCACCTGTCCATCGGCTCCCACCAGCGGACAGCGATAAAAATCCAGCTCCCACAGCTCCACGGTGCCACCATTTGTCGCGGGGGACCGCCGCGCTCCGTGCCACAATTTTAGGTGCCAGGGTGCATCGACACCCGGCCCCCAAAACCATGGAAACCATCACCCGCCTGCAACCGGCCATTCCCGAACCGCCGGTCTTTACCCATCCGGCCGAAGAGCGTCGCCACCTCAAGGAGCATCTGGCGGCGGCTTTTCGGCTGTTTGCCCGCTACGGCTTCGACGAGGGCATCGCCGGGCACATCACCGCCCGCGACCCCGAGCGGCCGGATCACTTCTGGGTCAATCCCTTCGGGATGTACTTCGGCCACATCCGCGTGCGCGACCTGCTGCTGGTCGACGCCGGGGGTGCGGTGGTCGAAGGGGACCGCCCGCTCAATACCGCCGCCTTTGCCATCCACTCGCAAATCCACGCCCATCGCCCCGACGTGGTAGCCTCGGCCCATTCCCATTCGATATACGGCAAAGCCTGGTCCACCCTCGGCCGCAAACTCGACCCGCTCACCCAGGACGCCTGTGCGTTCTACGAGGACCACGGTCTGTTTGAAGACTACACCGGGCTCGTCCTCGACCCTGCCGAAGGGCGGCGCATCGCGGCGGCCCTCGCTCCCCACAAGGCGGTCATCCTGCGCAACCATGGCCTTTTGACCGTCGGCCGCAGCGTCGATGAGGCAGCCTGGTGGTTCATCGCCATGGACCGCTCCTGTCAGGTGCAGCTGTTGGCGGAGGCGGCGGGCGAGCCGGCGCTGATCGAGCCGCACCAGGCCCGCCTCGCCTGCGGCCAGGTGGGCAGCCACCACCAGGGTTGGTTTAGCTTCCAGCCGCTCTTTGAGCGCATCGTCCGCGAACAGCCGGATCTGCTCGAAAGTTGAGCGGCACCGCCGGGCTGGGCCTGCACACTTCCACCGACACCCTGGGCCTCGCCCTCTGGGACGGGGCAAATTTGCGTACGCAATTGTTCGCGGAGGGACGCGCCCTCTCCGAGACGTTGCAGGTGCGGCTGCGGGATTTTCTGGCCCCCCGCAGTTTTACTGAGCTGGGTTGGATCGCTGTCTGCATCGGCCCCGGCAGCTTTACGGCCACCCGGCTGGGGGTGGTGACGGCGCGCACCCTTGCCCAGGCTCTCGCTATCCCGCTTCTGGGCGTCAATGCGCTCGAAGCCCTGGCGGCGGCCCAACCAGGAAACGGTTCGGTGGCCGTCTGGCTGGATGCCCGCCGCGGCGACCGCTACGCCGCCCTTTACGAGCGCGCCGATAGTGTCTTGATCACTCTGCGGGAAGTAGAACTGGTTCTCGAAGCACACTGGGGAGCCTGGCAGGGCATCTTGCCGCCCGGTTGCCGGGCAATCGCGGGCGACGCTGTGCCCGAGCCGCCCATCGCCGCCTTGATGCATCTGGCGCGCGCACGCTTCGAGGGCGGCCTGCGCCCCGGTTGGTTCGAGGTGGAACCTTTGTACGGGCGGGGAGCCCCTATCCACCCCGGAGCCATTGTTCCTGGACCTGATTGAGGAATGTTGTGTCCATGGCCGGTATCGGGTGAAGATGGGCCAGAAAGTCTTGCGCAGGAGCAGGTGATGGCGATCCGGATTAGCGGGCGCAACCAGTTGCCGGGAAAAGTGATCGAGTTGGTGCTGGGGGACATCATGGCTCAGGTCGTCGTACAGGTGGGCGAATTTGTCGTCGAAGCGGTGATCACCCGCCGCAGCGCCGAGCAGATGGGGCTCAAAGTCGGCGACGAGGTGAGCGTGCTGATCAAGGCTACCGAGGCGATGGTGATCAAGGAGATGCCCTAGATGCGCTTCAGATATCAGATGTGGACCGTCTTTCTCGCGGTAGCGTGCTGGGGCCTGGGTTCTGTGGCCCAGGCGGCGGAACTCACGGTCTCGGCGGCCATCAGCCTCAAAGAAGCTTTCGGCGAGATCGCCGCCCAGTTTGAAAAAGGCCGTCCGGGCGACAAAATCAATTTCAACTTCGCCGCCTCCGGCGAGTTATCCCAGCAGATCGAGCGCGGTGCGCCGGTGGATGTGTTCGCCTCCGCCGCCCTCAAGCAAATGAACGATCTCGATAAAAAAGGGTTGCTCCTGGCGGGCACCAATCAGCCTTTCGCCCGCAACCGGTTGGTCGTGGTGGTGCCGAAGGGAGAGGCGAAGGTGACTTCTTTCGAGCAACTGTCCAAAGTCGGCCGTCTCACCATCGGCAACCCCAGGACGGTGCCGGCGGGACAGTACGCCTCCGAGGCGCTCACCAGGGCAGGAATTTACAATACTTTACTCGCGTCTCAGAAGATTGTCTTCTCGGAGAATGTCCGCCAGGCCCTCGCCTACGTCGAGGACGGCAACGTCGATGCGGGGATCGTCTATGCCACCGACGCGCGCACCAGCCAGAAAGTGAGCGTCGGTTTTCCAGTGCCCGCGAACTACAGCGAGCCGGTCGTCTATCCGATTGCGGTGGTCAAAGACAGCAAACAGCCGGACCTCGCCCGGGCATTTGTGACTTTTGTACTCAGCGCGCAGGGGCAGGAGATATTGCAGAGCAAGGGCTTTTTGGGCGCAAACCAGTAGAATCGCCGGTGGCTAAAAAATGACGGACCCCTGGTTCTCGCTGCGGCTCTCCCTCGCCGTCGCCACCCTCGCTACCCTCGTTGTCGGGGTGCTCGGCACCGCCGCCGGTTACTTTCTGGCCAAATCCCGCTTCTGGGGCAAAGATTTTCTCGACGCGCTATTCACTCTGCCGCTGGTGCTGCCGCCCACCGTCGTCGGCTTCTACCTGTTGGGTCTGTTGGGCAAGCGCGGCTGGTTCGGACAGGTTCTGTTTGCCTGGACGGGTTGGGAAATTCTGTTTACGTTCCAGGCGGCGGTGATCGCAGCCACGGTAATGGCGATGCCCCTGATGGTCAAAACGGCGCGCGCCGCCATCGAGAGCGTCGATCCCGCCTACGAGCGGGCCGCCTATACCCTCGGCAAGGGCCGCTGGCGCACCTTTTTTCAAGTCACCCTGCCGCTCGCCTGGAAGGGGATCGCAGCCGGGCTGGTGCTCAGTTTCGCCCGCGCCCTCGGCGAATTTGGCGCCACACTGATGGTGGCGGGCAACATCCCCGGCAAAACCCAGACCATGCCCCTGGCCATCTACCAGACCACCCAGACGGGCGAAGACACTACCGCCCTGGCGCTGGTGGCGATCTTGACCGTCACCTCCCTCGCGGTGCTGGTGGCCACCAACCGCCTCGCCCAGGGGCGCCCATGGTAAAGCTCGCCGTGTCGATCCAAAAGCGTCTGGGCGAATTCCAGCTGTCGGTGGATCTTGCCGTCGAGTGCGGCTTGACCATTTTGTTCGGGCCGAGCGGCTGCGGCAAGTCGAGCACGCTCCTGGCCATAGCCGGGCTGCTGCGGCCCGACAGCGGCCGGATTGCCCTGGGGGAGGAAGTATTTTTCGATAGTGCGCGCGGCGTCCACATTGCACCCCAGCACCGCCGCCTCGGGTTCGTCTTTCAGAACTACGCCCTGTTTCCACACCTGAATGTCCAACGCAACATTTGCTTTGCAATCGACCGCGAGAGCCCAGATGTTCAGCGCGACCGTCTTCGGGAATTGCTTGGGCTGTTGCACCTCGAAAAGCTGGCCCACCGCTATCCGGCGGAACTGTCCGGCGGCCAGCAGCAGCGCGTGGCCCTGGCCCGCGCCCTCGCGCCCCACCCGCGCCTGTTGCTGTTGGATGAACCCTTCAGCGCCCTCGACACCGAACTGCGCGAGGAGCTGCGCGACGAATTGAAGCGTCTGCAAATCCAGCTCGATCTGCCGATTGTGATGGTCACCCACACCCGCTCCGAAGCGCTTCAACTTGCAGATACCGTTGTGCGCCTCGATCTGGGGCAGGTGGTGGCTGTGGGAAGCGCAGCTACAGTTTTAAGCAGCGCCTCGCAACCAACAAGAACTAATGTAAGATTTAGCTGGTAGAAGCCAGAGGATTTAAGTTTGACATTCAATCTGTGGGAAGTGAATTGCTGGCTTCAAAACCCTCAGAAATCAACGTCTTACTTTCGGTTTCATCTGAAAATTTCTCGCCTATCGAAGCCCCAAGTAGGTACACAAAGGTAGAGATATTTTCCGAATCGAGTCGGCCCCAATTTTCAGCTTTACCTTGAAAGCTCGCATAGTATACACTTCGCACCTCTAGTAAGCAGTTTTTACCTCTCGAGGTAACTGTAGCTTCAAAAACTTGTCCAGGAGAAAAACTGTTTACATTTAGCCGAAACCTTAGAAATGCATTGCTGCTGCCAATATCTCTCCCTTCCATTGCGGTCAAAACTCGCTGGCACTGCTTTGCGACATCAGCGCTTGAGCCTTCAATAAGAAGTGAGGCCTTCGCTTCGTCCGTATTATTTAGGTTAAGCCCGAATAGTAAATTGGTGCCACCATATAGCAAAAGTAACATACTAAAAAATAACATAGTATATGCAAAAATCAGACTGTCCCCGCTAGCAAATCCATAAATCACTGCAAAGACGACGCTGAGAATAAGCAGAAAAAACCCGGTGACAACACTGATCGTTTTCGACTGTTGCAGATCAGGGCAATGAGCAAAATCTTTGATTGTCTCGCGTCTGCTATATACGATTTTTATTGAAGGATTTTCAGCTAAAGGACCAGGACGTTTTTGGCGAACGTTGAGCCACCAGATTCCAACCGCAGTAAAAGATGCAATTGCGGCTGGGATAACAGTAATTACAGAATTCGAAGAGGAGGATTCCATGCTTTGCTCCCGAGAGTAAATCATGTAGCATTCAAAGGCTTAAAGCTCCCCACACAGATAGTGTGACAGGCCCTTCTATAGATTGTCAACACGCTACAAAGCAACTTACCCGTGTCAAGTTTTAACCGCCCAGAGCGATATCGAGAAACATCATGACTACGAATCCCACCATCACCCCAACCGTCCCTTCGAGGTCGAAGCCCTGGCGGTGCGACTCCGGGATAATTTCGTCGCTGATCACAAAGAGCATCGCCCCGGCGGCGAAGGCCATCCCCCAGGGCAAGATCGCCTGGGAGACACTCACCACGCTCGCCCCCAACAGACCGCCGATCGGTTCGACCAGCCCCGAGAGCAACGACACCCACAGCGCGTAGCCCACCGAATAGCCCTGCCCCAGCAGGGCGACGGCCACCACCAGCCCCTCGGGCATGTTCTGCAAACCGATGCCCACCGCCACCGGCAAACCTTCGGCGATGCTGCCGCCCCCGAAGCTGACGCCGACGGCCATCCCCTCCGGAAAGTTGTGCAGGGCGATAGCCCCCACAAATAACCAGATGCGTTTGAGACGCTCAGGGCTGGGGTTGGCACCCTCCGGGCCTTTGATGAAGTGCTCGTGGGGAAAGTAGCGGTTGGCCAGCCACAAAAATAGGCCGCCCAGCAGAATGCCCACGGCCATGATGAGAGCCGCGGCGGGCCGGGAGTAACCCTGCTCGACAGCGATGTCCGTCCCCGGCACGATCAGCGAAAAAGCGGAGGCGGCGAGCATGACCCCGCCGCCGAAACCGAGCAAAATCGATTGGGTCTTCTGGGAGAGCTTGCGGGCAAAAAGCACCGGCAAGGCCCCCACAGCCGTGGCAAGGCCGGCAATCAGACTGGCGAAGGTTCCAAGAAAGACTGGGTGCATGGCCTACATCGATTCGCGCGGCTCGATGCCGAGCAGGGTGAGGGTAGTGGCCAGCACCTGCCGCGTGGCGACAACGAGGCCAAGCCGAGCGTAACGCAAAGCGGGCTGCAGGTCCTCCGCCAGAGGTGGCAAGATCGGGCAGTGCTCGTAGAACTGGCTCACGTCGCTGGCTAGATCGTAGGCGAACTGGGTAAGCCGCTGCGGTGCTCGATCGATGGCTGCGAATCGATATTCGTCCGGGGCGGCGAGCAGACGCAGGGCAAGAGCGCGCTCCTGCGGGGTTTCAAGCCACGCGGAGCCGTCGGGCCTGAGAAATTCGAAGCGCTCCGGGATCGGCATCCCCCGCTCGGGAGCCTTGCGCAGGATGCTGCAGCAGCGGGCATGGTTGTACTGGACGTAGAAGACGGGGTTGTCGAATTTTTCGGACTGGGCCAGGTCGAGGTCAAAATTGACCGTGGTATTGAGCGATTGGCTGAGCAAGAACCATCGCCCGGCATCGACCCCCACCTCTTCGATTAGATCGTCGATGCTCACCAGTTCACCACGGCGCTTCGACATGCGCATTTCTTCTTTTTGGCCGGTCTCGGGGTTGGTCTTAAAGAGCCGCACCATCTGGCCGATCAAGATCTCCAGGGAGTCGGCCGGGTGTCCGAGCGCCTGGGCGACCGCCTTCATCCGCGGCACGTAGCCGTGGTGATCGGCGCCCCAGATGTTGATGAGCCGCCCGTAGCCGCGCTGGTACTTGTCCCAGTGGTAGGCGATGTCGGCGGCGAGGTAGGTGGTATTGCCGTCGGCGCGCTTGACCACCCGGTCCATCTCGTCGCCAAAATCCGCCGCCTTAAAAAACAGCGCCTCGCCACCGCCGTCTTCTTCGTCAAAGGCGTGCGGGGCCTGCGCTTTTTTGGAGCGGCCGGTGATTTCGCCGTTTTGCTCCTGGCGCGAGCAGGTCGCCCGGTAGAGCATCCCCCGCGCCTCCAGATCCGCCAGAGCCGCTTCGATGGCCCCCGCCTGATGTAGCGAGCGCTCGGAATACCAGCGGTCAAAATCGGTGCGAAATTGCTGCAAGGTGATCTTCTGCTGCGCCAACAGCCGGCCCTCGGCATAAGCGCTGAACCACTCGACGGGTTCGCCGCGCAGGCTATCGCCCTGCGCGGCCGCCAGTTGCTCCGCCAGCTCCTTCAGATAGCTACCCTTGTAACTGCCGTCGGGCAATTCGACCGCCTCACCCAGAGCCTGCAGATAGCGCTGCTTAAGCGAGAGGCCCAACAGCTGCATCTGGTTGCCCGCGTCGTTGATATAAAATTCGCTGTCGACTGTATAGCCCGCGAACTGCAAGATCCGCTCCAGGCTGGAGCCGATTGCCGCCCAGCGCCCATGGCCCAGGTGCAGCGGTCCGGTCGGATTGGCCGAGACAAATTCGAGCAGGATGCGCTCGGGCTGCTCGGGAACCGTCCGGCCGTAGTCACCCTTGAGTTCTAGAATTCTCTGCAATTCGGCGGCCACGAACCGGTGGCCGAGGCGCAGATTAATAAAGCCCGGTTTTGCCACCTCGACGGCAATCTTGTCGCCTGTCAGGTGGGAGGCAATCGCCTCGGCGATGGTGAGGGGCGCCAGGCGGCAGGGTTTGGCCAGGCTCATCGCCACCGGTGTCGCGTAGTCGCCGTGCTCGGAGACTTTCGGCTTCTCGACGACGATCGATGGGCGCGGGGACAACTGGGTGAGCTGTCCCAGTTGTCCAGCCTCAAAAGCAGTGCCGAGAGCAATGTAAATGCTCTCGGCGAGTTGTTGTTGCAGTGATAGCGCTGTCATGGTGTTCCCACCGAGCGTGTGGATGGTGTGCAAGGAAGCCTATGCGGGGGAAAGGCCACAGCAGCGATTCCGGCGGGGGCCTGAAAGCCCCCCGCAAAGCCGGTATTAGTCTTCGTCGTCCTCTTCGACAAAGTCGTCGTCGCCGGCAAAGGCCACCCCCACCGTTCGCAAGCCCAGAGTGTCGTCGATGAGTTCATCGTCTTCGATCACTTCTTCGGCTTCCTCGTAGGCGTTGAAGCCCGTGCCGGCCGGGATGAGCCGGCCGATGATCACGTTTTCTTTGAGGCCGCGCAGCCAGTCGGACTTGCCCTCGATGGCCGCCTCGGTGAGCACGCGGGTGGTCTCCTGGAAGGAGGCGGCGGAGATGAACGAGTCGGTGTTGAGCGACGCCTTGGTGATGCCCAACAGCACCGGGGTGCAGTCGGCGGGGGCGCCGCCGGTCACCGCCATCGCCTCGTTGACCTGCTCGATTTGCCTGAGTTCCACCAGCTCGCCCGGCAGGAAAGTGGTGTCGCCGCCGTCCTCGACGCGCACCTTCGAGGTCATCTGACGCACGATGATCTCGATGTGCTTGTCGTGGATCTCGACGCCCTGGGAGCGGTAGACCTGCTGGACTTCGTTGACCAGGTAGCGCTGAACCGATTCGATGCCCTTTTGCAACCCGCCGCGTGCGGCAAAGATGCGCAGGATGTCGTGGGGGTTGGCCGGGCCGTCGGTGATCGACTCGCCCGTCTGTACCTGCTGGCCGTCTACCACCACCAGGCTCTGGCCGGCGATCGGATAGTTGGTCACCCCGCCGTCATCCTCGACGACGCTCACCTGATAAGATTCGTCGGGCATCTGGGTGATCTGCACCTTGCCGGGGCGCTCCACCAGCACGCACATCTCCTTGGGTTTACGGCCTTCGAGCAGCTCCTCGACGCGCGGCAGACCCTGGATGATGTCGCCGGTCTTAGCCCGCTCGAACACCAACAGCGCCAGGTTGTCGCCGCGCTGGATGAGATCGCCGTCGACCACCAGCAAAATTGCACCGCCGGAGACCAGGTAGGGTCGGCCGATGCGCACGATCACCCGCCCGGATTCCGCCAGCACCACCTGGCCGGATTCGGGAGAGGCAAAATCCTTTGCCAGTTTGTCACCGGCGCGCAACAGATCGCCGGGTTTGACCGTGGGGGTGCCCTCGACCGGCACGCTCACCAGATCGCTCTGGGTGACCAGCAAAATGCGCCGCACGGTCTGGCCGACGCGGGAGATGCCGCGCACGGTACCCGCCTGCTTGGCGAGGATCTCGGTGCGGGCGATGATTGCCCCCGGCCCGATGCGATCGCCGTCTTTGACCAGGATGTGGGTCAAAGTGGAACCGTGCAGCAAATCCGCCGCCACGTCGCGGCGAATGAGCAGCGTCTCCAAAATCACCAGTTGCAGCCGCACCATCGACGGATCTTTTTCGTCGGGGACAAATTCGATGTCAGCGGCCAACTGAGCTGCCTGATCGGTGATCTCCAGCACCAACTGGGTCTTAAGTAGCTCGATGCCGTCGATCGCCTTGACGCGGTCGCCGTCGCGGTAAGGGATGCGCTGCACCCCCCGCAGGCGAATCGAGCTGCCCGCCTGCTGTGAAGCCTCCTGGCTGGGGGCGTCCGGCTCGTCGGGTACCGGGAACTCTTCGACCGGTCTGAGCAACACCGCGAGCCCCTCAGGGGTCTCCACCTGCTCGACGTAGCGCAAGTCGGTGGTCACCACCCCGGGGATGACCTCGGTGCCCGGATAGGCGAAGGAATCGTGGGCAACTTTGAGGTCGCTGGGCGCATCGAGCAGGTGCAGTTCGCCGGGCTTGATCACCACCTCGCGCAGGATGTCGTTGCGCTGGGCAATCGAGACCACGCCGGAGGTGAGGCAGTAGATGTCCTTGACCACCTGCACGCCCGCTTCGACGTACTGACCGTCTTCGACTTCAAGCAGCGAGATGTCCTTGTTGACCTCGTGGGTCTCCTCCGGAATCCACAGCAGCGTACCGCCTTTGAGCACCTCATAGCCCTGCTTGCCTCGGGCCTTGGCCACCTCCACCCCTTCGGAGTACTTGATGAGGCCGCCGGATTTGGTCATATAGCGATCGTCGACCCGCTCGGCCACTACCTGGCCGTTGTTGACCTTGGTGCCGGGCGAGACTTTGAGGGCAAAGACCTGGCCGTTGTCGGTCTCCAGGGTATAGTGCTCGCGGCCCTGGGATTTCTCCTCGTGGACGACGGCCTTGTCGAGCAGCACCGAGGCGGTGATGATCTCGACCTCGCGCCCGCCCTTGGCATCTTGTTCTTTGAGGCGCACACCACCGCCGTGCTCGGTGATCAGCCGCGTCTCGGCGATCACCCCCCCCTGCTCGACTTTTTCGCCGCGCTCCAGAGCGGTCTCCGCCCCCGGCGGCAGGTTGTAGACTTCGCCGGAGAGCACCCACAAAAGGCCCAGCCGGCTTGCATACTGGGTCTCGTTGCCCTGGCGGTCGGTCTTGACCTCAGGCACCAGGTCGGCAAACTTGATCTCCCCGGCCAGATCCGAGAAGACTTCTTTTTGCGCTTTTTCGGTGCTCTTGCGGGCGGTCTTGCCGACCAGGGCCAGCTCCGCGTACATCGTGCCCGCCTCGATGCGCTGGCCGTCGCGCACCAGCAAAAGTGAGCCGGGGGTGATCGTGACGGTCTCTTTTTTGCCGTCGGCCCCTTCGAGGGACATTGTGCCGGCCTGGTCCGCCTGATAGGCGTCGTCACCGTGGCGGGTGCGCATCGGCCGGGCCTTGAGGGCGCTTGAAAACTTGATTTTGCCGTCGAAGGGCGCCTTGAGCGGCTTGGCCACCTCACCTGTAAACACACCGCCGGTGTGGAAGGTGCGCATGGTCAGCTGGGTGCCGGGTTCCCCGATCGACTGGGCGGCGATGATCCCCACCGCCTCGCCGATGTCAACCAGGTGGGAGTGGGCGAGCGACCAGCCATAGCACATGCGGCAGACCGAGCGGTTGGCTTCACAGGTCAAGGGCGAACGGACCATCACCGCATCGACCCCCGAGCGGGCGATGCGCGCAGCCGAATCGTAGTCGAACTGGGTGTTGCGCGGGGCGAGCACTTCGCCTGTGACCGGATGGACGACGTCGCGGCCGGCGACGCGGCCCACCAGCCGTTCCTCCAGCGAGACGATCATCTTGTCGCCATCTCTGAGGCTGCCCAGGAAAATGCCCCGCTGGGTGGTGCAGTCTTCCTCGCGCACGATCACATCCTGGGAGACGTCCACCAGGCGGCGGGTGAGGTAGCCCGAGTCGGCGGTGCGCAGGGCCGTGTCGACCAGACCCTTGCGCGCGCCGTAGGAGGAGATGATGTACTCGGTAACGTTCAGGCCCTCGCGGAAGTTGGCCTTGATGGGCAGGTCGATGATTTCACCTTGCGGATTGGCCATCAGACCGCGCATCCCCACCAGCTGGCGCACCTGCGAGAGGTTGCCGCGCGCCCCTGAGAAGGCCATCATGCCCACCGAGTTGAGGGGGTTGCGCTCCTGGAAGTTTTCTTTGACCCCCTCGGTGAGTTCTTGGGTGGCCCCCGCCCAGGTGTCGATCACTTTTTGAAAGCGCTCCACCTCGGTGATCTCCCCGCGGGTAAAGCGTTCCTCGGCGCGCTGGATCTCGCGCTCGGCGGTTTCGAGAATATTGACTTTGCTGTCGGGTACCTGCAGGTCTTCGACGGAGATCGACACCGCCCCGCGCGTGGCGAAGCGGAAGCCGAGGTTTTTGAGGTTGTCCGCCAGAAGCGCCGTGCGCGCCGTGCCGTAATGGGAAAAAGCCCAGGAGATGAGCTTGCCCAGACCCTTCTTGTCGATTTTGCGGTTGATGAACTTGGGTTGCGGTTCTTGCGTCATGGCTTTTCCCTTCGCTAGCTGGCGACAAGCGTTTCTTGAATGACCTGATTGAAGATGATCCGCCCAACGGTGGTGCGAACGAACTGCGAGAGCGCGTTGCCCTGCTCGTCGCGGCGCACGCGCAAATCCTCGGGGTTGTCGGTTTCGACCTCGCCCTCAAAGCGCAGCCAGATCTTGGCGTGCAGGTCGATCATGCCCTGGTTGTAGGCGATCACGGCGTCTTCGCTGCTGCCGAAGTATTTGCCGGAGCCTCTGGTGGCGTCGGGGTTGTCGACCGTCAGGTAGTAGCACCCGAGCACCATGTCCTGGGTAGGGGTGATGATCGGCCGGCCGGTGGCAGGCGAGAGCACGTTGTTGGAAGCGAGCATCAACAGGCGCGCCTCCGCCTGCGACTCCAGCGACAGCGGCACGTGCACCGCCATCTGGTCGCCGTCAAAGTCGGCGTTGAAGGCTGTGCACACCAGCGGATGGAGCTGAATGGCGCGACCGGAGACCAGGATCGGTTCAAACGCCTGGATACCCAGGCGGTGGAGCGTGGGCGCGCGGTTGAGGAGCACCGGGTGGCCGGTGATCACCTCGTCGAGCACGCTCCAGATGCGCGCATCGTTGCGCTGGATCATCTTTTTGGCGGCTTTGATGTTGTTGACCAGGCCGCGCTGGATGAGCTTGTGGATGACAAACGGCTGAAACAGCTCGATGGCCATCTCCTTGGGCAGGCCGCACTGGTGCAGCTTGAGCTTAGGGCCGACCACGATCACCGAGCGGCCTGAGTAGTCGACGCGCTTACCGAGCAGGTTCTGCCGAAAGCGGCCCTGCTTGCCCTCGATGATGTCCGAGAGCGATTTGAGGGGACGGTTGTTGGCCCCGACCACCGTCCGGCCGCGCCGGCCGTTGTCGATGAGCGCGTCCACCGCCTCCTGGAGCATGCGCTTTTCGTTGCGCACGATGATCTCGGGCGCCAGGATCTCCTGCAACCGCGCGAGGCGGTTGTTGCGGTTGATCACCCGGCGGTAGAGGTCGTTGAGGTCAGAAGTGGCAAAACGGCCGCCGTCGAGCTGCACCATTGGTCTTAGATCCGGCGGGATCACCGGGATGGCTGTCAGCACCATCCACTCCGGCCGCGAACCGGTGGCGATGAAGTTGTCGAGCACCCGCAGGCGCTTGATGAGTTTGGTGCGCTTCTGGCCCTTCGACTCACCCAAATCCTCGCGCAGCCGCTCGGCTTCGGACTCCATCTCGATGGCCGCAAGCAGTTCGTGAATCGCTTCGGCCCCCATCTTCGCCCAGCCCTCCGGCAGTTCCAGACTCGAATCCTCGGCGAAGATCTGATCTTCGACCTCGATGTACTGGTCCTCGGTGAGCAGCTGTTTGTAGTAGAGGTTCTCGGCGTTGCCCGGATTGAGCACCACGTAGGCATTGAAGTAGACCACCTGCTCGACGTCGCGCAGGGGCATATCGAGCAGCGTCGAAATATACGAAGGAATGCCCTTCAGGTACCAGACATGGGTGACTGGGGCGGCGAGCTTGATATAGCCCATGCGGTGGCGGCGCACCTTCGATTCGGTGACCTCGACACCGCAGCGCTCGCAGACGATGCCCCGGTGGCGCACGCGCTTGTATTTGCCGCAGTAGCACTCCCAGTCTTTGGAAGGCCCAAAGATGCGCTCACAAAAAAGCCCGTCCATCTCGGGCTTGAGGGTGCGGTAGTTGATCGTCTCGGGTTTGGTCACTTCCCCCACGACCTGGCCGTTGGGGAGGGTGCGTTGCCCCCAGGCCATGACCCGCTCCGGGGAGGCAAGAGAGATCTTGATGTAATCGAAACGCTGTTCCATCCTGGGCATGAGCTTCTACTCCCGAATCAATGCGCTGCCGGAGGCAAGGAGCCCAGCCGAAAGCTAGAGGCACCCCACACCGGCTTTGGATTAAACCTTATGCACGAATGCCAATCACCGAACCCCACCGCCGGCGCCTACGAAGCTTACTCCCGACTGATTTACTCTGAGACTCACGGCAGGTAGAGTAAGAAAAAGGCGAAGGATGGCCGAGCAAACAGGGCATACGTTCCCTTCTATTAGGAAAGCTGGATATCTAATGTAAGTCGCGCAACGGCTGAGTGTCAACAGCTGTTACGCTAGATGCGCTTTGTTTCGTGATGTGCACGCCGATGCCCTCGCCCCTCGACTGGGATTTTGCCAGGCAGCGCAGCGAGCTGTTGGAGTTGATGCGCACGCTCTGCTACCGCGAGGGCGACTTCAAGCTCTCCTCCGGCCAGAGCAGCGGTTACTACATCGACAGCAAAAAAGCGACGCTCCATCCGCTAGGTGCCCTGCTCGCAGGCTCGCTGCTCTACGAAAGGCTGCCCGAAGGCACGGCGGCGATCGGCGGGCTGACCCTCGGGGCCGATCCGATCGTGACGGCGGTGGCCGTGGTCTCGGCCCTGCGCCATCCCGCAGGCGGTGTGGGAGCCTTTATCGTCCGCAAGGAAGTCAAAAAACACGGCTCCCAGCAGTGGATTGAAGGGCCGAGCCTTGCGGCGGGCACACCGGTCGTGATCGTGGACGATGTAGTGACCACCGGCGCGAGCGGCTTGCAGGCAGCCGAAAAAGCCGAGGAGGCAGGCTTGAAAGTCGTCCAGATCCTGGCCCTTGTCGACCGCCACCAGGGCGGCGGAGCGCTCTACGCCGGGCGCAACTATCCCTTCGAGGCGTTGTTTTCGATCGAAGAATTTCGCAGCCGCTAGGCCGGTGTGCTACGTGTATTCTGCAAAGTCGTGTACCGAGTGTCCATGCCCAGAGGCCGACCTTTCGACATCTCAAGCGCCTGGCTGTACCTTTTGCCGGCCCTGCTGCTGTTGGGCCTGTTCGTGCTCTGGCCTGTGACCTACCTGGTCGGCCTCAGCTTCACCGACGGCTCGCTGCGCGACCCCCTATTCGTGGGAACCGCCAATTTCGAGCGGCTGTTGAGCAGTGAGAGCTTCCTGCAGGTGCTCATCAATACGATCGTATTTACCGCCGGTTCGGCGATTCCAAGTGTGGTGCTGGCGCTTCTGGTGGCGGTGGTGCTCTCGCGCTCGGTGCCTTTGCAGGGACCGCTGCGCTCCGCTTACTTTCTGCCTACGATCATCTCGCTGGTAGCGGCGGGGGTAGCATTCCGCTGGCTCTTCCACCCGCAAGGCTGGGTGAACGCGCTCATCGTTTGGCTGGGCGCTTCGCCGGTCAGTTGGCTTTCCAGTCCCACCTGGGCGATGCCGGTGCTCATCTTCGTCGCCACCTGGAAGCAAATCGGCTTCAATGTCGTGATTTTTCTGGCGGGCCTGGGCGCGGTGCCCAAGAACCGCTACGAAGCGGCCGAACTCGATGGGGCCAACGGCTGGCAGCAATTGTGGTTTATTACCGTGCCGGGCATCCGGCCGACCCTCGTATTCGCCACGATCACGACAGTGATTTTTACTTTCCGCAGCTTCGAGCCCGTCTACGTGATGACCGGCGGCGGACCGCTCGGCACCACGAATATTTTGGTCTACTACGTCTGGGAGCAGGCATTCGGGTTGTTCAACTTCGGCCTGTCGGCCGCCGCCGCCGCCGTGCTACTGGTGGGAGTACTGCTGGTGACCGCTATCCAGCTCTGGGTGGCAAGCGGCGAAGATTGACAGCCCTTCAGCCGCCGCCAGGCACGGCTTACTTCGGCACGGACATCGGAGACAGCACGGACGGCCTCGGCATCATTATCTGCTGGCGCTTGCGAATGTCGACCATCACGGCCTCGGGTACCAGCACCTTGTCAATTTTATGAATGACGCCGTTGGTGGCCATAATGTCCGCCTGTAGTACCCGGGCGTCGTTGACGTACAAGCCGCCGTCGCGGGCGGTAAATTTCAACTCCGAGCGCTCCAGGGTGCGCATAGGCTTCGAGTCGCGCAACTGAGCCGCCAGAAAGGGTGCAGTGTCCGAAACGACGTGGTAAGTGAGCACCTTGGCTAACAGGGCGCTGTCGCTTTTAAGAATTTGGAGCACGTCGGGCGGGACAGCGGCAAAGGCATTGTCGTCCGGTGCAAAGACCGTAAACCGTCCGAAGCCCCGCAAGTCTTCGACGATGCCTACCTGCTTGACCAACTGCACCAGCGTCGCGAACGAACTATTGGCCGCCAATGTATCGACAATGTCTATTTTGGCCTGGGCGAGTCGCTTGGCGGAGCCGGAGTCGGCCTGCGGTGCCGGGACTGCATAGGCAGAGGTCGCACTGGAAGCGACGGCACCAGGCGGTATCACTAGCGCCAGGCCCATACCCAAATGGGCACAGAGGGCGACGACTCGCGACTGTGAAAGTGGGTGGATTCGCATGGATAGACTCCTCACTGTGTGGCTCGACTCAGATTATCTAAGCACACCCAGGGGGATTGCCATCAGTCCTGCGATACAGGTCATAGCAAGTATCCACATCCCAGAGCGCAACCAGGGCAAATTGGCGATGTAGAAAAGTCCGTGTCCGGCCCGAAAGGCCAGATAGGCCACGGCCAGCGTGTTGGCCCATTCACCGTTTCGGCCGCTTACCAGTACCATCAGCACCGCGGCGGTATAAAGCGCAAATCCCTCAAAGGCGTTCTGGTGTGCCCAGGTGGCGCGCTGGGCGTAAGGAGGAAGCTTGTCGAACATCGCGCGCGGGGCGGCGTAATCGTACCCCACCTGCAGACGGCCAAGGGCGACCAGGACAAAAGGAAAGTAGATCAGAGCCGCCGCTGCCGCCAGGCAGCCATAAAGAAAGAGGGGGCCGGACATGGTTGGTTTTGTAAAGAAATTCAACGCTCCTCATCAGTGTATCCAGACCGGACGTTTGTGGCTGATCCCCTTGTGGGTGTGGGTGGATCCGCTATGCTGGGAGGCTGATCGCCCGAAAGCGTCACGCGCGTGTCCCACGCCCTATGCCACCGCTTTATTGAGCACCGTCTGCTTGCCATCGTGCGCGCCGACTCGGCCCCGGCCGCCCTGGCCATCGGCCGGGCTGTGGTCACTGGCGGCTTCCGGTTGGTGGAGGTGACCCTCACCACTCCCGGCGCCGAGCAGGTGGTGGGTGAGTTGCGCAGCTCGGGCGGCGAGGTGTTGGTCGGCTGCGGCACAGTCCTGACCCCCGAGGCGGCCCGCCGGGCGATCGGATGGGGAGCACACTTTGTGGTCAGTCCCCACACGGACCCGGAAATTATCGCCACCGCCCATCAACTGGGTGCCCTCGCCATCGGCGGTGCCCTTACCCCGAATGAGATCGTGGCGGCCTGGCAGGCAGGAGCGGACTTGATCAAGGTGTTTCCGGTCGCCCAGGTGGGAGGGCTTGCCTACTTAAAGGCACTGCGCGGGCCGTTTCCCGATCTGCCGCTCCTGCCCACCGGGGGCATCGGCGAGGATGACTATCTGGACTACCTGGCCGCCGGGGCGACCGCCGTCGGGGTCGGCCAGGCCCTCGCCCCCCAGGGCGAAGTGCGCGAGGGACGCTGGGGAACTGTGGCCGGTCGGGCCAGCGACTGGGTGATGCGTTTGGCCGAGGGCAACGGCTGTCTGGTTCCGGGGGAGCGCCGGTAAAATGGCGTTGGACACCTCGGCGGACTGGACATGCTTGGCAAGTTTTTCAAAAAGCCCGACGCGGAGCGCAACGACCGCGTGCCCCCCGGACAGTATCTGACCAACGGATTTCCGGTGCTGACCTACGGCCGCACACCGGACATGGCCTCGTTTGTGTGGCGCTTCAAAGTCTGGGGACGGGCAAAAGAAAAAGTCTTCAGCTGGGACGACTTTATGGCCATGCCCAAAAGCCAGTTCACCGCCGATTTTCACTGTGTGACGCGCTGGAGCAAGCTGGATGTGCAGTGGACCGGGATCCGGATTACCGATTTTCTCAAACTCGTCGAAATCGACCCCAAAGCCAAGCATGTCCTCGCCCATTGCTACGGCGGCTACACCACCAACATCGCCTTCGAAGACTTTGGGCGCGAAGAAAATTTCTTTGCCTGCGAGCTGTTTGGCGAACCGCTACCGACCGAGCATGGCGGACCGCTGCGGCTGGTGGTGCCCCACCTCTACGCCTGGAAGAGCGCCAAATGGATCAACGGCCTCGAATTTACCGAACAGGAGCAACTCGGCTTCTGGGAAGTAAACGGCTACCACCGCCGGGGCGAACCTTTTGCCGAGGAGCGCTACAGCGGCATTTAATCCGCTTCGTCTGCGGCCGTTTCGTCCCAGCGACCCAGTTGCTGGCGGGCGGTGCGCCGCGAGGTCCCGCGCAACTGCTCCTCCAGGCGCGGGACGGCGACGGCCTTGCCGCGCCGTAGCCCGCCGCGCAGCCGGATCGCTTCGTCCGGTTCGGCGGTGCGCCGCTGTTTCTGGGCGTTGACGAGCACCTCGGCCAGAAACTCCCGGTAAATCCCATAGCGCTCCAGGTTGGCCTCGCGCACCGCACAACCCGGCTCGTCGCGGTGCAGACAGTTGCGAAACTGGCAGCAGCCCAGGTAAGGCCGAAATTCTGGAAAATAACCGGCAAGCCGTTCCGGGGCCAGGGTGAGTTCCAGTTGATTAAATCCGGGGGCGTCCGCCACCAATGCCTCCGCGTTCAGGGCAAACAGCTCGACATGGCGGGTGGTGTGCCGCCCCCGGCCGAGGCGGGCGGAGATGTCCCCCACGCGCAACGCAAGACCGGGGTGCAGGTAATTGAGCAAACTCGATTTGCCGACACCGGAGGGTCCTGCGAGCACGTACGTACCCGCCAGTTCGGCCCGCAACGCTTCGATGCCCACACCGGTGCGCGCGCTCACCGGACGCACGGTGTACCCCCAACCACCCACGGCGACAGCGACAGCTTCCACCGCCTCGGGGGGCACTTCGTCGATTTTGTTGAGGCAAACGATGGCCCCCAGCTTCTCCGCTTCGATATGGACCAAAAAACGGCTCAGCAAAGCCGGATCGTAAGCCGGCTCCGATAGGGCAAAGACCACCAGCACGCCTGTGCAGTTGGCGATGGGCGGCTTGGAGAGCACCGAACGGCGCGCGCAGGTGGCGGCGATCACCCCCCGGCCGCTCGCAGAGTCGATCTCGGTCACCTCCACCCGGTCACCTACCAGCACCGATTGGCCGGTTTTTTTGAGCCGGGCGCGGCGGGTGCACAGCACCATCCCCAGGCCGTCGTCGAGCCGGACACGGTAGAAGTTGGCTTCCTGGGCCAGGACCGTGCCGGTGGTGCCCATCGGTGCCCCTTAGTGAAACAGGTTGCCGATGCTGTCGATCAGCCCTTCGAGCCCCTCTTTTTTGGAGACTTTTTCGCCGCGGGCCTTGGCGAGCTTGGTGAGCAGCTCGCGCTCCTCGGCGCCCAGTTTGGTGGGAATGACCACCTTGAGCTGCAGATAGTGGTGGCCGCGGCGGGTGGGATTGCCGATGCGCGGCACGCCCTTGCCGTCGAGGGTGAGTACCGTCTCGGGCTGCGTACCGGGCGGCACCACCACCGTCTGCGGACCGTCGACAGTCTCCACCGACATCTGCGAGCCCAAAATCGCTTGCAGATAAGAAATTTCGGCGACCGAATAGATGTCTTGGCCTTCGCGGCGGAAGACCGGGTGGTTGCGCACGCTCACGTAGATGAACAGGTCCCCCGGCGGGCCACCGCGCATCCCGGCGTCGCCCTCGCCCTGCACCCGCAGGCGCGACCCGGCGTCCACCCCGGCGGGGATGGTGATCTTGATGGTGGTCTGCTTTTGATTGCGCCCGCGCCCGCTGCAGGTCGGGCAGGGGCTTTCGATCACCTCGCCGGTGCCCTGGCAGTTGGGGCAGGCCGCCACCTGGGTAAACAGCCCAAAGGGGGTCCGCCGCGCCTGGCGGATCTGGCCCTGGCCGCCGCAGTTGCGGCAAGTCGTAGGACCGGAGCCGGGCTTGGAGCCGGAGCCGCGGCAAGTCTCGCAGGTTGTCAGGTGGTTGATGGTGATCTCTTTTTCGCCGCCGAAGATGGCCTCCTGAAATTCGAGCACCATGTCGTAGCGCAGATCGTCGCCGCGGGTGGGTCCGCCCGGCCGGGTGGCGCGCCGGCCGCCGGTGCCCGCCCCGGCGAAGCCGCCAAAGAAACTCTCGAAAATATCGCTGATGTCGCCGAAGCCCGCCGCCCCCGCAAAATCCCCCGGGCCGCCGCCCCCGCCGCCGTTGAGGCCGGCCTCGCCGAAGCGGTCGTAGCGCGCCCGCTGATCGTCGTCGGAGAGCACCTCGTAGGCGCGCGAGAGTTCTTTGAACATGTCCTCCGCCCCGGCGTCTTTGTTGACATCCGGGTGGTACTGGCGGGCCAGCTTGCGGTAGGCCCGCTTGATGTCCTCTTTAGAGGCGTCGCGGCTGACGTTGAGGGTTTCGTATAAATCTCTGGCCATGCTGGTTGAGCGGACCCCGGCTGCTTAGGAAATCCTTACATAGTCTAGTATCTCTACCGCCCGGAGGACCCGCAAGCCTGCCCAGGGTAGCCACGCCTACCTCTAAAGCTTGCTAAGACGGCTTTTCGAGCTGCCGGACATCGACAATACTGCCGCGCAGGATGTATTTGGAACCTTCGATTTCGATGGGAGTGCCGATCTTAGCTTTCACCCGGCCGATCACCAGGCCGTCGCCGGTGGCGCTGGCCGCGCCGGTGAGGGTAACTACGTAGTCCCGGCCGTAGGGGTCGCCGGGATCTTGAATATTGCGGATTTCGGAACCCACCACCACCGGCACCAGATGGGGGATCACCCGCACCTTGCGGATGGTCAGCTCCCCGGCCGGCTGATTGCGGATAATCACCGACGTCGGCTGACCTACCGGGAAGACATTCGAATCGCCGATGCTCAGCGAGCGGATGAGCATGTCCACCTCCACCGGCTGCTCGCCGCCTTGGCTGGCAATTTGCGCCTGGCTGCCGCCGCGCGCGAGCAAAAACGCAAACAGCGCCAGAATCACCGCTGCCACCACCGCCGCGTCGATGATGTTGATTTTGCCAAAAAGCCTGCCCTGCGAGTCGATGAGCGCCATGCCGCCGATATGCATCCTGCCTTTCGTGGCGCATCGTAGCACACTGGGCGATGGGTGCGGCTTTCAGAGCTTAGCGGTCGGTGGTGACACACACCGGCGCACACGATTTGGAAGTAATCCTGTCTTTATAGGATATACCCAGAGGAATCGATGCTAAAAGTACTGTAACCTTCTCGATAGGAATGCCTCCGCGTGAGCCGATACTATGCATCAACGTTGCTGCTGGTTTGCGTGTCGTGTTGCTTGCTGATCTTCGCGCAAACAGTCTGGGGCGCCGAGCCTAGGGCGTCCCTACGGGCGACTCCGGCTACTGAATCAAGCAATATTTATTTTGTGGGTGACTTTGAAAGTGGCGATTTAACCGGCTTCGACGCCGAAGTGTGTTGCAGCGATTCCGTTCTGGTGATCGCCGCTCCCAAAAAAATCGGCAGTACCGTTGCCCCGGTCAGAGCCGGCCGCTACGCCGCCCAGTTCAATCTGCGCAACTCCGATCCGGACGTCTCCAGCAGCAGGCGCTCGGAGTTGCGCCTGGGCACCGTCAAACCCGACTCCTCGCGCTGGTACGCCTTCAGCATCTACTTGCCGGTCGATTGGGAGATAGACGAAGACTCCTACGACATCATTGCCCAGTGGCACGATTCTCCCGATTTCGACCTTGGTGAAACCTGGCGGTCCCCGGCGCTGAATCTGCAGGTGGCGGCGGGCAACTGGAAAATCAACCGGCGCTGGGATCCCAATCCGGTCACCTACGACAACACCCCCGGCCCGGGCGGCGGCACCGAATCGATTGGCCTCGGTCCCTTCAGCAAAGGGGTCTGGACCGATTGGGTCATCCACGTCAACTGGTCCTATGAAAATAACGGCGTGCTGGAAGTCTGGAAAAATGGGGAGTTGGTGCTGATGCGCGAAGGCCCCAACACCTACAACGACCAGACAGGGCCTTACTTGAAGCTGGGTATTTATAAGCCCGATTGGAAGTACGACCCTGCCGAATCGACCACCAGCCGCCGCACGCTGTACATCGACGAAGTCCGCATCGGCAACTCCAAGACCACCTATGAGGAGATCGCTCCTTAAGGCGGCTGCGCGCCCAAAAAATCCCGCGGGGGGCGGCCCCCCGCGGGATACCTACAAGAAGTACCGCTTACTTGGTCTCGGTAAATTCGGCGTCGATCACATCGTCACCGCCGCGGGTGCCGGAGGTGCCGCCGCTGCCGGAGGGACCACCCTCGTCGGTACCCGCCGCCGCGCCGCTTGGGGCCGACTGCTGGTAGAGCTTGCTGCTCAGGTCGTAGACGGCCTGCTGCAGATCGGCTTTGAGGCTTGCGACTTTGTCCATGTCCTCGCGGGTGAGCGCGTCGCGCAGGTCCTTGATGAGCCCTTCGATCTTGCTCTTGTCACCGCTGGCGACTTTGTCGCCGAACTCGGTGAGTTGGCGCTCGGCCTGGTAGGCGAGCGAATCGGCTTCGTTTTTGAGATCGACTGCTTCGCGGCGTTTCTTGTCTTCGCCTGCGAAGGACTCGGCCTCGTTGACCATCTTCGCAACGTCGTCTTTTGAAAGGGTCGAAGCACCGGTGATGCTGATGGTCTGGGCTTTGCCGCTCGCCTTGTCTTTGGCGGTGACGCTCAAGATGCCGTTGGCGTCGATGTCGAAGGTGACTTCGACCTGGGGAACGCCCCGGGGCGCGGGCGGAATGCCGTCGAGGCGGAAGCGGCCGAGGCTCTTGTTGTCGCCGGCCATCGAGCGCTCGCCCTGGATGACATGGATCTCGACGGAGGTCTGGCCGTCGGCGGCAGTCGAGAAGGTCTCGGACTTGCGCGTCGGGATCGTGGTATTGCGGGGGATGATCGGTGTCGCCACACCGCCCAGGGTCTCGACGCCCAGCGAGAGCGGGGTGACGTCGAGCAGCACGACGTCGCGCACTTCACCGGACAGCACACCCGCCTGGATGGCGGCCCCGACGGCCACCACCTCGTCCGGGTTGACGCTCTGGTTGGGGTCTTTGCCGATGATGCGCTTGACCAGTTCCTGCACCGCCGGGATGCGGGTGGAACCACCCACCAGCACCACTTCGTCGATGTTCTCTTTGCTGAGTTTGGCGTCGCGCAGGGCCTGCTCGACGGGCTTCTCGACCCGGCGCAGCAAGTCGGCGCACAAGCTCTCGAACTTGGCGCGGGTGAGGCTCATGTCGAGGTGCTTCGCCCCGTCGGCCCCGGCGGTGATGAAGGGCAGGTTGATCTGGGTCTGGGTGACGCCCGACAGTTCAATCTTGGCCTTCTCCGCCGCCTCGGTGAGGCGCTGGAGGGCCTGGCGGTCGGTGCGCAGGTCCACCCCTTCGAGCTTCTTAAATTCGTCGGCCAGATAATCGACGATCCGCCTGTCGAAGTCGTCGCCGCCCAGGTGGGTGTCGCCGGAGGTCGATTTGACCTCGAAGACGCCGTCGCCCACTTCGAGGATCGACACATCGAAGGTGCCGCCGCCCAGGTCGAAGACCAGGATAGTCTCGTTCGCTTTTTTATCGAGACCGTAGGCGAGGGCGGCGGCCGTCGGTTCGTTGATGATGCGCAGCACCTCGATGCCGGCGATACGGCCGGCGTCCTTGGTGGCCTGGCGCTGGGAGTCGTTGAAGTACGCCGGAACCGTGATCACCGCCTGGGTGATTTTTTCGCCCAGGTACTTGCTCGCATCGTCGACCAGTTTGCGCAGGACGAGGGCCGAAATTTCTTCGGGAGCAAAATCTTTGTCTTCGTTGGTGCTGTGCAGTTTGACGTTGCTGCCGTCGCGCACTACCCGGTAGGCCACCTGCTTGGCCTCATCGGTGATTTCGTCGTACTTGCGGCCAATGAAGCGCTTGACCGAATAGAACGTGTTCTCGGGGTTGAGAACGGCCTGACGGCGGGCCAACTGCCCGACCAACCGGTCGTGGTTCTTGGTGAAGGCCACCACCGACGGTGTGGTGCGCGAGCCTTCCGCGTTGGCGATAACGGTGGGCTGTCCCCCCTCGAGGACGGCCACCACCGAGTTGGTGGTGCCCAAGTCAATGCCTACAACTTTTCCCATGACTTCTCCTTACGGGCATCTCACGCCTTAAATCTCTTCTTACCGTACCCGCCGCCGCCGGGCGCCCGGGTGCGGTCCTCCCCCGCCCGATTGGCGTAATTCCCGCACCTCCAGTGGCGGATGCGGCGTTTTTCGGTGGGCGGTAGAATACAGCCATTGCTATCGCTGCGGGTGCCATGGTCCCACTGTGGGATGAAAATCGGGGGTACCGCATCCCCTGGGTCAACTACGGCTTGATCGTTACCTGTATCGCAGTTTTTATCTACGAAATTTCGCTGGGCGAAAAGCAGCTTGAAACTTTTATTAACCAGTACGCAGCGGTGCCGGCGGTGATCGTGCCGGCCCTGGGCGCCATCTTTCAAGGCGATTTGGGGGCAGTCGGCCTGCTCGCGCCGCTGGTGACGGCGATGTTCCTGCACGGCGGCATTTTGCACCTGGCGGGCAACATGCTCTATCTGTGGATCTTCGGCGACAACGTCGAGGAGCGCATGGGCCACTTCGGTTATCTGGTGTTCTATTTGATTTGCGGCGTGGTCTCGATTCTGGCGCAGACCTTTCTGGAATCTGGCTCTAAGATCGCTTCACTCGGGGCGAGCGGGGCGATTGCCGGGGTGCTCGGAGCCTATATCGTCATGTTTCCGCGCGCCCCGGTCCAGGGAATTTTTCCGCTCGGATTTATTCCCATCCCTTTCAAACTGCCGGCCTTCTGGTTTATCGGCATCTGGTTTTTGCAGCAGTTTTTGAGCACCCTCGCCACGGTCAACACCAGCAACGTCCCGGACATGGAAGAAGGCGGGGTCGCCTACTTCGCCCACGCCGCCGGGTTTGTGGCGGGCCTGGTGCTGGTGCGCGTCTTCGCGCGCGAAACGGACCCTTACAAGCGGCGCTAGGGTGACTGGGGGGCAGCTTTGTCGGGCTTGGCTGCCGGGGTGAATGGTTTTGCTTCGGGTTTGGCACCAGGAGGGGGAGCAGGTGGCTTGGGCGGATTGAGGCGATTTTTGACGTACTCGCGCACCCGCTCTTTACCCTCTTCGGGGGCGGCTTTCTCGGCCTGGGTGTAGAGCTTCTGGGCGTCGGCTTTGTTGCCTTTGGCCAGAAGCAAATCCCCCTTGCCGATCAGGGCGCCGACATTGTTTTTATCGGTGGCCAGCACTTTGTCGTAGGTTTGCCCGGCTTTGTCGGCCTTGCCGGTCACCTGGTAGAGCTGGGCCAGTTGCAGGCGGACGTTCGGGTTCTGCGGCTGCGCATTGGCAAGCCGCTCCACCAGCGGAATCGCCTTGTCGAACTGGAACTGCTGCAAATAGAGAGAGGCGAGATTGCTCAGGGCGTTGGGGTTGTTCGGTTCGCGCTCAAGAATCTTTTGATAACCGGCGATTTCCTGGGCGGTGCGGGCCGGATCGGGCTGGTTCTGAGAGGTGGCGGCCGGGGCCGGGGCCTGCTCGGCTCCAGAAAAAATCGAAATGAGCGTAAAAAGGAGGGGACCTGCAAAACCCAGGGTGCCCACGATCGCGATACCCAGAAGCAAGATTTTGCGGTTGTTGGTGGTCATAGTCCGCTCAAATCCAGAGGAGGTGCGTGTGCAGGAATGGCGCCTGCTGGGAGGCATGCTATTTTTAGCCGCTGCCCTTTCTGTCCTGGTCAAGTATGTCCTGCCCATCTGGATCCGGCAACCGGAACCGCTGGTCGTCTGGCTGCCCATCGCAGCCCCGGCGGCCCTCGTGGCACTGTGGCTTTGGGCGGCAGGCCGCAAGCGTTAATTGATGTCCTATAGTCCCACCGGTCGGTTTACTCTAATAAGTGACGCGGCAGGGAGGCGGGAGATCATGCGGCAGGTGACGGCGATCATATTAGGCGGTGGGCGCGGCACCCGCCTGTATCCACTGACCAAGCGCCGGGCCAAACCGGCGGTTCCCATCGGCGGCAAGTACCGCCTCATCGACATTCCAGTCAGCAACTGCATCAATTCGGGCATCCAGCACATCTACATCCTCACGCAGTTCAATTCCGCCTCCCTGAACCGCCACGTTTCGCAGACCTACCAGTTTTCTCGCTTCAGCGACGGCTTTTGTGAGATCCTGGCCGCCGAGCAGACCGACGAGAACCCCAACTGGTTTCAAGGCACCGCCGACGCGGTGCGCCAGTACCTGTGGCTGCTTGAACCCAGCGGTTCGACCGAATATTTGATTCTTTCGGGCGATCACCTCTACCGGATGGATTACAGCCAGTTCGTCCGCCGCCACCGCGAGACCAACGCCGATGTCACAATCGCCGTGTTGCCCTGCGACCTTGAGCGCGCGAGCGACTTTGGCCTGATCAAAACCGACGCCGATGGCCGGGTGGTGCAGTTTACCGAAAAACCGAAAGGGGCTGAGCTTGAGCGCATGCGCGTCGATACCACCACCCTGGGGCTCACCCCCGAAGAAGCCGAGCGCCGCCCGTTCATCGCCTCGATGGGCATCTACGTCTTTCGCCACGAGGTGATGCTCAAGCTGTTGCGCGACGACCCGAGCCGCACCGACTTCGGCAAAGAAATCCTGCCCGCCTGCCTGGATGACTACAACGTGCAGGCGTACCTGTTCGACGATTATTGGGAAGATATCGGGACCATCGAGGCGTTCTACAAGGCGAATCTGGCCCTCACCAGCCAGAACGCGCCGCCCTTCAGCTTCTACCACCCGGCGCCGATTTATACCCGGCCGCGCTATTTGCCCCCCAGCAAGCTCATCGACTGCCAGATAGCCGAATCGATCATCACCGAGGGCTGCATCATCAAGCAGGCGCGCATCTTCCACTCGGTATTGGGTCTGCGCTCGCGCATCGAGTCGGGGGTGCGCATCGAAGATTCGCTGCTGATGGGAGCCGATTTTTACGAGACGCCCATCCAGCGCGAGGAGTCGCTGCGCCGCGGCCTGCCGCCGGTCGGGATCGGCGAGCGCTGCGTCATCCAGAAGGCCATCATTGACAAAAACGCCCGCATCGGCAACGACGTGCGCATCCTCAACAAGGAGCGCCCCGACTCGGCGGATCATCCCGAGCGGGGCTTCTACATCCGCAACGGCATCGTCATCGTCCCTAAAGACACCGTCATCCCCGACGGCACCGTGATCTAACCCACCGATGCGCCACGCTTTTCTCGACGCCAACAGCATCCGCTTTCACTATGCCGAGCAGGGCATGCCCGACGCCCCCCTGGTGCTGCTGTTGCACGGATTTCCCGACTTCTGGTACTCCTGGCGTCACCAGATCCCGGTTCTAGCCGAGCATTTTCGGGTGGTAGCCCCCGACCTGCGCGGCTACCACCTCACCGACAAACCCGCGGGCGGCTACGACCTGTTGACCCTCAGCGACGACGTGCGGGAGTTGGTCCTCGCTTTGGGCGGCCGCGAAGCGATCGTGGTGGGCCACGACTGGGGCGGGGCGATCGCCTGGTGCTTCGCCCACCGCTACCCGGCGATGTGCTCCAGGCTCGCCATCTTCAACGCCCCCCACCCGGTGCGCTTTGGCGAAGAGTTGCGCTCCAACCCCCAGCAGCTGTTCAAAAGCTGGTATATTCTGTTTTTTCAATTGCCCTGGCTGCCGGAGCGGCTTATCGAATGGAACGATTACGAATTTATCGAAATGGCCTTTCGCCACCCCGAGGTACGCCCCGGCAGCTTCAGCCACGAAGAGATCCGCCGCTACAAGCAGGCGGCGGCGATGCCCGGGGCAATGAGCAGCGCGCTCAATTACTACCGCAGCGCCCTCAGCTCCCCGCCACCCCCTGAAACCTACAACCGACCGGTCGCCTGCCCGACTTTGCTCCTCTGGGGAGAGCGCGATTTTGCCCTCGAGACCCGTCTCACCCGCCACCTGGAGCGCTTCGTGAGCGGTCCGTTGCAGGTTGAGCGGTTGCCCGATTGCAGCCACTGGGTGCACCAGGAAGATCCGACCGGCGTCAATCAGCGGCTGGTGCCCTTTCTCACCCAACCCGGTCGTCAGGCTATCTTCGATTGAGTCCAGCCGTTTGGGGAGGCCCGCGTGACCGTTTCACTCGCCGCCGGATCGTTGCCCACCCAGGTGCCCGGCGCCCAGGGGCTGATCGCCGTCTACTACGAGCACCCCCGCTGGTTCGAGCCGCTGTTTGCCGAACTGGAGCGCCGTGGGACGCCCTATCTCAAAATGCCCGCCGCGGGCCGCTTTTACGATCCGGCCAACCTGGCGGCGGAGCGGGGGGTGGGCCTGGTGTTCAACCGGATGAGCCCCTCGGCCTACCGCCGCGGCGGCGGCCGCCACATCCACTACACCCTGGGCTGGCTGGCCCACCTCGAAGGGCAGGGTTTGCGGGTAGTCAACGGCGAACGCGCCTTCAGACATGAAATTTCCAAGGCGCTGCAACTGTCGCTGCTGCGCGCTCTGGGCCTGCCTTTTCCCCACGCCCACGTCTTCTGCCGGGCCGCGGACGCCCCCCGGGCGGCGGTGGGCCTGCGCTTTCCGGTAGTGGTCAAGCCGAACGTCGGCGGCAGCGGCACCGGGGTGACCCGCTTCGACGCGCCCGAGCAACTGGCCGAGGCGGCTCACGGGGACGCCCTCGATCTGGGCCTGGACAGCGTCGCGCTGGTGCAGGAATTTGTTCCGGCCCGGGGCAGCTTTATTACCCGGGTGGAGGTGGTGGGGGGCAAGTTCCTCTACGCCATCCGCGTGCATCTCTCTGGCGAAACTTTTGATCTCTGCCCGGCGGACATCTGCCGGACCACCGGCGGCGAAGCCCTTGGGACGGCCTGCCCGACCGAAGCGCCCAAGGCGGGTTTGCGGGTAGAAGGCTACGAACCGCCGCAAAGTGTGATTGCCGATGTCGAGCGGATTGTGGCCGCGGCGGGGATCGAGGTGGGGGGTGTCGAGTACCTCGTGGACGACCGGGACGGACGGATTTATTACTACGACATCAATGCCCTGTCGAACTTTGTTTCTGACGGTGAGCGGGTGGTCGGTTTCGACCCGTTTGTCCGGCTGGTCGATTTTCTGGAGCGGGAGGCGGGCTTTGGGCACTAAAAAGATGCGCTTTGGCTACTGGCTGCCGGTCTTCGGCGGCTGGCTGCGCAACGTCGAGGATGAGAACATGACAGCCGACTGGCCCTACGTGCGGGATCTGGCCTGCCGCAGCGAGGGGCTCGGCTTCGATCTGACCCTGGTGGCCGAACTGAACCTCAACGACATCAAGGGCGTCCAGGCCCCGGCCCTGGACGCCTGGTCAACGGCGGCAGCCCTCGCGGCGGTGACCAAGCGGCTGGAGATCATGGTGGCGGTGCGGCCGACTTTTCATCTGCCGGCTTTACTGGGCAAGCAGGCGGCCAATATCGATCGGATCGCCGGCGGGCGGCTGTCGCTCAATGTCGTCTCCTCCTGGTGGGCGGACGAAGCGAAGATGTACGGCGTGCACTTTGAGCGGCACGAGGACCGCTACGCGCGCACCGCCGAGTGGCTGGAGGTGGTCGATGGCGTCTGGAGCCAGGATCACTTTTCTTATGCAGGCCGCTACTACCGGGTGGACGACAACGTTCTGCAACCGAAGCCCGTGAGCCGTCCCCGCCCGACGATCTATGCCGGGGGTGAATCGGAGGCGGCCAAAGATTTGATTGCCCGCAAGTGCGACGCCTATCTGATGCACGGCGATCCGCCCGAGCGGGTGGCAGCCAAGATCGCCGATATGACTGTCCGGCGCGAAAAGTTGGGGTTGCCGCCCATGACTTTCGGGGTAGCCGGTTACGCAATCGTGCGGGACTCCGAGCGCGAAGCGCAGGCAGAACTGGCCCGGATCACCGATGTGCGACAATCGGCCGCGGGCTTTGCCAACTACCAGCAGTGGCTATCCGGCACCCAACTGGAGCAGCGCATGTCGATTGAAGAATATTCAGTCTCCAACCGCGGCCTGCGCACGGGACTGGTGGGGACTGCCGAGCAGGTGAGCGAGCAGATCGAACGCTTTCTAGAAGCCGGGGTGGATCTGTTGCTGTTGCAGATGAGTCCTCAGCGCGAGGAGATGGAGCGCTTCAGCGCTCAGGTGATTCGCCCCCAGCTTCCTCTGACGGCGGCCCAAGCAGTGCTCTGAAGCTGGCGATTTTGAGCTTGAAACGATGGTTTGCGGCCCAATCGGCGAGCCAGGGTAAGCGCATCTTCGATGCTATTGACAAGTAGGCTCAGGTTTGCCCTCGGATCTGTCAATAATTTTGTGTAAGTGATTTTGTCATACTTTTAGCCTTCCTTCGAACTCAATCATCAGCCGGTTGAGCGCAGGACGCCAGGCCCGAATCGGCATCGTCCACTTCTTCATCTGATTTTGAACCGCCAAGTACACCATCTTTATCACCGACTCGTCATTCGGCATAATCCGGTGATTGCGACTGACTTTGCGGATCGTCATGTTCAACGACTCTATCGCATTCGTCGTGTAAATTACCTTGCGGATGTCCTCGCCAAATCGAAATATTGGGATTACGCGCACCCAGTTCTCTCGCCACATGCGGCTGACACTCGGATACTGCTTGTCCCACTTCTCACTCAGCAGTTCCAGATGCAACTCCGCCTCTTCTTCGGTCGCTGCACTGTAGATTGCTCGCAGCTCCGCACATAACGCTTTACGGTCTTTCCATGACACATATTTGCACGAGTTCCTGACCATATGCACCATGCATAACTGTACCAAACAGTCGGGATACACCGATTCAATCGCTGCCGGCATCCCCGTCAAGCCATCGACACAAGCAATCAAGATGTCCTTCAAGCCTCGATTGCTCAACTCCGTCAGTAAACCCAACCAGAACTTTGCTCCTTCATGGGCAGACAGCCAGATGCCTAATAGCAGGGCTGTTTCATTCTAGCTTTGCATTGGATGCAAATGAGAATCGAGAGCGGCAAAAGCCTTATTGCTTGTTGAGCAGGTCAAGCTTATTGACATGGCCGAATGGGGTTTTTGGAGAATGAAACAGCCCTGCACCCGCATGGGTGGTCATCAGCTTCTCCTGTCTGAGAGAGTATTATACTTTCCTTGCTGAGACCACTTACACAATTTACTTTACAGACTCGCAGCTGGAGGCGCAGGGTCTGGCCGCTCGAACTGTCTGCAAGCGTTCACTGATTCAACACTTCTGGTAATAGCGATACAACTGGTCACTAGCGTTGTAAGCAGGTGCGTTTGTCGTAGCACCAGAATTTTGGGACGATTCAGGCTGTGGAGCTTCCTCTTTGTTTTGCTCCGGGTTCTCTTTCTTCAGTGGAATCAAGGGTGCTTTGAATCGGCGCTCGTAGATTAGCTTCTGGGGAAATTTGCCCAAAGAGCATTCCATCATGTCATCAGGAAGCGGTACCGCCTCCTGGTAGTCCGTAGGTACGTCGTAACACTCATAGTACCCGCCGGTCGGTGCAAGCAGTATACTTGGCGGCAACTTGCCGTTGATGAGCTCAGGTCTCTGGTAGGGATTTCTTGGCTTTTGCGGATCGAAGGGTTGGGCGGAGACGGCCCAACACCCGACAAGCAAAAGAAGCATTGCGGCTTTGAGGGGGAAAAGGAATCTATGCAGCATAGATTCGGTACTCCACAGGGGTTGAACAACAGCAAACTTCAACGGTGCGCCGCGCCGCCACAGAAAGCAACGCAGCGCCTTAGATCTTATATATTTGCAGAGCTCAAAAGCGTACTAAACTTGCAAGAACGTTGGTACCTTTTTTGGTGAAATATAGATAATCTTAACAATCACAGTGTACGTTCGGCTTTTCTGGCCAATTGGTGGCTATGCAAGATTTGCAGCGTGAGAGGATAGCCCGCAAAGCTCTGGTGCGGGCTGTGGCCATCTGCCGTAAGCGAAGTGCCGTGGCGGGAGTGGTGTCCAGTGCGTTCGCCGCCGCGCACCCGACCTCCGCCGGTGCCTTTGCAGCAGACCTGCTGACGAGGACAGGCTCGGCAATGGAATCTGGCGGTAGACGCTCTGGGCGACCGCTTCGCCGTGCTGGGCGAACACCGGCGCCTTGAGGTGGTGGGCGAACTGGAGATGGCTTAGTTTGGATTGAACCGGCGCGCGATGGTGCCAATCTGTGGCACGCTACATTCGATAGTGAGTTTGCCGATGCCCACAGCCGAGCAGTTTGTGGCGCTTTTGCGGTCCTGCCTGACGCTGAGTGATTTTTATACTCCCATCTATCTGGTTCGCGTGGACGAGCGAACCGGTAACGTAGTGATCCTCGCCGGTGAGGAGGTTGAGATTGAGATTCTTCCCGATGGAAGGAGGGAAATTCGATGAGCCGCCCCGACTTGGAGCAGATGACTGACAAGCAGCTGCGCACTTATGTGCTTGCCAACCGGCAGGATGCCGAGGCGTTCTATGCATTTATAGAGCGAATGCGCCAAAAGCCGCCGATTGCTGTGCTGGGACCTGACGATCCCCTGCCTGCCGAGCTAATCGATCGCCTTGAGGCAGAAGGCCGCAAGTTCCGCTCAAAAGGCAATGTGGACGAGGACAAACCGCTTTAGCGGCAGCGCAGCGCTTCGAGATCGACCTGCGGCAGGCGGGTGCGCTCGGAACCCGCCAGGCGGTCCATCGGGCCGCCGCGCACGTAGTAATCGCCCGCACCGACCCCGCCGCCCATCGGCCTGCCGCCGCCGAAGAGCATGCCGAACAGGCCGCCCAACAGGCCGCCGCCCGCGGGGCTGTTGCCGGCGTTGAGCACTTCGACGCGGATATTAATGTCGGCACGGCCGGGGCCGCGGTTGGTGATGTTGGCGGTGGAGGCGAAGACCGCCCCCTGCTGGTCGCGCAGTTGCTCGGTAAAGCTGAAGCGCACGTCGGAATAATCGTTGACCTGCCAGCACAGCCGGTCGAGGCGCTCGCCGGTGGCGACTTTGTAGGTGCCGTAGAGATTGGACAAGTCGCCTGGGAGGCTGATTTGTTCGCTTTGGGCGTTGCCGCCGCCGCTGCTAAAGCCGCCGCGCGCTTCGTAGACCTGCGAGACGAACCGCCAGCTGCCGCGCACCCACTCGGGCACCACTTCTTCAAGCCCCAGCGAAAACGCCGAACCGCTCGCACTGGCGCGGTAAGGGGTGCGGCGCCGTTCGCCTTCGGCGCGCTCGGTGCTCGCCCGGCCGCTCAGGGACGGTTCTTCGACCGCGGCCACCCCCAACCGTTGCCTGAGGGCGTTGGCGTCCTTGCCGTCCACTTGCCCGTCGCCGGTGAGGTCGGCACGGCGGCTCTGCTCTTCGACGAGCAACCCGGAGCCGTTCAGGTACTGCTCCAGCAAGGTAAGATCCGCTTCCTCGGTCCTGCCATTGCCATCGATGTCGCCCGCCTGCTGAGCCGCGAGCGGTCCGACGGACAACATCAGCAGCGCGGCGGCAAGCCAGACGCTTTGGATCGACGGGCCGTACATGGTCATCATCTTGGCGACAGCCTGCGGTGGCAAAGGGTTCCTCGATGGTCCCGACGGAATCGGGGAGCGGGGCGCGTATCGGTCACAATGAAAGTGTAGCGAGGGGCAAGAATCGTTGTCATGATCCTCAAGCGCGAACACTTCGATGCAAAGCAAGCCCAGCTCTATGATGTGATCGTCGCCGGCGGCGGCGCCGGGGGCCTGTCGGCGGCGGTGTACCTGGCCCGCTACAACCTCAAAGTCCTGGTGGTCGAAAAAGGACGCGGTCGCTCGTTCTGGATGCAGGATCTCTGGAACTATGTTCCCCGGGTGGTCAGCGGCAAAGAACTGATCGAAGGCGGTAAGGAGATGGCCCTCCACTACGGGGCCGACTGGCTCAACGGCTTTGTCGAAGCAGTCACCGACACCGGCGAAGAATTCCAGGTGCGCGTCAAGTACCGCTTCAAAAACAGCGACTACCCGGTCTTCCGCGCCAAATACCTGATCGCCGCTACCGGTCTTATCGACGTGCTGCCGCAGCTGGAGAATATGCAGAACGTCTACGAGTACGCCGGGTACAACCTGCACGTCTGCTTGATCTGCGACGGCTACGAAATGACCAACCGGCGCGCGGCCCTGATCGCGGGCAGCGAAAAGGCGATCAACACCGCCTTCGTGCTCAACTGGTTCACGCCCTACATCACCGTGCTCACCCTGGGCGTCTACCCGGTAGGGGACGAGATGCGCGCTAAACTCGCCGATCACGGCTATCCACTCATCGAAAAACCGATCGCCCGCTTTTCGGGCAAAGACCACGTCATGGACGGCATCGAGTTTACCGACGGCACGGCGATTGGGGTGGATACCGGCCTCATCTCGATGGGCTCGATCCGCCACGATGACTATCTGAAAAATCTCGATTTGCTCACCGACGGTGGCGACATCGTCACCGAGTACGACTGCCGCACTTCCCACCCACGAATCTTCGCGCTGGGCGACCTTAAAAAGGGTCTCAACCAGGTGTCGATCGCCGTGGCCGACGGCACCCTCGCCGCTACGGCCATTTGGAAGGAGATCCGCCGCGCCAGTGCACCGCGCAAGTGGACAGCCCCGCTACAGGAAGCAGCTGCCCGAGCGGAGGAGTCGGCTCGCCCAGAAATCGGCCTCGGAGCGCCGCGGGGAGGTTAGGGAACTTATCTGCGCACCTGCGCATAGATGCGTGTGGGCAGGCCCCAGACATAAATAAAGCCCTCGGCGGCTTTGTGATCGAAGCTGTCCCCTTCGGAGTAGGTGGCTAGGTCCCCGTCGTAGAGCGAATAGGGACTTTTGCGGCCCACGACGGTGGCGGTACCTTTGTGCAGGCGCAGGCGCACAATGCCGCTCACCCGCTGCTGGGTAAAGTCGATGAATCCGTCGAGGGCGCCGCGCAGGGGGCTGTACCAGAGGCCGTTGTAGACCAGTTGGGCGTAGGTGTCCTCGACGCCGCGCTTGTAGGTGGATACCTCGCGGGGCAGGGTGAGCGCTTCGAGGGCCTGGTGGGCCAGGATCAACACGACCCCCGCCGGACACTCGTAGATCTCGCGGGATTTGATCCCGACTAGGCGGTTCTCGACCATGTCGATGCGGCCGACGCCGTTTTCACCGGCCAATCGGTTGAGTTCGCCCACCAGTTTCACGCCACTGAGAGAAGTGCCATCGAGGGCTACCGGTACACCGCGCTCGAATTCGAGTTCGATATACGTAGGCTGGTCGGGGGTGTCCGCCACGCTCCTGGTCATCGAGTAGACCTCCTCGGGCGGCTCCGCCCAGGGATCTTCGAGGACGCCGCACTCGACGGAGCGGCCCAGTAAATTGAAGTCGATCGAGTAGGGCGATTTTTTCTTGACCGGGGCGGGGATGCCGTAGCGCTCGCCGTAGGCGATGGTCTCCTCGCGCGACATGCCCCACTCACGGGCGGGGGCAAGCACTTTGAGTTTCGGGTCGAGCGCGCCGATGGACACATCGAAGCGCACCTGGTCGTTGCCCTTGCCCGTGCAGCCGTGGGCAACGGCGTCGGCCCCTACCGCTTGGGCGCACTTGACGAGAATCCGGGCGATGAGCGGCCGGGCGAGGGCAGTGGCGAGCGGGTAGCGCCCTTCGTAAAGGGCATTGGCCCGCAGGGCCGCAAAGGCGTAGTCGTAGACAAAATCTTCGCGGGCATCCTGAACGATCGCCTGAGCCGCCCCGGAGGCGAGGGCCTTGTGACGCACGGCTTCGAGATCTTCACCCTGGCCCAGATCGGCCGCCAGGGCCACCACCTGTTCCACACCCCATTCGTGCTTCAGATAAGGAATGCACACGCTGGTGTCCACGCCGCCCGAATAGGCCAATACCACTTTCTTCGCCCGCATCGCAACCTGCTTGTTGAATACCTGTCCGCAGCCATCTTAACGCGCGGGTCGCTTTGCCTTGGATGGGAACAGCCGGTTACAGAGGTTCAGCGCATGGCCTGCTTTCGAAAAACGATCGAGCAATTTCCGTTTCCAGTCGTCGTTTTGCTGCGGGCACTGGGACACGACGTATTGACGGCTCAGGAGGCTGGCCAGGCTACCAAGGGCATACCAGATGGGAGACTTGCTTGAACCTCGCGGCCGGTTAGCATAGGCGGACGATGAGCCTGCGTATCTACGGCAACCGCTTACTGCGCACCCCGGGCGGACTCGATACCCGGCCCACTTTGGGGCGGGTGCGCACAGCCGTCTTCGGCCGCTGGCACGGCCGGGTGGAGGGCTGCCGCTGGCTCGATCTGTGCGCCGGAGCGGGCACGATGGGCGCCGAAGCTCTGGCGCGCGGCGCGGCAGAGGCCGTTGGAATCGAGCAGGCGGCCGGGGCGGCGCGCATCGCTGCCGCCAACTGGGACAAAATCGCCCCCGGCCTCGGGACGATCTATAAAACGGACGCGCTCACCGGTGTCGCCCGTCTGGCAAAGCAGGGCCGGGTGTTTGATCTCATCTACTTCGACCCGCCTTACCGTGGGGGGCTTTATCTGCCGGTACTGGAGGCGGTCGTTGCCTGCGGGTTGCTGGCCGACGACGGCGAACTGGCTGCCGAGCACGGCGAAGATTCGCCGGATTTGCCCGAGGCCGTGGGTTCTCTGGTGCGCCTCGACCGGCGGGTCTACGGCGGTACGGTTGTGAGCTATTACGGTTTTTTGGTCGAGGCGGAAGCGAGCAACTCCTGAGGGTGGCTCGGCGGCAGGTTGCCGTAGGAAATCAGTTCCTGGCAGATTTCGCGCACGATGGGGGCGGCGGTGGTCGAGCCGAAGGCATTGCCGGACTTGGGCTCGTCAAGCACCACCAGCACCACGTAGCGCGGGTTGTGCGCCGGCAGATAGCCCACGAAGCTGGTGATCTTTTTGCCCGCCAGGTAGCCGCGCCCGCCGATGTTCGCTTTTTGGGCGGTGCCGGTCTTGCCGCCGATGCGGTAGCCCGGGATGTGTGCCGGTTTGCCGGTGCCCTCTTCGACGACGTGCATCATCATCTCGCGCACGGCGGCGGTCGCCTCGGGGGTGAAGATGCGCTTGTTGGGCCGGTGCTCCGGTTTCCAGAGCACCTGGCCTTCGTCATTCTCGAAGGCGCGCACGAGGTGGGGCTGGATGGCCATGCCGCCGTTGGCGATCGCTCCGTGCAGGCTCGCCAGTTGCAAAGGCGTGAGGGCCACCCCCTGGCCGAAGGCCACCGTCGCCACCTGCACCGGGTATTTGGCGAACTGGGTGCGGTTGGTGATGATCCCGCGCGTCTCGCCCGGCAGATCGACGCCGCCGGCTCCCCCGATGCCGATTTCGCGCAGTTTGTCGTAGTACGCGGTGGGCGGCATTTTTTGCATCAAACGGATCATGCCGATGTTGCTGGAGACCATCAGCACCTTGGTGACCGAAATCGCCCCGCGCGCCCGCCGGTCGTAGTTGCTGAGCATATAGCGGCCAAAACTCATCGAACCGGAATCGTTGACGACCGTGTCGGGGCGGATCGCCCCGGCGCTCAGGGCGAGGGCGACGTTGACGGGCTTAAATGTCGATCCTGGTTCGTACAGATCGCTCACCGCCCAGTTCTTGAAGTGGGCGGGCGGAAATTCGCCGTAGCGGTTGTTGTCGAAACTGGGGCTCACCGCCATCGCCAGAATTTCGCCGCTCTGGGGCTCCAGCACAATGGCGGCACCGCGAGTGACGCGGTTGGCCTCGACGCCGCGCTCCAGGGCAAGGCGGGCGGCACGCTGCACGCGCGCGTCGATGGTGAGGGCCAGACGGCCCGGCTCGAAGCCCTCGAACGCCTCGGTGGGCAGGGTGCTCGCCAAGGGCAGCCCCCCGGAGCCGAAGGTGACCGGGTAGCTCGCCGAGGCGCCGGTGAGGCGCTTGTGGTAGAACTGCTCGACACCCCCCTGGCCCTGGCCGTCGTAGTTGAGAAAACCGACCAGCGAGGCGCTGTTGGCTCCATCCGGGTAGAAGCGGCGGCGGCGCGAACCGAACTCCAGCCCCGGCAGCTTCGCCTGCACAATCCGCTCGCGGGCGTTTTCGCCGAGGCCGCGGGCGAGGGCGACGGTGCGGCGATTGTCCGCAAGGCGCGCGGCAATTTCGGCCGCGGGCTGGCCGGTGGCCTGGGCGAGGGTGCGGGCCATCTCGGAGCGCAGCGCCTGGCGGTGCTGGGCGGCAAGCTTGGCCTCCAGCGCCTCGCGATCGACGCCTTTTTGTCTGGAAGCCTGGCGCGAGGCGAGCAATTTTGCCTCCGCGTCGATCAAAAACGGGTGGGCATAGAGATCAAAAATCGGCTCATCGAGGGCCAGGGCCACCCCGCGCCGATCGACGATTCCCGCCCGGGGCCGCTCGGATTTGACCGTGCGCTCGCGCTGGAGGGCGGCACGTTCCTGGAGGGTGCTCGCCTGGGTGACCTGCAGATCGTAGAGGCGGTAGCCCAGACCGCCCGCCGCCGCGAGTACACCGATGCCCACCAGCCACAGGCGGGAGGTGGTTTGCCGCCGGATCGAACGCATCAGTAGCCCGCCGGAATGGCAAGGGCCAGATCAGGGGCCGCAGCCTGGGGCAACGGCTTGAGGGGCCGCTCGGGGGCGGCCGGTACGCTGAGCGCCTGGGCGGGGGTGGCCACCCTGAGCGGCGTGTTGAGGGCGACGCTGCTTGCCAGGTTACCGGTGAGCGCTTCGCTAAAAAGCGCCAGTTGCCGCGACTGTGTGCGCAGGCTCACCAGCTGCCGGTAGCCGTCCTCCCAGCGCGCCTGGGTCTGAAAAGTCCACCAGTACAGGCCTGAGGTGGCGACGACCAGCAGCGCGAGGACACCGATGCCGGCGTTGCGCGCCGTGCGCAGCCCGGCAGCCAGGCGCAGCGTTTTTAACTCCTCCGGGGTGGGCGGGGCGGCAAGGGGACGTTTGAGCGGCAGCACGACGCCGGTATTTGGGGAAACCTGGCTCTGGGGTAGGGCGTTCACGGTCGAGACTCCTCACTGGGTGAAAGGCGGCGGGCCAGGCGCAGCCTGGCCGAACGGGCGCGGGGGTTGGACTGGATCTCAGCTTCGTCGGCGGTGATCGTTTTGCGGGTGAGCACTTCGAGACGGGGATCGGCGCGCCAGCGGTGCTTGACCGGCCGGTCCTCAAGGCTGTGGAAGCTGATGACGGCGAGGCGCCCTCCCGGCACCAGCCAGTCGGGACTGCGCTCAAGAAAGGTCTCCAGAGCCGCGACTTCGCCGTTGACGGCGATGCGCAACGCCTGAAAGACGCGGGTGGCGGGGTGAATGGGCTGGCGGGTCGGGATGGCCGAGGCGACCACCGCGGCCAGTTCGGTGGTCGTGCGCAGGGGGCGCCGCTCGACGATCCGCCGGGCGATGCGCCGCGAGAAGCGCTCCTCGCCGTAGCGCCAGAACAGGTCGCTCAACTGCTCGGCGCTGCAGGTGTTGACCAGGTCCGCCGCCGTCTCAGCCTCCCCCCCGCCGTCCATGCGCATGTCGAGGGGCGATTCGAACCGCCACGAAAAACCCCGCTCGGGGCTATCCAGTTGCATCGAACTGACGCCCAGATCGGCGACGATGCCGTCGAAGCGCTCCTCCCCCGGCTCGAATTCGGCAAAGTTGATGTGTTCAAAGCGCACCCGTTCGCCGAAGGGAGCCAGGCGTAGCCGCGCCTGCGCAAGGGCGTCCTCGTCTTGATCGAGGGCGACCACCTGGGTGTTTTCGGTGCGCAAGATAGCCTCGCTGTGCCCACCCAGGCCGACGGTGGCGTCGAGGTAGAGTCCGCCGGGGTGCACCTGCAAACCGGCAAGGGTTTCTTTCAACAGGACCGATCGATGGAGAGTGTTCACTGCGGAGTGGGCGCGACCTGGATAACCTTGAGTCAGCCTAAAAAATCGCGGAGTTCCTGTCAAGTCTTGTCGCATATTTTCAGGAGTCGATGTGTTCGAAACCGATCGCGGCAATTTTTGACAATTGAGGCAAGCATTTGGAAATCTCAAACTAAAGCTTGAAGGCCGGCCCCGCAGGAGCATAGTCGGGTGCCCCGGCAAACTGATAGCATCGAAACGCTCCATTCGACCGGCCTGCATCCCATGCGCGTCTCCTTCAACTGGCTTCAAGAGTACGTCGAATTTGATTTCACGCCGTCCGAACTGGCCGAGAAGCTGACCATGGCGGGCTTCGAAGTCGAACATATCGAAGATCGGCGCACCTGGGCGACCGGGGTGGTGGTGGGCCGGGTGCTCGAATGCGCACCCCATCCCCAGGCCGACCGGCTGCGCGTCTGCCGGGTCGATATCGGCACGGGCCGATTGCTCAACATCGTCTGCGGTGCTCCCAACGCCCGCGCCGGCATCTACGCGCCGGTGGCCCCGGTCGGCACGTATCTACCGATCAAAGACTTGAAGCTGCGCGCTGCAAGCATCCGGGGCGTGCCGAGCGAAGGCATGCTCTGCTCACTCGAAGAGTTGGGTCTTGAAAAAACCTCCGAGGGCATTCATATCTTTGCGGAGGTGTCGCTGCCCCTTGGCAGCGACGTAGGACCGCTACTCGGTCTCGACGACGCGATTCTCGAAGTGGCCTCGACCGCCAACCGCGCCGACGCCCTCAGCATGGTGGGGATCGCCCGCGAGGTGGCGGCCCTGACCGGCGGCATCTTGCGCCTGCCCCTGGTCGATGCGCCCCTGGTGCCCAGGGGCGAGCTGGCTGCCCGGATCGCCGAGCCGGAAGCCTGCCCGGTCTATACCGCCACCTTACTAGAGGAAGCCGCGGTCGGTCCTGCACCCGACTGGCTGCGCGAGCGCCTCGAAAAAGCCGGCATGCGCCCCATCAACAATGTCGTCGATGTCACCAACTACGTACTGCTCGAATGGGGCCAGCCGCTGCACGCCTTCGACGCCGACCGGCTCGCCGCCGGTACCCTGGGGGTGCGCTTCGCCCACAAAGGCGAGCAACTGCTCACCCTGGATGGGACCGATCGGTCCTTGACTCCCGCGAATCTGCTCATCACCGCCGGCTCGCGGCCGGTGGCCCTCGCCGGGGTGATGGGGGGCGAGGCCACCGAGGTGAACGCCCAGACCCGGCGCATTGTGCTCGAAGCCGCCATCTTCGACCCGCCCACGATTCGCCGCTCCGCCCGCGTCTTTGCGCTGCGCACCGAGGCTTCGGCGCGCTACGAGCGCGGTGTGGACGCTTTTGCCCTCGAACATGCCCTCGGCCGCGCTCGGCAGCTATTGGCCGATTGCGCAGGGGCGCGCGCCGTCGCCCAGGCAAGCGACGATTACCGCCGCCGCGAGAACCGCGTGTTGTCCCTGCGCCCCGAGCGCCTTGCCCAGATTCTGGGCGAGGATATCCCGGATGCGGAGATTGCCCAGGTGCTCAAGAACCTCGGCTTCGATGTGCAGCAGGGACCGCAGGAATTCGCCGTCATCGTACCGGGTCATCGATTGCGCGATATCGAGCGCGAAATCGATCTCATTGAAGAAGTGGCGCGCGTCGTCGGTTACGACCGCTTCGCGCCCACCCTGCCGCCCCCCGCCGACGGCGGCTATCTGCCTTTTGAGGACTTTATCGAGCGGCGGGTGCGCTCGCTGTGCCAGGGGGCGGGGCTCACCGAGGTGGTGACTTACTCGCTCGCCCCGGACCGCGACCAGCAGCCGGTGGTGCTCAGCAATCCGCTGAGCGCCGAACTCAACAGCCTGCGCACCAATTTGATCGACGGCTTGCTCGAGACCTTGCGCTTCAACCGCTCCCAGGGCAACATGCCCTTTCACGCCTTCGAAGTGGGCGTCGTCTTTTTGCGCTCCGACGAGGGCATCTTCGAGTCGGGCCGGCTTGGGGCGGTGCTGTGCGGCGAGCCCGCGGTGGGCGACTGGCAAAAGGTCACCCCACCCTTCGATTGGTTCGCAGCTAAGGGCGTGCTTGCGGCGATTTTGCAGCCGTGGCAGATCGAAGTCGAATACCAGGCCGACCGCCGGGATGAGCGGCTGCACCCGGGACGAACGGCTTCGCTGTGGGTCTCGGGCGAGCGGCTTGGCACCCTCGGGCAACTGCACCCCCGTCTGGCTTCCCGTCTGGATCTACCCGAGCAGACGTTCGTATTCGAGATCGATCTCGATTTTTTGATCGACCTGGTGCGCGAGCGGCCGGTCGAATTTCGGCCCTTTTCGCCCTTTCCTCCGGCGGCGCGGGACTTGTCGTTCTATGCCCGCGAGGGGATCACCGTCTTCGAATTCGAGCGGCTTATCCGCGAGCAGGGCGCATCGCTGCTCGAATCGGTCGCGCTGCTCGATGAATTTAAGGGCCAGGGGGTGCCGGCAGGCTGCCGCTCCCTTGCCTTTCGGATGGTTTACCGCAGCGACCACACGCTCACCGAAGAGGAGATCACCGCCGTCCACCAGCGGGTCCGTCAGGCTCTGGCCGAGCGATACTCGGTCGATCTGCGCAGCTGATGGAACGGGACTATTTTGCCCCCCTTGACCTCGAAAGGCGGCGCCATATCAAAAATCTGATTGAAACGATCGAGCAAAAGCGAGCGGTCCAGGGCTGAATCTCTTCAGCCCTGGACCGCTCGAGTGCCGTGTTCCTGGTCCGGAACGCCTAGGCCTTGGTGGTCAATTGGCGGCGAATGTCGCGCAGGGCGTCGGCCCAGCGCGGGTCGGGCTGGTTGGCCTCGTCGGAGGAGACACTGGTGGCTGCCGGGCGATCGCGGCGGCTGCTGTCGCCCTGGCGGCGACCGCCGTCGCCCTGGCGGTCGCGCTGGCTCTTGTCGGCTTTGCGGATCGGCGGGCGACCGGTGCTGATCGGACCGGCGGCGCGGGCCGGGACGGGACGGGGAGCAACGGCACTCTCCACCTGTGGTTCGGTCGCTTCGCCGCTGGCGGCCACGGCGGGAGCGGCGGCTTCGCCGTCACCTTCGTCGCTGCGGTCGCTCTTAGCCTTGGGCTGGGCCTTCTCGACGCGCAGAGCGACATCTTTGAAGCTGACGCCATTAAATTGCTCGATGAAGCCGTCGGCGGCTTCGGGGGTGGACACGGTCAGAAAACCGAAGCCCCGGCACTTGCCGGTCTTGCGGTCGGTAATCACTTTGAGGGAGACCACTTCGCCGGCGGGGGCGAAAACCGCCTCCAATTCCTGGCGGGTGACCTCCTCGGGCAAATTTCCAACGTAGAGTCGAACGGACATACGCAACTCCTAATGCGATGAACCAGGAACACAAACCATGGGCAAAAACAGGCGCAGGCGCAAGGCCCCGCCTGCATTTCCAGCTCGATCTCGATGCAGACCATCCCCTGAGAAGGGCTGGGATCGGCTGTCCCCTCCGTGGCCCCTCGTAGGCACGACAGAGGAACGCGACCGCAACCGTTCGGCGATGGGCAAAAATGGCATAGGTGTGGGTAAAGCTTGGATCCGAGGGTGTCCGAGTTACTGTGAGCGCCGTGGGCCTGAGTGGCCCGGCCCAAGACGGTCTCAGGTAACCCCGATGTCCCGGCCTGATCCAGAGTAGCGCAAAGTGCTTCGAATGGGCAGTGTTCAGAGAAACTTCCAAAAGATGATGCTGCAGTTGACTTCCCTGCTCGATGCCATTCCCTTCGACCCGGCCGACTGGCCGGGTCCGCTGGCGCTCGTGGGCGGCAGTGTGCGCGACGCACTGTTGAACCGCACCCGCGTGCCGCTCGATTTGGATTTCGTCTGCCCCGGCCCGGTCGCCGAGCGCGCCCGCGTTCTGGCCCGGCGTTTGGGGGCCGGTTTTGCCGTGCTCGACGCCGAGCACGAGATCGTGCGGCTGGTGTTGGATTCGGGGATCACCCTCGATTTCGCCCGCCGGCAGGGGGCCGACCTCGTGAGCGACCTGGCCCGCCGCGACTACACCGTCAACGCCATCGCCTGGGACGTGCGCGCCGGGAAACTATTCGACCCTTTTGACGGCCGGGGCGATCTCACCCGCCGCACGCTGCGCGCCATCGGTGAAGCCAATCTCGTCGACGACCCGCTGCGGTTGTTGCGGGGCTATCGCCTCGCGGCCCAGCTGGATTTTGCAATCGAGCCCGGCACCCGCGCCTGGATCGGCCTGCACGCCCACCGGCTCGCGGCGGTCTCCGCCGAGCGGGTGCGCGAGGAACTGTGCGCCCTGATCTGCGCCCCTACCGGCGCGGACGCGCTGCTGGCCGCCTACCGCGACGGGTTACTCGCCGACTGGCTGCCAGAAATTGCTCCCATGGAGGCGATTGGACCGAGCGGTTACCACCACCTGCCGCTCATCGAGCACACCTTCGAGGTGATCCGCCAGGTGGACGGTGCGATTGCCGATTTTGCCGAGCAGGTGAGAGCCGACCTGGACCGGCAGGTCACGGGGGGCCACAGCGTCCGGACCCTGGTGAAGCTCGGGGCGCTGCTGCACGACATCGCCAAGCCCCCCACCAGCAAACTCGATCCGGCGAGCGGCCGGATGAGCTTCATCGGCCACGAGAGCCTGGGGGCGAACATGACCCGGCAGATTCTCCAGCGCCTCAAATTCAGCCGCGACGAGGAACGCTGGGTGGCGACCCTGGTGCAGCACCACCTGCGCCCCGGCCAGCTGGCCGCCCACTGGCCGCCCAGCAACCGGGCGGTCTATCGCCTCTGCCGCGATCTGGGCCAGATGCTCCCTGCCCTGCTGATGCTAGCCCTGGCCGACCGGCGTTCGACCCTCGGCCCCCAGGTGGGCAAAGACGACCTGGCGCGGGCAGTGGAACTGACCGGGCGGTTGCTGGGGCACTACTACACCCCCGGTGACCCGCTCGCCCACCCGCGCACGCTCATCGACGGCAACGGGCTGATGGCCGAATTGGACCTCAAGCCGGGGCCGCAGGTGGGCCAGTTGCTCGCCGCCATCCAGGAGGCCCAGGCCACCGGTGAAGTGACCGGCCGCGAGGAGGCGCTGGCGCTGGCGCGGACGCTGTTGTAGGCACAAACAAGGGCTCGGCAAACCGGAACCGCCGTAGAGCGACCTGTTCAATCTGTTCTTGTAAACAATTCCAGGGGCAAATGGGCGTAAGTCTCGTTGTATTCCTCGCTCCCCGGCGAAAAACAGGAGACGATCACCCCCCGCTCGCTGCCGGTGTAGGGCGAAGCGTAGCAACTGCCGGTCTTGGGGTTGAACTTGAGGTACACTCCCCGCTCGTCGATGGGGTCGAACGCCAGGGGCGGCTCGGGGTAACCGAAGGCGGCAAGATACCCCCGCAGGGCAGACACCGCCGATTCCACCGCATCGGCGCAGACGCCGATCATCTTGTACTCGGCAGGTCCGGCCAGCCGGACAAGCGCCCGGCGCACCAGAGCGCGATCGGCAAAGGCGCTGTTTTCCAGAATGCGCTGGGCTTGCTTGTCGTTCAGTTCGGGCGATTCCATCGCTTTAATGTCTGTCCACACTTGGTTGCCAAATCAGTATGACCGGGGCACCGACCGTTTGATCAAGCACCTGCCCGGCGCTGCCACCGGCGACGGCCACCTCGACGAAGCCGTGGCTGCCCACCAGTGCCAGCGTCTCTCCCCGAGGAACATCGCTGTAAGTGTGACCACCGGGAATGGTCCACTTCCCCAAAACGACACTCCATGGTCGGCCCGCAACAACCCCGCCCGGAAAATTGGTAATCAAGTTCCCGAAGCGATCGACAGCCTGGATCGCCCCTGCGTAGCCTTCCGCCGTTGCCCGGCAATCGGGCAGATCTAGCACCACCAGACTTGCCGGCTCGATGGGGCGGCCCAGTTGCTCGAAAGGTACGCCGAGGGCCAGGTGGGCGCCCACAGGGGCGAAGATGTCGCGCCCGTGAAAGGTAGCGCTCGGAGATGGGGTACGCCAGTAGCGAGGTTCGGTAAGTTCGACGGCAGCCACCACTGGGGTAACAGCCAGGATTCCACTCAGCAGACCGTTGTCGGGACCGACGAAAAAGGCCTCCTCGCAGCGGACGGCGACGGTTCGCCGAGCACCGCCCACCCCCGGATCGACCACTGCGACGTGGACCGTGCCCGCCGGAAAGTACGGACAGGTACTCGTCAGACAGAAGCGCCCGGCGGCGACGTCCTGGGGCGGCACCAGATGGGTGAGGTCGATCACCTGCACCTGGGGGGCAATGGCGGCGATTGCCCCCTTCATCTGGGCAACGTAGCCGTCTACCAGGCCAAAGTCGCTCAGCAGCGTGATCAGTCCCATCCCTAGGCGCGTTCGACTAAGAACGTGTGCAGGAGTTCGCCACTATTTTCAGCCTGGATCGGTCCGACGGTGGCGAGTGCGCGCTTCCAATCGGCAAGCGGCACCGCCACCACCTCCAGGCTCAAATACATCTGGCCGATGCTCCAGTCTTCGAACCAGGCTGAATCGGGGTCGGCCACTTCCCAGAGCAAGCCGCCCCCGACTTTGAGCACCCGCCGCACCGCCGCGATTACCGCTTCGCTGTAGGCCAGGGGCATAAACGGGCTGAACCCCGCCGCGATCACCAGGTCGAACTGGCCCTCGGGGTAGCGGTCGAGGTCGTGGGGCGGCGCTTCCTGCAGATCTTTGAAGAGCTTCGAGTTGAGCTGGGGGGCGCGGGCGCGCACGGCCCGCACCATCGCCCCGTCAAGATCGGTGCCCCAAAACAACGCTCCCCACTCCACCCACGGATCGGTCAGAAAACTGGGGCCACAACCGATATACAGGCAGCGCTCGTTTTTTTGGGGGCGGTGGACCTGCCAGAAGGGGGCTCCCAAGCGCGCCGTGAGCTTGCCCGCCAGCGTCTCGCGCCAAAAAGGCAGCGCCTGCACCTCGTCCGGCAACCGCCCAGAAAGCGGCAGGCGGGAATTGTTTTCGCGCTCCCGGTGCTCCGCCAGCGCCTGAAGCATCGGTATCCATTCACTTTGCAATGCGCTTACCTCTCAACAGATCGGCAATCCGCCCATCAATGTCCAGGCGGAAGACTTGTGAAACCCAGAAAAATTATGGATGAAACCGGCCTTTGACAGGCAGTTCGCCTGTTTGTCACTTTAGTGCGAAAGATGCAGGTCATATTTGACCACGAAAGGTATAGCGCAGGACTTCGCTCCCTAGTGAGCCCGCAATAGACTGCTCTTGTTTGTCTCGTTGTTTGTTGTGAGGAGTGGGCCATGGTTCGAAAAGTCGGCGGGGTTGCATCCGTTGTAGCAGCGTTGGGTCTGTTGCTGAGCGCTCGGGCGCAGGCGTTCGAAATTGCGGGCACCACCTCGCCCTGGCCGGTCGGCGGCACCTTCGAGCTGTGGCAACTCGACAGCCTCCTGCGCCGTCCTGATGCCCCCGAACCGTCGTCCGCCGCTGGTCTGGAAGACCCGGTGAGTAATACGGTCGTGGCCGATTTTGACTTTGAAGCGTTTTTTGAGCCGCTGGAGGCAGCGGTTCCGGGCGGCAGCGGCAACTTCAGCTCGGCACTACTGGCAAAGTTGGGCGGCGGCCAGGTCGGCTTTATCGGCAGCAGCCTCGCCAATACCAGTAGCGGCATCTATACCGTAGGTATCGACGGAACGGGCCTCAGGCGGATCGTCGATACGACCACGGCGGTCCCGGGCGGCAGCGGCCGCTTCGTCAACGGCGGCTTCGACGTGCTGGGCATCGAAGGCCAGAATCTACTGTTCACCGGCACCGACGCGGCGGGGGATCTCGGTTACTTTCTGGCGAGCGGCACGTCCCTGGCGCGCCTCGACGCGGAGCGCTTCGCGCTGCCCGGCGGGGCGGAGCTGTTCGACATCGAAGGCATCAAGATCGACGGTGGCCAGTTTTTCTTTCGGGCGAGCTTTTTTGAGACCGCCGGCGGCACCGCCCGCGAAGGCATCTTCAGCAGCAATCTGGATCTAAGCGGTCTTTCGACGCTGCTCAGTACCGCCGGTTTGCCGCCGAGCACGGTCTTCGCCGCCGACACCACCGACCTGCGGGGTCTCGACGTCCAGGACGGCAACGTCGTCGCCATCGCCGGCACCCGCGACTTCGGCGGCTTCGTTCCCCAGGGCCTCTACGCCAATTTCGGCGGCGACCCAATGGAAATCGTCGTCCTGGGCGAGACCCGCGCGCCGGACGGGGGGGTGTTCACGAGTTTCTCAGCTTCGCGCAACGTCTCCCTCGACGGCACGTCGCTCGCCTTTTTGGGGCGCACCGACCTTGGCCAGAACGGCGTGTACGCCTACGTGGGCGGCAGGCTCGTCACGATCGCCAATCTGGGCACGGCGGACCCCAACGGTTCGGGTAACCTGACGGCCTTCGGCGGGAACGTGCTGGTCGAAGGCAGCCGGGTCTACTTTGACGCGCTCAACGGCAGCGGACAACTCACCAACTATGTGGCGAACCTGGACGGACAGATCCTGGGCACCTTTGAGTCTGACGGCAACATCTTCGTGCCCACCGACCGCCGCGACGGCGACATCATCGTCAACGCTCCTTTTGAGACCACCGAAATTCCCGAACCCACCGTCGGGGCAGCAGGCGGGATGCTGGCGCTTTTGGGTGCGGCGGCCTGGCGGCGCAGGCCCCGCCGTCGGGCGGGGCCTGTGGCAAGAAGCTAGAGTAGGACAGGCTCAAAGCCCCCCGACTCCATTCCTTTGCGGGTCTGCACCTCATCGCTCGACTCCTCCCGCGCATAAGCCGGCGGTTGCATCAACGGCTCGCTCCCCTGATTGCTGAATGCGCACCCGAATCGAGCCCACCCGTCCCGCCAGTTCCCACAACCTGCCCCAATAGACCCCCCAGAAATCTTTGAGTGCCTGGGCTTCTTTGATCGAGGGGCATCTTAGTTGCCGCTCGCCAGAGATTCGACGTGGTCAAAGCCAAAAATATATCGTTTCTTTTCCTTGGAAAACTGGATCGGAACGTGGACACCCGGAAGGTTTAACTCCTGAGTGAGCAAAGGCTCTCCTGAGTCCGTGGTGTATGCTGAGTATTGAACTGACTCAGCTTCTAGAGCTACCCAACGTTTATGTCGAACGGCAGTTCATCGATGAGCAGGGCATCGTTTTCTACCTCAGACCGCTTGCTCCAGGAATACTCTGTTCTAGTTGCGGGCAATTTATCGACCGCGAACACCAGTCTCGTCCACTGCGAATCCGAGACTTGAGGATACGCGAAAAGCCCGTGCTCTTGCAGATTCCTCGACGACAATTCCACTGCAGAACCTGTGAACGTTACTGCACTGAACAACTAGAATTCGTCGATTGGCGGCGGCGACACACCCGACGTTTTGAAGAAGATATCTATGAGCGAGTACAACACTCAAGCCTCGAACAGGTCGCCCGCGAAGAAGGCATCAGTCCTGACGAAGTACGAGGAATGTTCGAGCATGTGGCTGCGCAGTTAAAAAAAAGACTGGGGCCAGGTCAAACGGATCAGCATCGATGAATTTAGTCTGCGGCGCGGCCACGATTTCAAAACGGTCATCAGCAATATCGAGACCGGCGAACTGCTGGAAGTCATCGAGAGCCACAAACAGAAAGAGATCATTGAAGAGCTTTCCCAGCAAGCGATTGAGGTTCGCAAAGCGTAACTATTCAGGTGCTTACGGCGGGGATCAAGGACGGCAGGGTAGCACCACATTCAACACTTCTGCTCGGGGCTTAACCCGAACTGAGGTTAACTGAATCACATTATCCGAGGAAACGCAAATATCGTCCTTCAGAATTGCACATCAAGTCGATGCGCCGACAACCGATAATCTGGCCCCGTAGCGGCAGCACCAATCCGGAACATTTTGCATGCGCTCAGCCCAGCTTTGCAGCCGCCTCCCGGTCCAACATCCAGAAGCGTTCGCCGTCGGCGAGATCGATGAGCGCGCTGGGGTAGGTAGTGTCGCCCGCGAGCACCCGGGTGAGTACCTCGGCTTTGTCGGCACCGGCCACCAGAAAGAGCACCTGACGGCTACGGTTCAATACCGGGTAGGTAAGCGTCAAGCGCGCCGTCGGTTGGGAGGCGGGGCGGGCCACCGCCACGGGCCGGTCGTCCACAGTCAGAGCGGCATCGCCTGGAAAAAGCGAAGCGGTATGGCCGTCGGCACCCATGCCCAGAAGCGCCAGATCCAGACGGATATCGCCGCCAAAAAATTCCGACAGATGTGCGGTGTAGAGTCGCGCCGCTTCCTCGAGATCGTCGCCAAAGGCGGGCATGGCGTGCACGTTCGCTGTCGGAATCGCCACGTGATCCAGCAGAGCCTCTTTGACCATGCGGTAGTTGCTCTGCGGGTCATCGGTCGGCACACAGCGCTCGTCGCCCCAGAATAGATGAATCTGATTCCAGGGCAGCTTGGAGCGGTGCGGCTCGGTAGCCAGCAACTGGTAGAGCCGTTTGGGGGTCGAGCCGCCCGCGAGGGACACACAAAAGCGGCTGTGCAGGGCGATGGCGGCGTGGGCCGCCGCCTCAAATAGCTGTGCCGCCTCCAGCGACAGGCTCTCCAGATCCGGAAAAACGGTGATGGCGCCGCGCATCGCTACTTCAGCTGCATCAGATCGTGGATCACTTCGAGCGATTCCTCGTAGATGGGGTCGCGGTCGGGGGTTCTGAGCGCCTCGCTGAGCAATTGCTCGGTGGTGAGGGTGTCGATGTCGCTCACCAGCGACAGGGTCGCTTCACCCATGTTCATCTGCATGCGGATGCAGCTGGAAGAATCGCTGCTGCACAGCACCGTCGAGCAGGCGGCCCCCATCTCCTCGGAGCGCAATCCGACCGAGGTGATTTGACCGGCCAGGTGCGCCTCGCCGGCCACGGCACGCACGGTTACCTGGATGGGCCGCTGGGTGCTGTCGCGCATGATGATCTGCTTGGTGAGATCTTTGTTGTGCAGCGACAGAGGCTGCCAGCCCAGGCGGCTGGCAAGCCACCCCAAGAACAGGTACGCCTGGCAGGGGTTGAGGGGAATGCCCTCGCTCTGGCCGTACTCGATGATCACGCGGTCGAGTGCGCCCAGGCAGGCGGCCCGGCTCTCACTGTCGAAGGCAACCGCGGTTTCTTCGCGCCAGGGCGTCAGCCGTGACCAGTTGAGATCGCCGAAGGAACGGTTCTTTTCCTGACCGAGGGCGAGGGAAGTGTAGCTTTCGAGCGCCTTTTCGGGTTCTTCGAACAGCGATGAATCGACCACGGTGCGATCGACAATGTGCTGCAAGTTCGTGAACAGTTCCAGGTGGATATTGAGCGGTCCCTTCCACCACAAAAACGTCTCAAGCTCGGGCAGCAGCAAAGCCGCGGCGGTAGTGTCCAGTTCGTCGAGGGCTTTGCCGCTCGCGCGCAGCGTGATGTACTCGCAGCAGATCGACTCGCGCCCGCCGCCCTCGCTCACCGGGCAGTAGGCGGCGACATAGGCTTCGAGGTTGTCCTTGGGGCCATCGGTGCTCGCCAATAGCGCAATCGCCCGGCAGGGGTGCTGCACGGCGATGGCACCGATCGCCTCGCCGATGCTGTTGGGATCTTGCAGTTCGCTTTCGTAGACGAGCAGGTTGAAGGTCGAAGCGCGGGTGGCACCCTCCTGCGAGCTCCAGATAGTCTTGAGCTGCTTGTCGATCTGGCTGACTTGCACCCGGGAGGGCTCGGCAATCGCGACGACGGAGGCGTTCTCAGTCATGATTCACTCACCAGTCAAGAAAAAAACATCGGTTAGAGGCGCCGCCAGCGGCGGCCGTTGTCCATCAGTTTACTCGCGGCGCTCGGTCCCCAGGAACCGGCGTCGTAGTAGTTGAGGTTGCCGGCTTTCTGGATTTCCCAGCGCTCGATGAGCGGTGTCACGATCTTCCAGGCCGCCTCGACTTCGTCCGCGCGGGTAAACAGCGTCTGATCCCCGAGCAGAAAATCGAGCAGCAACCGCTCGTAGGCTTCGGGCGAGGCGACCTCGAAGGTGCCTCCGTAGTGAAAGTCCATGTTCACCGAGCGCATGGCGATATCGGCCACCGGCCGCTTGGCCTCGAAGCGCAGCGAGATGCCCTCGTCCGGTTGGATGCGCAGCACCAGCATGTTCGGATTGAGCTGGCCCGCGCTGCTCGACGGAAAGAGCAGGTGCGGCACCTCCCGAAACTGCAGGGCAATTTCAGAGACGCGCTTGGCGAGGCGTTTGCCGGTGCGCAGGAAAAAGGGCACGCCGTTCCAGCGCCAGTTGTTGATCATGAACTTGGCGGCAATGTAGCTCGCGGTCTGCACGTCGGGGTTGACCCGGGGTTCGTCGCGGTAGGCGGGTACCGGCTCACCTGAGATCCAGCCGTTGGTGTACTGGGCACGGACCGCCTCGAGGCCGTTCGGTCCCTGGCCGACCTGGATGGCGCGCAGGACTTTCACTTTTTCGTCGCGCACGGTGTCGGCCTCGAAGGCGGAGGGCGGCTCCATGGCGGTGAGGGCCAACAGCTGTACCAGGTGGTTCTGGATCATGTCGCGCAGCGCGCCGCCCGCTTCGTCGTAGTACGGCCCGCGGTTTTCGACCCCGACCGTCTCCGCCACCGTGATCTGCACGTGATCGACGTAGCGGTTGTTCCAGAGCGGCTCCCAGATCGAATTGGCAAAGCGGAAGACCAAAATATTCTGGACGGTCTCTTTGCCCAGGTAATGATCGATGCGGTAGACCTGCTTTTCGTGGAAGACTTGCTGGACGACTTTGTTGAGATCTTGGGCCGAGCGCAGGTCGTGGCCGAAGGGTTTCTCGATGACCAGGCGCGTGTTGCGCACGTCCCCCGCCAGGCCCGCCGCACCCAGGTTCTCGATGATGGGTGCAAAGAAACTCGGAGCAGTAGCCATATAAAAGGCACGGTTGCCGAGGGTGCCGCGCTCGCTATCCAGGGTCTTTAAAAATTCGCCGAGGTCCTTGAAGTTCTGGAGGTTGTCGAGGTCCCCTTGAAAGTAATAGATGCCCTTGGAGAAACTTTCCCAGAGGTTACCGAGCTTGCTGCGCGAGTACTTGGCTACCCCCTCCTTCATCATATTGCGGAATTCTTCGTGGCTGTAGGGGCGGCGGGCATAGCCCACGACCGTGAATTCGGGCGGCAATCGCCGGTCGCGGGCCAGGTCGTAAAGGGCTGGGATCAGCTTGCGGACGGTCAGATCTCCGGAGGCTCCAAAGATGGTCAAAATGGCAGGCTTGGGCGTGCGCTCCAGGCGCAGCCCCTGGCGCAACGGATTGGCGCTCAATCTCCCAGTCAACGATGCGGTCATACGGTAGCGGCCTCGAAACTCAAGCAAGGGTCTGTGCAACACTGCCAGGTGTTACCCCAGACTAGGCGGCTTCGCTTCGTCGCCGCGCAAAATCGCCGGAACAAATTAACAATTGAGAAACGGCCCCGAAGGCTCCGGCAAAAGCACTTCGGAAGCCGCCGGTTATTCCTCCTCGCCCCCACCGGCGAAAAAACCGGCCCGCATGCCCATGGGCGCGCCGCTCCCCGACTTGGCAGCGGTCAGTTGCACAGCCACGACATCGCAACCCATCACCGCGAGGTGTTTCTCCGGCACCTTGTCGCAGGTAAGCTCGATTACCCGGGGCGGGCTGGCGCTCATCGCGTCGCGAATTTTGGCATAGAGGTCCCCCGCGGCCGTCTGGTCCTTGCGCTGCACCGCGAGGGCAACGGGGTTGCCGCGCAAAATCAATTCGATCGTAAACATGAATTTCTCACAGTCCAACACCCTATTCTAGGCGGAACCCCCGGAGGGGGGCAGGGGGGCGGTGCGGCCGTAGTACTGCACCACGGCGCCGAGATCGAGCTGTTCGTAGCGATCCACCACCCACTGGGTGCGCCGCTGCAGCAGGTGCATCGGCACCGCCGTCGTCAGGGCCAGCACCCACAGCCCGGCACGCCGCGCCGCTTCGATCCCCGCCAGGCTGTCCTCCACCGCCAGGGCTTCCTCGGGCTTACAGCCGAGGCGCCCCAGCGCCGCGCGGTAGCCCTCCGGGTCCGGTTTGCCGCGCTGAATGTCCTCGGCGGCCACAATCAGCGCAAAGTACTCCCTCAGGCCGGTGTTCTCGAGCAACCAGCTCACTTCTTCGCCGCCGCTGCCGGTGACCACGGCAAGGTCCATCCCCCGGCCCACAAGATCCGCAAGCAACGCCTGCACCCCGGCCACGAGCAAGTCCTTGGGCACCGCCCGCTCGCGGTACAGCTCGGTTTTGCGCCGCACCAGGGCGGCAAGGGCGCCGTCGCCCACCGCCAGGCCGCGCGCTTCGAGCACGGCGCGAAGCGCTTCGCGATCGGGGCGGCCCAGGCAATGGCGCCGGTACTCGGCACGGCTGACCTCCAGGTTGAACGCTTCGCCCAGCACCTGCAGGGTCAAAGCCCGGTGCAGCGGCTCGTCGTCGACGAGCACGCCGTTGAAATCGAACAGAACCGCCCGCAAAACCACAGTCCAACCCGCAGGAGAGCAACGCGCCCCGATCGTATCAGTCCGGCGGGCCGTTGCCGGATGGTGCATCCTCGCCGATGCTGGGAACAAGCTATCCGGACAAACGAATGATGCGCCGAGCGCTGCTGGTGATGACGACGGTCCTGGTGTTGCTCCTGGGGGGGAGCCGCTTTGTGCAGACCCTCCAGGAGCCTCAGCCCCGCGCCCAACTCGCCCTCGAAGGGACGGACCTGCAACTGCAGCTGCTCACCCTCAAAACCGACCCCGACTGGCGCGAGGCGATGGCCCCGCTCGATGAGCGGCAACTACTGTCCGAAGCGGTCGAAGCTTATCGCGAGGCGAAGCTGGAAGCGCCCGCCCGCCCCGCCCAACTGGTCAAGCTCGGTCTGCTGGAGGCGGCCCGGGGAAACACCGAGCAAGCCCAGACTGCCTGGAGGCAGGTGGAGATGCGCTCGCCCCTGGGACCGACGGCCGAAGTGCTGGCCGATCTGTGGGCTCGCCCGCCGATCTTGCCCCCTGAGGCTGAAAACATGCTCGAAAGCAAGCTGGCCGGCTGGTATCGCACCGCCGCCCTCACCCGCCTCTACCAACTACAGCAGCGCTCCGACGCTCTGCGGACTTTGCAGGCCGAGGCGAGCGCCGAAGCCACCCGCACCCTGGTGCGCCTCGGGGTGCTCAACCTTTTGCCGCTGGCCGCGCTGGTGGCGGGCCTGGTCATTTTGGGAAGCTGGGTCGTCTGGCGCAATCGCAGGCCCGAGCCGCCCGAGTGGCAGGCGCCCTGGAGTGTCCAGACCGTCTGGGAAGTGATGGTCTACTGGTTCGCTGCTTTTTTCAGCGCCGGGCTCGTTGTGGGTGCCTTGCTGTCCGGATTGCGGGCGGAGCGGGCCGATCCGCTCTTTCAGGCGCTCTTCACGCTGCTGGTCTACGGCCTGATTGCCGGGGCAGGTCTGGGGTTGCTGTGGTCGCTGGTCTGGAAGCCCCATCCCGAAAGCCGCGCTCTATTTAGCTACCGGCTGGTCGCCGGCTGGGAGCGCTGGGGAATCGGCGGCTGGCTCGCGGCGGTGCCTTTGGTGCTTGCCACCTCGTTGCTCGCCCAGCGCCTGGTGGGCGAAGGCGGCGGCGGCAACTCGCTCCTCACCGGCATCGGCGGCGCCGACGCCTGGCCGGTGCGGATCGTACTCTTTGTGAGCGTCGCAATCGCAGCCCCGCTCTTTGAAGAGACGCTCTTTCGCGGCTTTGTCTTTCCGTCGCTGGCGAGCCGCCTGGGTGCCCCGGCGGGGGTGGTCGCCTCCGCCAGCCTTTTTGGGATTGCCCACTTCAGTGCCCTCGAATTTTTTCCGCTCTTTGCCCTGGGCGTGGTGCTCGCCACCGTCTACCACTACACCCGCTCCTTGGCGCCGTGCATCCTGCTGCACTCGCTGTGGAACGGTTCGACATTTTTGTTTCTCACGGTGCTGAGCGGTTAAAGCGGTAGGATAGCCTCGAAGTCACCGCCGCCAGCGCATGGACGAAAAGCTGCTATTCGTCTGTATGGGAAACATTTGCCGCTCGCCGGCCGCCGAGGGGATCATGGTCCATCTGCTCGCAAAGGCCGGGCTGGGTGGTCAGGTGGTTTGCGACTCCGCGGGGACGATCGCCTACCACGCGGGCGAGCCCCCCGACCGGCGCATGCGCGCCGCCGCCACCCGCCGGGGCATGGCGCTACGCGGCACCGCCCGCAAATTTTCGCCCGCCGATTTTGACCACTTCGACCGCATCCTGGTGATGGACCGGGCCAATTACGAGGACATCCTCGATCTCGATCCCTCCGGCCGCCATCGCCCCAAAGTCAAACTCGTCTGCGAATATTGCCGCGTGTACCCGGATCGGGAAGTCCCCGATCCGTACTACGGCGGTGACGCCGGTTTCGAGCATGTTTTGGATCTGTTGCTCGACGCCTGCTCGGGTCTGCTCGACGCTATCCGCAGCGGCCATGTGGACCGCAATCGCTAGGCACATCGCCCAGAGCACCGGCGAGGCGTTCGTGGCCGAGGGCCAGAGTACAGTGGGCGGTGGCAGCATCAACCGCACCTGCGTCCTCTCAGGCTCTGGCCGGCGCTACTTTGTAAAGCTCAACACCCCGGACACCCTCGCCATGTTCGAAGCCGAGGCGGATGGTCTCGAAGAGTTGCACCGCGCTGGAGCCATCCGCGTTCCCCGCCCGATTTGCTCGGGAGTTGCCGCCGACTCAGCCTACCTGGTCATCGAGTGGCTGCCCTTGGGGGGACGGGGCGATTGGGAGCAATTGGGCGAGCAGTTGGCCCACCTGCACCGGACCATCAGTTCCAAAGGCTTCGGCTGGCGGCGCGACAACACGATCGGCTCCACCCCCCAGCCCAATCCCTGGACCGCCGAGTGGGGAATATTTTTTGCCCGCCACCGCATTGGCCACCAGCTCGCCCTCGCCCGCGGCTCCGCCATCGACCGCGCCACCGCGCAGGAGCTGGTCGACCGCATCCCCAACCTGCTCGCCGGTCACCGCCCCGAACCGTCGCTGTTGCACGGCGATCTGTGGTCGGGCAACGCCGATTTCACCGCCGCGGAGGAGCCCGTCCTCTTCGACCCGGCCACTTACTACGGCGATCGAGAAACGGATCTGGCCATGAGCGAATTATTCGGCGGCTTTCCGGAAAGCTTCTACCGCGGCTACCGGCGGGCCTGGCCGCTTGCTCCCGGCTACGAGCGGCGCAAAATGCTCTACAACCTCTACCATGTCCTCAACCACTACAACCTGTTCGGGGGCGGCTACGCTTCCCAGGCCAACCGCATGATCCGGCAACTACTGCAGCCTATCGATTGACGTTCTTTGCTTCCTGGCATATCTTGGTGTCCTGCGGGCGTATAACTCAGCGGTAGAGTGCTTGCTTCACACGCAAGATGTCACAGGTTCGAATCCTGTTACGCCCATTCAGGTCTACGGCAAGATAACTCGTTTTTGCCAACTGCTGCTGCGGCAGAAATCGGCTTGTCAGAGCGAAGTGCAACGACCCTCATGTTGCAATGGAAGCAGCGGCATCCCACCAAAAGGCAGCCGCTTGATTCGAAGAGTTGCCGTTGCTTATTTGATGTACAGGAATCACAGCCGCAGTATTCTCCCGGATTGCCGCTTGGACGCAGGCGGGATCCAACGTCAGGGTGTGCGGTTCGACATCGACGAATACAGGAATGGCCCCGATGGCGCTGACGGTATAGGCTGTCGAAATGAACGTCAAGGCCGGAACGATGACCTCGTCGCCCGGCTTGACCCCGGCTGCCAAAAGGGCAATTTGCAGCGACGTCGTGCCGGAGTTGGTGGCCACCGCCGGATAACCCCAGGCTTGTTCAACTGCCCCCTCTAGGGCGGCAACCTGCGGCCCTTGTAGATAAACGCCGGAGGCGATGACGGATTTCAACAGGTCGACGGCGTGATTTTCAAGTCCAAGCAAACGTCGGTATATTCCCCTCGGCACGGACAATATTAGGAATGCATACTTAGCTCTCGCTCCTTGCTTTAGGGGAATAGACCCAGCAAGTACCGTTAGGGACGATGTCTTGAAGATGTTCCAAAACATCCAAAATTTTGGATCAAAAAAACTGATGCTTAGCCCTGATCTGTCAAACACGGGCGAAATGTTGATTTTTCGTGGGCTGAAACGCTCTGCCCTCGTTGAAAAGCCTCAGTCTGACAGATCAGGGCTAATCTCACCGCTCAGTTTTGTTTGCAACTGCCAGCGCAAACGTGGCTCTATCTCCGGCGCGCGGCGTTGGAGAGACTGCCAGGCAAAATGGGTGGCAGTTATCAGGCTTTCGAATTGCTCCCGGTAAGTAAATCCAGCCATGGCCACAATCTCTTGGATAGGCGGCTCAGCATCAAGGAAATAAATCCTTTACCGCAACTTGAATAGAAGACAAAGCAAGCGGCACAATGTCGTCACTTTCACCAAGGGTAAACTTTTCAGAGTAACCTTCAGAGCCGGGCTTGCGGAAGACGAGTAGTTGCCGGGTGTTGACATCCAAAATCCAGTAGTCGGCTATCCCAGCGCGACCATAAACTCCCGCCTTGCGCCTACGGTCATAATCAAGGGTGGAATCTGAAACCTCAATCAGCAGCAGAATATCCCCAGCGTCTGGATGGCGCTCCAGATAGTATCTTGGGTCTGGACGAACTACCACAATGTCCGGCTCCGGTTCCGAATCCGGCAATAGCGTAATTGGAAATTGAGCCCGAACCAGCGCAGTCTCAGCGAGCAGCTTGCCTAAGGTATCCGATGCCTTGTGAGTTGTGGCTGAGTGGGGAGACTTTTGCGGGCTCATCTGAACAATTTGTCCCTCAAGCAGTTCCACCTGGTCTTCGGTCGTCAAGATGCCGGCCTCGATCATGCGGTGGTATTCCTCGACGGTCCACGCGCGCAGCCCGGTTGTAGTCATTGCAAATGCCCTCCTGCGGCGACCCGCCTTCAGTTTAGCCAGCGGCCGACTCGGAGGCGCTGCCGTTAGAATCGCGCAAGCCCACGGCAATTTGCGAATGCTGTTCGACCTGGGCCAGGACCGTGCGCGCCCGCGCCACCACCGAAGGCGGCAATCCGGCCAACCGGCCCACCTCGATGCCGTAGGAGCGATCCGCCCCGCCGGGGGTGACCCGGTGCAAAAAGACGATTCGATCGGCCAGTTCCTGCACAGTCACCTGATAATTGGCGACACCACTGACCACCGAAGTTAGTTCGTTCAGCTCGTGGTAGTGGGTGGCGAAAATGGTCCGGCAGCGGATGTGGCTTGCCAGGTACTCAGCCACCGCCCAGGCGATGGCCAGTCCATCGAAAGTCGCCGTCCCTCGGCCGATTTCATCGAGCAACACCAGCGAGCGGGCGGTGGCGTGGTTGAGGATATTGGCCGTCTCGGTCATCTCGACCATGAAGGTCGATTGGCCAGTGGCCAGATCGTCGACCGCTCCCACGCGCGTAAAGATGCGATCGGCCACCCCGAGCACAGCCCCCCTGGCGGGCACAAAGGCCCCCACCTGAGCCAACAACTGAATCAAAGCCACCTGGCGGATAAAGCTCGATTTGCCGGACATGTTCGGGCCGGTAAGAATGATCAAATCCGGCTCGGCTTCAGCCCCCATGCGCACGTCGTTGGGCACGAAAAACCCCGCCGGGATCGCCTGTTCGATCACCGGGTGGCGACCTGCCTCGATGTGCACCTCGCGCCCTTCGCTGAGCACCGGACGGCAGTAATCGTGATAGACCGCCACCTCGGCAAGGCTCGCCAGGGCATCAAGGGCGGCCACCCGTCGGGCCACCTGCCTGAGAGCCGCGACGTGGCGACCCGCCTCCTGCCTGAGGAGACTGAAGATGTCGTACTCCAGCTGGTTGGTCTGCTGCTGGGTGTTGAGGATGCGGGTCTCGCGCTCTTTGAGTTCGGGGGTGATGTAGCGCTCCTCGTTGGTGAGGGTCTGTTTGCGCAGGTACTCGGGGGGTGCTTTTTCGGCCTTACCGCGCGAGATCGACAGGTAATAACCAAAAGCTTTGTTAAAGCCCACCTTGAGGGTCTGGATACCCGTGCGGGCGCGCTCGCGCGCTTCGAGATCCACCAGCCAATCGCGATCTTCGACAAGTTGCCGGCGCATTCCTTCCAGTTCCGGGTGGACGCCCGCCCGGATCAGACCGCCCTCGGTGAGGATGAGCGGCGGAGTGTCCACGAGCGTGCGGCGCAGCTTCTCCCCGAGCCGCTCCAGTTCCACAGGAATGGATTGAAGGGCTTTGAGGTAGGGACTGGTGCTTGCGGCCACCGCCTCGGCCAGAGCGGGCAATTTGAGCAGCGATTCGCCCAGAGCCACCAGGTCGCGGGCGTTGGCGGTGCCCGAGCCGCAGCGGCCCGCCAGGCGCTCCAGGTCGTAGACCGATTCGAGGAGGCGCTGGAGGCGCTCGCGCAACAGACCTTCGTCAAACAACTCGGCCACCGAATCCTGGCGGCGGCCGATGGCCCGAATATCGAGCAACGGCTGCAGCAACCAGCGCCGGAGGGCACGCCCCCCCATCACCGTGCGGGTGCGATCGAGCGCCCACAAAAGCGAACCGTACTGCGCCCCGTCGCGCACCGTCTGGGTCAGTTCGAGGTTGCGCCGGGTCTGATGATCGAGAATTAGATACTGCGAGAGGGTGTAGGTGCGGATGCCCTCCAGGGGAATCGACACTCCCCGCTGCGTCTCCAGCAAATGCTGCACCAACCCCCCGGCCGCCCGTACAGCAAGCGGCAGATTTTCGCAGCCGAAGCCTTCTAGCGAACGTACGCCAAACGTTTCCAACAACAACCGCCGCGCTTCGTCCAGGTCAAAATAGCGCCGGGGACGCAGCGTATAGCAAAACTGGGACGGCAGACACTCGGGCCGTTCGCTCGAAGCCTCGCCGGGCCGCAGCAGCACCAGCGGATCGGGCGCGTCGCCGGACATCAGCACCTCGGCCGGCTGCAGGCGCAACAACTCCTGTACCAAAGCCTCGGCATTTTCCAGTTGCGTCACCTGAAATTCGCCGGTTGAGATGTCGGCAAAAGCCAATCCCCAGCACTCCCCCGCCTGCACCAGGGCCGTCAGATAGTTGTTGCGCCGTCCCACCAGCAACTGGTCTTCGAGCACCGTACCGGGGGTGAGCACCCGAGTGACCGCCCGGCGCACCAGGGCGCTCTCGGCATCTTCCCAGGCGAGCTGCTCGCTGTCCTCCAGCAGCAGCGGCAGCAACGGCGCGTCGCCGTCCGCTTTGCTGCGGCGGGCAGCCTTCGCCTGGCGGGCGCGCTCTTTGGCCTGCTCGGGCGATTCGACTTGATCGCAAATCACCACCGCGTAGCCCTTGTCGATCAACTGGGCGCAGTAGCGCTCCAGGGCGTGGTGGGGAATCCCCGCCATCGGAATGCGGCCGATTTTGTCGCCTGCTTGACGGCCGGTAAGCACGATTTCCAGTTCGCGCGAGACAATTTCGGCGTCCGCCAGGAACGTTTCGTAAAAATCCCCCATCCGGTAGAGCAGCAGGCAGTGGGGATGTTGGGCCTTGACCTCGACGTACTGCTGGAGCATCGGAGTCAGATTTGACCGCTCGAAGCGGCGAAAATCCCACTGGGAAAGTTGGTTGGCGGGGTCGGCCATGGCGGTTGCGCTGGGTAAACGCAACGAATTTAACTTACAGGCTGCAACCGTGGCGATAATAGATCCGCCGCCACACGCCCCCGTGCAGCCACAGACCTGGGCCGGGCGGATCTGTAATGCTGGTATCTCTCACACCCGAAATCTTGCTGCAGGCGTATACCCAGGGCTTTTTTCCGATGGCCGAAGGCCAGGGTCAGCGCATTTATTGGTACGAACCCGACCCGCGGGCCATTTTTGAACTCGATAAAGTGCACTTCTCCAAACGCCTGCTGCGGGTGATCCGCCAGGAGCGCTTCGAGATTCGCTACAGCAGCGCCTTTGAGCAGGTCATCCGCGCCTGTGCGGACCGACCTTCCACCTGGATCTCTGAGGAGATTATCCGCACCTACATTCGGCTCTACCGCACAGGCTACGGCCAGTCGGTCGAAAGCTGGCTGGACGGCGAACTGGTGGGCGGACTTTACGGCATCAGCCTGGGCGGCGCCTTTTTTGGCGAGTCGATGTTCTGCCGGGTAAGCGACGCTTCGAAAGTGGCGTTTTTTTATCTGGTCGAACGGCTCAGGGGGCGGGGTTTCGCACTGCTTGACACCCAGTTCGCCAACGAGCATCTTGTGCAGTTTCATGTCGTCGAGATTCCGCGCCGAGAATACCGGCAGCGGCTCAAAGGAGCGCTCGCCCTGCCGTGCAAATTTCGCTAGCCGGCTACCACTCGACGATGTCGGTGAGGATGATGGTGTCGGGCTGATCGCCAAGCAGCGCCGACTCGTGGCTGCCACGCGGCAAGCTCTGCAGTGGTGATTTGACTTTGCGCAGCTCGAAGCGTTGGGGTGGCCTCTGGAAGCGGCGCTCCTCGGCGTTGAGGTCGCGGGTGACGTTGCGGGAATTGATTACAAAAGCGGGTGGCGGGTTGAGGGTACGGGCTGGGACGGTAGAAAGCTCATCGACGCTGGTACTGGTCTGGGCGCTGGCTGGTATGGCAGCGAAAGCGGCAAGCGCAGCGGCGGCGATTAACATATTTCTTTTGAGCATTGTGGTGAGAGGCAATTCTATATTTACCAGCCTAGCGCACCTCTCGCCGGTAAAAATCCCAACGGTTGAATAACTCTTTCGAACGGCTACCATCGAGTCCACACGTTATCCGCGCTGGACCGGCATGGACATCGTCCTCAGCGCGGACCCTTGATGACCGCCGAATCGGACTGGTTGCCCTGCACGGCCGTTTCGTTGTTGCCGCGCGGGACTTTCTGGGCGGGAGACGGGGCGCTCTGGAGGGTCCAGCCCGGCCGCGCTCCCGCTTCGAGCTGACGCTCATCGGCGTTGAGTTGTTGAGTGAGCCGGCGCTCCTCGGCTTGCCTTTGCTTGTCGGCTGCCGATTGAAATTTGGAGCGGGCCTTTTTGGCGGTGGCAGGCTGGGTGGACAAATCTTTGACTTTTTCGGACTGGGCGGAAACCGGTGCAATCAGCGCACCAAAAGCCAAAATCGAGAACAACGCTAAAGCAATGCGCATGGTAGTCAAGATGTTCTCACAACCCACCCAGCATAATCTGCCCCCCGGCCAAAAAACTCACCTGCCCCAAGCGCTTCGCTTCAGGTCGAGACCAGGCCGTCGGGGCGCCGCGGCTCCGCCTCCATGACGCTGTTGACTTTCCAGGCGCTGCCTTCGCGAATCATTAGATATGCATAAGTCGCCCGTTGTTCGGCCCCTTCGACGACGACGTGCACCACCGCCTGATCGCCGTCATCGAGAATCGGACCGAAGCGGGCCGAGTGCGAACGGGCGATGGCCGGGTAAGCGGAGCGCACCATCTCGGAGAAAACAGCCGCCGGGATGCGCCGACGAATACCCTGGGAAGCAAACGTATAAGCCTTTGCATAGTCGCCCTTGCGAAAAGCCGACAGTTGCGACTGGATAACAGCTTCCAGTTGTTTTTTGAGCGCCATTTTGCTCTCGGCGAATTCGGCCGGCGCAGCAGGGATAGCCACCGCCCACGGCGGCGCCCACCCTTGAATCCCGATGAACAACAGCAACATTGCAGCGACGCCGGTAGCCTGCATGGGTAAGATTTTGATTGGATTTTTTCTACGATACAGGCTGCCCTGGCAAACGAATCCTTCCTGCAGCCAGATTGTTGCGAGAACAGGTTACGGCTGCCGCACCCGGGCCAGTTGCTCGTAGAACTGCGGGTAGGAGACCGTCGCACAGTCGGAGTCGGCGATTTTGGTGGTGCCGGCGGCCACCAACCCGGCCACCGCCAGACTCATCGCTACCCGGTGATCGGCGTGACTTTCGACACCGGCTCCCACCAGGGGATGGCCGCCTTCGATCACCAGACCGTCCGGCCGCTCCTCGATGTGCGCTCCAAGGCGGCCCAGTTCGCGGGCCATGGTGGCAAGCCGGTCGCTCTCTTTGACGCGCAATTCGGCGGCGTCGCGGATCACGGTTTTGCCCGCGGCACAGCAGGCGGCCACCGCCAGCACTGGGATCTCGTCCACCAGCCGGGGAATCCACTCGCCCCCGATCGTGCAGGCTTTGAGGGAGGCTGAGCGCACCCGCAGGTCGGCCACCGGCTCGCCGCACACTTCGCGCCGGTTTTCCACGGCAATATCCGCTCCCATGGCGGTGAGGGCGTCGAGTATCCCCGTGCGGGTCGGGTTGACGCCGACCCCGCTCAGGAGCAACTGCGAATCGGGCACAATCGAGCCTGCCACCAGCCAGAAGGCGGCCGAGCTGATGTCCCCGGGCACCCGCAAACTTTGAGCGCGCAACCTGGCAGGCCCGCGCACCGCGGCGGTGGTGCCGTCTACCAGAACCTCGGCTCCAAAGGCTCTGAGCATCCGTTCGCTGTGATCGCGCGAGCGGACCGGTTCACTGACGCTGGTGAGCCCCTCGGCGAGCAACCCGGCCAGCAGCACAGCCGATTTGACCTGGGCGGAGGCTACAGGAGAAACAAAGTCGATCGCCCTAAGCTGCTCCCCCCAAACCGCAAGCGGCGCTCGGCCGCCCTCCTCGCGCCCCCAGATGCGCGCTCCCATCTGCCGAAGTGGTGAGACCACCCTGAGCATCGGCCGCGAGCGCAGCGATCGGTCGCCCGTGAGGGTACAAAAAAGCCCCGGCTGGCCGGCAAGCACCCCCAGCATCAGGCGCATCGTCGTACCGGAATTGCCCATATCCAGCACATCGGCAGGCTCGTGCAGCCGGCCCAGACCAACGCCGCGCACCCGCACCGACGGGCCGTCGATCCCCGAAATCTCGGCGCCCAGAGCCCGCAAACACGCGGCAGTACTGCGCGGATCGTCCCCCGGCAGCAGCCCCTCGATCACCGATTCCCCTTCGGCCAGGGCTGCGAGCATCAAGGCGCGATGGGAGATAGACTTATCGCCCGACACGGCGATCTCCCCGCTCAGCCGCCGGGCCGGGGTGATCGAAAACGCTTGTCCCACAGCGCACCTTTGCTGTCAAGTCGCAGACAATTGTACGCCAGACGGCCGGGTTCTTGTCCAACGGCCTATCTCTGGGATAGCCTGATAGAGCAAAGCCCTAGTCCCGCAGAGCGCGAGCCATGAGTGAACCGAATCCCTACCACGTCCTCGGTATCGCTGAGGATGCCCTCTTCGAGGAGGTGCAGGAAGCGCGCGTGCGGCTTCTGTCGGAGTTTGCCCTCGACGAGAAGCGCCAGCAGACCATCGAAGTCGCTTACGATGCGATTCTGATGCAGCGGCTCAAGCAGCGCCAGGACGGCAAAATCAAAGTTCACGAGCGCATCCGCTACGCCGATCGCACCGTGGTCGCCCGCCCAGCTCAGTCGGCGCCTGCCCACCCGACCCAGCAGTGGTGGCGCTCGCTCGCCTTGAGCGCTCCGGAGGCGGGGGTTTCGGCCCTGGTCTTCTCGGCTGTCTGGCTTCTGTACCTGGCGCTCTCTTCGTCCGCCCCAGCCAACGACGGCAGCTATGCTATCGCCCTGGGATTGTTTGCGACGATTTACTTTCTCTACCGCAAGATCCGGGTATTCTGGAAGGCGGGACTCTACGCCCTGGGTGGCGTTGTGGTCGCCATTCTCGCCTCCTCGTCGCTCGCCTCGGTCTGGCAGAACCAGCCGGTTCCTCCCGGGCTCACCGGCTTTGTGCTCATCGCCATCCTCTGGGTGGTCACACTGCTCGCCCGCTAATTGGCTTTGTACAAAGTTTGATTGCAACGGCCTGAGCGCAGACCTACACTAGGTACATGCACCTAGCCACGTTTTCGGTTGTCGCCCTTGCCGGTCTGGCGGTTATCTCCATCGGCAATGCCACAGTCCGCTCAGGCAAAACTTTCTCGCGCGCCTGCCTGGATCTGGCGGCGCTGAGCGGCCTGACTGTTTTTTGGTTTGCGCTCTTTCACGTGCTCAACTCGTAGGCGTCACACTTCGAAGTTGACGATCCGCGCAAAACTCTTCGCTTCGAGGCTGGCGCCGCCCACCAGCACGCCGTCGATGTCGCTCTGGGCCATCAACTCGTCGATATTTTCGGGTTTGACCGAGCCGCCGTAGAGGATGGGCACCCCTTCGAAGTTGACGTGTTTGCGGATCATGGCGCACACCCGGTTCGCTTCGTTCGCCTCGCAGGTTTTGCCGGTGCCGATGGCCCAGATGGGTTCGTAGGCAATAATCAGGCGGCGCAGGTCCACCAGTTCGAGGTCGCGATCGAGTTGGGAGCGGATGTGGGCTTCGGTCATGCCGTCCTTGCGCACGCTCTCGGTCTCGCCCACGCAGAGAATCGGGATCAAATCGTGGTCCTGGGCGTTGTTGAGGCGGCGGTTGACGGTGCTGTCGGTCTCGTTGAAGTACTCGCGCCGCTCGGAATGCCCGACAATCACGTAGCGCACACCCAGTTCGACGAGCATCTGGGGGGCGATTTCGCCGGTGTAGGCGCCGTGGTCGGCCCAATGCACGTTCTGGGCGCCGACGGCATAGGGTCCGGCCTGGGCGTTCAAGACATCCAGGCAGGTAAACGGCCCACAGAGAATGACCTCCCGGTTCTCAGCACCGGGGGAGATGAGCGGCACAAAAGCCTCCAGGAAGGCGTGCGCTTCGCCGCGGGTCTTATACATCTTCCAGTTGCCCGCCAGAACCTTTCGTCGCAAGGCAGTGACACCCCGATAGCCGATTTACCCTCAGCAGTGTACCAGCCCACCCACCCGGAAAGCACCCGCCACCGTGGCGCGGTACATTGGTTGGAACGGCATTCGGGAGGGCGGCCCTTGGCGACGATCGAATTTATCAGCGGCATCCGCGAGGAACTGACCGAAATCAAACTGCGCCGCGGCCAGACCAGCGGCAACCGCATCGTCGTGTTTATCTTTGAGAAGGTGAAGGCGATGGACAAGCTCAGCAGCTTCTCCTCGGGGGGTGCCCAGTACATGTTGCTCAACGACGAAGAAGGCGACATCCAGGTCACCCCGCGCAATCTCGAATTTTTCTATAAGAGCGACGACAACCTCGCCAAACTCGTGTGCACCTTCGAGCTGATCAACGATTTGCAATGGCAGCGGTTGCGCCGGTTTATGGACCGCTACGCCGCGAGCAACGGCATGGAGTACCAGGACCACGGTCCGCAGGACAAAATGAAACAGTAGTAACACCGTCTTCCCTACCACTATGACCGTCTTCGAAGGCAACCTCCAGGACACCCGGGATCTCAAATTTGCGATTGTGATCGCCCGCTTCAACGACCTGGTGGTCGGCAAATTGCTGGCCGCCTGCGAGGATTCCCTCAGGCGCCACGGCGTCGCCGTCGGCCCCGATTCGCACCAGGTCGATTATGCCTGGGTGCCGGGCTCCTTCGAGATCCCGATGGTGGCCCGCCAGCTTGCCCTCTCCGGCCGCTACGACGCGATTGTCTGCCTGGGGGCGGTGATCCGGGGCCAGACCAGTCACTACGACCACGTCGCCTCAGAAGTGGCCAAGGGTATCCAGGCCCTCGCCTTTCAGACCGGGGTGCCGGTTACCTTCGGCGTGCTCACCACCGACACGATGCAGCAGGCGATCGAGCGGGCCGGCATCAAGAGCAACCTCGGCTGGGAGTATGGCGAGAATGCCATCGAAATGGCCACCCTCACCCGCAAAATCCGCCACCTCGTCGCCGTGCGCGCCGTTCAGCCCGAGCTGCCCGAGCAAACCCCGCCAAATCTGTTGCAGTGACCTGCCGATGCGCCGCTGGCTGACCGCGTTGCTGGTGTTGCTATGGCCTTGGCCGGCGACGGCCCAGACTTCGTTGAACTTTGACCTGGACGGCGATGGTCAGGCTGAGACTATCGCCCTGGCGGGTAGCGTACTGCGCGTGCGCACCCGGGGTAGGGGCGAGGTCCGCATGCAGCTCGACCCTGCCGCCCGGGCCGTCGAGACAGTGCCCCTCTCAAGCCGACTGGTGCTGCTTGGGGTGATCTTCGAAGGGGTCGGCAGTCGCTGCTACGCGTTTTTTCGCTACGACACCGGCCAGCTTGCGGCGGTGCCGGTGGAGGTTGGCGAGGACGATTTTGCCGATCGGCGCATCTGTACCACGGCCCAGGTGCAGGTGCGCTGGACCGATTTGAATGCCGACGGCACCTCGGAACTGATTGTCGAGGAACGCCTCAGCCAGCCCAAGCGCGCCTTGCGCCGCCGCGTCTACCGCCACGCCGAGGGCAGCTGGAACGCCGCGCCGCTGCTGTCCGGACTCTCGGTGGATGGGGTACCGATTTTGCCCCAGATGGTCGGTTCTTACTACCGCACTGAGGCGGGCGCCGCCCTCGAAAATTTGCAGGACTTGCAGGTACTGCGCACCAGCCCGGCTTTGCAGGTTGCTGTACCGGTGGGCGGCGGTCCGTATCAGATAGCTTTGCGCACCCCGGGGGCGGAGGCCGGTGTGGCCGTCACCGGCGCCCAGCGCTCGGTGGATCTGGCGCGCGGCGAGCAGGTGCTCACCTTGAGCGTCACTGTGGGTAACCGTACCGGCCGCCTCATCTACGACTCCGCCGCCGATTTTGCCAATCCGCCCCTGGTGGTGGTCGGCCTCGGCCGCGACCTCGACGGCATCTACCGGCCCGCGCCCTACGATCCCCAATGGCCCACCCTCGAAACCTATCTGGCCCAGGGGGTGCTCGTCGGCCTCTGGAATCCGCTGGGTAACGTCGGGCTGGTGCTGCGCGACAGTCTGCGCGTCCAGGCGGGCAGCAGCCCGAGCGGGGTGGTGCTCTCCTTGCGCCCCGGAACTCACTACAGCATCGATCTGACGGCGGCGGTGAGCGCCCCTTACGACCTGGTGCTGGTCTCGCCGGGGGGACCGCCCTGGCTGGTGGATCTGCGCGGGGCGGATTTTTTTGCCCTCGCCCCCGCCCGCTGCAACGGCGAAGGCCGCCCGACCTGCGCCCCGGCCGCCAACCCGGTACTCTACCGCCGCCGCGACGCCCCTTCGTAGAAGAAGTTGGTACGATAAAAAAGCGCAATTTTGAGGATATGGCCGTGGTCATCCCCAGCACAACCAAGACCCTCGCGGACTGGACGCCCCAAGAAGTGGCAGAGCTGGCCCGCCGCCTCGAAAACGACGATTACGAGCACGCCTTCGATGCCCTTGCTGACTGGCAAGTGCTCAAGGCCCTGCAGTATCGTCGCCCCCAACTGGTCGACGCTTACGTGCACCTGCTCGAACTCGAAGAGGACGAATCGTAAATTTATGGCCAAACATCGCTTTCTGGCGGGCAAAAAGATCGACCCCCAGCCGATCGGGGCGGGCATCTCGGTGAGCGCCCTTATCGACAACACGTTTTTGGCCTATAATGCCGGCCGGCTGCGCGAGGCGGCCCGGCTTCTAGTCGAGCGCATGCTGCGGCCGGGGGTGACTGTGGGTGTCACTCTGAGCGGCGCGCTCACACCGACGGGATTGGGCATGGCGGCGATTATCCCGCTCATGGAAGCGGGATTTATCGACTGGATCATCTCCACTGGCGCCAATCTTTACCACGACGCCCACCACGGCATCGGCCTCGATTTGCGCCGCGGCCGGGCCGATATTTCCGACGTGGTCCTGCGCGAAGAAGGCGTGGTGCGCATCTACGACATCTTCTTCGACTACGACGTCTTGCTTTCGACCGACCGCTTCTTTCGCGAGATCTTCAAAGCTCCCGAGTTCCAGGCCACCATGGGCACCGCCGAATTGCATTATCTGGCGGGCAAGTACGTCGCCGAGCGCGAGCGGCAGTTGGGCCTCGAAAATAAATCGCTCCTTGCCGCTGCCTATCGTCTGGGAGTGCCCATCTACACCTCCAGTCCGGGCGATTCTTCGATCGGCATGAATATCGCGGCGATGGCCCTCGACGGCAAAGGTCCCCGCCTCGATGTCTCGCTCGACGTCAACGAGACCGCCGCCATCGTGCTGGACGCCAAACGCTCGGGAGGCGAGAGCGGGGTCTGGATTCTAGGCGGCGGCTCGCCCAAGAACTTCATGCTCCAGACCGAGCCGCAGATCCAGGAAGTGCTGGGTATTCAAGAAAAAGGGCACGACTACTTTTTGCAGGTGACCGACGCGCGGCCCGATACCGGCGGCCTATCGGGGGCGACTCCCTCCGAGGCGGTCTCCTGGGGCAAAGTCGACCCCGACCGGCTGCCGGACACGGTGGTCTGCTACGTCGATTCGACGATTGCCCTGCCGCTGCTGACTGCCTACGCCTTAGATAACGCCGAAGCGCGCCCGCTCAAGCGCCTCTACGACCGCCGGGGCGAATTGATCGCCAAGCTCAAAGCCGAATACGAGGCGGCCCAGGCGGTAGGGGTGAGCGAACCTGAAGCGGGCGGACCGATACCTGGGCACATTTCCTCGCAGGCTGCTAGTAGACAGACACTGAGCAATTGACGGATGTGGCTCCCTGCGCTGTGTCGGCACCAACCGCTTACTTCTCGGTCTCGTCGGTTGGTTGCTCCCCCTACCAGGGACGCACAGCCTCCAGGAGACGGCACTTTTCCTGGGACTTCTTAAAGTGTTCTTCGTGCTCGGCAGTTTGGGCGTGGCCCGCGATACAAACGGAGCCGTCAGGTCTTCACCGGCAACAGCGCCTCGGAGAGGGTGCGCAGCTGCGCGTCGGTGCCCAGGCAAAAAAGAATGTCCCCCTGGGCGAGGATGGTCTCGCCGGTTGGACTGCCCACCAGCGTGCCGTCGGCGCGGCGGATGGCCACTACCAGGCCGCCGCTGCGGTTGCGCAGGTTGATCTGCTGTAGCGACATGCCGACGAAAGGACAACTGCGCTCGTCGAGTTTGACCTCCTCGACGATGAGCGAACTGCCGCCAGTGCCGCTGAAGGCCGTCTCGATAAAATCGACCACCCCGGGCCTCAGGGCAATCGCCGCCATGCGCCGCGCCCCGGCGGTGTAGGGGGAGACCACCTCGTCCGCCCCGCCTCGGCGCAATTTGACAGCCGCTTCCTCACTGCTGGCCCGGGTGATCGTACGGATCTTCGGGTTGAGGTTGCGCGCCGAGAGCACGATAAATAGATTATCGGCGTCGGAAGTGAGCGCGCAGATCACGCTGCAGGCCCGCTCGATACCGGCCTCGACCAGGGTCTGATCGGCGCTCGCGTCCCCCTCGATGATCCGGTAACCCTTGGAGCGGGCGAGGAGTGCCGCCCGCGGATCGGCCTCGATGACGACGAACTGGGCATGGCTTATCGTCAGTTCTTCGCAGATGCGGCTGCCCATCCGGCCGTAGCCGCAGATGATGAAATGGTCCTTCAGCTGGCTGAGCATACGCTTCTGCCGGGTATATTTAAGTCCTTCTTGAAGATAGCCTTCTCCCAGGGCCTGGACAATCCGGCCGATCAGAATACCCAGGGTTGCCACACCGAGCACGATGAGCACGATCGTAAAGATGCGTCCATCGGTGTTGAGGGGCCGCGTCTCGCCGTAGCCCACCCCCGCCAGGGTGATCACGGTCATATAGAGCGCGTCGAAAAAATCCCAGCCCTCGATGACCATGTAGCCGATGACGCCGACGACGTACAGTCCGACGATCGCCATCACGATGTTGAAGATGCGCCAGCGAAACTCGCGCAGGCGTTCGGCAGAAGGGGGACTCATCGCACCTCCAGCCGTTCGGGCCGCTCGCAATCCGGGTGCCATACCAGCAGATCCGCCTCCGGCGGCCAATCGACCGATTCGCCCAATACCCGCCGCGGCTGAAAAGCCCCCAGGCGCAGAGCTGCGCCCGGATCGACCCCGCACTGGCTCACCAGGCGTGCGAGCACATCGATGAGGCTGAGGGCGCTACCGGCGAGCCGGCCGTCTTCGAGGGTCACCTGCCCGGCGCGCACGGTGATGGCGAGACCGTGCCAGTCGTAGCGGCCGTCGGCGATCCCCAAGGGTGCCACCGCATCGCTCACCGGGATGAGCCCCGCCTCACCCTTGGCGCGCAGCAGCAGTTGGGTGGCAGCCGGGTGCAGGTGGATGCCGTCGGGGATGCACAGGCATTGCACCCGCTTATCCAGCAAAGCCGCCCCCACTACGCCGGGCTCGCGGTGGTGGAAGGGGCGCTGGGCATTAAAAATATGGGTCACCAGCCGCGCCCCCGCCTCGAAGGCCCGCTGCGCCTGATCGAAGGTAGCGGCGGTGTGGCCGAGGCTCACGTGGATGCCCTGGGAGACCAGCCAGGGGATCGTCCGGCCGTCCGGGTCGAGTTCGGGGGCGAGGGTGACGAGCTTCACCAGGGAGGCGTAATCCCCCAGGACGTGCTTGGCGTCCTCGACGGTGAGCGGCAGCAGGTACCGTCGCATGTGGGCGCCTTCGTACTCGGGGTTGAGAAACGGCCCTTCGAGGTGCACCCCCAGGACGCGCGCGCCGCATTTGGGCGGCCGAAAGCGGCCAATCACCGCGAGGGCTCCCTGCAACTTTTCGACCGGGACGCTGATCAGCGTAGGCAACCAGGCCGAGAGGCCCATCGACCAGAGATAGGTCGAGATGCGCTCCAGTTGCTCCAGGCCCTCGTCGCCTTCCAGTTCCGAAAATTCGATCCCCAGAGCGCCGTTGAGCTGCAGGTCCACCAGCCCCGGGCTCACCCAGGCTCCTGCCAGATCGATCGAGTCGGTGGTGCCTTCCCGACAACCGCCTGTAGGGTCCACCGCCTGCAGTTGCCCTTCAGCCACCAGTAGACTGTAGAGATTCCCGTCGCCCGCCCAGCGGGCGTTGCGTATCTGCCGCATCGTGTCGAGCCCCTTGCTGAGTAGAGTGTAACCAATGCGCAAGCGCGTCATTCTCACTTTTGCACCCGCCATCGTGCATATGCCGGTCACCTACCGGCTGGCCAAGGATTTCAATATCGCGAGCAACATCCTGCGCGCTCAGGTGGCCCCCGACGAGGTAGGCAAATTGGTGCTCGAACTGTCCGGGGACATCGATCAGATCGAGGCGGCGATCACCTGGATGCGCGATCAGGGCATCGACGTCTCGCTGATGGGCCACGAAATCGTCATCGACGAGGATCTCTGCGTCCACTGCGGCCTGTGCACGGGGGTCTGCCCGACCGGCGCCCTGGCGCTGCACGCGGAAACGTTTTTGCTGCAGTTTCGCCGTTCCCGCTGCATCGTGTGCGAGCAGTGCGTTCCGGTCTGCCCGGTGGCGGCGATTTCGACCAATTTGTAGGCCCTCATCCCCCCGGCCCCCTTCTCCCTTTTTGGACCACCCGGCGGCCGACAGGGGCCTGCCGCCGGGTGGGTGGGCCAAGGGCGCACTCCTGCAAAAAAGACGGCAGGCCCGTGTGAGCTTGCCGTCGGAAAGTTTGGATTTGTCCTGGTGTAGAACTACGGAGAAGGCGGGGGAGTGGTCGGCTCGGTCACCGGCGGGACGGTCGTCGTCCGGGTGCGCACAACCTCGCCTGCTTCGTTGGTAAGGGTCTGGGTGCGGGTGGCACCGCCCTCGGGGTTGCCGGTGACGGCGGTGTCGACGGTGCGGGTGTTGCCGCCGGGGCCGGTGACGGTGCTCTGTTTGGTCAGGCCCGCGCCCTGCTCAAAATCGGCGTCCGTCGTCTTGGTGCGAATCACCTCGCCCGCTTCGTTGGTGGTGGTCTGGGTGCGGGTCAGGCCACCGTCGGGATTTTTGGTCACCGTCGAATCGACGGTGCGGGTGTTGCCGCCGGGGCCGGTGATGGTGCTTTCTTTGGTGAGACCCGTGCCCTGCTCAAAATCGGCGTTGGTCGTCTTGGAGCGCACCACTTCGCCCTGGTTGTTGGTGAAATTGGTCGTCCGGGAGCGGCCGACGCCGGTCTCAGGGTCGTAGGTGGTATTGACATTGCGATCGACCCCGAGGGTGTTGCCCCGGGGACCGGTGTAGGTGCCGTCGTAGGTCTTGGTCACACCCTGGCCGGGGGCATAGGAGCGGTCGCGGGTGCCGTCGAAGCTGCCCGGACGGTTGAAGTTGGCCGGACGGTTAAAACCGGCGCCTGCCCGATTCAAACCGGCACCGCCGTATCCGCCGCCGCGCCCCCGCCATTGGGCTTCGGAGGGAGTGGCGGTTGCCGCCAGCAAGAGCAGCGCAGCGGCGAGAGGGAAAAGCTTCTGCATGCAATACAACGCCTCAGTGCGTAGAACGAACTATTGGACTTGCTGCCGCCCGTAATCGTTCAAGGGCTCCCCTGATCGGTGTACTTGCCAAGCAAACCTTCGACCCGCTCCCGCGCCGCGGGGGGCAAGTCGGCCGCCTCCAGGGCGGCGTCCAATCCGGCGTCGAGGCGGTTGCGCAACACCACCAGCAGGCCCGCCGGCTGTCGCCAATCGCTGACCCCCAGTCGTTCCAACAGCAGCATGGCGGCGGCGGCCTGTCCGACCGCCGCCTCGGGCTGCTCGACGCCGACGAGCGCTTCGGCCAGTGCCGCGCGCAGGGTGCCTTCCCACCACAGATCTCCGAGCCCCCCCGCCACGGTCAGCCCCTGCTCCAGCAGCACCACGGCCTCGCCGCCGCGGGACATCAAAAGCCGCAGGCTGCCCAAGCCCGCCAGGGCGACCACCTCGGCGGGGCGCTCTTTGGCCCGGCGACTCAGTTCTAGTCCTTGCTGCAGATAGTGCTCCGCGTCGCCGTAGCGCTCCGCGTCGAGCACCTCCTGAAACTGGAGCGCCTGAGTGCGGGCATTGCCCAGGTTGGCAAGGGCGTGGGCCTGCCCCGGCAGATCGCCGCTCTGGCGCGCGTAGACCAGGGCCCGCTCGAACAGTTCGACAGCCGCGTCGAACTCGCGCAGCCGCAGGTGGGTGCTGCCCTGGTTGACCCAATGGGCGACCCACACGCGCGCTTCGGTGAGGTTGTCCGGGTCCGCCAGTGCTTCGCGGTGCAGCGCCAGCGAGCGCGGGTAATCCCCCAACAGCCGGGCGGTATATCCCAGCAAATTGAGCACTTTTGCTTTTTCGGCGGCCATTGCGTCCGCGCGCAGCGGTTCGCCCAGATAGGTGAGCGCCACGCGCAGGTAAGGCCCGTCGAAGACGGCCAGCAATCCCCCATAGAGCGGAAAGTAAGGCTGAGCGGCAAAGGCGCGCAGGATCTGCAGAGCGTTTTGAAAGCTCGCTTCAGAAAGTGCCCGCTGCCGCACCATCGCCTGGGCAAAATCGGCCCAGAAAATCGCAAAAGTCAAAAATGTCGAAGTCAGAATCTGCAGGCGTGCCTGCTCGCCCAGGTTGGCAAATCGCTGCTCAAAGGAGCGCACCAGATGGCGCTCGATGCGCCTGAGCAGCACGGTCAGTTCGATCCAGGCCGTTGCGTCGAATTTGTCGGCAGCACGAAAGTTGCCCGCGCTCTCGCCGCGGTCGAGCGCTTCGAACAGTGCCCTGAGTTGTCCCGCGGGCAGGCGGCCCGCCCAGGCGCCCCAGGGGCCGGTGCGCACAAAGCCGAGCGGTTCGCGCCCGGCGGTGTAGAGCCAATCGAGCAAATTGGCCTCCATCTGAAAGTACAAGGCCAACCCCCGGCGCAGGCCGACGGCCAGACGCGAGGGCTCCTCGCCGCGCTTCTCGAGCAATGCCGCCACCGTCTGCCATTCGTCGTCGGTGAGGGCAAGCGGACCGTTCGGATCCATGCCCGCAAGCAGCAGGCCCGGCCACCCGTCCGGGGCCGCTTCGGCCAGAGCGCGGGTATAGGCGCGCAGTTGCATCTCCCGCCGGTTGGTGCTTTGCAGTTCGCGCCAGATCCGGGCAATCAGCTTGAGGGTGCGCGCGGTACTCGACTCGGCCGCCGTCGCAGCGAGCAACTGCTCCAGATAGGCATCAAACTCGTCCCCCATCTCCAGCAGTACCGGCTTGAGCAGGTGGGCGATGGCCTCCGGGGAACGGGCAGAGCGCGCCCGGGTAATCAGATTGTCGAAATATGCGTTGCCCATCGCCGTTTTCCTCAGCCCAGAGCGCCATCCTAGCTTCCGGCTTTCCCCATGCCGCGGCCCGTGGACAGGAAATAAATCTTCACGACCGACAGGAGTCTGGATGCGCGCGGATCTCAAGCCCGCCTCAACCGCCGAAGCGTACTGGACCTGGCGGGGCCACCGCATCTGCTACTGGGTAGCCGAGCCGGAGGCTGCCCCCGAGCGTCCACCGATCGTGCTGTTGCACGGCTTTGGCGCCTCGGCGGGCCATTGGCGCAAAAATATTGCCGAACTGGCAGCCCACCGCCGGGTCTACGCCCTCGACTGGCTGGGTTTCGGCGCTTCGGCCAAACCGGCCCTTCTCTAACCCGGTTCGTAGCCCTCGAAGGACTGGGCCACTGCCCCCACGACGAAGATCCCCGGCAGGTCAACGCGATGATTCGTGAGTGGCTAAAAGCTGTCGAGGGCTGATAAGACCGTTGGTCAGGCGGGATAGGGGAGATCGCCATGCCCGCGATCATCGCCACGGTCGTCATCAAGATGGGCCGCAGGCGCGCCTCGCCCGCCTGCAAAATCGCCACAGTGCGCGGGAAGCCCCAAACAGCAACGCCAGCATCGCGTAGATGAGCAAGATGGCCGCAGCGATCGCCCCGCCGGGATCTTACTTGCAGCCGAAGGCGCCGACGGTGTAGCTCTTGCCGATCGAGAGCGCTCCGCCAAATTCGACGTTCACCTGGTAGGGAACGATCGTCTTCGATTGGGGTTTGCCGGTAAATTCGAGCGTCTTGCCCTGGCCCAGGGAGATGCCTTTTTTCTCATAGATATTCTGGGCTTTGTCGTTGGGGTACTTCAGATAGGAGCCTACGTCGTACTGCCCGTCGCTGTCGGTGGTGATCGTCACCCGGTAGCTTTCGAATTTTTCGGTGCCGGGTACGGCGAAGTCGGTATTCCAGTTGCTCGCACTGACGCCGAGGGCCGCCGGGGAAATTGATTTTTTGACGCTGGTGCCGGCCTCGGTGCTGCCGACCGGCTTGAGGGCCATGCACTCGGCCGCATGGGCCGTCCCGATGTTACTCAGCAGCATTGCACCGGCCAGGAGCAGGCCAGGGGAGAAAATACGCATCGTAACTGTCCTCTTGAATAACGTTGTCCTCCGGTACAGGAAGCGAAGCAGAGCCGCTTCCGGCACCTGCTGTTATTCTCCCGCCATCGGGGGAGATTGCCGCGCCACCTGGGGTAGAAATGTTCCTGCTGAACGACCCACTCCAGGTGCTCCGGAGCGGCTGGAGGCGCACAACAGCCGCCAACGTCGATAGCCACTTTCAGAAGATTCTCCACCAGGACGGCACCGTGCTGGAGCGCGCCGCCGACAAAATCAACCAATGGACCGACACCGCCGTCAACGCTGTCGCCGATGGGGTGGGCGATGTCTGGGACTGGCTGAGCGGCAAAGACGAAGAGCGCGAGCACAAACTGCTCGAAGGAGAAACTAGCGGCTGATACCGTTTAGCTAAATACCTGCGCGATTTAAAGAGTCGAGGATCCAGGGATAGCCCGACAACGATGCTATGACCTCTTTCGTTGTATTCACCATCAGCTCGCACACTTTCTCCTGCAACTCTTTCAAGTCTTTGAACAACTTCCAACTCAGCCTGTCCTTCAGATACTCCCAGAAGTGTTGAACGCTAGAAATTGGGGTTACAAAAAGAAGCCCAAAATCGTGTAGACTTTGGGCTAAGTGAAATAATTATTGTTGAGCTGATGCTACTCGATTTTCCGCAACTTGTCAAAACCCGCCGATTCAAAAATGAAGTGCAACGCTTGAGAGCCTTCCGCTGAGGGACTCATAGAGGTATCCTGACGTTTACTACGACAACCAGGAACCCCTATGAGCTTCAGCCAGCTTACCCTACAAGAGCGT